>CAVYUL010000025.1:0-221330 GCA_963771405.1 Bryobacterales bacterium
CTCGGGATACGCCTTGCAGGCGGCAATAGCCAAGTGGCCGGTAGCGCCCCCGAGATCGACCATTTGCCTGAAACGTGACAGATCAAACGCTGCGACAATGCGCGGCGAAGCAAGCTGGCCGAAGCCGTGCATGCCGCTCAAGAAGCTGCGCGTGGCCACTTCGTCGCGGAAGTAATGATCGAACAAAGCCGACCGGCTGCCGAACGCTTGCGTCCAGCGATTGGTGCCTTCCCGAATGGCATCGTCCATATGGTCCCAGAGGCGGTAAAGCGACTGGTCGGAATAAATAATGTAGCCGGCGAGCGTTTCCGGGCTCGCCGCTGTAAGAAAGCGATTGGCAGCGTTCGTATTGACGTACTGTCTTTCGCCGTCGCATTGGAGCAGGCCTAACAGAGATCGACGCAGCCGTTGAGCAGGCGTGAGAGGGCGGCGCGGTCGAGCATCAACCTGTGCGCTCGGCCAGCGAGGAACAAGATTGTGGCGCAATCTGCAGTTGTTCGAAATGCCCAACCGCACGGCGGTGAACATTACCTTTGAACGGCGAAAGGCTTCAATCAAATCAAGAATGGTTTGTGCTTCCGCTTCATGATTCATGCGAAATGGTCGAACCCCTTGGATTGTAGCGGGTGGCCGTCCATGAATACGCGTCCAGGCCCCTTTGCCCGCGAGTGATGATGCCGATCTCTGTCACGCCGGACCCGGGGCATCTTGATTCTTCGAGTTTGCGGTGAACAATAATTCGTAGTCTTCACCGCCGTTCAGCGCGTCATCAAGAGTTGCATCCTGTGCGCGCAAGGGGAACGTGCTGGCCGAATTGATCTGCGCACTGACGCCGGATGCTTTGCACAAGCGCGCTCGAGATCGAGCGAAAGACCATCGCTCAGATCGATCGCAGTCATGATGACGCCAAGTTTACGCAGCGCTATTCCTTCGGCCAAACGCGGCTTCGGAAAGAATAGGTTTGCCGGCTGTTGAAGGGCCTGCGCCGCCGCGCCCAGTTTGCCCGTAACGTAAATGAGGTGGCCCGCCTTCGCGTTGCTCCGTAAGAGCGCCTTGCCACGCGGAACCCTTCCACAGCAGGTGACATCGGCAATTACTTTGTCGAAGCGCGAAAAGATCGCCGCCAGCCAACGATATTTCAAATCGATTCGCCGCGCGCAGCAAACCCTGGTAGAAGCCTTTTACAAAATCGTCCGCCGAGTTGGGCCGGAACCGCAAGTGAGACAAGGCAAAACACCCGTCTGCGCACCCATGGCCGCTAAGTCTGAAACGCTGCGGGCTGGAGCGCTTTCTCCCCTATTGCGGCCGCAGTGTGCGTCTTGAGTGTGAAGTGGCGATCTTCCAGAACGAAATCCGCCGTGAAGATCAAGATCTTCGTTCACGCGCGGCTCGCAGGATCGCGCAATCGTCGCCAATGCCGCGGATCAAAGTGGGGATCGCGATGGTTTTTGCGAGCGTCTGCCACCGGATCTGTTCGATGATTTGTGTTTCGCGCATTTACTCGGTGGTGGCTAACACGGCAGACCTGCTGGCAACTCCTCGCCGAAGATGCGGTCTTCGATCCGGCCAAGTTCTTGCTTCGCGCCGTAAAGCTGCCGCAGCAAATCTGCCGAATGCGAACTGGTGTCAATAGCGGCGCGTACTTTATCGATAGTGCGGCGGGAGGCAGGTCGCGAGCGGTGTCACCTGTTTGTTGCGCCACCTGCACCACGGCTTCAAGCAATGCCGTGTGCCTGCGGCAAGCTAGAAGAAGGCTCATCCACCCAGCTGGGGCGGCTACCGCGGGCGAGACCACCAAATTGATTGGCCCACTGAAGAGCTTGCGAGCACCCAGCCGTGAAAAACACCAGGTACCGGCGTCAGCATGTCGCCCTTTTCACATATGCATAAGAGATCGCCCAGTTGGTTTGGTTTGTGTGGGAACAGTTCCAAGCTGGAGGCGGTGCGCCACATTTCGCGGTAGAGGCTTTGATTGAGCCGCGGGTTCTTTGCTTGGGCAGCAGAATGGGCGAGAGGCGCTGAAAAATATCGCCTTGCTGGTTGCGGTTGAGGCCGCCGGCGATGCGGCCGCAAAAGATCCACCAATCGACTTCGCACTGAACTTGATTGCCGAAAGTGATACCGCTGGCATAGATGCGGCGCGCTTGTTCAATACGGAAATCATCGCCGGGAAAGCCGAAACCGGGGCGAAGACAGAAGCCGGTTAAGTTGAGCCAGCGGACTTCATGGGGCGCGTTCTTGCGGCGGCCATCGGCGACAGCGAGTAACTTGTCGGCAAAAGCGCGAACGGTTTGTAATGGCCAGGCCAAGCGGCCTAAACCGAGGGCTTGTTCGAGCTTGCCGGGAAATTGTTCGGGCGGCAGGCCAGAGCCGGGTTTAGTAAAGACGTCTTCGATGAGTGCTTCGCCTGCGGCTAATGATTCCGCGCTGACAACAGCGCTGGAACGACCGGTGGGAGCGGCAGAAGGTGCGGCGGTGGAGGCTTTGCGCAACTGAAATTGAAGCTGCCAGCGATGCTCACTGATTTTGGAAGCGGCCCAGGTTTCGAGCGTGCCGACTTCGCTTAAACGCGCGCCGAAAGTTACCGGCACTAAGCGTTCGCCGCCTTTGCCGAAGCGGATGACTGCATGCAAAGGCATGTGCAAGCGAGGATCACTCGCCGGGTCGCTCAAATCGCCATCAGTGGGCAGGGTGACAATATCGCCCGCCTTGTCTTCCGTGCGGCTGAGCGAGCTATATAAGCGGAAGGCTACGGGCGTGTTGGCGACAAGTTGCAATTCGGGTTCTTCGAGCTTGATTTCCGCGCCTTCTTCGGCGCCGCGCGGCATGAGGCAAACGGACTTGCCGTCCTGGACGCCGAGGAAATAAGCACGGGGCAGACCACCGCGCACCAGCACGCCGCTGCCGGAAGCGCGGACATAAGAATAATAGGCGGCACCGATGGCAACCGCGAGATCGAGATCCTGATTTTCGAATACATCGGCGTGCGGCCAAACCAATGGGCGACGACATCGCGCACACGGTCGCGAAACATCTGTGGAATGAAGAAGCCGCCGTTGAATAAGATGGCATCAACGCCGTGTTCAGCGGCGGGCGAACCTTTCAGAAAGTCAGCAAGATGGCGAGTAATCGCAGGATCGGAAACATAGGGCAATCCCAGTTCGCGAAAGACACTTTGCTTTTCCTGCTGGGGTTTTTCACTCAATTCGCAAGGCGGAAGGAATCCGCCGAGGGCGAGTTCAAGTACTTCGTCGCGCGTAATAGCGGTTTTGAGAGTGCCACCGATCAACGACGAACCCGTGCCAACAATGGTGACTTCGACGCTTTGCGGACCACCGGGGGCGAGCATTGTCTCTTTGGCCGACGAGCACTGGCGACGTAAAGCGCTACGTTGACGCAATGACAATGTTTTGCCCAATTTCGATTCGGCCAGCCACGAAATGGTGAGATCGAGATTATCGCCACCGAGTAGAAGATGGCGGCCGACGGTGGTGCGCGTGAACTGGACCCGGTCGCCTTCACGATCGACGCGGACCAAGGTAAAATCGCTGGTGCCACCGCCGACATCACAAATCAAAACGATCTGCTTATCGAACAGCTCTTTGTTTGAACGCGACAGATGGCCAGCGATCCAAGCGTAGAAGGCGGCGGCCGGTTCTTCGAGCAGGGTCAGGTTTTCGATGCCTGCATCGCGCGCGGCTTCGACCGTCAGTTCGCGGGCTTCTTCATCAAAACTGGCCGGAACAGTGAGGACAACCGGCTGATCTTGAGCGGCTCAGTATGGGTGCGGTTCCAAACGTCGCGCAAGTGTTCCAGATAACGCGTGGAGGCTTCGACCGGCGAAAACACACGGCCTTCCTCCTGCGAATCCCAGGGCAGGATTTTGGCGGTGCGGTCGGCTTCAGAATTGGAGAGCCACGACTTGGCGGAATGGACAGTCCGGGTGGGCACCAGCGCGCCTTGATCGCGAGCAAAAGCGCCGACAACGGGCGGATCACTCAAATAAAAAATGACGGCAGCGTCCGCAGCGTGCCGGAACGGACTTGATCAAGCTGCTGCTCAACGGGCAACACATGAATGGGCGGAAAATCGGCTTCCGCCGCTTCGCGCGGATCGATATAGGCGAGCGCTGAATTGGTCGTACCTAAATCGATGCCAATGTTCATGCGACGGCAGCTTTCTCTCTGACGTTAAATTCTAATTTCCAACGCCGGCCGTCGGAGGCGACGCACCAAAGTTCGAGCATGCCGGTTTCGGTGACGTTGCTTTCGAGCGTAACGGGCACGATTTCTTCCTTGCTGCCATCAATGTGCGCGGGCAGGAAGACCTCAATGGGCGAGAGTTCTTCGAGCGAATCGGAGATTTCGTCCAGCAAAGTTCCAGCAGCATCGTTACGGCGCGAGACGGAGGAGAAGAAACGGAACTCAGCCGGTTCGCCGACGATGAGAGCGAACTTGCGCTGCGTCAGTTCGACTTTCGAACCTTCTTCGAGGCCGAAAGGCACGACGGTGAGCGCCTTCATGGGCGTGGGCAAACCAGGGACGGCGGGCAGCGAACTTTCGATGCCGACATAATAAGTGCGCGCAACCCCGCCGCGAATGCGGACGCCTTTGCCGGTGCGAGCCAAGCCGTAATAGGCTGCGCCACGGGCGACGGCGTGCATGAGGTCGGCTTGCTTCGATTCGTTTTTCAGTTCGACGACCGGGTTTGGCTGCCAGGAATTCAAAACCTCAAACAAGCGGCGCTCAATGGCCGAGGCTTGCAACACGCCACCATTGAGCAACAGATGCGTAGGTTGGGCATTGCCTGCGTTGCGCAGGAACAGGGCTAAATGTTTTGTGACGGCGGGATCGGCCGCGTAATTCAGACCGACTTCGGCCAAGGCGGCGCGGCGATTGCGCTGGGGTATAGCGTCGACTGGGACGAGCGGAAAGAAGCCATCGACAATCATCTGCTGCACTTCTTCGCGGGAGATTTTGCCTTTCAGCGTGCCACCGACGACTCCGGTGCCACGGCCGAGAATGGTGAGCGGATGGCCGGCAGGCGCGCCCTCAGCCAGCAAAGTTTCCTTGGCGGTGCGGCATTGCTGCCAGAGAGAATGAAACTGCAACGGATCGAGCTTGATGTTTTTGGCGGCAAACTGCTGTTCGGCAAAACGGGCGACGGCGAGATCCATGTTATCGCCGCCCAAGAGTAAGTGGTCGCCGACAGCGATACGTTCAAGCTGAAGTTCACCGCCTTTATCAGTTACCGAAATAAGGGTAAAATCGGTAGTGCCACCGCCGATATCAACGACTAAGATCAGATCGCCGGTTTTGACCTGATCGCGCCAGTTGGGGTTGCGTTCGATCCAGGCGTAGAAGGCGGCTTGCGGCTCTTCCAATATAGTTACTTCGGGATAACCGGCGAGTTTGGCGGCGCGCTGAGTGAGATCGCGCGCGGCGGCATCAAACGATGCGGGCACGGTAATCAGAACCGACTGATGCGCGAGTTTGGCATCAGGGTGGGAATGATCCCAAGCGGCACGCATATGCAATAAATACTGACGCGAAGCTTCGAGCGCAGACACCCTGGCTACGCCTTCAGGGGCGCTGAGCGGCAGCAGCGGCTGGGTGGGATCTGCCGCTTGATGCGAGAGCCACGATTTGGCGGAGCCAACGAGACGACCGGCATTTTCAATACCGCGGGCGCGGGCGAAGCGGCCGACGATGAAGGAAGACTGGCCATTCCAAGGCAGCTTCAACGAACCTTCGACAAATTCTTTTTCGCCGGGCAAATATAGAGACGAGGGTAGGAGATCAAACTCCGCCACTTCGCCCGGATTGGCCAATTGGGGAAGCGGAAACAAAGTTACGCCCGATTCCTGAGCGTATGCGAGAGCACTGTTTGTTGTGCCTAAGTCAATACCAACGATAAACTGCGACATGTAATAAGACTATGGAGTGTTACTCTATTTCGATTTCGGCGGGAGCGATGATGGCGACATCGAGCTTGCCGATGACAGGCAAGGTGACGGACGTGGCTTGCCAGCCGCGATGGCGCAAAGTGCCGCCGGCGGCTTTCCCACTGGCCGGAACGTTGCCGATGAGTTTGATGCGATTGGGGTCGGGCGCTTTGGTCGCATCTAATTTCTGATTCGTGCCTTCGACGCCATCGATGACGGGCGCGAGGGTGACGTGGCGATTCAAACTGGTTTTCGAATCGGCATGAACGGTGCGAACGGCGGCGCCGACCTGATCGTCGGAGTAAGCGGCGATGTCTTCCATTAAGAAGTCAATCAAGCGCGCGTCACGCTGCAAGACTTGCAACATTTGCAGGGCACCGTCGGAGACGTTGATTTTCGGGAGTTCGGGCACAGCGGTGGCTGGAGACACTACGGGTTTTGCCTTCGCATAGCCAAACTCGACGGCGACCGATTCAGGCAGCTCGCCGGAAAACAAGATTGAGAAAAAACTGCTAAAAGCAGCGGAAATTCGGGACAAAAGAGAACCTCGCCAGTTGTCAGGATAGCAATCGGGCCCGATGTTTGATATACAAGTGTTGCCATGCACATCACACAGATCTTGCCGTACCTTCTTTATTTTTGTATTTTCTTAGTTGTACTAGATGTTTTGCATATGTTGAAAAGTATTACGCGCAGCCTGGAAGTGCTTTCCGGGCGGATGAAGCGGAAATCCTCCTAAGCAGGTAGAGATTTCACGCAGTTCTCATGGTTTGGCAACATTCGGAGGTTATGCTCGTGATGGGTAAAGCAAAACTCCGGACTTCAATACCTCTAACCCCGTTCGTCTTCCCTATTCCTGGGCTCCATTGGTGGAGCCCTTTTTGTTTGGCGCTGACGCGCCGTCCCCAAGCTTACGCTTGGATTCCCGGCCGCGCGCGTCGCTCGGGAGCTTAGGCGGTTGATTTTCTTTGAGTCTTCACTTGTCGATTCGCACTATCAAAAGGCCATCGAGGCGGCGGCGCATAGATGCGGAAACGTTCTAGCTCGCCAGCACTTCCATCGCTTCCGGGCCGCAGATCTTCTCCAACTCCGCCCTAAATTCTTTATCCGGCCGCACCTTCGTCGCTACATCCATCACCACCGAAAAGTCCCTCGGTTTCTCCAGCCGCAGCCGCACCTCCGTGCTGCCGTGCTTGCGTCCAAACAAACTATTCAACTCATCCGCCTTGGCCGACGCCGCTTCATCTTTCAACCACACGCGAATCGATATCAACGATGGCAATTCCACCCGTGCCTCTTCCAGCCGAACCATCTCTTGCACCGAAAGTTTAGGCGGCGCGCCTTCATCCACCAAAACCGATGCGCGCACAAACACCGCCGCATCTTCCTTCAAAGCGCCCAGCAGTTCTTCGTACCGGTTTGCGAACACCATCGCTTCCACCGTGCCACGCCCATCGTCGAGCTTCATCGTCGCCCAATACTTCCCTTCGCGATTGGTCTTTCGCAGCAAGCCGGTGATCAAGCCACACAACGCCACTGGCGTTCCTTTGTCCAAATCCTCCAGCTTGTCAGTAAAGTGAGTAGCCAAGTCGGTGACTTTGTCTTTGAACCGGTCGAGCGGGTGCCCAGAAACATAAATGCCCAAGACTTCTTTTTCCCCGGCCAGCTTCTGCTCCATCGTCCAATCCGGCAGCTTCGCCATCGGCGTTTCGGTTTCTTCTTCGCCGTCCATGCCGCCGAACAAGCCATGCTGCCCCATTTCACGGTCGCGCGACGCTCGCGTCCCCGATTCAATCGCTCGATCCAACGCTTCCGTCAACTGCGCGCGGTTAGCGCCCGTTGAATCCAGCGCGCCCGCTTTCACCAGACTCTCCATCACGCGCCGGTTCACGCTTCCCATGCTCACCCGCTCGCAGAATTTGTAAATCGACGTGAACGGGCCGCCTTCTTCGCGCGCCTTCACAATCGCTTCGACAGCGCCGTGCCCCACATTTTTCACCGCGCCCAAGCCGAACCGGATCGCATCGCCCGCGGGCGTAAAATTCAGATCGCTGTGGTTCGCATCGGGCGGCAGCACTCGCAAACCCATTTCCTTGCACTCATTAATGTACTTAACAATCTTGTCGGTATTGCCCGATTCCGATGTCAGCAGCGCCGACATGAATTCCACCGAATAGTGCGCCTTCAGATATGCAGTAACATACGCTAAGTACGCGTAAGCCGCCGAATGCGACTTATTGAACCCATAGCCTGCAAACTGCTCCATCAAGTCGAAGATCTTCGCGACTTTCTTTGGCGCCAATCCCCGCCCCGTTGCTCCCGCCACAAACCGCTCGCGCTGCTTAGCCATCTCATCGGCTTTCTTCTTACCCATGGCGCGCCGCAGTAAGTCCGCGTCTCCCAACGAATAACCAGCCAGCTTGTTGGAAATCTGCATCACTTGTTCCTGATACAGAATCACGCCGTACGTCTCCGCCAGAATGGGCTCCAATTCCGGCAGATCATAGATCACCGGCTTGCGGCCGTGTTTGCGGTCGATAAAATCCGGAATCATGCCACCCTGAATCGGCCCGGGCCGGTACAACGCATTCAGCGCGCACAAGTCTTCCACCCGGTCGGGTTGATAGCGCCGCAGCACATCCTGCATGCCTGGAGACTCAAACTGGAATACGCCGCTGGTGAAGCCGGTGGAAAAAATCTTGTCGTAGGTCTGCTTGTCGTCCAGCGGCAAATCCTCAATGACAATCTTTTCGCCGCGATATTTCTGAATCAGCTTCATCGAATAGTCGATGAAGCTGATCAAAAGTATCGCAGCAAAAAGTGGTGATTGAGGATTTGCCGCTAGACGACTCGCAAAGACCTACACAAGATTTTTTCCAATGGCTTCACCAGCGGCGTATTCCAGTTTAATCTGCCCGGCATGCAGGACGTGCTGCGGCGCTATCAGCCGACCGGGTGGAAAACTTGTGCGCGCTGAACGCGTTTACCGCCCGGGCCCAATTCAGGGTGGCATGATCCCTGATTTTATCGACCGCAAGCACGGCCGCGAGCCGGTGAGTCTATGATCGTGCCGGAACTCGAACCCATTGTGGCGGAAACCTACGGCGTGATTCTGTATCAGGAGCAGGTGATGCAGATTTAACAAGCTGGCTGGTTATCGTTGGGAGACGCGGACTTCTGCGGCGCGCCATGGGAAAGAAGAAAGCCGATGAAATGGCTAAGCAGCGCGAGCGGTTTGTGGCGGGAGCAACGGGGCGGGGATTGGCGCGAAAGAAAGTCGCGAAGATCTTCGACTTGATGGAGCAGTTTGCAGGCTATGGGTTCAATAAGTCGCATTCGGCGGCTTACGCGTACTTAGCGTATGTTACTGCATATCTGAAGGCGCACTATTCGGTGGAATTCATGTCGGCGCTGCTGACATCGGAATGGGCAATACCGACAAAATTGTTAAGTACATTAATGAGTGCAAGGAAATGGGTTTGCGAGTGCTGCCGCCCGATGCGAACCACAGCGATCTGAATTTTACGCCCGCGGGCGATGCGATCCGGTTCGGCTTGGGCGCGGTGAAAAATGTGGGGCACGGCGCTGTCGAAGCGATTGTGAAGGCGCGCGAAGAAGGCGGCCCGTTCACGTCGATTTACAAGTTCTGCGAGCGGTGAGCATGGGAAGCGTGAACCGGCGCGTGATGGAGAGTCTGGTGAAAGCGGGCGCGCTGGATTCAACGGGCGCTAACCGCGCGCAGTTGACGGAAGCGTTGGATCGAGCGATTGAATGGGGACGCGAGCGTCGCGCGACCGTGAAATGGGGCAGCATCGGGCTTGTTCGGCGGCAGGACCGAAGAAGAAACCGAAACGCCGATGGCGAAGCTGCCGGATTGGACGATGGAGCAGAAGCTGGCCGGGGAAAAAGAAGTCTTGGGCATTTATGTTTCTGGGCACCCGCTCGACCGGTTCAAAGACAAAGTCACCGACTTGGCTACTCACTTTACTGACAAGCTGGAGGATTTGGACAAAGGAACGCCAGTGGCGTTGTGTGGCTTGATCACCGGCTTGCTGCGAAAGACCAATCGCGAAGGGAAGTATTGGGCGACGATGAAGCTCGACGATGGGCGTGGCACGGTGGAAGCGATGGTGTTCGCAAACCGGTACGAAGAACTGCTGGGCGCTTTGAAGGAAGATGCGGCGGTGTTTGTGCGCGCATCGGTTTTGGTGGATGAAGGCGCGCCGCCTAAACTTTCGGTGCAAGAGATGGTTCGGCTGGAAGAGGCACGGGTGGAATTGCCATCGTTGATATCGATTCGCGTGTGGTTGAAAGATGAAGCGGCGTCGGCCAAGGCGGATGAGTTGAATAGTTTGTTTGGACGCAAGCACGGCAGCACGGAGGTGCGGCTGCGGCTGGAGAAACCGAGGGACTTTTCGGTGGTGATGGATGTAGCGACGAAGGTGCGGCCGGATAAAGAATTTAGGGCGGAGTTGGAGAAGATCTGCGGCCCGGAAGCGATGGAAGTGCTGGCGAGCTAGAACGTTTCCGCATCTATACGCCGCCGCCTCGATGGCCTTTTGATAGTGCGAATCGACAAGTGAAGACTCAAAGAAAATCAACCGCCTAAGCTCCCGAGCGACGCGCGCGGCCGGGAATCCAAGCGTAAGCTTGGGGACGGCGCGTCAGCGCCAAACAAAAAGGGCTCCACCAATGGAGCCCAGGAATAGGGAAGACGAACGGGGTTAGAGGTATTGAAGTGCGGAGTTTTGCTTTACCCATCACGAGCATAACCTCCGAATGTTGCCAAACCATGAGAACTGCGTGAAATCTCTACCTGCTTAGGAGGATTTCCGCTTCATCCGCCCGGAAAGCACTTCCAGGCTGCGCGTAATACTTTTCAACATATGCAAAACATCTAGTACAACTAAGAAAATACAAAAATAAAGAAGGTACGGCAAGATCTGTGTGATGTGCATGGCAACACTTGTATATCAAACATCGGGCCCGATTGCTATCCTGACAACTGGCGAGGTTCTCTTTTGTCCCGAATTTCCGCTGCTTTTAGCAGTTTTTTCTCAATCTTGTTTTCCGGCGAGCTGCCTGAATCGGTCGCCGTCGAGTTTGGCTATGCGAAGGCAAAACCCGTAGTGTCTCCAGCCGCCGCTGTGCCCGAACTCCCGAAAATCAACGTCTCCGACGGTGCCCTGCAAATGTTGCAAGTCTTGCAGCGTGACGCGCGCTTGATTGACTTCTTAATGGAAGACATCACCGCTTACTCCGACGATCAGGTCGGCGCGGCCGTTCGCACCGTTCATGCCGATTCGAAAACCAGTTTAATCGCCACGTCACCCTCGCGCCCGTCATCGATGGCGTCGAAGGCACGAATCAAAAATTGGATGCGACCAAAGCGCCCGACCCCAATCGCATCAAACTCATCGGCAACGTTCCGGCCAGTGGGAAAGCCGCCGGCGGCACTTTGCGCCATCGCGGCTGGCAAGCCACGTCCGTCAACTTGCCTGTCATTGGCAAGCTCGATGTCGACATCATCGCTCCCGCCGAAATCGAAATAGAGTAACCTCCATAGTCTTATTACATGTCGCAGTTTATCATTGGTATTGACTTAGGCACAACAAACAGTGCTCTCGCATACGCTCAGGAATCGGGCGTAACTTTGTTTCCGCTTCCCCAATTGGCCAATCCGGGCGAAGTGGCGGAGTTTGATCTCCTACCCTCGTCTCTATATTTGCCCGGCGAAAAAGAATTTGTCGAAGGCTCGTTGAAGCTGCCTTGGAATGGCCAGTCTTCCTTCATAGTCGGCCGCTTCGCCCGCTCCCGCGGTATTGAAAATGCCGGTCGCCTCGTTGGCTCCGCCAAATCGTGGCTCTCGCATCAGGCGGCGGATCCAACCCAGCCGCTGCTGCCGCTCAACGCGCCTGAAGGCGTGCCAAGGTGTCGGCGCTCGAAGCTTCGCGTCAGTATTTATTGCATATGCGCGCCGCTTGGGATCATTCCCATCCTGATGCCAAACTGGCGCATCAGTCGGTTTTGATTACCGTGCCCGCATCGTTTGATGCCGCCGCGCGCGATCTCACTCAGCGCGCCGCCAAACTCGCCGGTTATCCCGAAGTAACTATATTGGAAGAGCCGCAAGCCGCCTTCTACGCCTGGATCGAGCGCAATCCGAACTGGCGCGATCTGGTCAAAACCGGCGATCTGATCTTAGTCGTTGATATCGGCGGTGGCACTACCGATTTTACCCTGATTTCCGTAACTGATAAAGGCGGCGAACTTCAACTGGAACGTATTGCTGTGGGTGACCACTTACTCTTGGGCGGCGACAACATGGATCTCGCCGTCGCGCGTTTTGCCGAACAGCAGTTTGCCGATAAAAACATCAAGCTCGATGCGCTGCAGTTTCATTCGCTCTGGCAGCAATGCCGCACCGCCAAGGAAACGTTGCTGGCTGATGGCGCGCCTGCAGGCCATCCGCTCACGATTCTCGGCCGCGGCACAGGGGTGGTCGGTGGAACGATGAAAGGCAAAATCGCCCGCGAAGAAGTGCGCAGATGATTGTCGAAGGATTTTTTCCGCTCGTCGCAGCCGATGCGGTACCCCAGCGCAATCGCCGCGCGGCCTTGGCCGAAGTCGGTTTGAATTATGCGGCCGATGCCGCCGTGACAAAACATCTAGCCCAGTTCCTGCGCAACGCAGGCAATGCCAAACCTACGCATCTGTTGCTAAACGGTGGCGTTTTGCAAGCTCGGCCATTGAGCACCGCTTATTTGAGGTTTTGAATTCCTGGCAGCCAAACCCGGTCGTCGAACTGAAAAACGAATCAAGCAAGCGGATCTCATGCACGCCGTCGCGCACGGCGCAGCCTATTACGGCTTGGCTCGCGCCGGCAAAGGCGTCCGCATTCGCGGCGGGGTTGCGCGCACTTATTATGTCGGCATCGAAAGTTCGCTGCCCGCCGTGCCCGGTTTGCCCGCGCCCATGAAGGCGCTCACCGTCGTGCCTTTCGGCCTGGAAGAAGGCTCGAAAGTCGAACTGCCGCAGCGCAAGTTCGCGCTCGTCGTGGGCGAACCGGCTGAGTTCCGTTTCTTCTCCTCCGTCTCGCGCCGGAACGAAGCTGCTGGAACTTTGCTGGACGAAATTTCCGATTCGCTCGAAGAACTCTCGCCCATTGAGGTCTTCCTGCCCCCGCATATTGATGGCAGCAAGGAAGAAATCGTGCCCGTTACGCTAGAAACCAACGTGACCGAAACCGGCATGCTGGAACTTTGGTGCGTGGCCTCCGACGGCCGGCGTTGGAAATTGGAATTTAATGTCAGGGAGAAAGCTGCCGTCGCATGAACATTGGCATCGATTTAGGTACAACCAATTCAGCACTCGCCTATATCGATCCGCGCGAAGCGGCGGAAGCGGATTTCCCGCCCATTCATGTGTTGCCGATTGAGCAGCAGCTTGATCAAGTGCGCTCCGGCACGCTGCGCACGCTGCCGTCATTTTTATATTTGAGTGATCCGCCCGTTGTGGGCGCGTATGCTCGCGATCAAGGCGCGCTGGTGCCCACCCGGACGGTCCATTCCGCAAAGTCGTGGCTCTCCAATTCTGAAGCCGACCGCACCGCCAAGATCCTGCCCTGGGATTCGCAGGAAGAAGGCCGTGTGTTTTCGCCGGTCGAAGCGTCCACGCGTTATCTCGAGCACTTGCGCGATATTTGGAACCGCATGCATACTGAGCCGCTCAAGGATCAGCCGGTTGTCCTCACGGTTCCGGCCAGTTTTGATGAAGAAGCCCGCGAATTGACGGTCGAAGCCGCGCGCAACGCAGGCATCGAAAACTTGACCCTGCTCGAAGAACCGGCCGCCGCCTTCTACGCTTGGATCGCTGGCCATCTGTCGCGTTCAAACAAAGAACTGTTCGATAAGCAGATCGTTTTGATTTGTGATGTCGGCGGTGGCACCAGCGATTTTACCTTGGTCCGCGTCGATCGCGAAGGCGACCGGGTGCAGTTCACGCGCACCACCGTCGGCCGCCATCTTCTGCTCGGTGGCGATAACCTCGATCTCACCATTTCGTGGCTGGCGGAATCGAAATTGGGCAAGACATTGTCATTGCGTCAACGTAGCGCTTTACGTCGCCAATGTTCGTCGGCCAAAGAGACAATGCTCGCGCCCGGCGGTCCGCAAAGCGTCGAAGTCACCATTGTTGGCACCGGTTCGTCGTTGATCGGTGGCACTCTCAAAACCACTATTACGCGCGACGAAGTACTTGAACTCGCGCTCGGCGGTTTCCTTCCGCCTTGCGAATTGAGTGATAAACCGCAGCAGGAAAAGCAAAGCGTCTTTCGCGAATTGGGATTGCCCTATGTTTCCGATCCTGCCGTCACTCGCCATCTTGCTGATTTTTTGAAAGGTTCGCCCGCCGCTGAACACGGCGTTGACGCCATTTTATTCAACGGCGGCTTCTTCATCCCGCAGATGTTTCGCGACCGTGTGCGCGATGTCGTCGCCCATTGGTTTGGCCGCACGCCGTTGGTATTCGAAAATCAGGATCTCGATCTCGCCGTTGCCATCGGTGCCGCCTATTATTCTTATGTCCGCGCTTCCGGCAGCGGCGTGCTGGTGCGCGGTGGTTTGCCCCGTGCCTATTTCCTCGGCGTCCAGGACGGCAAGTCCGTTTGCCTCATGCCGCGCGGTGCCGAAGAAGGCGCTGAAGTCAAGCTCGAAGAACCCGAGTTGCAACTGGTCGCCAACACGCCCGTAGCCTTCCGCTTATATAGCTCGCTCAGCCGCACGGAAGACAGGACCGGCGATATTGTCACCCTGCCCACCGATGGCGATTTGAGCGACCCGGCGAGTGATCCTCGCTTGCACATGCCTTTGCATGCAGTCATCCGCTTCGGCAAAGGCGGCGAACGCTTGGTGCCCGTAACTATCGGCGCGCGTTTAACCGAGGTCGGCACACTCGAAACCTGGGCCGCTTCCAAAATCAGTGAGCATCGCTGGCAGCTTCAGTTTCAGTTGCGCAAAGCCTCCACCGCCGCACCTACTGCCGCTCCCACCGTTCGTTCCAGCGCTGTCGTCAGCGCGGAATCATTAGCCGCAGGCGAAGCGCTCATCGAAGGCGTCTTTACCAAACCCGGCTCTGGCCTGCCGCCCGAACAGTTGCCCGCCAAACTCGAACAAGCCCTCGGTCTCGGCCGCTTGGCCTGGCCATTACAAACCGTGCGCGCTTTTGCAGACAAGTTACTCGCGGTCGCCGATGGCCGCCGCAAGAACGCGCCCCATGAAGTGCGCTGGCTCAACTTAACCGGCTTCTGTCTTCGCCCCGGTTTCGGCTTCCCCGGCGATGATTTCCGTATCGAACAAGCCCGCCGCGTCTATGCCAGCGGTATCACTTTCGGCAATCAAGTTCAGAACGAAGTCGATTGGTGGATCTTTTGCGGCCGCATCGCCGGCGGCCTCAACCGCAACCAGCAAGGCGATATCTTCCAGCGCCTGTCGCCCATTCTGCTGCCCAAGCAGAAGAACAAGCAGCGTTTGAATCAAAGCCTGTATCGCGAAATGTTTCGCACCGCCTCAAGTTTGGAACTGTTGCCCACCCAAACCAAGACTCAACTCGGCGATTCTCTGATGCATAGTGTGAAGAAGGGCGAGATGCTCGACGCCGGCACTTGGTGCTTATCGCGCTTAGGCGCGCGCAAGTTGTTCAGCGGGCCGGTGAACTTGGTCGTCTCTCCCGCCGTTGCCGCCAAGTGGGTCGAAGAGTTGTTGAAGTTGCCGCATTCGCCGGCAGTTCTGGACGCGTTGGTACAGATGGCGCAGGAAACCGGCGATGCTGCCCGCGACGTCCCGCCGGCGGCACTGGACAAAGTCCGCGCCGCGGTAGAAAAAAGTTCCCGTTCCGCCGAGCTGCTCAAACAACTTTCCGGCGCGGAACAGGATCTTGCCGGCGCAGGCCGCGTTTTCGGTGAAGACTTGCCCGCTGGTCTGGTTTTAGCTACGGCGGATTGATGCGCGAGGTCGAGATCATCGAGCAGATCCGGTGGCAAGCTCTCAAGGGCTATCGCGACCGCCGCGTGCTTCTTGGCATCGGCGATGATTGTGCCATTGTCCGTGCCGCCGAAGACTTGGTATTTACGAGTGACTTTGTTCTTGAAGACCGCCACTTCACGTTGAAGACGCATTCGGCGGCAGCGGTTGGCGAAAAGGCTCTGGCCCGCAGCCTGTCGGATCTGGCAGCAATGGGCGCGGAGCCAGTCTTCTGTCTGGTCTCGCTCGCCCTGCCGGGCAAGCTGGGCGATAAGTTCGTCAAAGGCTTCTATCAGGGCCTGTTGCGCACGGCCAAGCGCTATAAGATCTCGCTCGCTGGTGGCGATTTGGCCCGTTTCGATAAGGTAATCGCCGATGTCACCTGCTGCGGCCGCGTCCCGCGCGGTGAGGCTCTGCTGCGAAGCAACGCTAAGCCCGGTGACCGCATCTGTGTAACCGGTAAGTTAGGCGCCGCCGCCCACGCGCTTGCACTGGGTAAGCCCATCTTGCCCAAGCCGCGGCTGAAAGAAGGAATTGCCCTCAGAGAGTTGGGCATTAAGTCCGCTATCGATCTAAGTGATGGTCTGTCGCTCGATCTGGTCCGGCTCTGCCAGGAATCGAAAGTCTCGGCGCAGATCTTTGCCGAGCGCATTCCGCTCGCCGCCCAGGCTGCGCTCGAAGAAGCGTTGCATGGCGGCGAAGATTACGAATTGTTATTTACAGCCGATCCAAGAATCAAGCTGCCCAAAGGGAGTACAGAGATCGGCATGATCACCCGCGGCAATGTCGGCGTGGTCTTTCTAAACGGGCGGCGGTTACAATCCAAAGGATTTGACCATTTCGTATGACACACGAACCCGAAGCCCAAAACGTTTTGGACCTCATTGAAGCGTTCCGACGTTCGAAGGCCATGTTCACCGCTGTCCGGTTAGGCATCTTCGATGAATTGGCCGGGGGCGCACAATCAAGCGCAGCCCTAGCCCAGAGGTTGTCGCTCGACCGGGCCGCCCTATCGCGCTTGCTCGATGGCTGCGTAGCTCTGCGTTTGCTCGAACACGATGAGCAAGGGCAATACGTCAATACCAGCGCAGCCAATCGCTTCCTAACAGCGGCGAGCCCGGAAACGCTCGCCGGCTACATTATTTATTCCGACCAGTCGCTTTACCGCCTCTGGGACCATATGGACGATGCCATTCGGGAAGGCACCAATCGCTGGACGCAAGCGTTCGGCAGCCGGTCGGCTTTGTTCGATCATTACTTCCGCAACGAAGTGGCCACGCGCAGCTTCTTGAGCGGCATGCACGGCTTCGGCCAGCTTGCTTCGCCGCGCATTGTCGCAGCGTTTGATCTGTCACGTTTCAGGCAAATGGTCGATCTCGGGGGCGCTACCGGCCACTTGGCTATTGCCGCCTGCAAGGCGTATCCCGAGCTGAAGGCTTCCGTTTTGGACTTACCGGCCGTTGAGCCGTTCGCGAATGAGTATATCGCCAAATCTGGCTTGAGCGATCGCATTACGTTCGTCAAAGCCGATTTCTTTACCGACGATTTGCCGAGAGCCGATCTGTACGTGCTGGGCCGCATTCTGCATGATTGGAACGACGCAAAGATCGGTACGCTGTTGCGCAAGATCCTATTCGCCCTGCCCAGAGGCGGAGCATTGTTAGTGACAGAAACGCTGGTGGACGACGATCGCGGCGGACCGGTTTACACGTTGATGCAAGATTTGAACATGCTGGCTTGTACCGACGGCCGTGAGCGCACTGAAGCCGAGTATTCGTTGTTACTGCGAACTGCCGGCTTTTCCGCCGTGCAGTTCCGCCGCACTGATTCATTGGTCGATGCCATCCTGGCGACAAAAGGTTGAAGAAAGAATGCTGGAAAAAGTAGCCTATGCCGGTTGGCCGAACTGTTACCGCTTAACCAACGGCGAGACTGAATTGATCGTGACTTCCGACGTCGGCCCGCGTGTCATTCGCTATGGCTTCGTGGGCGGCCAGAACTTGTTTTACGAAAAGGCCGACGAACTCGGCAAATCGGGCGAAGCCTGGTGGGCCATGCGCGGCGGTCATCGCTTGTGGATCTCGCCTGAGATCAAACCAGATACTTATGCACTCGATAATTCGCCCGTTGCGGTGAAAGAAGAGAACGGCGGCATCCGCCTGGTTCAACCTGTTGAGCCCGAGACAGGTCTCGAGAAGCAGATGGCCCTAGGGTACGAATCGAACGGCCACGTAACAGTCACGCACTCGATCGCTAATAAAGGTAAACAGGCCAAGCGTCTCGCTCCTTGGTCGCTCAGCCAGATGGCTCCTGGTGGAACAGGGATTGTTGCCCTGCCCGCGCGCGGTGGTCACAGTGAGCAGCTGCTGCCGACCAATCCGCTGGTGATGTGGGCCTACACATGTTTCGCCGATAAACGCTGGACCTTTATGAACAAATACATTCTGCTGCGGCAAGACAAGGCTGATCATTCGCCGCAGAAGGCCGGGATTTTCAACTTGGATACCCGGGCCGCGTATTTATTAGATTCAGAGCTATTTGTAAAGCGCAGCCAAGCGGAGGCAAAGGCGGTTTATCCGGATTTCCATTGCTCGTTCGAAATCTTTACCAATGGCGATTTCCTCGAACTGGAGACGCTCGGCCCTCTCTGCGAGTTGGCGCCTGGGGCCACGGTGACACATGTGGAGCGCTGGTCTCTGCACAAAGGAATTAAGCCGGCGGAACTCACCGAAGCCGAAATGGACCGGATGATATTTAGCCAGGAGTGATACAACAGCAACATGCGAATTCTGACAGCTCTCGCGGCAGCGCTTTTTGCGGCAGCCCAGCTTCCCAGTCAAACTGCGCCCGATCTGACAGTGATTCACGCCATCAAGGCGGAGGCCTTTCAGAACTCGAAGGTGATGGACCATCTGTCGAACCTTTCCGACTTATACGGTCCGCGCCTTACGGCGTCGCCGGAGTGGTTTGAAGCCGCCGAATGGGCGATGAAAGCGCTGAAAAGCTATGGCGTGGAAAATGTCCATGAAGAGAAGTGGGGGCCGTTTGGGCGAAGCTGGTCGGTCGAATCGTATACGCTCGACATGCTGAAGCCGCGCTATTCGCACCTGGTTTCCGCGCCGCTCGCCTGGAGTTCACCCACGAATGGGCCGCAAACAGGCGAGGCGATTTACGCCCCTTTGCGAACCGAGCATTGGTTCGATATGAAAAAGGGCCGCGAGGAGTTTGAAGCATACAAAGCCCGCTGGCACGGCAAACTCAAGGGCCAGATTGTGCTGATTACGGAATTGAAGGAAAGAAAACCGTCCACGAAACCGGTTTTCCAACGCTACACGAACGAAGAACTCGCGGAGATTGGCAACGCGCCGCCGCCTGCGATCCTGCGTAATTTGACGATCGATCAAGTTGCTATTCCGAGCGATCCGGATGAAGCAGAAAAGTATTTCGCGACATTGCCGAATACGTTGCTGAATCAGCTGTACGACCGGTACGACGATTTTTCCGCCGACGTTGCCGCATTCTTCAAAGAGGAAGGTGTCATGGGCGTCATAAGAGGCGATCGCCGGTCGCATAACGGCATTATCAATGCGGAAGCAGCCGGCTCCTTTACGACGAAGAAGCCCATGGCTGCGCCGACGTTTGTGGTGACGGAAGAGCAATATTCGCGCATGACGCGCCTGCTTGAAAAGAAAGTCCCGGTGACGCTAAGGATGGATCTGGCCGCCCAGTATTCAAGTGGAGACGTGGATGCGGCCAACATTGTGGGAGAGATTCCAGGAACGAAGCGGCCGGATGAAGTGGTGATGATCGGGGCGCATTTCGATTCATGGCACAGTGCAACAGGTGCAACCGATAACGGCGCCGGCAGCGCGGTGATGATTGAAGTGATGCGGATTCTGAAGGCGCTCAATCTGCCCATGGATCGGACGGTGCGAATTGGACTTTGGAGCGGTGAGGAGCAAGGATTATTCGGTTCGCGCGCGTTCATCAAAGCTCACTATGCAGACGTCAATACGGGAGAAGTGAAACCGGAACATGCCCGCTTCGACGCGTATCTGAATCTCGATAACGGAAGCGGGAAAATCCGCGGCGTGTATTTGGAGAATAACGATGCGGCGCGCCCATTGTTCGATCAGTGGCTTTCACCGTTTCGTGATATGGGCGTAACCACCATGTCGTTGAAGCGTACATTCGGGACTGATCACCAATCGTTCGATGACGCGGGCTTACCCGGTTTTCAGTTCATTCAAGACCCGCTTGACTACGAGACGCTCGCGCACCACTCCGACGTGGATACTTATTCGCATGCGTCGGAAGAAGATTTGATGCAGGCTTCCGCGGTGATCGCCGCTTTGGTTTACGACATTTCGAACCGGCCGGAGATGATGCCGAGAAAATCTGTGGTCAAGGACGGGAAGCTGGTGAGCTACTAAGTGTTTCCAAAGTTGTTGTTAAGCACTCTTGCCGCAGCCGCCTTGGTTTTAGGTCAATCGCATCGCACTTGGTCAGATTATGGAGGCGCGGCCGATTCCGCTCAGTATTCGGCGCTCGATCAGATTAATCGCACCAATGTTAAGCAGCTGAAGGTTGCGTGGACGTATCCGATAGACGACGCGAACCATTATTCGTTCGGTCCGCTGGTGGTGGATAACGTGATGTACGTTCTCGCGCATAACAACTGCATTGTGGCGTTGGATGCCGCCACGGGTAAAGAGATCTGGCGGCACGAGCCGGACCCCGGCACCAAAGTGATCACGAATCGCGGGATCAATTACTGGGAAAGTACAGACCGGTCTGAACGCCGTCTGCTCTACGCCGCTGACCACATGCTGCACGCGATTGATGCGCGAACAGGCCGAAGCATTGAATCGTTTGGAGCGCATGGGCGCGTCGACCTGAAGGACGGGCTGGGCCGCGATCCGAAGACGATTTCGCTGGTTCAGTCGATGACACCGGGCCGCGTATTCGAAGATCTGCTGATTTTGGGTTCGGCTACGAATCAAGGCTGGGGATCGGCGCCGGGAGACATTCGCGACTTTTGATGTGCGCACCGGAGCGGTTCGCTGGGTGTTTCATACGATTCCGCATGAAGGCGAATTCGGTTATGACACTTGGCCCAAGGATGCTCGAAGAACTGTCGGCGGGGCGAACGCTTGGAGTGAACTGACGCTCGATTCGGAAAAGGGCGTAGTGTATGTACCGACGGCGAGTCCCAAATACAACTTTTATGGCGCGGACCGGCCGGGTGCAAATCTTTTTGGCGATTGTCTGCTGGCGCTGGATGCGCGTACCGGGAAGCGGCTATGGCACTTCCAAATGGTGCACCACGATATCTGGGATTATGACGACGCCACTGCGCCGAAACTTCTGACCGTGGAGCATAACGGCCAAAAAGTGGAGATTGTGGCGCAAGTAAGCAAGCAAGGGTTCATTTGGGTGTTCCGGCGCGATAACGGCGAGCCGCTTTGGCCAATTGGAGAACGGCCCGTGCCGAAATCCGATATGCCAAACGAACGGGTGTCGCCTACGCAACCGTTTCCAACCAAGCCGCCCGCATTTGCGCGTCAGAAGTTCACAGCGGACGATTTGAACGCATTGATTACAGATCCAGCGGAACGGGCGCGGCTTAAGGATGAGATTCAGAGCGCGCGCAACGAAGGTCTGTTCACGCCGCCCAGTTTGCGCGGTACGGTGCAAATGCCGGGGAATAACGGCGGCGCGAATTGGGGCGGTGCGGCGGTAAACCCGACGAATGGAACGCTGTTCGTCATGTCAAAGGACTTGCCTTGTATTTTAAAGCTGGTGCCTGCGCCGAAAGTGGGTCCGGATCGTTATGAGAGCGGCTTTGGTTTTTTGACGACCAGCCAGGGCCTTGCCACCATTACGCTGCCCTGGACAACGTTAACTGCTTATGACCTGAACCAGGGAATTATCAAGTGGCAAGTGCCGCTGGGCTCGGCCTATCGAAGTAGAGGTGGTCCGGTTGTGACGGCGGGCGGGTTGATCTTTACGGGGACGTCGGACCGGATCGTTCGTGCGACAGATCAAGGCACCGGCGACGTACTTTGGGAGACGACGCTGGATTCTCCGGTTGGGGGAATTCCGGCGGTTTATGAAGTGAATGGTAAAGAATACTTGGTCTTTTGCTCAGCCAGCGCCTACGTCGCGATGAGCCTTTAGACGTTGATGCCAACGCGCGACAGCATGTAGCCGACGGCTTGCCGCAGGTACAACCAGCGTAGTTCTGTCAGGCTCAGCGTTCCTGCCGGTGGCTTGGGTGAGCCGAAGACTTTGAAGCCTTGCGCTTCTAGTAACCGTTTGACGCGATAGATGTGATAACCATCGCTCACCACAATGCAGGAACGCAAATTCATGCGGCGCATGGTTTCAACGGCGGCGTCAAGGCTCTCTACCGTGGTTGAACCCTTGGCTTCAGTGATGATCGCTTCGGCCGGCACATGGCCTTGGGTAACGAGATAAGCGCGGGCTACTTCGCCTTCGGTGAAATCAGGGTCGCGGCCAGCGCCGCCTGTGGTCATGATGTAGGGCGCCAGTTGCTTGTCATACAGGAACAGCGCGTGATTCAGACGCTCGCGCAAGACAGGGGAGGGCCGGCCACGATATTCGGCGGCGCCCATTACTAAAATCACGTCTGCGGGCTGCGACTCATCGATCCAAGACTGCCGCTCAATCTGATTTGCGAGGTAGAACAGGTAGCCTAATAGAGTGACAACTGGCAGCAGGCAAAGCCAAGCGGTTATTCGCTTCATCCGACGGAAACTCGCGCGCTGGAGTTCTTAGCTCCTAGTCTAGCCGGAATATGACGCTTTCGTTACCTTCATGCATCTGAGCAGTCCGAAAAATCCGTTTTTGCAGGATGTGCGGCGTGCGCTTTCAAGCGGACGTCCAACGGAGGACGGCCGGATTGTGATTGAAGGGCCGCACCTGGTTTCAGAGGTGGCACGCAGCGCCTGGAGGCTGGAGCAATTGATTGTGACGCCGCACGGCCGGGAACGCCACGAAGAGCTGCTGGGGAGCGTGCGAGCGGATCTGATTGAAGTGCCGGCGCGGGCATTCGAATCGATTTCGGAGACGCAGACCTCGCAGGAAATCATGGCGTTGGTGACGCCTTGCGCTTATACCTGGAAGGATTGCGCGCGCGCAGACAAGCCAATAGTGATTGTGGACGGGATTCAAGACCCCGGAAATGCCGGGACCATTGTGCGTTCGGCTGAGGCGTTCGATGCGGGCGCGGTGATTTTGACGGAAGGAAGCGTTCGGATTGCGAATGGGAAGTTTCTGCGCGCGACAGCGGGTTCTATTTTCCGTTTGCCCCACCTTGAGAACGAAAGCCGCGCAAGCATTGCCGCGAAACTGGGTGGCCTCAAACTCGCGGCGTTTGCTTTGACGGCGCAAGCCAAAATCTCTTTGTTAAATGTCGATCTGAGCAATCTTTCAGCTTTGATTGTAGGCAGTGAAGCGCATGGGATTTCAGCAGAGCTTCTTGCGTGCTCGACTGGCCTTCGCATTCCAACTTTGCAGGTAGAATCACTGAATGCGGGCGTCGCGTGTTCGCTTGCCTTATTTGAAGCGGCAAGACAGCGGGGCGTGATTTGAGTTTGTTCGACAACACGCCGCCCTCGACACGGTTTGAGGAAGACCTTACTGGACGCCCTTTGGCCGACCGGATGCGGCCACGCGAACTAAGCGAATATCTGGGCCAGGAACACATGCTTGGGCCGGGCAAGCCGCTGCGGGCGCAGATAGAGAGCGGACATCTGACTTCGCTCATTTTGTGGGGACCGCCCGGATCGGGCAAAACTACGCTGGCCTCTTTGATGGCCCGGGCCAGCAACGCCGATTTCATACAGTTCAGCGCAGTGTTGAGCGGGATCAAAGAAATCAAGGCGGTGATGGTGGATGCGGAGCGAGCGCGCCGGGTTGGCCGCAAGACTATCCTTTTTATCGATGAAATTCACCGCTTTAACAAGGCGCAGCAGGACGCATTTTTGCCTTATGTGGAACGCGGCGATGTGCTGCTGATTGGGGCGACGACGGAAAATCCGTCGTTCGAAGTGAACTCCGCTTTGCTTTCGAGAACGAAGGTCTACACCTTGAAGGCACTGGAGACCAAAGATTTGATTGTACTTTTGCGGCGCGCGGTGGATTTGCCTGAGCGCGGACTTGGCCATTTGCATTTGAGCGTCGGCGACGAAGTGCTGAAAGAAATGGCCGTCGCCTCGAGTGGCGATGCACGGTCGGCATTGAACACTTTGGAAGTGGCAGCCGGCTTAGCAACGGATGGTAAGATTGAGCACCAAGCTTTAGCAGATGCGTTACAGCGCAAGGTACTGCTTTACGATAAAGCCGGCGAAGAACACTTCAACCTGATTTCGGCGCTGCACAAATCGGTTCGCTCGAGTGATCCAGACGCAGCTCTTTATTGGTTGGCGCGGATGATGAAAGCGGGGGAAGACCGGCTGTATCTGGCGAGAAGACTGGTTCGCATGGCGATTGAAGATATCGGCTTGGCAGACCCGCGGGCGGTGGAGCAAGCGATTGCTTGCCAACAAACCGTTCATTTTCTGGGAGTTCCGGAGGGAGATCAAGCGCTGGCCCAATTGGCGCTTTACCTCGCCTTAGCACCGAAATCGGATGCCGCATACCAAGCGTTGAATCGGGCGAATGAGACGATCGAATCCACAGTGGCCGAGCCCGTACCCCTGCATTTGCGCAACGCACCTACCCGATTGATGAAAGAGCTGGGATATGCGAAGGGGTATAAGCATGCCCATAAAGAAAAAGACGCGATTGTCGATATGAACTGTATGCCCGAGTCGCTGGAAGAGGTCCGGTTTTACGAGCCTACGGAACGTGGATTTGAGCAGAGGCTGAAGGAACGCCTGGAATGGCTGCGAAACCGTAGGACCGAGAGCGATACGGAGATCTAGTCGAAATCATGCAGGGCAATTGTGTAAGCTTGAGAGATCGGAGTTTCTTTAAACTGTGTCGCTAACTACTATGACTCCGGAACTGAATAATTCGGAGCGGAGGCGGTCGAGCCGGTTCCCGATTGAGCGCGAATTGCGTTACAAGACGTTGAACCAGCGGGCAGAGATTTTGGCCGGCAGCGGAAAGACTCTGAATATTAGCAGTACCGGGGTGTTGTTTACGTCAGACCATGACTTGCCGGTGGGAACGCGGCTGGAAGTTTCCATCAGCTGGCCCGCCCAATTGAATGAGAAATGCTTGCTCAATCTAGTGGCTCGCGGCCGGGTCACCCGCCACAATAAGGGGCAGTTGGCTTTGCAAATTCAACAGTACGAGTTCCGGACACAAAGCCGACCTGGAAAGTAGTAGGCGGGCGCGGCGCCTGGTTTTCGGGTTACTCAACGTTTCTTGGCCGGTAAAACCAACTCGAGCTTTTCGCTAGAGCCGGAGTCGGTTTCTCCTAGATGCTCTAAAACGTAATTGCCAGCCGAATCTTTCTTGGCCAAAGATTTCGGAAAGTACAAGTATCCAGCTACAGGATGAGTGAACTTGCCGGCCGGCAATTGGTGGTTGCGCAATTGCGATTCTAATTCCTTGCGATCTTCCGAAGTCGGGCCGCTGCGCACCGGATCCGGCATCGAGTCCCTGCCGTGCTCGACTGCGACGCCCCCGCCGGTATACGTGCCGCTCACGGGCCGACCGGTAACCGGGTCGCGCCCACTTTCGTGGCCGATTTCAGCCTCGGTGCTCACATGCGTGTCGCCTCCCAATGAACCTACTTCGTGGGCTGCCGGCTCTTTGAGGATGGCCGATGCGATTGCGCTTGGGTCGGCTGTGTGGGCGGTATCGCCTTTAGTGCCGCTCCGGATGACGAAATCGTCGGTATCCAGCTGCGCCGAATCGGTTTCTTTCGGAAAACAAGCGATTTCGAAAATCAGGTATTTGCCGGTAATGTCGGCGGAGAACATCTGCTTTGCCTGCTGCGCGGGAATCACAGAGGCAGCGTAGGCGGCTTGGCGGCCTTGGACTTTGGTCTCATAATCATCCGGCGTCGCGCGTGGATGAACACCTTTCCAATCCCGGTCTTGGCTGAATAGGGAAAGGGCACTGAGCGAAAAAAGAGCCAAGAGACGTGACGATACCAGCATGGAGACCGCCTTTCTTCTACAGCGTAACTCAAATTCGGGTTTCTTTGATTGGCTAAATCCGGTACAGTAGGACTGTGAAACCGAAACTGACAGCTTTTTTGCTGGCGATTTTGTTCACGCTGTCGGCTCAATCGGCAGTTGCGGTTAACGTACGCTCCGAAACCGGAACACAGGCTTGTGTTGTTTTCCGGGTCGGGGTTTGCGAAACGCAGGACAACCGAATTACGCCGGTACGATGCGCAGCGCCGGGTTTGCCGTTGCCGGCGGCCAAGCCACGCTCCCATGCAGGAGCGCTTCCCGGCATTAATCAGCGCCGTTTTCAACGGCCCCCTCCGAACTCTCTTTCTTAGCGTCTCCTTCCCACCAAGCCCAACAACCAAAGAAAGAGAGAGGCAATGCGCCCATTTCTGAAAGAAATTCTCGCGCCTTCACGGCACGATGCGCGTGATGTCGCAGCCATGAACAAACTACGCGAAGGATACCAATCCCTTCACGATGACGCGTTAAATAAGACTGCAAGAGATTCCGCTGAGTTAGCGCCTTTTATTGCAGCAACCGCTGAGATTGCGCGGCGTGTTTTGGGCGAGCGAATGTTCGATGTGCAATTGCGCGGGACGCTCGCGCTGACTCGCGGCAGTATTGCCGAGATGCAAACCGGCGAAGGTAAAACGCTCACTGCGGTTCCAGCGATCGCGTGGCTGGCACGAGAAAAAGGCGGCGTTCACGTGATGACGGTGAACGATTATCTGGCGCGGCGCGATGCGCAATGGATGGGAGAGATTTACCGGCGGCTTGGTTTCGGCGTAGGGTTTCTGCAGCAGGATATGAACGTCGCTCAAAGGCGGAGCGCTTATTCGGCGGACATTATGTACGCCACTGCGAATGAAATCGGCTTCGATTTTCTGCGCGATCGAATCGCTTTAAGGGTTGAGGAGCAAGTACAGGGCGCGTTTAACGCGGTGGTGATCGACGAAGCGGATTCGATTCTGATTGACGAGGCGCGCATCCCGCTGGTAATCGCGAGCGCCGGGCAAACCGAGGCGAACATTGGGTATGTAGTCGATGAGGTGGCGCGCCGTATGAGACCGGGTCATCACTATTACACCGACGAGGGTGCGCACAATGTGATTCTGTCGGACGCGGGAATCGAGGTGGCGGAACACTTACTTCGCTGCGGCAATTTATTCGAAGAGCGAAACCTGGCGCTGTACACCGCGCTGCAGGACGCCATCCATGCGTATTATTTGTTACGGCGCGATTTGGATTACGTGGTGAAAGACGGCGTTGTGGAGATGGTGGACGAATTTCGGGGCCGTGTGGCGCTGGACCGCCGCTGGCCGGCGGGTTTGCATACCGCCGTTGAAATCAAGGAGCGGGTGGAGACGAAACAGCAGGGCCATATCCTTGGTTCGATCACGATGCAACATTTGGTGGGTCTGTATTCGCATGTTTGCGGCATGACGGGAACGGCGGCATCGGCAGCCGGCGAGTTACAAACCATGTATCTTCTGCCCGTGGAAGTGATTCCCACCAACCGGCCGATGATCCGCGTAGATCACCCCGATCGAATGTTTCCCGGCAAAGCCGAAAAATACTGGGCGGTGATTGAAGACATTCACAGCGCGCATAGACGAGGGCAACCGGTGCTCGTGGGCACGGCCAGCGTGGCCGAATCGGAACTCTTAAGCCGCAAGCTGAGCGCCATTCCGCATTCGGTTTTGAATGCGAAGAACGATGCAGAAGAGGCGGCCATTATCGCTAAGGCGGGCGAGCGCGGCGCGGTGACCATTTCCACCAACATGGCGGGCCGCGGCACGGATATCAAACTGGGCCAAGGCGTGGATAAGTTGGGCGGGCTTTACGTCATCGGCACCAACCGGCACGAGAGCCTGCGGATCGATAATCAATTGCGCGGGCGCGCGGGGCGGCAGGGAGATCCGGGTTGTTCCCGCTTCTTTGTTTCGCTTGAAGACGACCTGATGTGGAAATATCGCGATCTCACTCCGGGAGAAAACCCGAATGCGGACCAACTGCAACGGCTGGTGGAGGGCCTGCATCTGGATACGCGCATCATGCTGAACAAATATGAACTGCAGATGGAAGGGCAGCGGCATATGACTCGGATGAAGCGGCAGAGCATTTTGACGGGCGAGACGCCGAGCGGGTCAGACCTGGAGCGGGTGGCGACCCTGCGTGCGCTTGACGATGCCTGGGCGGATTACTTAGCGCAAATTGCGGAGTTCCGCGCCAGCCTGCATTGGATCTCGCTGGGCGGCGGCGATCCGCACCGGCAATATATTCATTTTGCCGATCAGGCGTTTCGGGATTTTGAAGCTTCGTTGCCGGCGGCGATTGCGGAGCGCATTGCGGAAGCGAAATCCGGCAGCGGCCCCGATCCGAATGAGCGCGGCGCGGTTTGGACGTATGTGACCACCGACCAACCCTTCGGGCCGTTGTCGCAGCGGATCCTTCGCGGCTTGTGGAATCGCATGGCGAAGAAGAAGACGAACGCACGATCCTGGTAGCCTTTTCTCATGGATTGGTCGAAGCACGGAATCAAGATTGTTCGCGCTCATGAGTTAGATTCGAACACGCCGCAAACGGCGGGTATGTCACGAGCAGCGGCTATTACGCATGCGCGCACAGGAGCATCAAAGCTCTGGGCAGGCACGGTGGTGGTTCAGCCCGATGCGAAAACGGGGCCGCATCATCATGGCGAACTCGAAACAGTGCTTTTCATTGTCAAAGGGCGAGCCAGGATGCGCTGGGGCGACCACCTCGAATTCTCCGACGAGGCCGGTCCGGGCGATTTCATCTTTGTGCCGCCGTATGTGCCGCATCAGGAGATCAACGCGAAGGCCGACGAAGCGTGCGAGGCCGTGGTGGTGCGCAGCGGGCAAGATCCGATTGTGGTGAACTTGGACATGGAAAGCCCGGAACCTGCCAGTTCGGGCAGGCCGGTTCCGTTCCACCCGGAGAAGAATGTATGAAATCGATTCTTGCGCTCGCCTTGGCGTTGGCCTTTTTTGACGCTGCGCCCGATCCCTGGCCAGCCGACCACGTGCTGCAACCGAAGGCTTTGGCCGACCGTTTAGAAGCCAAAGAAAAACTACCGATTTTCTACGTTGGCTTTCCGACGCTGTACCGCAATGGTTCTCACATTCCGGGCGCCATACTCGCCGGACCATGTTCAAAACCGGAAGGTTTGGCCAGTCTCAAAGAAGCGGCGGCGAAATTGCCACGTACTCAGGAACTGGTGATTTATTGCGGCTGCTGCCCGTTTGTCAAATGTCCGAATATCCGGCCGGCTTACTCCGCGCTGCATGAAATGGGCTTTACCAATGTCAAAGTTGTGGTGATTGAAACCAACCTGCACACCGACTGGGTAGAGAGAGGATATCCAGCCGAGAAAGCCCCTGCGGCAGAATAACTTGGCCCTTGTCTGGGCTACCATCAAAGTATCGTGAGAAAGCATCCCACAGCCTTTGTCGCGTTGTCGGCTCTTTTTCTCATTTTGCTTGCTTTGCTGGTCTGGCAAGGCTCGTTTAGCTTCCCTTTTCATCCTGCCGATTCGCATGAAATCATTCTGCTTTCCGCCGTTTCCATTATTCTTTTCATCCTGCTGGCGACGCTGGCGTTCATCCTTTTCCGCGACACGATTAAGCTCTATATCGACCGGCAGAACCAGCGTGAGGGTTCGCGCATTCGTTCGAAGTTACTGGTGGGCGCCATTCTTCTGACCGTGGCGCCGACGTTGTTTTCGGCGCTGTTCAACTACATGGTTCTCAATCGAACAATTGAGAAGTGGTTCAACTCTCCGGCGCTTGGCATCGAGGTCAACCTGCAAGGTTTAGATAAGTCTTATCGAAACGAAGCGCAGGCGCGGGTGCAAGCGCAGGCGGATTGGTTGAGCTTACTGCCGGAAACGCGCGAGGCCGCACTGACCGGGCATGTGGATGCGGCGTTCTTCCAATCGCTATGTGAAAAGCAAGCCATCCGCCAGCTTGTACTGGCGCGGAATTCGGGCGTCCCGCTATTGCTGTACCAGTTGTTCCAGGCGCCCGCCGCCACTGTGCTGCGTGCCGATGCCGACGTCAAGAGCTCGGCTGACAAGGTTGGCCATTTGACGGTTTTAGCGGCGTTGGCGGAAGATCCTTCGGTGCGCGAAGCCAACATTCAGCGATATATGAACGATCAGCGGGAGTTGCGGGGCCGCGAGAAGTTCTACCACAATACTTATTTCCTGCTGATTTGCCTGCTGACGTTGTTTGTACTTTTCTTTGCCGCTTGGACAGCCCAAATCCTGTCGCGTCAGATTAGTGTGCCGATTGCCGGTTTGCTTGAAGGAGCACGCGAGGTGAGCCGCGGAAATCTTTCTTACCGGGTTCGGGTGAACGCCATTGATGAACTGGCAAGTCTGGTGCGGGCGTTCAACGAAATGACGGGCGAACTGGAAGGGAATGCGAAGGAACTGGAACTGCGCCGGCGGTTTACCGAGGCGATTCTAGAGAGCATTCCCACGGGTGTGATTTCAGTTTCGGCGGATGAGCGGATTGAGCGCGTAAACCGGGCCTTGGCCGGAATTTTTCCGCTGGAAACGGTAACGAACGCCAAACGGCTGGCCGATTTGTTTGCGCCCGAGGATTTGGCCGAGATCCGCTATCTTCTAAAGCGCGCGCGGCGTAAAGGCGCGGATGCGTGCCAGTTGGAAATTCAACGCGGCCAAGGCGTTTTGCACCTTGCGGTGACAGCCGCTTCGCTCGAAGAACGGCGCGGCTTCGTGATGGTGATTGAAGATACGAGCGACCTGCTGCGCGCGCAGAAAGCTTCGGCGTGGCAGGAAGTGGCGCGGCGGATTGCGCACGAAATCAAGAACCCGCTTACGCCCATTTCGCTTTGTGCCGATCGGATGGCTCGGCAGCTCACACGCGTATCACTGCCGCCGGAAAGCCAAGCCATTTTAGAAGAGTGCACCCACATCATCCAAGAGGAAGTGCAGACGGTGAAAACATTGGTGGATGAGTTCAGCCAGTATTCGCGTTTCCCCAGCGCGCAGCCCGCACCTTCAGACTTGAACGAAATTGTGGAAAGCGCGCGCAACGTTTTCGCCGGTCGGCTGGAATCAATCGATGTTACGGTTTCACTGGACCGGACGATTCCCCAAGTGCTGGCCGATCGGGAATTGATGAAGCGAGTATTCGTCAACTTGATCGACAATGCGGCGGAAGCGATGACGGATTCGCCGGTGCGGCGGCTGGAGATCGCGACTTCGCAACTCACACCCGACGTTGTGGAAGTAGTGGTGGCGGATTCGGGCTGTGGCGTCTCCAGTTCCGATAAAGAGAAACTCTTCCTGCCTTACTTTTCGACCAAAGCACGCGGCACGGGTCTCGGTTTGGCGATTGTCAGCCACATCATCTCAGAGCATCATGGCCGGGTGCGGGTGGAAGACAACCGGCCGCGCGGCGCTCGATTTGTGGTAGAGCTGAACGCGCTGCAGCCCAGCGACCAAGCGCCCTCCAGTTACCCTGAGATAGTTGAGACGAATGCCCAATAGTGGCCCTAAGGTACTGATTGTCGATGACGAAGCTAACATCCGCCAGTCACTGAGCGGCGTGTTGATGGATGAAGGCTACCGGTGTTCAGCGGTGCCAAGCGGCGAGGCATGTCTTGAAGCCATGGCTCAGGAGCCTTACGAAGCAATCTTCCTGGACATCTGGCTGCCGGGCATGGATGGGCTGGCGACGCTTTCACGAATTCAAGAACTGGCGAGCGGAACACGGCCCGCGGTGATCATGATTTCGGGCCACGGGAACATCGAAACGGCTGTGAAGGCGACAAAACTCGGCGCTTTTGATTTTGTTGAGAAACCGCTGACAATTGAAAAAGTCAGCGTGGTTCTGAAAAATGCCGTGGAGCAGCGCAGGATGGAGTTGGAATTGCTCCGCTTGCGCGAAGATACAGCTTGGCCTGAGATTATCGGCGACAGCGTGGCGGTGAAGGCGCTGCGGCAGCAACTCAATTTGATGGCCGCCACCAATGGGCGCGTCTTAATTTATGGCGAAAGCGGCACGGGTAAAGAACTGGTGGCACACGCGATTCACCGCGCCAGCCAGCGCGCCAACGGACCGTTCGTTGAAGTGAACTGCGCGGCGATTCCTGAAGATCAGATTGAGACTGAGCTGTTTGGGCAGCGCCGTACGAATATGGATGGCGTGGCCGATCACAAAATCGGCAAGCTGCAGAAGGCCGACGGCGGGACGTTCTTTTTGGACGAGGTGGGCGATATGAGCCTCAAGACGCAAGCCAAGGTTCTGCGCGCGCTGGACGAACATCGGTTTGAACCCGTGGGCGCGCCGACTTCGATTCAAGTCGATGCGCGGGTGATTGCCGCAACCAATAAGAATCTTGAAAAGGAAATTGAACGCGGCAATTTTCGGGAAGATCTTTTTTACCGCCTCAACGTAATTCCGTTTACCGTACCGCCGCTGCGCGACCGGACGGAGGATATTCCCGCGCTTGCCAAACACTTTCTACGGGAATTTTCGACCGCGTATGGCCGAAAGCCGAAAGAGCTGAGCCGCGACGGGTTGGAGGCGCTGATGAATTATTCCTGGCCCGGAAACGTGCGCGAACTGCGGAATTTGATGGAGAGAATGGTGATTCTGCATCCGCAGACACGCATTGATGCGCGGCATTTGGCGCTCGATGGCAGCCGCAAGACGCAAGCGACCAAGAGTTGGGATTCGTTCGGGAGTCTGCATGAGGTGCGCGACGCAGCGGAGCGCGAATACATTCTGCGCAAGCTGGACGAAACAGGCGGGAATGTTTCACGCGCGTCGGAATTGCTGGGCTTGGAGCGCAGCAATCTCTACCGCAAAATGAAAGCGCTGGGGATTGCCCCCAAAGAGTAGCTACTGCCGTTCGGCGAACTTCGCGCGAATGCGCACCGTGCGGTCGAGATCGTCAACGACTTGCAGAACTTTGAGCTTTAGATCAGGGTCTACGTTCGTTGTGCTGAGCCATTGATGGACAAGTTCATCCGATTCCGCCGAATGCTGGCCGCCGATGAACGCATTCAGCCAAGCCAAGGTGAAAAAGATTTTGCGGTTTTGCTTGATGTGCGGCAGCGCATCCAAGGCTCGCTTTAAGTAGGGCGCGGTGATAACGCTCGCGTTCCAGCTATTGAAGTTGCCAAGGCTATCTTGCACCCAATCTTCCTGACGGTCCCGGTTGAGCATGTAATCGTCGAAATAATGCTGTTTCGTGGCGGCATCCGGTTTCGCTGCCGCTGCGACGTAGGCGTATTTCAAACCAATGCCGGTATTGTCTTTCCGGCTTTCGCTTTCAAAGAGGGCACTGGCTTCGGCCGCGTCCTGCGAGAGTAGCGCGCTTACGATACGCCAGCGGTCGAGCGAGCGTAACTCCACTTCGGGAATGCGGGTGTCGCCTTTCAAAAGACGGCGCAACGGGTCAAACGCAGTTTCCGTGGTAGCCAGCGCCAGCAAGTTGCGAAACCAAAGGATGCGCAATTCGGGATTCTTGGCCTGCGTCATTTTTGCGGCTGCGAGGGCTTCGAACCGCGGCGTCCAGTGCTCGCGCTCGGCGTCGCTCAAATAGTCATGGAGCGCCACGGCTGAGCGGGCGCCAATCGAGCGAACCAATGTAGTGTTCGATTCGTTCGGTAACTCTGTGAGTGCGGTTTGCAAATATTCGAAAGGCGGCATCTCGGCAGCACGCACGGAATCCCACAGAGCACCCCAGAGCAAAGTGCGGTCCAGCACGTTGTTCACCTTGCCAAGATGGCTGCGGACGAATTCGCGGCTTTTGTCATCCAAGAGAAACAGGCCGTAGGCGTTGTCTTGATCGTTCGCAAACACGTATGCTGGGCATGCTTTACCAGTAGCCTCTGCGACTGAGATACTTTCGCCGCCAAACTGAGCGCGCAACCGCGCCGGCGGGTTTTGGTCATAGCCGAGGAGAACCTGGGTAGCCAGCGGCCACGTACCTGTTTCGCCTAACGCGTTCTTCTGCGTTAGGGAGAGATGGGTTAGCTTGCCTTCGGCGTCACATTCCCAGTGCGTGCGGATTTCCGGCATTCCGCGGCGTTCAATCCAAGCGGCTGCCCACGGCTTCAAATTCTCGTGCGACGCGCGTTCAAACGCGCTCACCAAATCGCTCCATTGGGCATTGGCGTAGAGGTGTTCGCTCAGATAAAGGCGGAGACCATTGCGGAAGTGCTCATCGCCAATCAAAAACGCCAGTTGTTTTAGAATGGCCGGAGCCTTGGAGTAGACAATCGCCCCATAGGCCGATTTCGCGTCTTTGAGATTTGCGATGTCTTGATAGATGGGCGTAGTGCCTTGCGTGATGTCGATACCGTACGCGGCCGGTTTGATCTGTTGATAGAAGCGGGCCCACACATTCTCATTTGGCGCGAGCTCTGCGAGCGCGCGATACGCCATATATTGCGCAAAACCTTCTTTGAGCCACAGATCGTCAAACCATTTCATGGTGGTTAAATCGCCGAACCATTGATGCGCCAGTTCGTGCAACACCAGGGTCTTGCGGCCAAAACGGTCGTCTTCTGTGGGAGCGGTGCGGAAGAGAACGCTATCTTCGTTGAGAAACGTCGCGCCGGCGTGCTCCATGCCGCCGAACGGGAAGCCGGGAATCAACACCATGTCGTATTTCGGGAAGGGAAACGGCTGGGCGAAATAATCGCTGAAAAAGCGAATGCCTTGGGCGGCAGTTTCTTGCACGGCTGGAATTTCGGCTTGCGCACGCGCGAGTTGCGAACTGCGAACGTACACATTGGGCAGGCCAGCGGTGTGATGCACTGCGCGAAAGGGACCGGCGGCGAACGCAAAAAGGTATGTGCTGATCGGCTCAGTTTCTTTGAAACCTGTTTTACTGATTCGACCTTAGCCCTCGTCAACCGCGATTTCCGAATTGGCCACCACCAGGTCGCTGGTTAGCCGTATCACCGAAAGTTGAAAGCGGCCTTTTAAATCCGGCTGATCGAAACATGGAAACGCCATGCTCGCGTCCATGGGCACAAACAGCGTGTAGAAATAAACGTTGCCGTCTTCCTTGTCTTCATAGCGCGTAATCGCTTTGCCGGACGGGCCCATGGCCGCATCGAATTCGAGACTCACCAGGTTTTCGCCCACGCGCAAGGTGGAACCGGGCAAAACGATGTGCCCGTTCTCAGACTCGACCGGCGTGGCTTGTCCATTGATGACGAGATGGTGCGGGTTGTCGCCGCGATAATCAAGTAAAATCGGTCCCCCTTTCTTCAGCGTGAAGCGCAGCCGTTCTGTCCCAGGCGCCGCGTCTTTGCGATCAGTCAAATCGAACGAGAGTTCGTAGTGCACGTTCGAGATCATCGCCGCGCGTTCTTGCGCCAGCTCTCGTGGAATGCCAAGCGGCGCTATTGCCCAAGCCATCGATCCTCCCAGCCAGATCAGCGCGCAAAAGCTAATTTTCAGCATGTGGCGATCTCAATTCGCGTCGGGAGGTTTTGCGGCGGGTGGTGGTGGTGTGAGCGGTTTTTTAAGCGGGAGTGCAGGTTTTGGGGTTGCTCCGGACGGCGGCGGAACGGTTTGCGGTGCGGTAGCCGCAGAAGCAGGAGGTGGTGGCGGCGGAGGAGGCGCCGGCAAGCCCATGGTCTCTATCTGCTTGAATGCAACACGCCGATTTTCATCCATCGCCACATTCGAAAGAATCACGGCGGTAGAAGCGGCTAAACCCGCTTCCAAACCAGCGTTCGGACGGCCTCCGCCGCGGCGAGCATCGCTTAAGAAGCTTTCGAGTTGCGCGTCAACCGGGTTGCGATCTTCCTGCGGAAAAAGCACACCCTTGTCAAACAGCCACCGGCGCGCGATCTTCGATTCGCGCATGAGAAACGAATCGTTTTGTGAATCTGTGTCGGTGGAAGGTAGAATGATCGGCACGCCGACCGATGGCTCCGATTCGCGGAACCACAGCGCTGTCGGCGGAGCACCGTCAACGCCGAAGGTCATCTCCACCGCGCCGGCCGTTCCCATCACAACCAATCCTTCTTCCGGGCGGCGAGCGGAGAGAATCGGCGAATGGCGCGAAGTAGAAATGGCGCTGTAAACCAGTTTGTGGCCGTTCGGATAGCTGTAAATGAGTTGAATGTTATCGAAGATGTCGCGCCCATCGCGTCGAAAATCGAGACCGCCCGCGCCGATTACGAATTCAGGAGCGGCGTCAAAGAACCAATTCGCAACGTCAATATGGTGGCAAGCTAACTCCGCTGCCAGGCCGCCAGAAAATTCGCGGAACAGCCGCCAGTTTTTGGGATTGTCTCTATCGCCCTGTTGCATGGTCCAACCGGGGTTGCGGTGCCATTGCGCGTAAATGTGCGTCACGGTGCCGAGAAGGCCCTGGTCAATCATTTTCTTCACGGATTGAAAATAGGTGCTATAACGGCGCTCGAATCCCACTTGCAAAACTTGCGTGGCATGTTCGGCAGCCAGCTTCCGCAGCAGATGAACTTCTTCGGCCTTAAACACCAAATCGCTTTCGCAAAAGAGGTGCTTGCCGGCAACGAGTGCATCGCGCGTAATGGGGAAATGCACATAAAGCGGCACCGCAATGATGACGGCTTCCACGTCTTTATCAGCCAGCAGATCGCGATAGTCTTTGTATTTCTTGGGGCTCGCCAGCACCGAACCCGCGGCGGTATCGAGCGCCTGTTGATCGATATCGCACAAAGCCACGCATTTCGCGGTATCCAGATGGGAAAGGCGCGAGAGTAAATACGACCCGCGAAGGCCCAATCCAACCAGACCGAACTTCACAGGATCACTGGCGGCCCGGACGCTGAAGAGCGCAGCGGCCCCGGTTTTGAGCACACTACGGCGCGAAAGATCGTCCGGCTGTTCGGGTTGAGACATAAACTGACAAGTTTAATGCACGCTTTCAGTCGATCTGTGGGCTGGTGGCATAGGGGTCCATCTGGTTCGTATCGGGCTTTTCGCGCGCGGCCCATTCGGCCCCGGCCAAGATAATCATTGTGGTGACGAATGCCCAAAAGACAATGCTGATGGATTGCACAAACGGAGGCACATCAGCCTTCAGTTTGTCGCGCAGCCAAGGCCAAAGTAGGATGTTGACGAACTCCGAAACCTGAATCAGAATCGCGACGGCAACAGCCGAAGGCAATATGCGGCCAACCGGAATGGTTGCATTGGGCAGGAGCCAGTAGACCAGGAAGATAATCACAATGGCCACGGGCAACGCAATGATATGCAGCACTATGCTCTGCGCGATCTTTGAGAATTCGTTGATGCCGAAAGTGGAACCGAAGAATTGGCTGTTCACCGTATCGAGACAAGCTGAGCCCAGCACGAGCGCGCCGCAAATGAAGATCAAGCCCAAACTGATGACCTGATTCCGCAAGAAAGTGCGATTCCTGGGGGCGCCCCAAATGCGATTGAACGCCACTTCGAGCGGAGTGAAGATGCCATTGGCCGTGAAGAAGAGTAAGAAAATCGAGAGTAGGCTAAACGGCTGACGCGAAGACGCTTTCAAAAAGACGGCTATGTCGAGCCCGAAATCGCCGGGGAAATAGTCTTTTACGGTTTGGATAATGACGTTTGCCGCGGCCGGCCAGTGGAACAGGTGAAGGCAGATCAGAATCATCGCCACGAGAAACGGATAGAACGAAATGAGAATGTTCACCGATACCGCAAACGAATAAACATGCACCTCAGTCTCCATCAGGAACTTCAACGAAACCCAAAGACTTTTCGCGACGGCGCTCAGGTTTACGAGGCGAATGCGAGGCCGCGGACGGAATGGATCCGGTTGGCGTAAATCGACGTAGACCGGCTGAGAAGAGGACGGTACAACGACGCGAGTGGGCGCTGAATAGTTTGGATCGGTAGGTGTCATCTCTTAACAGCAGCAGGCACAACTTTGATGTCGGAAAGGTCGTATGCACCGTCGTCACCAACGTTGATGGTCGCCGTGATATGGTCGCCGGGATGAAGCAGAGCCAAGTCTTGTTTGGATCGGATCGGATAGTCCATTGTCATAGCTTCCATGTAGCCAGGAATAGCGGCGGCATCAATGGCGGCGGTGCCGTCTTTTGCATCCACTTGGACAACTTTGCCGGTGAGCGAGTAATGCTTTTGCGCCGCCGGCGCTTTCGCGGCCGGGTGAGAGCAAGCCAATGCGGTGGAGAGGATGGTGACGATCAAGAAAGGTTTCACAGGCGGCTTATTCTCTAGCGTAACGCGGACAGCCGGGCAAAGCGTCTGATTTGCGGATATAATAACGGCTACTTCCTTTATGACTACTGGGGATCAACAAACACAAGCAGCCACAGGTGGCTTCGTTAGCGACCTGATCGGCCTGCCAAGCTTCCTGATGGATCCGGAGAGTGCAGCGAAACGCGTGCACAGCAAGTGGTTCTGGATCGTGCCCCTCATCGTATTGGGCGTGATCGGAATTGGCATTGGTTTGTTTATGGCGCCTATCATTCTTCATGTGGCGGAAGTCGCTCCGCTTGCGGAAGGAGTTTCGCCGGAGCAACATCAGCAGGCCATGTCGATGGTGGGAATGTTTACGAAAGTGGGCGTATTTTTAAGCCCAGCCATAGCGGCGGCCATCTGGGCGATTGGCGCGGCCCTGCTGTTAATGGTGGCGGCAGTCACAGGCACCAAAGCGCGCTTTGGAGAATTGTTCAACCTGGTGGCAGGATGCGGAATCATTCAAACCCTGGCCTCCATCGCTACGGCGGTGATCTTGCACTTCAAAGGCGATATCAACACGCAAGCGGAATTGAAGCCCGCTCTGGGGCTGGATATTTTCATGCCGGAAGGCACGAACAAGTACTTGATGGCGTTAGGCGGTTCCTTCTCGGTATTTCAAATCTGGTGGGTGGTCATGATGGCGTTGGTGTTTGCAGCGGCTTTCCACACGACCAAGGTCAAGGGTTTCCTTTCCGTGCTTCCTTTGTGGGTGCTCATGGTCCTTCTGACGCTCCTGGGCGCGGCTTTCCAGAAATGAAAACCCCGCAGCGGTGAGGCTGCGGGGTTTTGACCACCTAAAGCGGACTCGAAAGCAGGTTTACTTTTTCGCCTTGGGCGGAACGATCGAGTCTTTCACAGACTTCGCCAAGCGGAATTTCACCACTTTTTTGGCCGGAATCTTGATCGCTTCCCCGGTTGCCGGGTTGCGGCCAACCCGAGCCTTGCGCTCCGCACGCACCAACCGTCCAATACCAGGCACGATAAATACGCCGTTCTTCTTTGTTTCGCGAATCGCCAGCTCCGCCAGTGATTCCAGGTACTGCTTAGAGACTTTGTTGTTGACGCCCGTGGTTTCGGCCAACTCTCTAACGATTGCCGTCTGAGTCATCTTCTTAACTTCAGCCATGTAGAACCTCCCTATTGTTCTTCGTTCGATCTGGGAAGAAAACGTTACATTCACCCGCTAAACAGCATCGGTTTCAAGAAAAACAAAACGCTGCGGAAATGTTTGATCTCTTCTTTTGTCAATCCGATCATACGAGACAAGGGAACGTGTTGTAAAGGAAAAAATGCCCGAAAAGTGTGTTTTTGCTCAGTTTTTTTGGGATTTCGGCTCTAGAAGGGCATTTTCACGCCAGTTTCCGCAGTTTTCGGGGCGAAAACCGGGCGCATCAACGCTTCTTCCCCAGGAAAATCCGGCCCGCCTCAGCTGGATGCGCGTACACTGTTGTGGTGAACCGACGACAATTTATTCGTGCCACCGGCGCCACGCTTGCGGCCGGCGCCTCCGCCAAAGCAGCTAGTTCCTTTCTGCCAACAGCCGATTATGATCGGGAGAAAAAACGCCGCGTAGGACTCATCGGTTGTGGATGGTACGGCAAAATCGACCTGCTGCGCTTGATTCAGGTCGCGCCTGTCGAGGTTGTTTCGCTGTGCGATGTGGATAAACACATGTTGAGCGAAGCGGCCGAAATTGTCTCTACGCGCCAAGCCTCGCATAAGACGCCTCGCACCTACAGCGACTACCGCAAGATGCTGGCCGAAAAAGATTTGGATATCGTGCTCGTTGGCACGCCGGATCACTGGCACGCCTTAACCATGATTGAAGCGGTGAAATCAGGCGCGGATGTTTACGTGCAAAAGCCGATCAGCACGGATGTGAAAGAAGGCGCGGCGATGCTCGACGCGGCCCGCCAGTACCAGCGCGTGGTGCAAACAGGCATGCAGCGGCGCAGTACTCCGCACGTTGTTGAGGCGAAACAGATCTTCATCCAGGAAGGTAAACTCGGCAAAATCGCGATGGTGGACATTTGCTGCTACTACCACATGCGCGCGACGGAGAATCCGCCTGACACTGCGGCTCCCGATTATTTCGATTACGAGATGTGGACCGGGCCTGCGCCCATGCGTCCCTATAACCGGTTAGTTCATCCACGCAGTTGGCGTGCGTTCATGGAATACGGCAACGGCATTGTGGGCGACATGTGTGTTCACATGCTGGACATGACGCGCTTCATGATGGATCTAGGCGTGCCTGCTCGCATTTCTTCCACCGGCGGAATTCTGGTGGATAAAGCGAGCAAGGCGAATATCAGCGATACGCAGACCGCCAGCTTTGAGTTCCCGGAAGTGCGCGTGGTTTGGCAGCACCGCAGTTGGGGTGAATCGGCCGATCCGAAGTTTCCGTGGTCGGCGATTTTCTATGGCGACAAAGGGACGCTCAAGGTGGATGTTTACGGTTATGAATTCATTCCGCTCGGTGGCGGCGAAACGATTCGCCGCGCGGTGACTTACGAGCTGATCGAATATCCAGAGGATCAAACAGAGAAGGATTTGGAGCGGCACGTGGCTCCGGCGGTGCGCTATCACATGAAGAATTTCCTGGCCGCCATCGACGCGCGGTCACGCCCGGTTTCAGATATCGAGCAAGGTTATATTTCAGCCTCCGCCTGCATCATGGCGAACAACTCCATGAAACTTGGTAGAAGCATCGAATGGGATGCCAAAGAGCGGCGCGTGGTGAACGATCAGGAAGCGAACGCGTTGCTCACTCGACCCTATCGCGGGCCCTGGGTTCATCCGGGCGTGGCCTAATTAACCGCCGCCCAGCTTCTTTTTTAGCACGTCGGTGGCGACTTGCGGATTCGCTTGTCCGCGGCTCGCCTTCATTACTTGTCCCACCAGGAAGCCCATGAGCGCAGTTTTGCCGCCTTTGTATTGCTCCACCTGTTTCGGATTTGCGTCAATCACGTCGTCGGCGATTTTTTCAAGCGCGCCGGCATCTGAGATTTGTTTCAGACCCTCGCGTTCCATAATCGCCGCAGGGGCGGCGCCTGTCTCAAACATCTTAGGCAGAATCTCTTTCGCCAGCTTGCCCGAAAGTTCGCCTTTATTGATCAGCGCAACCATTTCACCTAGATGCTCGGGTGAAATGGGGCATTGTTCAATCTCTTTTCCGGCGGCATTCAGCAAACCCATCAAGTCTCCCACCACCCAATTCGCAGTGGTGCGGCCGTCTCCGCTGGCCTTCGCGGCAATTTCAAAGTAATCGCCAGTGGCGCGGGTGAGGCTCAATACTTGCGCATCGTATTCGCGCAGCCCGTACTCGCTCACATACCGGTCTCGCCGGTCGGAAGGCAACTCGGGCAAGTGCGATTTCACTTCGTTCAGCCAATGCTCGCTCACGCGCAACGGCACTAAATCGGGCTCGGGAAAATAGCGGTAATCGTGCGCGTGCTCCTTGCTCCGCATGCCGATTGTTACTCCGGTGGTGGCATCGTAGAGACGGCTTTCCTGATCGATGGTGCCGCCTTTTTCGATGATCTCCACTTGCCGCTCAATCTCGTACTCGATGGCTTGCTTGACGAACCGGAAGGAGTTGACGTTCTTCACTTCCACTTTGGTTCCAAACTTTTCCGTGCCGCGGAGGCGTACGGAGACATTGGCGTCGCAGCGCAACTGTCCTTTTTCCATGTCGCAATCGGAGACGCCGATGAATTGAATGACTTGCTTGATTGCGGTCAGATAAGCGTGCGCTTCATCGGCTGAGCGCATATCCGGCTCGCTCACGATTTCGATCAGCGGCGTACCCGAGCGGTTTAAATCGACGTAGGTGAATTTATCGGAATCTTTAAACCCGTCGTGGACGCTTTTCCCGGCGTCATCTTCCATGTGGACGCGGGTTACGCCGATGCGCTTCTGGCCTGCCTCGGTAACAATGTCCAGATAACCGTGCTCGGCGAGCGGTTGATCATATTGCGAAATCTGGTAGCCCTTCGGCAGGTCGGGATAAAAGTAATTTTTGCGCGCGAAGCGGGAAAACGGATTAATTTTGCAATGCAAAGCGAGCGACGCACTAATGGCGAGTTCCACCGCCTGGCGGCTGATCACGGGCAAAGCGCCCGGCAATCCTAAGCAGACCGGGCAAACATTCGTATTCGGTGCAGAGCCGAATTCCACCGGGCAACTGCAAAAGATCTTGGTCTTTGTACCGAGCTGAACGTGAACTTCCAATCCGATCACGGGCTCATATTTCGTCAAAACGTTCTCGGCAACCGCACTCGCGCACATGTATTGATTGTAGTAATCCGCGAGTTTTAGTCCCGCATAGCAAGGGGTCGGCATTATGCTCTTTGCAGCATGTGTACTGACGTGGGACAAGGAGTCGCTATCATCTTGGAGAAGACTTAAGACCATGAACACTTATCGCCGCTATCAGGTGGGCAGTCAGCCGTCGCATAACCATCCGCCTTACGCTTCATCCAAAGAGCGGCACCCTAGCCAGGCTTTGATTGCTGTTCCCCATACTCTGTCTGAGATTACGGGACCGCAATTTACGCTTGAAGATATCCGGCAAAGCAGCACCGATCTCACCAAGTGCGGCGCGGGCGAACCGTTGGGCGAGCGGATTATCGTAAGCGGCCAAGTGAAGGATCAAGACGGACGCCCGGTGCGCCGAACGCTGGTTGAAGTCTGGCAGGCTAACGCGGCCGGCCGCTACGCCCACAAGGTAGATCAGCACAACGCGCCCCTCGACCCGAATTTCAAAGGCTGCGGGCATATGTTGACCGACGACGAAGGCCGCTATCGCTTCGTAACCATTAAACCGGGCGCTTATCCTTGGCGCAATCACCACAATGCCTGGCGGCCCCAGCATATACATTTCTCCATTTTTGGACCTGCGTTCGCTACCCGGCTAGTGACACAGATGTATTTTCCCGGCGATCCGCTGATGCCGTTCGACCCCATCTATAACTGCACTGCCGATGAAGAAGCCCGCAAGCGGCTGATTTCGCAGTTCGACTGGGAAACTACCATTCCCGAGCAAGCGCTTGGCTATCGTTTCGACATCATTTTGCGCGGGCGCAATGCGACGCCCCTGGAAGACTAACGGATGACACCTCCCGCTTGCACGTCCCAAACTGTCGGGCCCTATTTCGCGATTGGAATGAACCTTCTCCTCGCGCCCGATTTGGCTGGACCGAACGCCCAGGGCGAACGTTTTCAACTCGAGGGCCGCGTGCTCGATTCAAACCGGAAAGCGATTCCCGACGCGATGTTAGAAATCTGGCAAGCCAACGCCGCCGGGAAATACGCGCACGTAGAGGACACGCAAGATAAGGCGCTCGATGCGGATTTTCGCGGTTTCGGCCGCGCGGCCACCAATCAAGACGGCCATTTTCGTTTTACCAGCATCAAACCTGGCCCAGTTGCCGGACCGCACGGTACGACGCAAGCGCCGCATCTGGAAGTTTCCGTCTTTATGCGCGGCCTGCTGATCCGTCTGACAACTCGGGTGTATTTTGCGGATGAGGGCGCGGCCAACGCTCTCGACCCAATTCTGAACCTTGTGCCCGCTGCGCGCCGTGAAACCATTATCGCCAAACAAGCGGAACCCGGTGTGCTCCACTGGGATGTACTGATGCAAGGCGACGATGAGACCGTCTTCTTCGATATCTAGCGTCTTCTGCGAGCGTGCAACGCTGCAGCGCATGCTCGATTTTGAAGCCGCGCTGGCAAGAGCCGAAGCCACTTGTGGCGTGATACCTAAGACGGCTCCCGGCCCGATTGCGCTTTGCGCCAAGGTGGAACGCTACGAAGCTGCGCAATTGACAGAAGCGGCCGCGCTTGCGGGCAATCTCGCCATTCCCCTTGTTAAAAGCCTCACTGCCGAGGTTAAGGGGATTGATGCCGATGCCGCTCGCTATGTGCACTGGGGCGCGACTAGCCAGGATGTCATTGATACGGCCCTGATCCTGCAGCTGCGCGATGCGTTTGAGCTGCTGGATAAAGACCTTGAAACTTTGTGCGCTAGCTTGGCCACGCTGGCTGAATCCCACCGCGCGACTCCAATGGCCGCGCGTACTTGGATGCAGCAAGCGGTGCCCACTACGTTGGGCCTGAAATTCGCCGGTTGGTTGGACGCTCTCAATAGACATCAGCGACGATTCCGTACCGCTCAAAAAGAGATTCTTGCGCTGCAATTCGGCGGCGCGGCAGGGACACTTGCCGCGCTCGCGGACAAGGGCTTGGCGGTGAGCATTGCTTTGGCCGATGACTTGAATCTCACTTTGCCCGATATGCCGTGGCATACGGAACGCGACCGGGTAGTTGAAGCGGCGACGCTGTTCGGCTTACTCGCGGGGACTTTGGGTAAGACAGCGCGCGATATTTCGTTGCTGACTCAGACGGAAGTCGCTGAACTCGCGGAGCCGAGCGAAAGCGGGCGCGGCGGATCATCCACCATGCCGCACAAGCAGAATCCGGTGGCTTGCTCGGCCATTCTTGCTGCCGCTATGCGCGTGCCCGGGCTGGTTAGCACCATGCTTTCGGCAATGGTGCAGGAACATGAACGTGCGCTGGGCGGCTGGCAGGCGGAATGGACGACACTGCCGGAGATCGCTTGCCTGACGGGCGAAGCGCTGCGCCAAATGCTGGTGCTTGTTCCGGGCCTCGCAATTCATGCGGGGCGAATGCTTGTGAACCTGGAAGCCACGCACGGCTTGATTTACGCTGAACGGGTATCGATGCTGCTGGCAGGGCGAACTGGGAAGGGCGCGGCGCATGAATTAGTGGAACGTGCGTGCACCCAAAGCGTCAAACAGAATCGACACCTCAAAGAAGTACTGCTTGAAGATCCCACCATGCGCGCGCATTTTGCCAATGCGGACATAGTGAAGTTATTTGATCCGCTCTCTTACATCGGCGTGGCGGATGAATGGATTCAGCGCACAATCAAAACAGCTAAGACATAAACTATGCCGACTCTTACCCGCTCGAAGTACAACATCAGCTACACATTGGAAGGGCCTGCCAAGGCGCCTGTCCTCGTTTTCTCCAATTCTCTCGGCAGCGATACCGGGATGTGGAACACGCAAGCCGCTGAGTTCGCGAAACAGTTCCAAGTGGTGCGTTATGACAATCGCGGTCACGGCCAATCGAGCGCTCCGCAAGGGCCGTACACGCTTGACGATATCGCCGGTGACGCGGTTGCGGTCATTGAGCACTTAGGCGAGAAGCGTGTTCATTTTTGCGGCCTCTCGTTAGGCGGCATGGTGGGCATGTGGCTTGCCAGCAATAGACCCGAATTGATTCACAAATTGGTCTTGTCCAACACGTCGGCGTTAATGGGTCCGCGCGAAAACTGGGACACGCGCATTGCGGCGGTTCGTCAAAACGGCATGCAAGCGGTTGTCAAAGGCACTTTAGAGCGCTGGTTCACGGAGGGCTTTCGCGCCAAATCGCCGCTCATCGTCAGCCGGATTGAGCAGAATTTCCTCAAAGTGGCGGTGGATGGCTATGCCGGCTGCTGTGCCGCCATTCGCGATATGGATCAAACGGAAGCGATCACGGGTATTCAACTGGAAACACTGGTTATTGCCGGCAAGTTTGACCCTTCCACGCCGCCGGCGATGGGGAAAGCGATAGCCGACAGTATTGCCGGGGCGGAATATGTGGAATTGCCCGCAGCGCATTTATCGAACATCGAAGCAGCAGCGGGTTTCAACGACATTGTATTGAAGTTTCTCGCCTGAGGAGGGCTTCGATGGAAGAAAGCGAAATCTATGACGAAGGGCTGAAGATGCGGCGAGCTGTTCTGGGCGATGCCCACGTCGACCGCAGCTTGGCGAACCGCACGGCTTTTAATGAGGAGTTCCAGAATCTCATCACTCGCTTTGCCTGGGGCGAGATCTGGACGCGACCCGGTCTGCCTCGGCATACGCGCAGTCTTGTGACGCTGGCGATGATGGTGGCGCTGAACCGTACTGACGAGTTCAAGATGCATGTGCGGGCGGCGTTCAACAACGGCGTGACGCGAGACGAAATCAAGGAAGTTCTGTTGCAGACCGCGATTTATTGCGGCGTTCCCGCGGCAAACTCGGCCTTTCACGCCGCCGAAGAGGTCTTCCGAACTCTGGATGAACATACAACCTCCCGGCCTTGAATTCGTAACTGAACTGCGGGTGAAGGTAGCGCCGGCGCTGGAAATCGGCGCATTGGCGGAAGGGCAGCGGCGGATTATCGATATCATTGGCGGCGAATGCGAAGGACCTCTGCTGCGCGGAAGAATCAAACCGGGTGGCGCGGATTGGCTGTTGATTCGCAGTGATAACGTCGCCGTGCTCGACGCGCGTTACGTTATTGAGTCCGATGACGGTGCGCCGATTTATGTCTCAAACCATGGCATTCGATGCGCTGAGACCGGCGTTCTGGCGCGCCTAATAAAGGGTGAAGCGGTAGAGCGCGATGAATACTACTTCTGCTCGACGCCAACGTTTGAAACCAGCGCGCCGCAACTGCAGTGGCTGCGGCGTTCGATCTTTATCGGCATCGGCACGCGGTTTCCAGAGCTGGTTGTGATACAAGTCTGGAGAGTCCGCTAATTAATGAGATCTCTTTCCCTTTGCATAGCCCTTGCGGCGATGAGTGTCCCCTGCCTCGAAGCTGCTTCGTGCCATTCGTTGGTCAGTCTTTCGCTTCCGAACACGCACATTCAATTTGCTGCGGAGACGGCGGCGACGAGCATGTTGGGTCCGGGCGAATTTGTCGTCAAGACTCCTGATTTCTGCCGCGTCGGCGGCTTGATTACTCCTGCGAGCGATTCGGATATTCATTTTGAAGTCTGGCTGCCGCTCGCCGGTTGGAATGGGAAGTTTCGGGCGGTAGGCAATGGCGGTTTTGCCGGTTCGATCAATTACGCCGAGATGGCCACAGTGATTGGCGATGGTTACGCCACCGCTTCTACCGACACCGGGCATCGCGCCGACGGCCTCGATTCCGGTTGGGCCCTGGGGCATCCGGAGAAGATTGTCGACTTCGGCTATCGTGCGGTTCACGAAATGACCGTGAAGGCGAAGCAGGTGATCGAAGCGTTTTATGGCACTGCACCGGGCCGCTCTTACTTTGCTGCCTGCTCAAACGGCGGACGGCAAGCTTTGATGGAGGCGCAGCGGTTTCCGGAAGATTACGACGGCATTCTGGCGGGCGCACCCGCGTATTGGTGGACGCATTTGCTGATCTCCAGCTTTTACAACGCGGGCAAACCGATGCTGGAAAACCGCGCCTTCTATATACCGAAAGAGAAGATCCCTGCCCTTGCGAATGCGGTGAATGCGGCCTGTGACACGAATGACGGGGTGAAAGACGGCATCGTCAGCGACCCCACAGCTTGTCACTTCGACGCATCGGTGTTGCTTTGCAAAGGTCCCGAAACGGATGCGTGCTTCACACCGCTTGAAGCGAACTCGTTAGACCGAATTTACCGCGGCGCACGAAATGGCCAGAGCGTGGTGGTGTTTCCCGGTCTTGAACCAGGCGGCGAAGACGGTCCGGGCGGTTGGCAAGCTTGGATTACCGGGCCTGATTTTGGCCAAGCGCTCGGATTGTATTTCAGCCTCGGGTTTCAGCAGAACATGGTGTTCAGCGATCCTGGCTGGAACTACAAGAAGAGCAACATGGCAACCGCGTTGGAGACGGCGGACGAGAAGCTGGCTCCGGTGCTAAATGCAACCGATGCCAACTTGAAGCCTTTCCAGGCGCGGGGCGGCAAGCTGATTGTGTATCACGGTTGGAGCGATGCGGCGATTCCCCCGCTGAACGCTGTTTCCTATTACGAGAACGTCACGAAGACGATGGGCGCGGCGACGACTGACAGTTTCATGCGGCTTTACTTAGTACCCGGTATGCAGCACTGCGGCGGGGGTCCGGGACCCGACTACTTCGGTGAGCCACAACCCAACATGTTTGGTGCTTTAGTCAACTGGGTGGAACAGGGCAAAGCGCCGAATGCGATCATTACGACCAAACACGCCAACGCGGACGGAGTGGAAACGACCCGGCCGATTTGCGTTTACCCGGAACGCGCGCTGTATGACGGCAAAGGCGATCCGCACAAAGCGGAAAGCTTTCACTGCGGGCGTTAAGAGCTACTTTGCTTTGCTCGGTTCGTCGTCTTCCGGGAAAACGGCGTATCCGTCGGGTGGCGGATAGGCGGCCTTGAGCAAGTTGAGCCGCCGGCGCAAATAGCGGCTGGGTAACTGGCGCGGGCCGGTCTCGACGTCGATATCGCAGCAAATACCGTGCAAATAAAGCGTTAGCGTATCGATGAAAGACTGGCGGGCGTATTCTTCGAACAATCTTGAATCACGCTTGACGCCTGTTTGCCGGCGCAGCAGGGCTTGTTTTGCCTGCCAGCTCTCTTCGTCGACTTCGCCGTGAACGGCGTTGCTGAGTTCCTCGCGCAGATTCGTTTTATAGCTATTCCAAGTCTCTTCAGGCAAACGACCGACAACGAGGGTAGCCAAGCGGCGATACAGACGATAGTGATACTCGGCGACATCCTGTTCTTTGAAGGCGAACACCAACACGGTTTCGTTTTCAAACGGAACTTCCGAGCCCCAGGATTGTTTGCCTTCGGCCGGACGCTCGTCGACAACAAACTCGCCGAAACTATCAGAATTCGGATCTGCCTTGGCTTTCGCTTTGGCCGAAGAACGCTCTAGATAAGGAACCAGCAGAATGGAAACCCGCGGCAACATGCCCGCGATTTTGGTTGGCAACGCCGCAACCGGCTCTTCCAGGTACTCTTTCAACACTTCTTCGCTCATGGGCAGAGAAGCGCAAAAATAGCTGAAGGTGTTGCTGAGCGGAATTACCTCGGCTCTGAATCTTTCCGCGAATTGGCCCACGGCCACCCGGGATAGATTCCCTTGAACGGCAATTCCGGGTGCTGGCTCGCGTTGGCTGGACATCTAACGACCACTATGCTAGCAGAGCCGTTTTGTTGATTTGGCCCGCTGGAACGTGTGATTCCAGTCCTGCAACAAAACAGTACTTGCCAAACTCGCACTATAGAGATATAACTACGGTGTCTGGGGTGCAATCTGCCCAGGATTGACATTTAACGACGGTTAGCCACTTAGGAGGGAAAGTGCGAAGACCGGTGGACGAGGCGCGATCACGCGTTCTCGTTGTGCACCCATCTACCCCTTTTCTTTCGGCTTCATTTTGAGGCTGGGTTTTGCTGCCGCGCGTTCAGGGAAAAGGAGAGTACTGCATGTTCCAGAATTTTTCAAGGCAGTTGCTGGCCATCACGGCCGGTCTGTTCTTATCGCATTCCATTCTAAAAGCTGTGCCATCGCTAGTAATCACAATTGACAACCCGAATCGAATCGGGCCTCCAGGCGTGGTTGAAGACTACACGGGAACCATCACGAACAACACTGGCTTCACGATCGACACCACGGATCTGTTTCTGAATTTCGGCGCCTATGACCCGGTGAATGTGACGCTCGATCAAATACTTGGCAACACCGATATCGTGATCGACAACGGCACAACATCGGCGGATACAGATCTTTTTACTTTTACTCTTGCGAACACCGCGCCGCTGAATACCGCGTTTCCGGCGCAAGTCCAGCTAGAAGACGTGAGCAGCGATCTTTCGTCGCCGGTGACGGTACAAGTGAGCACCAGCACGCCTGAGCCTAGCGTTACGTGGCTTGCCGGCTTCGGGCTCATCGCCTTGGCGGCGATGTTCGGGCGGAAGCGAATGAAAGGGGTACTCGTTCCGCTCGCCCTGATTGGGACAGTCGGCGGAGCATTGTACGCACAAACGCCGAGTGTGCAATTGGTGACAGGCGTACCCGGCCTCGCAGCCGTTGCTACCCAGCCGCTGATGATTGCCCTGCCGATTCTTAACGAAGGCAATGTGACGGCAACGAATGTAACCGTCACATCGGTAACGTTGCGCAGCGCGCTGGCAAGTCTGACGGCACTTCCGGTGGTGGTTGGGAACATCGGGGTCGGCCAAAGAGCAACCTTTCAATCGAACTTTCCGACAACGGGGCTGGCGGCGAACACCAATTACCTGCTGACAGTTCGCGGCACGTATCAAATTGGAGCGCAGACCTTGGGCTTCACGTTGAATCGTTTCGTAGCTTTGCCGGCGGCTGGCCCGGGATCGAACACTATCAACACCGTGACTGTCGGACCTTTGACGACGGCCGGCGGCCCGTATCCTCCGCAGCCACCGGCTTTCGACGCTGACGTAAACGCACCGAGACCGCCGATACCGGCAGGCCCATTCGTGGGTGGTACTCCGACTGGGACGCCGACGGGCATGCCGAATGTGAACATCATCAATGGATTGAAGGCGAATGTTTCGCCACTTACGCCGGTGTCCTTCCTGGTGAACTCGAGCTTGGGATTCCCTTCCGGCGGCTCTATCGATACGATCAGCGGCACGGCCGAACCGAGCGGAGACGTAGCGAGTTCGGGAACGACAGTGTTTACGACATCGAACTGGATTGCAGGCGTTTCGACCACCAGTGGCTCGACGTTCACGAGTTTGGATCCAACGACGGTGTTTCCGAACGATGTAGTTGGCTTTTGCTGTGACCAATTGGCGGTTTATGTGCCGTCGATCGATCGCTTCATATGGATTCTGCAAGGCAATGGGTATCGGCTTGCCTCCGCGAGCTCGGCACAGGTAGCGGCCAACCCGCAACATGCATGGACTTACTGGAACCTGACACCACAGGTATTTGGGCAACCGGTTGGAACGGGTTTCGACTATCCGGATGTTTCGGTGGGAAATAACAGTCTGTATATTTCCTGGGACGTCGGTTTTGGAGGCTGCCCATCGGGTTGCACATCGGGGCATCAGGTGGTTAGAATTCCGCTGTCGCAGATTCAGGCCGGCGGGACGATCTCGATCGGGTATACCTACCCGCCCGATGCCGGGTCGGCGTGGGGCGCAAAACTCACCCAGGACCCCGGTGGTTCGATCTACTGGGCCGGGCAAAACCATACCAGCAGCCTGCGGGTGTTTTCGTGGGCGGAAGGGTCTGGGACTTACTTTTGGCGCGATGTCGGCGTGAATAGCTGGTCGAATACAGGGATTGCGTCGACAACACCGGATGGACAGAACTGGATGGCCTTCTTGAGCGGTTTCCCGGGTAATGCGGTGATTGGAGGCGCCGTAAGCGGGAGCAAACTGTGGATGGCCTGGAGCGCCGGCACCGACAACAACTTCCCGCAACCGCATATTGAGATGGTTGAACTCGATCTCAATAACAACTACAACAGGCTGCAGCAGGTGCAGATCTGGAATAGCGGTTTCGCTTTTGGCTATCCGGCGCTGGCAACCAACGCTTGTACGGGCGAAATCGGATTTTCGCTCGAGATCGGCGGCGGCGGCGGGTATGAGAATCATGCAGTGGGATTCTGGGGTGATTTTACGGTTTACACGACGACCAACAGCGACGTTGGAAGTACGCGCTTCGGCGACTATGTGACGATCCGGCAAGACCACGCCAAGGGTCGCAGCGCATATTTCGACGCGCTGGGATATGGAATCAAGACCAACGCGAACGGCGGCGGGACGACCAACGACGTTCACTACGTTGTTTTCGGCCGGTCGAACGCTTGTAACTAGAAGTGCCGGCTGTCCAGGGCGGCTTTCGGATGCTACGCTTGTGGCATGTGGAAGCCGCTTGAGCGGCTTAAACGGCTTGAACCCAAATATTATGGCGCCTTTCGGTGTATCGGCGCAGCTTGTGAGGACACCTGCTGCATTGGGTGGCGCGTTCCGGTAGACAAAGAAACATTTGAGAAGTATCAAGGCGCCGGGCCCGAAGCGCTCAACGGCAAGCTGCAGACTTTGGTGCAGTTGAATCCGAAGTCTGAAAGCGATGAGGGCTATGGCGAGATCACTTTGAAAGAAGGCGTCTGCCCGTTCCTGAGCGAGGGACTGTGCGAGATACACGGCACCCTTGGCGAAGACTGGCTTTCGAAGAATTGTGCCACTTATCCACGGTCGATGGTGGAAGTGGATGGGGTGATCGAACGTTCGCTGCACTTCTCTTGCCCGGAGGCGGCGCGGCTTGCGCTGACGAATCCAGAGCCGATGCAGTTTGTCCGCTGCAACGATGGCGCGGGCGACGAGCGGTTCGGCGTCGTGGGTGTGATCGATACGGCGGACGGCAACGCAGAGCGAAGGCGCAGACGCGCGATTGAGTTGTTGCAGGATCGCAACGCGCCGCTGCGGGAGCGGCTGTTTCGGGTGGGCGAACTGTGTGCCGAAATTGAAGGCGTGGGAGCAGTGAAAGGCAAGGCGCTGGCGGCGGGCGAACGCTTCGAGACGATTATCCAATTGATTTTGGCTCGCATGGGTTCGGATGCGACCGGGCGACGGTTTCGCGATTGCTACCAGGCGTTCATGAAGAGTCTGGATTGGACGATGGAGAGCGCGATTGAGGGGCTGGCCGAGCGGCTGGACAGCATTCGTGCGGGGGCTTATGCGAAATTTCGGGCGGAGCACGGCTATATGCTCGAACACTATTTGGTTGGGTATGCCTTTCGGAATCTGTTTCCGTTTGGCATTGTGTCGGTAAACCGGAAGGCGGCGGAGTTGGGGTTTGTGAGTTCGCCGGTTCGACAGTATCAAGTGATGGTAGTTCATTTTGTTATTGCCGAAACGTTGTTGGCCGGTCTGAGCGGGGGCGAAGGGTTTGGCGTGGACGAAGCGCTGAGGGTGATGCAGTCGGTGAGCAAGACGTTTGAACATGCAGTGTCGTACCCGGCGAGGGCGATGGCGGTTTTGGGGGAGAAAGGGCTGGGGGATTGGCGAGGGACGTGGGGTTTGGTGGGGGATTAGGCGAAGAAAGGGTGAATTTTACGAAACCAGGCCCTAACCGGGCCGGGCACCTTGGCGTAAGCAATGGACTGGTGGTTGTTGGGGCGAAAAGGGCCGGCGAGGACGCCAGCCAGCGGGTCTCGAGACCCGCCCGACTTGATTTTGGACGCACGTAGGGTTTGGTCATGGGCGGCTCGCTTTTCTAACTACTCGTCTTCTTCTTCGTCGTCGTCCTCGTCGTCGTAGTCTTCGTCGTTGGGTGGAGGTTGTTCGGCGATGATTTGGCGTTCTTGCGCGACGAGTTCGCGGTAGCGCTCGAGGGTCATACGGTAATCGATGCGGAATTCGTCCTCGGCGGGGCGGCGGTGGCCTTCGTCGACCAAGAAGCGATAGTCGGTTGGGAAGCCATCCGCGAATTCAAACTGGCGCAAGACGTAGCACGGAGGGTGAACGTAGTCATTCAGCTGGCTGAGAATGGCTTCGACTTTCTCATAAGAAGGCTCCACGTCGTCGATGAAAGCAGAACCATCAAGACAGGTACCGACTTTGGCGCGCTGACAGATGAAGGCGCAGTTTTCCTGCTGATTGAACTGGATGGGTTCGGGCGCTTTTCGCTTTTCGATGATTTCGTCGGCCTTGTCTTCGACGGCAGCGCGTTTGTTGCGGAGCCGGTTTTCGATTTGGCTGTCGGTGTGACGGCGCTCTTCCTTGAGTTCGGCGAGCGCAGCTTTTTTCTTGTCGAGTTCGAGGCGTTCGCGCATGAGGATGTGATGGCTGAGCCAGCGCTGTTCGGCGGATTCGTCTTTGCGGACATCGCGCAAATTGTTCTGCGCGCGTTTGAAGGCGCGTTCGGCTTGGGTGACATAACGGTCACAGAGTTCGATGGAGTGATATTGCTGCATGGTCCAGTCGGTGAAGGGTCCGTATTTATCGACGATGGCGGTTTCGACATCGATTTTGGCGGCGTGACGACGCCAGACGTACCAGCGGGCTTCGACGTAATCGACGACGAGAGCGGCGCTGGAAAGAGTGGCCGGTTTGTGTTCTTCGAAAGACTCGAGCAGGAGTTTTTCGAAGAGGTTAGGGTCTTCGCCAGGGAGAAACAGTTTTTGGGCCGTTCCGCCATGGGTGAGAGCGTTTAAACATGCGCTGGCGCGGGCTGGGAGAGCCGAGGCGGGCGCGGGATCGTTTTCAAAATTAGTATTGATTTCTTGGTCCAAAAGAGTGGACATAGGAATCTCCTTCGCCTTCAGGATGAGATAAGCGGCGAACGGAGGAAACGGATTTTATCGGGTAAGCGGTTGATTCTAAAGGAAAAGAAAAATGTGCTCGGGCTGTGACTGACGAAATGATAAATCGGGGGGGCCGGGCAAACGGCTTTGGCCGTCGTTGTGTGCCGCCAAACAGCCGGACGACACGCTTTCCCAGCCGGCATCGCCGGGACCACCATCGGCGCGAGCGGAACGGCGACTTCGTGCCCAGGATGCGAGAAAGCGGCCGACACGCCCGAGCGACCATTTTGCCTCTGCGACGATCCGCCGGCTTGTGAGGCCCGCCAACCGAGCGAAATAAGGGCAAGTTACTGCTTCTTAAAGAGAAATCCTCGTATCGCTTTCAGTAAGTTCAGTAAGAACGGGAAGCTGTTTTATCTTCCCAAAAAGGCCTAGGCGGAAATATCGCGCCAGACTCTCCTACGAGTTAGTAGTTGTAATCGCCGTCACACCTGTTCGCGACAGATGCCTTGTACTTAGCAGTAATCCGACTTACAATAACCTTGGCTGGGAGAGGCAGAGGGAGATACACATGCCGGCGCGTGAGCTTCCCGAAAAGTTCCTGGTTGCGTTCTCGTTCGCGGGGGAGGAACGCGATTTAGTGCGCTCAATTGCGGAGGCAGTTGAGCAGGCACTCGGCCCTAGCACTGTTTTCCTCGACGAGTGGTTCGAGTATTACATTGCCGGAAAAGACGCAGACCTGAAGTTGCAGGAAATCTACGGCGAGCGCTGTGCACTCGTGGTGGTCTGTGTCTCGGCGCGCTATGGGGACAAGCCGTGGACTCAGGCCGAATACGAGGCGATCCGTGCCCGGCTCATGAAGTCGCACCCATCGAGGGACAGGCATGAAGAAGACGCGATTCTCCCGATCCGCGTTGGAGAAGGAGACATAGAGGGGATTCTCTTGAACACGATCGCCCCTGATGTTCGTTTGCGGCCGCCCGCCAAGACAGCCGAGCTAATCATCAATCGTTTGCGCCTCATTGTGCCCGATGCCGGCCGAAAGCAAGAGGCGGAGCATGCGGCGCGTTGGATTTACTTGGCGGAGTGCACCCCCGACATGGATGACCATCGAGATCGCATGAAGGCTTTCCTGGAAGATCTCGGTTGGACCGTTCTGCCAACCGAGCCCTACCCAGAGAGTGAATACCGCCCGCGGCTCGAAGCGGATTTACGGAAATGCAGGGCGTTTGTGCAATTGCTTGGCCCGTACCCTTGGAAGCGAGGAGGCTTCGACAGGATGCAAAGCGAAGCCGCAGCAACTTCCTCCTCGATAGTTTGCTACCGTTATCGGAGTTCTGACATTGACGTGCGCTGCTGTCATCTTAATGGGCGATTCGAGGACTACTGGGAGTCGCGCCGCGCGGTTTAACTTCCACTTCTATGTCGCCCACCCTGGGAAGGACTGCTTCCAAAGTCTTGGAAGGGTAGCCGACAAGCCGTCCGCCGGAGTGACGCTTGTGCGGCCGTGAGCAGGATGGGGATTTATCGTCAGCACCAGATTTTGGTCGGCTTCGGACGTTCGACGTGTTACTATTTTTGCCAATGAAATGTTCCTTGAGCACTCTATGCCTCTGTTCACTGTTGCCCGCTCTTAGGGCTCAGACTCCCTTAGCTGCGCCCTCGGACGCCAACCAGTTTGTGCAGCGGCTGATGAGCATAGAAGTGGCCTTCGAGACAATGGTCCCCGCCGGAAGTTCGATTTAGGTCAAGGAGACTTCCCGACACGGGGAAAGCGGCAAGGACCTCGTGGTGAGTTACCGGATCTATGTGAAGGGAGCGCCCCCGGATGCCCTCTTTCAACAAATTCAGTGGCCGGTCAATCAAGAAAAACCGTCGTCGCCGCTGTCTGGTATTACAACGGGCAAAGATGGTCTGTTGATCTGCGCCGGCCGAAAGCCTGAGCAATGCGGAGATAGCGCTAAACCGGACGATCCCATCGATTTCATTGTGACTCCAAGGAGAGGTGAGCCAACTCGTCTCGCATTTCTCGCGGGCGACTTCAAGATAGGCACCGTTATTTTTGCGGACCCGATCTCTGCAACAGACAAAGGCTGCACGATTTCTGCGGTTCGATTGACGTCAAAGTTCGAACTGGCCTTTGTCAACGGTACGGGATTCGAGCCGGACACCGACGTCCACTATCGATTCTCGCCGGACAAAACCAAAGAGCGGGTCATTCATTCAGACTCCTCGGGAGTTATTCGCGTCAGTCTGACTCCCATCGGAGCCGGCGAGAAGGGGACAGCTAGTGTCGAGATTCTGGGGCCAAAGTGTTCACCAAGGCTATCGTTTGACTGGGGTACGATCTAAGGCCGGTTGGGCCAGTGCGGCCGCAATCGACGGCTGTCTTGACATGGCTAGTCCTGGCGATTTCCGGCCGGCGTTGACCGAGCGCCCGCTGGGCTGCCCAGGCGAGTCTTCCGCGCTAGGTAATTCTTTACAGTGGTGAGAAGACTGGGCGTTACTGTCATGCCAAGGGGGACAGTCTGCTCTGTCCACCGAAGTTACAGCCTGGACGTTTGAAGCAGCGGCGTGTGGGGACAGAGGAGACTGTCCCCCTTGGCTTCGCGCGGCCCAGAGTTCCGGTGGCTGGAGCCCAGCGACAGTACACTAGTCCAGGTAGCTCGCATGTGACGCGACCGGAGAAATTTCTTTCTTGACAAAAGTCAAGGCGCGTGGTGCGATTCGGCTTTACGCTCGGAAGCATGGATCGAGTTGATTCGGCAGTGATGGTGACGGGCCGCATTTTGTTTGCGCTGATTTTTGTGGTGGCTGCCCCGCGCCATTTCACGAATGAGGGCGTGCAACATGCCGCGAGCCTGGGGGTTCCGTGGGCGCGGGTTCTGGTGCCTATTTCAGGGGCACTGGCGATTGCAGGCGGGCTGATGGTGGCAAGCGGTTTTCAGGGACGACTGGGCGCTTGCCTTCTGATCCTTTTCCTGGTGCCGGTAACGCTGGGCATGCATCGATTCTGGCTCATTTCCGACCCGGTCAAGCATCAGGTGCAGATCTCGATGTTTGCCAAGAACATATCGATGTTAAGCGCTGCTTTACTACTGACCGGCAAGCGATTTTGGGCAGGTTAGGTTTCCGAACGGCGCTGCTTCGTACGGCGCAACCGGCTCAAATGCTCCGGTGTTACCCCGAGATAGGAGGCGAGATCTTTCCTGCGGACCCGGCGATTCGGGTACATGCTTGTTCGTCATGGGACCGGGAATCACACTTACAAATAAACGATAGCGGGTTATAGCGGGTCGATATTGCCAATCGGGCGAATGTTAAGTGGTCAGGGCTTTGGTGGCTTCCAAGACTGTGGCGATTTCCTCGAATAGGTCGGCAAGTTTGATGGGTTTGGAGATGTATCCGTCCATGCCGGCGTTGAGGCACATTTCGCGATCGCCCATGAGGGCGTGGGCCGTCATGGCAATTATGGGGAGGCGGGGAGAGTTTTTGTATTTCGCGCGAAGTAGCGCGGTGGCTTGCAAGCCATCCATTTCCGGCATGGAGACGTCCATCAAAACGAGATCGAAGTGTTCGCTTTCGACGCGTTCGACGGCTTGGCGGCCGTTTTCGACGGCGACTACGGTGTGGCCGGCTTTTTCGAGCAAACGAATGGCGAGTTTACGATTGACGGCGTTGTCTTCGGCGAGCAGAAGATGCAGCGGTCTTGAAGGCTCAAGCCGGAGCGACGGTTTTTCGGGCTTGGCGAGATCAGTCCCGGTTTCGGCCAACTGGGCGTCGATTTCGAAGTGGAAGCAACTGCCTTGGCCAGGGGCGCTTTCGACCTGGATCTGACCGCCCATTAAAGCAGCCAGACGGCTGCAGATGCTCAGTCCTAAACCTGTGCCGCCGAAACGACGCGTGATGGACCCATCGGCCTGGGCGAAGGCGTCGAAGACCAACTTTTGTTTTTCGGGAGCGATGCCGATGCCGCTGTCTTTGACGGCAAATCTGAGACGCACATTAGCGGCTTGCCGGCTGACGAGAGAAACTTCGATCCGGACGAAGCCTTTTTCGGTGAATTTCAAAGAGTTGCCGACGAGATTGATCAAGATTTGCTGCAGACGGATTGGATCGGCCACTATTCTGGTTGGCACATCGGGCTGGATGAGAAGTTCGACGGACAGACCCTTTTCACGACTGCGGATTTGGAACGCGCTCAATGTCTGTTTCAAGAGTTGGTGGAGGGCGACCGGAATAGGGTTCAGGTCTAAACGGCCGGCTTCGATTTTCGAGAAATCGAGAACATCGTTAATGATGGCGAGAAGGGCGGCGGCCGAGTTGCGGCTCATTTCCAGATAATCGCGCTGTTCGGAGGAGAGTTTGGTATCGAGGAGCAAATCCGTCATGCCGAGAATGCCGTTCATGGGCGTGCGGATTTCGTGGCTCATATTGGCGAGAAATTCGCTTTTGGCTTTGTTGGCTTCTTCGGCTTCGAGTTTGGCCTTTTTGAGACCTGTTTCACCACGCCGGAGGCGGGTTTGGGTGACGAGCAAGCGCCAACTAAAACAGACGAACGAACAGACACCAATGAGACCCGCCAAACCGGGATAGAAGTGCGCCAAAGGGCCGAGAAAGGACATGGTCAAGGCCGGATACACCAATGGAAAGCCCTGTTGGAAGACGATGTGGCTGGTTTTGGCGATGGGTCTGCGTTCGGGAGGGCGTTCGTTTGCATTCCATGAGGCGGCGTTCAGCATTGCGAACAATACCAGCGAAGCCCAAGCGAGATCGAACCACTGACCGGATTTGGGGACGGGCGGCATGGCATTGAAGACGTCGCAAATTCCGGCCAGCAGGTTGTAAACCATCATTCGAAGAAAGAGTGAGCGAACGGTGGATGAATTTGTGAAGACGCCGCGCAAAAGAAAGAAGGTCACCAGGAATAAATCCAGAAACAAAGCGCGGTTCCACAGTCTGCCGTACACGCCGGGCATCATGCCGACAGGGGTGAAGTAGACGTACAAGGTGAGCCAGAGGAGGAAGGTCTGGAGTAGATCCGACCAGTGCAAAGGATCGAAACCGCCGGGTTCATGATCGGGATCGAGGAATAAAGTGGCTCCGAGAGGGAGGGTGGAAAACTCGAAAAGAAAGTCACTCCAAGCACCGCCGGGAGTGAGGCCTTCGATGGTTTGGGCGACGACCCAAATGGCGTAGGCCAAGGCGATGGAACGCCAGAAATATCTGCCCAGAGGACCGGACCGGCAACTGGCGCGATAACAAGCAATGCCGCAAGCCATGCCTTCGGCGAGCAGAACGGCAGCCGAAAAAAGGCCGCGATAGCGGACGCCAAAAGCAGCGATCACGAAGACGTGGCAAAGGAGGAGCGCCGCGGCGATGAGAAGCCAATTCAGCTTTTCAGCGCGCTGAGCGAATAGACGCGATGAGAAGGGATTGCGACGAATTAGACCACTGGCCATGGTTCTGCATAGGTCTTATCGGTCAAGCGGGCAGAAAGGGTAGAGGGTTAACTCTTGGCCGAGCGTAAGGTGAACTACTACAGACCCAAGGGATTAGGGTGATGGGTAAAGCTTGAGGATGTAAACGCGCGCGCCGTCGGGCATTTTGAGTTCGGCGGCAATCGGGTTGTTGAGAGTTGCGGTTCGCGGGCCGCGCTCGCTGAGTTGATTGGCGGCGACGGCCATGGAAACGCGCGCTATGTCGTCAAGCCAAGGATAGACCGGATAGGTGCTGATGACGGCGCCGGGTTCGAGAGAATCCGGGCTCATGAGGCCGAGGGTTTCGTTGAGCCAATTGGTATCCGGCGGGATGGGGCCTTCGCGAAAAACGAGCGTGACGGCAGGTGCTTTGGAGCGGCGCTCGAGTTGGGTGGGGCGGCGGCCTGTCGGGTAGACCGACGTTCGAAGATCAGGGCTGCCACAGTTTGGGCAGGCGGTGATGCCGGCGTAGCAGCGGCGGCAGAGGACGTAACCGCAACCGAAGCACTGTAGACCGATGGGATTGTTAACTGTGATTTCGGCGCGGCCGTCAAAAAAGATACAGTTGTGCGGGACCCAGGAGATGCGTCGACAATGGCTGCAGACGGCGAAGAGTGGATCGAGACGGCGATCTCGCCTATCCGCGTCGCCGAGCGATTCTTCTCCTTGCACATTCTCGGTCCGGCTTTCACCCAGCACGATCATGGCGAGGGTAAGGGCTTCCTGATCATGAGGAGAGTCAGTCAGGATTTCGAGGAGCGGAGCCAGCGCGCTACGGAAGCGGTTTTCATTCGTGGAGGCGACGACGCGGTCGCGCAGCTGCGGCCGCGGGGAGTAAGCGAAGTCAGGGCGAAATACAAAGCTGGCTAAGTTGAAGTTAGTGGGCGGAAAGTCCCGCTTGGGGCCAAGGGCTGGGGTCATCGAACAAATCTCCTGCGGAGGGATTCAGCGGTTTGATTGTCGCCTATTTCGTCGAGCGCGGCGGCGATTTTAAGCCAAAGGCGAACGTTTTGCGGCTCACGGAGCAATAGGGCGTTGAGACGGGATTTCGCGTCATTGACGTTACCCGCTTTGGCGAGGGAGACGGCGCGGTTGAATTCATCGTCGGAGGTTAACGCGGTTTCGGGCTCTGGTGGCGCGTCGATGTTCAACATTTTGTCAAGTTCGCGGCGAATCGCCCAAAACGATTGCGGCCGTTCGCCCGGATATCGTTGCAAGCAGCGACTGATCAGTTCACGAAGGGGCATCTCCTCAAGGCCAAGCAGACCTTTCCAGTAAAGATCTTCGCAGAGCTTCTTGAGCTGGCCGGAAGAATGATAGTTCCGCATTGCTTGCAACGTGCCAGATTTCGAATCGAGGTCAAACGGCAAGCGGCCGACCAGCATTTCCAAAAGAATCAGGCCCCAAGCGAAAATATCGGCGCGGCTGTCAAGCGCTTTGCCTTCGAACCATTCGGGCGCGACGTATTGCCAGGTGCCTTCGGAAACGGTGGGGAATCTGCCGGCAACAACTTGCACGCGGCGGGCGAGGCCGAAATCGGTCACTTTCAGAGTTCTTTCGGCGGTAATCATCAAGTTTTCAGGTTTCAGATCAAGATGGGCCACTTCTCCGGAGCCGGCAGCAAACTCCATGGCGAAGGCGATGGCGCGAGCGAACGTCAGAGCCTGCTCGCGCGCTAACGGACCTTCGCGCAGCCAGCCGCGCAGAGTGTTGAAGCGGCCGCCTTCAATGAACTCCAGGAACAAAGCGGGCCTTGCGGCGATTTCTTGCACTTCAATAGCGCGCACAATATTGGGATGCGGTGGTAAGTTCAGCCAGAAAGTAGCTTCGGCGGTGAACTGCAGCGCTCCGATGGCGGGCGATTTAGGAAGCTTGATCGCGAATTTTTCGCCGGATGCTGGATTTGCCGCTCCGATGACAAACGCGAAACCGCCCTCGCCCGTCCAGAATACGTTGTAGGTTTGTTGGAGAGATTGAATTACATCAGAAGGGACTGGGGTGCTCGCGAGATCGATTCGCATGAGCATCGGCTCAGTTTTGGCATGGTCTTCCATGGGCAATCAACTTTCGTCGGCCTTTACAGTGGGTTTGTAACCTTCGTCGGAACTTAGTTTGAACTCAACGACTAATGTTGTGGAACCGAGGGTGACGCGGTCTTGATTTACTAAGGGCAGTTCTTGACCGGCGGTGAGAATGACTTGCCGGCCACGGCCAGCGACACGGGTTGGATTCGAGCTACCCACCTGACGATAGATTGCCACACCTTGTTCGACGGCGAAGACACCATGATCCCAAGAGACCTTGGTGTCGTTGAGGACGAAGGAACTTTTGTTCGAACGGCCGACGCTTACATACGGCTCCGTGAATTCCAGGGTTTTGTCTTCGGCCACTGGTTCGACCAAATGAAGTTTGATCCACGGAACGGCGGCCGGCTCGGCTTCGATTTGGGCGGACGCCCAGTGCATGAAGTCGCTTATGAATTTGACGAGCACCCGATTTTGCAGGGCGGACGCATCGGCGGGTTTGGCGATTGAGGAGTGATCAGAGCCGGGGATCTTGAGGGCGTCTTTGAAATAGCGGGCGCCCGAGAACTCAGCGACGATGGCATCTTTCATGAGGAAGGGGAGCTTAGGAAACTTGTCTTCGATAATTTCCTGACCGTAGATATGAAGATGGTCGGATTCCTTCAGGTTGGTGAAGGTGCGATCAAGATCGTTCAGCCACGCGTTATCGGCGTCGAAGCGGAGGGCTTCGGCTTGCAGGTTGCCGACAGTTTCGATGATGGACGTAAGCCAATTGGCATATTTTGAGCCGAGCGACGGAGAGGCAACAAGGAAGAGGCCGAGGTTTTTGCCGATAAATTCGAGCTGCCGCGTGCAAATCAATTGCCGGACAACGATGCCGCCCATGCTGTGGCAGATGAAGATCAGATTTCGCAAATCGAGCAGTTTGTCGAGTTTAAGAAGCGACCAAAGCAGCTCGACGGCATCGCCGATTCGATAGTGGCCGCTGGTGGGACTCGATGGGTAAGTGAAGACACAAATACCGGCGGAAGAGACTTCGGGTTCCGAGGAGGTACTGAGCAGCTCGGGCCAATATGCATCGTTATTCTTGTTGCGCCAGCAGGTGTCACCGCTGGAGAGAATGCCGTGGACGAAGATGATGGCCGTGTCGTTTTGCGGGCTACGAATCCAGCGGCATTCGTTCATTGTGCGGCCTTACTTGGCTTTGGGTTGGAGCATGGCCTTCAGCTGGCGGAAGGCGGTGGAATCCATCGACATTTTTAGGCGGGCGGGAGCAAGCGGCTTGCTGTTGGGCGGGGTGATGTTTTTGTCTTCCGCTTGGGCGAGGAGTCTATCAGCCTCGGCATCGTCGGGGGATTGATCGACGACGGATTGCAGCCGCTGCTGGGCTTCATCAAAAAGGTTACGGCGCAGGAGGGCGGCGCCGAGATTAAAAGAGTAAGAGACATCTGTGGGATCGGCTTCGACAGCGCGCCGGAAATCATCAATGGCGGGCGGGAGGTTGAGTTGATCCTCCGCCGCGGCCAGATTGTTGAAGACTTCGTGCAGCGGCATAGTGTTCGAAACTTCGCGAAAGAGGTTAACGGCGGTGTTGTAATCGCCCGATTGATAGGCGGCAATACCCAAGCGAAAGCGGGCTTCCCAATAGTGTTGGTCTGACGCGGGAATACGCGTGAGCCAACGCGTGGCTTGCTTTGGATCCTGGTGCTGCAGGTAGAAACGGCCTAGCTCAAAGGCGGGGCTGACAAAGTTGGGATCGAGATTGGCGGCTTGCAGAAACCATTTCTTTTGTTGCTCTGGATCAGTGGCGAGCAGACCGTGAATGTAGCTTTCTTCGGCTTCGAGACGTGTGAGTTTGCGGCTGCCTATGAATTGATCGAAGACGGTATGGTGGTGGGGATCAAGATAGGCAAGCGATTCCCAGGCGAGGTGCTCCTCCAGGCGGGAGAGATCGGAGAGTTTGCCGGCTTCGGAGGTTTCGGGAGCAGATTGCATTTTCCGGAGATCGATGGTTTGGGCGCTGATGGTGATGTTACTTTCACGCAATTGCGTTACACCAGCGGGCAATGCAACCTGATAGCTGCCGAAGACCACCACGTCGGCTTCGAGCGTCTGGGCGAGATGGATGACCGATGCCTTGGTGAGGTTAGCTTCAGGGCGAAGGTCGAGCTTTTTCATGGCGTTTCGGGCGTCATCGCGATCGAGGACAATTTGGTTGCTTTGCGAGAAATCGGAGCGCAGAGTTTCAGCGATGCTTTCCCCTACCCAATTCAATTCTGTGTAACGCGAATTGTTTTGGAAGCGCAAGACGAGTGTGGTTACCGATTGGGCGAACCCTGAAGCGGCAAGAAGGGAAACGAGCAGAACAGCTCGGAAGAGCGGCACGATTTTATCGTAGCTCCTCGCTGGGCTGCTCTCGCCGTTTGTGCCTCAGCGTTTAAACAATTCGTCGATGTTTTTTGCATCGAACAGGCGGACGGAGAGGTCTTCCAGTTCGGAGATTGATAGCTTTGATAGGCGTTCGTCAATCGGGGTGGGAACGTTGCCGAAGCGTTGCGCGATCAGGCGCCGAAGAAGAATCAACTCGCCTTCCTGCCGGCCTTCTTGGCGGCCTTCCTGACGACCTTCTTGCCTTCCCTGCTGAAGGCCTTGGCGAATAGCCGGACCGAGCACATCGTGGTTCATGATGTCATCTAGGATTGGCATATGTTTCACCTCCGCCGTAATACTATCTCCCAGCTTACGCAAGCCCGCCAGGATCATCAACTTCTTGAACGCATCGTCACGCCGGGCACCTTCTAGTGTAGCGATTCTTTGAAGGATCCGTCGGATGGTTTCACGGCGATCACGGTGGTTCGTCAAGATCGCCAAAATGTTATCGGAATCGAACGGGCTGTTCAGCAAGGCTTCTTCATCGAGTGTGCGGACGTCAATGATCGTGTACCGGCAAAAGAAATCCGGGCCAGCCAATTCCGACGGCATGCGCAGCGGTTCGTTGCCGACGTACAGCACATACTGCCGCGGGAACACCTCATACAGCCGGTACGTCCGAAGGGCGTACTCGGCCATGCGAAGCGGAAGTTTCATATCGTTGGTGCTTTGCAGTTCCACACCGGCTAGATCTTTGTCGTGCCGGGTGGTCACACCGAGCAGATCGACGCGTGTCTGCTGAACTTCCGGAAACTCAACGTTCAGCCAGTGATCAATCCGGGCACCGATGATTTTTTCGAAGATCGTGGTCTGCGGGCTCTGCAACAAGGCCTTCAGAACGGTATCGTACTCGTGCATTAGTTGCTGACGAGCGGGGGCTTGCGAAGCAGCGCCAGATTCGTATGAAGATCGCGGTTCAGCCGATCCCACAGGCTTTCCGGTTTGGCATCGAAAACATATTTCGGACTATGGATAATCGTCCAAGCCCCAAGGCGCAATTCATTTTCGAGTTGTCCCGGACCCCAGCCGGCATAGCCCAAATAGACCCGGAATTTCGAACTGCCTAAATGATCGGCGATTGATTTTTCAAGCAAATTCTTGCGGATGACCGAATAAATGTCGGCAGTGATCAGTTCGGCGGTTTCGGGTTTGTCTGCGCTCTTGAGTAAAGCGAGCACGGCATCGGGAGAAACAGGGCCGCCTTCGTAGACGGGATCGGTTCCGGCGTGCAATTGCGGGAAAGCTTTGGCCAACGTGATGTTGAGCGGCCGGTTGAGAACAAGACCCATGATGCCGCCATCGGATTCGCGGCGCGTAATGAGGATTACTGTTTGGGCAAAGTTCGGATCACTCAGTTTTTCGCTGGCCACCAGGATTGTGCCGGCGGCGAGATGTTCGCTCTCGGTTTGACCGAAGGCAAAACTGCACCCAATGAGCGTGAGCACAAAGAGTCTCGCCAGCATCGAACTTCATATTATCCTGAACGAAATCTCATTTCAGAAGAGCAAAGGCTGCTTGCTGAATTTCGGGATTATCACCAAAGCCAGTTAGCCAATGAACGTCAGCTTCGGCGCGAAACCAAGTCAACTGGCGCTTGGCGTAGTGGCGAGTACGCAATTGACAATCGCAGATGGCATCTTCGACCGGAAGGTTATGGGTGATCACCGCGATGGCTTGGCGATAACCGAGTGTGGTTAACGCTTTGGCACCTGGCGCGATGCCGGCCGCAAGCAGAGCGCGAGTCTCTTCAAGCAAGCCGTTTTCAAACATCCAACGGCAGCGGCGGTTGATGCGTTCATAGAGTTCCGCGCGCGGCGGGTTCAATCCGATTTTCAGAACGCGAAAACCTGCCAAGGCTTGCCGCTCGGGCTGGATTTGACCGGCCATCTCGATTGCGCGAATGAGCTTTTGATGATCATTCGGGTGGATGCGACGGGCGGCGTCGGGGTCGCGCGTTCGCAGGAAACGGTGCAGCGCGACGGGTCGGCGCTGCGCCACGCGGGCAAGCCGATCACGCAAAGGCTGATTGCGCTCGGGCGCTGGAGAGAGACCCTCTAAAGCAGCACGCAAGTAAAAGCCCGTGCCACCCACGATAACCGGGAGGTGGCCACGCTGCTTCACTCCTAGCAGAACTTCAGCTGCGCGGCGTGCGTAGTCGCCTGCGGTCATTTCACCACCAGGAGACACCACGTCAATAAGGTGATGTGGCAATCCTAGCCGTTCTGGAACTGGTGTTTTTGCCGATCCTATATCCAGGCCGGAGTAGACCTGCACGGAATCACAGTTGATGATTTCGCCGCGACCTTGGGCGGCCACGCTGAGAGCCAACGCGCTTTTACCGGAACCGGTCGGGCCGACGATTGCGATCAGAGGGTGCACAAGGCTCTCAGACTGAGATTCGGAGTTATACTCAAGGTGGGTCAACCTCTATGATCGCCGGGGTCGGCCAAACCTCCTTTGAAAAGTAGTTGAATGCTCCATTCCCAATTTAGATTCCTGACTGCGAAGAGTCTCCTGGCCGCTGGACTCGCGGCGACGCTTTCATCCGCTCAAGCTGCGCAAAAGGCGGAGACTCCGAGTTTACCGCCCACTACCAAACAAGCAAACACGCCAAAAGCGGCGGCCTATTATCACTTTTCATTGGGCCATGTTTACGCGGAGATGGCAGCGTCGTATGGGAATCGCGGCGACTATTTGAATAAAGCGATTGAGAATTACCGGTTGGCGATGAAGGAAGACCCGGATGCGGATTTCCTGGTGGAAGATATCGCGGAGTTGTACTTAGCGGCTGGCCGCGTACGCGACGCGGTAGACGAAGCGAACAACGCGTTGAAAGCGAATCCGGATCAGATCAACGCGCACCGTGTGCTGGCTCATATTTACCGGGCGCAGATCGGCGGCGAAGGACAGAGCAGGCCGAATGAAGGTATGGTGCGGCGCGCGCTCGAACAATATCAGATCATCACGCAGAAAGATCCGAAGGATGTGGAAGCGTGGATCATGGTGGGCGGCTTGGACCGCATGCTCGACAACACCGTAGACGCGGAAGCGGCTTTCAAGAAAGCCTTGGATATCGATGCGGATAACGAAGATGCGTTGGTCGGCTTGGCGGGAATTTACGGCGAGCGCGGCGACACGAAAACCTCGACCGAACTCCTGGAGCGATTGGCAACGAAGAACCCTTCCAGCCGGGTATATGCCAGTTTGGGCCAGAACTATGAATCGATGAAAGAGTGGACGCTCGCGTCCAACGCTTTCTTGAAGGCTTTCGAATTAGAGCCAACGCAGTTTGATTTTGAGGCCGAAGCAGCCCAGGATCAGGCGCGGGCGGGCAGTTACGAAGACGCAATCAAGACCTATCAGCAACTCGCCGATGGTCAGCCGCTCGACGCTCGCCCCTATGTATCGATGGCGCAAATTCGCGAGGAACAGCACAACTTCGAAGAAGCGCGGCGCTATATCGACAAGGCGAAAGAGATTGATAAGTTCAGCCCGGAAGTAAAGCGGGCCGATTCGCTTTTGCTCGCCGACGAGGGGAAACTTCCGGAAGCCATTGCTGCCATGAAAGACGTGCTGGATATGACGTCTAAAGCAACGAACGATCAGGCGCAGAAGGCGGCGCGCGTTTCGTTGTTCGAAGAGTTGGGCAACCTGTATCGCAGAAACGATCAATACGATCAGGCGGTAGATGCATTCAAACAGATGTCGGCGCTCGATCCCGACAGTGAAGGAAGAGTGGCGGCCGAAATCATCGACACGCATCGGATCGCCAAGGATTACCCCAAGGCGCAAGAGGAAGCCGATGCGGCCGTGGCCAAATATCCGAATGACCGCACCCTTCGCGGCGTCCGGGCGCAACTGTACTCCGATGAGGGGAAAACCGACGCGGCTGTGGCGGACTTGCGAAAGTTGTTGGACGGCAAGGAAGACCTGGATGTCGACCTGCAAATCGCCGAAATTTATCAGCGCGGCCACAATTTTGCCGAATCGGCCAAAGCGATCGACGATGCCGAGAAATTGGCAAAAGACGACAAGGAGCGGACGACCGTGTATTTCAGCCGCGGCTCTTTGTACGAGCGGGAAAAGAAGTTCGATCTAGCCGAAAAAGAGTTTCGCCGGGTCTTGGAGCTTGATTCGAAGAATGCGTCGGCGCTCAATTATCTCGGCTATATGCTGGCCGACGAGAACGTGCGCTTGCCTGAGGCGCAAGATTACATTAAGCGGGCTGTGGATCTGGAACCCGGCAATTATGCGTTTCTCGATAGCTTGGGCTGGGTGTATTTCCGCCTGAACAGACTGGAAGACGCAGAACAGCAGTTGAGCCGTTCTCTGCAGTTGAGCGGGGAGAAGGATCCAACTATTCACGATCACATGGGCGATGTCTACTTCAAGCAGGGAAAACTGAAGCAGGCCATTTCGCAGTGGCAATCGTCTTTGAAGGCATTCAACACCAGTGCACCCGGTGATGCGGAGCCCGAAGAAATGGCGAAAGTACAACGAAAGCTGGACACGGCACGGGTCAAGCTAGCCAAGGAAACCGCCCCAAACACGAAGCGGAACTGAGTATTAAAGCTGATTAAGAAGAGTTACGTGATCCCTCGCTAGATCGTCTTTCCTTGCGAGAGGAAAGAATGCCTAAAACCAAAAGCAGGTTTTTGTTTAGAATTTTAGCGGTCACCGCTTTATCTATGGCGACCGCGTCATTTACGCTGGCGCAGCGCGGCGATGAACATCACGGCGGTGGTGGCGGCGGCCAAGTGGGACACGGTTATATTCCGCCCCATGGCCCCTCGAAGTTTAAAGGGACGCCCGCCCCAGCGCAGCAGGATCATCATCCGGACGCGCAAGGCCATCCGGAAGCACCCCACGTACACTCGAACGGGCAGTGGGTCGGACATGATCAAGGCCGCAACGATCCAAGGTTCCATTTGGATCATCCTTGGGAACATGGTCATTTTCCGGGTGGAATCGGTCGCGGCCATGTTTGGCACTTAGCGGGCGGCGGCCCCAATCGTTTCTGGTTTGGCGGTTTCTATTTCAGCGTGGCCCCGTTTGATCTGGCGGCCTGCGACGGTTGGTTGTGGGATTCGGATGAAATTGTGATTTACGCGGATCCGGATCACGTTGGTTGGTATCTCGCCTACAACACCCGTTTGGGCACCTATGCGCACGTCGAGTATCTAGGTACCTAGGCGATTTCGTTGGCGAACCACTTCGCCGACGACAAAGACGGCCGGCCCGTTGACTTCCACTTCGCCGCGAGCGACAGCTGCCAGAGTGCTCTCCACCACACGCTGTGCAGGCAGGGACCCTTGCTCGACAAAGGCGATTGGTTCAGAAGCGGACCGGCCGGCCGCAATCAACGATTGCGCGATGAAGGTTCGTTGTTTCGTCCCCATCAAAATCACAAGCGTATCGATCCGGGCATAAGGGGTCCAATCCATGTTTGTTCCGGTTTTCCAATGCCCGGTCACCACTGCGAAACTGCGCGAGATCTCGCGGAACGTGAGCGGAATTCCAGCCAGGCCGGGCACTGCAATGGCGGAGCTGATTCCGGGAATCAGTTCCACCGGAATGCCATGCCGCAGAGCCACCTCCCATTCTTCGGCCCCGCGCCCGAACACCAGCGGATCACCGCCTTTGAGGCGAGCCACGGTTTTGCCCGCCTGCGTATATTCCAGAATCAGTTCGAAGATGCGCGCCTGTTCGCGCTCTTGCTCGCCGTCATGTTTGCCGACATAGATTAAGGTAGCGTCGGGCTTGGCAAGCGACAGGATTTCCGAGGTAGTGAGGCGATCATAAAGGACGACATCGCATTGGCCAAGCACGCGCGCAGCTTTAAGGGTGAGTAGTTCGACGTCACCTGGCCCCGCACCGATCAAAATTAATTTCCCAACGCTCATTTTTCGCCCTACTTAAACCGTAATGCAGTTCACATTCGTTGCCGAAAAGACCATTGTCGGAACGGGGTCTCCGTCAATGCAGTTTAAACGTTTGCGAGGTATTGGACTGAAAGATGACACTTTGGGGTCATACGCTTTTCGTGGTCGAAACTATTTCCATCATTGCAGGGTTAGCTCTCGCCGTTGCGGTTTGGCGCTTACAACGGCGCTTAACCTCCCTTAATCGGCAACCCCTACCGGAGCAAGAGCGTTGGTCTCTCCTGCTTCAAGCCAATCAAAACGGCATGTTCGATGCCGACCTGCGAACCGGTTTGACATCCTTTTCCCGGCAATGGACAGATCAACTGGGGTATTCCGAAGGCGAATGGGTGCCCACGCGTAAGAGCTGGCTGGACAAAATTCACCCCGAAGATCGGGCGCGTGTGGAACAGGCTTTGTCCCTTTACCTGGAGCGGCAAGTGCCGAACTACGACATTGAATACCGGCTACAACATCGCACCGGCGAATGGCGCTGGATTCATGCGCGCGCGCAGGCGGTTTGGAACAGCGAAGGGCGCGCCGTGCGCCTGGTGGGTTGTCACACCGATATTAGCGAGAGCAAAACCGTGGAGTCGGAGTTGCGCACGCGCGAAGCTCAGCTGAAAACGTTCCTGGATAACAACCCCGCATTCACCTTCATTAAAGACGAAGAGCGGCGCTACGTGTATGCCAACGCAAAGCCGTACGAAGGTTACGAACTTGAGCCCGCCGAAATGATCGGGAAACTGGACGTAGACTTATGGCCTGCGGAGATGGCTGAACAGTTCAGGAAATCCGATTTGGCAACCTTCGCCTGTGAAGACAAGCCGGTGCGGCACTTTGTACAAGTGAAATTGCCTGACAACGATGTGCGGGAACGGCTGGCGACGAAATTCGTTTTCCGGGATGCGGAAGGAAAACGTTGCCTGGGCGGCATGGTGGTGGACGTAACCGATCTGCGCAAGGCGGAAGCCTCGCTACGGGATACCGAGAAACGCTATCGGGAATCGTTTGAACGGAATCCGTTTCCGTGCTGGGTTTATAACCGGAATACCTTTGAGATTAAGGATGTGAATGAAGCGGCCGCGACACAGTACGGCTGGAGCCGGGAAGAATTGCTCACAATGACCGTGAGGCAAATTCGCTTTGCGGAGGAATTTGGCGCAATTGAAGAAGACTTGGAAAGACTGGCGGGGATGAGCGCGCGCAGCGGCCCGTGGCATCATCGCCGAAAAGACGGGTCGGTTATCTGGGTGAATCTCGCGGGTCAGAATCTGGGAGACGAAGCGACGCCTTTACGGTTGGTTTACGCCAACGACGTAACGGCACGCGTGCAAGCGGAGCAACATGTTAAAAACGCTTACAACCGTTTGGAGGCGCTGGTAGCGGAACGGACGGCAGAGTTAAGCGAAAGTGAAACCAAATGGCGTGCGCTCGTCGAATCCACGCCGCAAATTCTCTTTGCCACCGATGCCCAGGGGCGTCTGGAATACATGAGCCCCCGCATCCTGGAATACCTGGAGCCGGCGGTGCCTCATGCCTTAACCAGCCGCGAGTATTTCGAAGCGGTGCATCCTGCCGACAGGCCACGCATCTCAGCCTTGCGTGTAGCCGCGATGCAATCAGGCTCGGCTTGCGATTTTGAGTTCCGCTTGCTCACAAGAGGAGGCGGTTATCGCTGGTTTAAAGCCGTGACCCAAGCGATACAGAATGCCGCCGGCGAGACCGTGCGCTGGATTGGCGCGGCAACGGATATCGACGAACAGAAGCGAAGCGAAGAAGCGCTGGAGAGCGCGGTGGCACGGCGGACCATGGAACTCGCGGAGGCGCGCGATCGGGCGGAGGCGGCAACACGGGCCAAAAGTCAATTCCTGGCGGCCATGAGCCACGAAATCCGGACACCCATGAACGGCGTGATCGGCATGGCGAATATCATGCTGGACACCGAGCTTACGTCCGAGCAGCGCTGCTTTATGGATACCATTCGCTCCAGCGGCGAAGCGCTGTTGACGGTAATCAACGACATTCTGGATTTGTCGAAGATTGAAGCGGGACGGCTTGATCTGGAAACAACTCAATTCGATCTTTCAACCTTGATTGAAGAAGCCATGGAACTGGTCGCGGGCCAAGCGGCGGCTAAAGGTCTGGCGTTGCAGTTGGCTTTCGACCCGAAGATTCCGCTGGATTTGTTGGGCGATTCGGCCCGCTTGCGGCAGGTTGTTTTGAACCTGCTGACCAATGCAGTGAAGTTCACTGCGCAAGGTTCGGTAACGTTATCGGTTTCGCGCGAAGCAACCCAGAATCAAACTTCGGTGCTGCGCTTTGCGGTGCGCGATACCGGCATCGGTTTGACGCAAAAGCAACAAGACGGTCTGTTCGAGGCATTTCATCAGGCGGATTTGTCAACGGCGCGGCGCTTCGGAGGCACCGGCCTGGGTCTTGCGATCTCGAAGCGATTAGTGGAGATGATGGGCGGAAGCATCGGCGTCTCGAGCCAGATCGGCGAAGGCAGCACTTTCTGGTTCAACGTGTGTCTGGAGACGGTTCTCGTAACGGTGGACCCATCGCTAGCCGGTAAACGCGTTGCGTTCATATCGAATCAAGCGGGGACGACGGCGTCTCTGACCCGCTACCTGGAAGCGGCGGAGCTTCGGGTGAGCCAATATTCGCGCGTACCGGCATGGGACCAAGCGCACTTCGATCTCTTGATCGTGGACTCAGCTGCGGTTCCCAAGCCGGCCGATGTGATTCATCTGGTGAGCCATCGAGATACACCCATACTGGTGCTCGGGGCGCGAGGCGATTTACAATATCCAGCACATGCAGAACTGCCGCCCATCGTTTTTGTTCCTAAACCGGTAAGGCGGATGCCTCTGTTGCAAGCCATTCAATCGATTTTCCTGAACAATTGCTCAGTCGGAGCCGGCAACGATTCCGCTGGAGCTCGGGGAAGGCTGCGCGCGAACGTGCTGCTCGCAGAGGATAACAAGGTCAACCAGTTGGTTGAGCGGCTTATGCTCGAAAAGTTGGGCTGCCAGGTAGATGTGGTTGAAAACGGCGTGGAAGCTTGCATGGCGGTGCAGAACAAACGCTACGAACTGATTCTGATGGATTGCCAGATGCCGGTGATGAGCGGATTCGAGGCAACCGAGCGAATCCGGAGTTTGCAATCAAGCGGCCAGCGCACGCCGATTGTGGCACTCACCGCCAGTGTTCTAAAGGAAGAGCGTGACCGTTGCTACGCCAGCGGCATGGACGATTTTCTCTCGAAGCCAGTTTCACCCAAAGACCTTGAGAGTGCACTGGAGCGCTGGATTCCGGCACAAGTCCACATTTAGCCGAAAAGGCGCATTTCGATGCTTATGATGAATGGGTGACGATAATGCGCTTCTTTTTCTGTATTTTCGTTCTGTGCCTTAGCAGCATTTTCGCTTTAACCCATCAGCGCCACTTCAGCCGGCTTTACGTTTTCGGCGACAGTTATTCGGATATCGGGGAAGGCTATCTGGACGGAAACGGCCCGACGGCAGTGGCGTACTTGGCAGATCACTTAGGATTCAAACTGTTTCCTTCGAATGCAACAGCGCTCCAGCAGCGGAGTTTGGATTTTGCCGTGAGCGGCGCACAGACGGGCGAAGGCAAGGGAGATCGGCACTTGGGTGTGCTTTTGGGCTATGGTATGCGCAATCAAGTGGCGGATTTCGCGGCGCTGGTGCGTTCTGGAAAGATCAAATTTCCAAAAGAGCGGACGCTTTTCTTTTTGGCGGGCGGTCTGAATGACGGCAAACTGCCCAGTGAGACAACAGTAGAAAATCTGGAAGCTGAGATCAAAACGCTTCATGCGCTCGGCGGCCGGCATTTCGCCGTAGCTCTGATGCCAACGGCAATACCGGCATTTAGCGCAGTGGGAACGCGGCTAAATCCCGCGCTCGAAACCATACCGCAACAACTCGCCGGGCAGCTGAAAGGCGCGGACGTTGTGTTGAGCGACTGGGGTCCGTTTTTCGACGAAGTGATGAAAGCTCCCGAACAATATGGCATCCGCAACGCGAAAGATGCCTGCGCAGGAAGGGCCATTTTTCATCAGGACGCGAAGGAGTGCACAACGCCGGACGACCATTTTTATTACCACTCTGGGCATCCCTCTACTGCGGTGCATAAAATCGTCGGACAGAAGTTGTATGAGGAGTTGGTTAGATGACTGCTTCCACCAACCGCGGTTCATCTTCACTAAGGGCGGCTTTGAACTGCTTCGCGAACTCTCTCGTCGTGATGGCGCGCGACGCTGCGACGCCCGCGCCCTCGGCTAGTTTGACCCAATCGAGGGTAGGGTTGCGGAGATCGAGCATGCTGTCGGCAAGCGGGCCGAGTTTACCTGCGCCGGTGCGCTGAACTTCCACGTCCAAAATTCGATAACGGCGGTTGGAAAAGATCACCACCGTGATATTCAGCTTTTCACGCGCCATGGTCCACAGCGCTTGCAAAGTGTACATGGCGCTGCCGTCGGCTTGCAACGCGACCACTTTGCGGTGCGGACACGCAATGGCTGCGCCGACAGCGACGGGCAGTCCTTGACCGATGGAGCCGCCGGTAACGGGAAGAAAATCATGCCGTCGGGCGTTATTGAGCAGCGGCACGACAGCTTCGGAGGAAGCAACCATTTCATCTGAAAGGATGGCGTCTTCGGGCATGAGTGCGACGACCGCTCTGCCCAGAGCTTCGAGTGTGAGAGGCCCATCGTCGGAAAGGTCAAATACTGCGCTGCCGCCGGCGCTGGCCGTAGCAGTGCTCTGCGGGAAGCGGTCGGCGAGAACGGAAAGCGCATAGATTCCATCGCCCTCGATCCCTGCAAGCACGCTGACTTCGCAGTCATCCGGCAGCATCGTGCTTTTGCGTCCGGGATAAGCGAAGAATGAGACCGGCGGCTTGGCTTCAATGAGCAGCATATGTTGCAAGCCATCGAATTGCGCTTCCGCTCTTTCTGGAAAATAGGCCACCCGCTCGGGAGCGAAGCGGCCTCTGCCGAGTGCGGAGCGGGAGGTATTACGGTCGTAAAAAAAGCGCGCACCACTCGCTTCCGCAATCCAGCGGGCAGATTGTAGGCCGGCATCTACTACGGTTTCGCCGCCGATCAAGACGCCGGCGGCCGGTCCCAGCTTGCGCAAGAGCTCGGCAGCGCTACGAATCTCTTGATCCGTGGGCCGGGGACGGGTAGGTAAGCCCGCAGCGCTTCCGACTTCACCGGCTTCGCTCCAGGAGAAATCAGCGGGAACGATCAAAGTCGCAACGCGTCCCGGAGGCCCGAATGAAGCTTCAACCGTTTCTGTAGCGAACGCTCCGATTTCAGCGGCGCTGGGTACGACACGAACCCAGTCGGTAACGGTGCGAGCGAAAGCGGGGACATCGGCGCTTAAGGGCGCGTCCACTGCTTGATGGGCAGTCGCGTGATCGCCGACGATATTCACAATCGGTGAGCGCGCTTTGCGAGCATTGTGGAAATTGGCGAGAGCGTTTCCCAAACCAGGACCAAGATGCAGCAGCGTGGCTGCGGGCTTACGTGTCATGCGCGCGTAGCCGTCGGCGGCGCCCGAGCAAACGCCTTCAAAGAGGCCAAGAATGGGGCGCATGCCGCCCACGCGATCGAGCGCGGCGACGAACTGCATTTCGGAGGTGCCGGGATTCATGAAGCACACATCCACTCCGTTCTTGAGAAGTGTCCTGAGCAGACACTCGGCTCCGGTCATTGGCACTAATGGATTATAACGGCAGACGGAAAGAACGGATCACGCAACGTTGCGCGCCGGAACGGCCGCCGGCGTGACAACCGGAACAATCTGGTAAGTGGCCGCAACGCAGTTGTCGACAAACATCAAGTTACTGGGACGCCACTCAGGATCAAGCTGGCAGCGGACTACAACGCTATTGGCGATGTTGGAGGCAGGGTCGACGCGGCGACGCACTGGGATACCCCAACTGAGACTCCAGGACTCATGAAACTTGTTCAAGGCAAACTTACCATCGAATGGATGGGCGTACTGGCGGGCGACGTTTGGATCAAACTGCACACCCAAAGTTTGGGCCTTGTTCATCATCCAGGAAAGCGGAATATCGGACAATTGCGGAACGCCGAGCGAGTCATCGCGTTCACCCCCTCCGACATCGCTATGAGCGCCGGTGAACCAGACTTGTTCCACAATCTGGCCTGCGGCTGGAGTACTCGTCCAAAGTGTAGGCATGAACTCCGCGCGGCGTTCATCCATGGCCAAAGCGTGGACCGCGTGTTTGATTTTCGGATTCAAACCGGTATCGAGAAATCCGTAGAGAATGGGGTCAACGAGGCCGAAAACTGCAGGAATGCCAAGAGCACCGACTGTGTCCCAAACGCCGACCATCTGAATATCGGTAGCGAACATCTCCCACGGCGCGAGCTGCTTTAATTTCGCCTCGCGATTCAGCTTGTCACGATAGGCGTCAAAGGCGAGATTCACCAGTTGATCGGCAAAGGGCTTGGTGGGAAGGCCGCAAGCGGCGATCATTCCCGCCAAGCTGCGAGCGGTATAGGCGCCGCGGCTGAAGCCGAAGATGAAGATCTCATCGCCTTGCTTATACACATGCGCGATCTGCGAATAGGCGTCTTTGATTTTCTGCCAGAGGCCCGTGCCGAAAGCGCCGCCGAGCAACATGATCAGGTGATTTCCATCGGCCCCCACACCATCGTCATACAACGGCATCTGATCTCCGGTGGTCAAAAGAGCCTTGTAGAGCTTGTAAACATTCGTTTGCGAGCTGGCCTTGTCCCAAGTACCATCCGCACAAAAGATGATCCGTTTCCCCATATCCTCAATTTCTCTTTAGATTGTGCGCCACCGATGCGCTTCGTGTCACTAGCAATGACACTAGAGCAAACTGAAGGACGTTCGTACCAGGCCTTCTGGTCAGAGCGGAATATTGCCATGCTTCTTGCGAGGCATAGTGTCGGTTTTGTTGGCGAGAACTTTGAGTGCCCGAATCACTTTGGCGCGGGTTTCACTTGGTTCGATAACGTCGTCGACATAACCGCGCTCGGCCGCAACGAATGGATTGGCGAAATGATCGCGGTATTCGTCAATCTTGCTTTGACGAGCTTCTTCGCTGTTGTCGGCCTCCTGCAGCTCACGCTTGTAAAGGATATTCACCGCGCCTTCAGGACCCATCACGGCAATCTCAGCGGTGGGATACGCAAAGTTCACGTCGGTGCGCAGGTGCTTGGAACCCATCACGCAATACGCGCCGCCGTAGGCCTTGCGCGTGATGACGGTGATTTTGGGGACCGTGGCTTCCGCATAAGCGTAAAGCAGCTTGGCGCCATGGCGGATGATGCCGCCGAATTCCTGCGCGGTGCCCGGAAGGAAGCCGGGGACATCTTCGAAGGTGAGGATCGGGATTTGGAAGGCATCGCAAAAGCGGACGAAGCGCGCGCCTTTGGTGGAGGAATTGATGTCGAGACAACCGGCGAGGTGGGCGGGCTGGTTTGCGACAATGCCGATGGTTTCACCCGACATACGGCCAAAACCGATGACTATGTTTTGCGCGAAGTGTTCGGCCACTTCAAAGAAGTAACGCTCGTCCACCACCTTGCGAATGACGTCTTTCATGTCGTAAGGTTTGTTCGATTCGGCGGGGATGAGCGAATTTAGGTCTTTGTCCGCGCGTTCGTCCGGATCCATGGTCGAAACGCGCGGCACACCGTCGAGATTGTTTTGCGGCAGGAACGTGAGAAGCTCGCGGATCTGCCGCAGGCAGTCTTCGTCATTGGCGGATTGGAAGTGTGCGACTCCGCTGATGGCGTTGTGGGTGTGTGCGCCGCCCAGTTCCTCTTTATTGACATCTTCGTGGGTCACGGTTTTGAGGACTTCTGGTCCGGTGACGAACATGTGGCTGGTGCCATCCACCATGAAGACGAAGTCGGTCAGCGCGGGAGAATAAACCGCGCCGCCGGCGCAAGGTCCCATAATGGCGGAGATCTGCGGCACCACTCCGCTCGCTAAAGTGTTGCGTAGGAAAATGTCAGCATAACCAGCCAGAGACGCAACGCCTTCCTGGATGCGCGCGCCGCCGGAATCGTTCAGACCGATAATAGGCGCGCCGGTTTTCAAGGCAAGATCCATGACCTTGACGATCTTCTGCGCGTTGGCTTCGGAAAGCGAGCCTCCGAAGACTGTGAAATCCTGCGCGAATACGAAGACCGGGCGGCCATGAATCAAGCCATGGCCGGTGATAAAGCCATCGCCATCGATCACGTTGTGCTGCATGCCGAAGTTATGGCTGCGGTGGCGGACGAGTTTGTCCAATTCTTCGAAGGTGCCTTCGTCAAGCAAACGTTCGACACGCTCCCGAGCAGAGAGTTTGCCTTCGGCGTGCTGGCGCTTCTTGCGTTCGGGTCCGCCGCCGCCTTCGGCGCGCGCGTGTCGCTTATGGAGTTCTTCAAAACGGTTACTATTCATGTCTGTACCATTAGACAATCTTATGTCTGCGCGACTAGTAATTGGCACAGCCGGGCACATCGATCATGGCAAAACGTCGCTGGTGGGCGCGCTTACGGGCATGGATACAGACCGGTTGGCGGAAGAGAAACGGCGCGGCATTTCAATTGATTTGGGGTTCGCTCATCTAACGCTTGACGGTGGGGAACAACTGAGCTTTGTTGACGTTCCGGGGCATGAGCGCTTCATTCGCAACATGCTGGCAGGGGCGGCGGGGATCGAAGCGGTGCTGCTGGTGATTGCGGCGGATGAATCAGTAAAGCCGCAGACGCGCGAGCATTTCGACATTTGCCGGCTGCTGAACATTCGGCGCGGTTTGATCGTGTTGACCAAGATGGATCTGGCGACGCCGGAGCAGATGGAGCGGGCGGAAAGCGATGCGCGCGAGTTGACCCATGGTTCGTTTCTGGAAGGCGCGCCGCTGATTAGGGTCAGTGCGCGTACGGGCGAAGGATTGGCGGAACTCAAATCTCAACTCAAGGCGCTGGCGGAGCAGATCGAGCATCGGGCAGCGACGGGGTTGGCACGTTTGCCGGTGGATCGAAGCTTTGCGCTGAAGGGGTTCGGAACGGTCGTAACGGGAACACTGTGGAGCGGCGTGTTGAAAGTGGGGGAAACGGTTTGTGTCTATCCCACCAAACGAGAAGCGCGCGTGCGCGGGTTGCAAAGGCATGGCCACGCGGTAGAGACGGCTTATGCGGGAGACCGGACGGCGGTGAATCTGGCCGGGATTGACCACGCGGAGATCCGGCGCGGCTATGCGCTCAGCGATCGCAGCGATCTGGAGACAACGCGGACGCTGGATGTGTCGTTGGAATGGTTGAATCCACTGCAGGTTGCAGAGAAGGCGACCGCGTTCCTGCTGGCGATTGGGACGGCGGAAGTGATGGCGGTGCTGAAGCCTTTGCGCGCTCACTTTGGGCGTCTAACATTGAGCGAGCCGGTATTGGCATTGCCGGGGGATCGTTTTGTGCTGCGGCGCCCTTCGCCACCGTTGACTATGGCCGGAGGGATCGTCATAGAGCCGTTTCCTCCGAATCGGTTGAACCGCGCGAAGACATTTGAGCGGTTGACGAGGCTGGAGGGTGCGTCGGCCGCACAGCGGGTGGAGCTATTGGCGGAGGAACGAGCTTATGGTTTGCCGCTGAAGCAGCTCACGCGTTTGACTGGGTTGATAGCTTTGCCGGAGTCCGCTGACTTGGTGCGGATTCAAGATCAGTTGGTGATCCCGCAGCGCCGCATCGAGGAGTTGCGGCAAAGACTGGTGGAGTGGTTGAAGGCATTTCATGCCAAAAACCCTGCTCTTCCCGGCGCACCGGCTTCGCAAGCGCGGCTGGGCGTGGATGCAACGCTGTTCGCTGCTTTGGTGAATGGTTATGCGAGCGTGGTGATGCGCGGCAACCTGGTGGCGCTGGCGAGTCACCGCGTGCAGGTCTCCGATGCGGAGGCAAAGGCGCGCGCGGAGATCGAGCGGGCGTTCCGCGATGGCGGCTTTCAACCACCAGATGCAGCCGCGTTCAAACGCGATCTGGTTGAACGATTGATCAAGGACGGGCGGCTGATTCGAATCGGGAACGACATCGTCTTTCACGCCGATGTGATTGCGCACATCCGCCAATCGTTGGCGGCACACAAGGGCAGGCGCTTCACGGTGCCTGAGTTCAAGTCGTGGACCAACGTCTCGCGCAAGTACGCCATTCCGCTGCTGGAGTATCTGGATCAACAGCGAGTGACGAGACGAGACGGCGACGCGCGGGTTGTACTTTAAAGGGATGTCGAAGTGGCGAACGGTGCGCGTCAACAGCAAGGCGGTGGAGCGGCTGGAGAAAGGGCACCTGTGGGTGTTTACTTCCGACATTGTCTCGCGCGGCGGCGCTGAAGCGGGCGACTGCGTAAGGGTAGTGGACGTCAAAGGCAAAGCTTACGGGACGGCACATTTCAGTACGACTTCTCAGATCGTGCTGCGGATGCTGAGCCGGCGGGTTGTGGCCATTGACGAGGAGTTCCTGTTCAAGCGGTTGCAACAAGCGCTGCGCTTTCGCGAGCAGATCGTCAAGGACACCGACGCTTACCGCTTGGTGTATGCAGAGGGCGACTTGCTGCCAGGATTGATTGTAGACCGCTATGGCGACTATCTGTCGGTTCAGCTGTTGGACCAAGGCATGGACCGGCAGACGACGGACGTGGTGAGCGCGCTCACTCGACTGGTTGCGCCGCGCGGCATAGTGGCGCGCAACGATGTGGCGGTGCGCACAAAAGAGGACCTGCCGCTTGACTCGCAGATCCTGGCGGGCGAGATACCGGCGAAGGTCGAGGTGCGGATGAACGGCTTGCACTTCGGCGTCGATCTGGTGGGCGGGCAGAAGACGGGGATCTTCTTGGATCAGCGCGAGAACTACGTAGCTGTTCGAGAGTACGCGCGCGGGGGCCGCGCGCTCGACTGCTTCACTGGCTCAGGCGGCTTCGCGCTGCACTTGGCCAGCGGCTGCGACTCGTTGGAGGCGATCGATAGCTCGGCCGAGGCGATCGAGATGGCGCGGGGCAACGCGGCAGCGAACCAAGTGTCCAATGTCGAGTTCCGAGAGGCCAACGCCTTTGACTACCTACCTAGTCTGGTGGCAGGGCATCGGCTATTCGACCTCGTAGTAGTAGACCCTCCAGCCTTCACTAAGTCACGGGAGGCGGTGGAGCATGCGGTTCGCGGATACCGGGAGATCAACATGCGCGCCCTACGGGTTCTGCAGCCTGGAGGCATACTAGTGAGTTGCTCGTGCTCACATCATATGAGTGAAGCGCATCTCTTAGAGACGGTGGCGCAAGCAGCTCGTGACTGCGGTAAACGTTTACGACTACTGGAGCGGCGATCACAAGCTCACGACCACCCAGTACTTCTTACCGTACCGGAAACGCAGTATCTTAAGTGCTTGATTTTCCAGGATTTAGCGGAAAGTTAACAATGGTGCCCATCGAAAGTTTCGATGGGTTTTTCTCTTGTCTTTAGCGCTGCAAACGTAGTATCACAGAAGTAATCCCCTCGTCGTCGGAGAAGCGAGGCACCAGTGTCTGGTGTTGTTGGAGTACTGGAGGAATATTCATATGCAACTTGATACTCGAACTGTCTTCACTGAAACTACAAGCCCTCAATCGTCCCTTGGTTTATTACCCGAAGTAGAAGAAACTACACCGCCGTGGTTTGCGCTGAGAACCCGATCGAACTTTGAAAAGGTGTCAGCAACTGCGCTCGAAAACAAAGGTCTCATTTCTTATCTGCCGACTTACAAGAACAAGCGGCGTTGGTCTGACAGAGTAGTGGTGGCAGACACGCCTTTATTTCAGGGATATGTGTTCTGCCGGTTCGATCCGTTGAACCGGTTGCCGGTGCTTACCACCATCGGTGTGATCTCGATTGTCGGCTGCGGTAATGAACCCGCAGCGGTGGAAGACAGCGAGATCGACGCGATTGAAGCAATTCTTAGCTCCGGTTTAGCAACCGAGCCTTGCCCGTTTCTACGCGAAGGACAGCGCGTTCGCGTACGCCGCGGATCTCTGGCCGGCGTAGAAGGAATACTCACCAAGAAGAAGTCTGACTTCCGACTGGTGATTTCGGTGACGATGCTACAGCGGTCGATCGCTGTGGAGATTGACCGCGAATGGATAGAAGCGCTTTAACCTAGACGTCTAGGTTACGAACATCGAGGGCATTGTCCTCGATGAATTTGCGGCGGCTTTCGACGTCTTCCCCCATGAGAGTTGAGAAGATCGGTTCGGCCTGAGCGAAGTCGGTAAGGTCCACCCTCAGCAACGTGCGGGTTTCGGCGTTCATGGTGGTGGACCAGAGCTGTTCGGCATTCATCTCACCAAGGCCTTTGTAGCGCTGCACGTTGACTTCACGCGTACCCTCGGTTTTGACGGTGCTCAACAAATCGCGCCAATTGGCGATGGTTTGCTTCTGCCCGTCTTTGATCATGGTGAACGGCGGCTTATTGAACTTGGCGACCGTTTTTGCCTGAGCGCGAGTCTTGCGGAATTCGGGCAGCGACAAGAACTCGGTGTTGATCATGCGAGTAGCGTTGGTAGGGTCTTTGTAGCCGATCATCCAGGCGGAGTGCTCTTCTTCCTTCTCGATGATGACTTCCAGCTTGGCTTGTTTGAAGCGCTCGGCGACGGCCTTGACGTTCTTTTCGTCCTGCCAATCGGTTTTGCTGTCGATGGCGAGGCTGACGTCGCTCAAGACGTCGGCGACGGCGGCAACACGCAGGCGGCGCGCCAGACGGCTGGAGATTTGTTCGAGTTCGTCGAGCTGCATGAGGAAGGCGCGAAGCTCGGCGCCTTCGAGAGTGACCGGTTCGGCTTTGCCTTCGGGGGCGAGTTGGACGGTGATGTTTTCGGTAGCGCGGCGCAGGATTTCGCGAGTGAATTCCTTATCGTCTTTGATGTACTTCTCGCTCTTGCCCTTCTTGATGCGGTAGAGAGGCGGCTGCGCGACGAAGATCTTGCCGCGGGTGATAAGGTCCTGCATGTGACGGAAGAAGAAGGTGAGGAGCAGGGTGCGGATGTGCGAGCCATCGACATCGGCGTCGGTCATGATGATGATCTTGCCGTAGCGCAGCTTGGCGAGTTCGAAGTCTTCACCTCTGCCAATGCCGGTACCGATAGCGGTGATCATGGCGCGAATTTCTTCGTGGCCGAGCATCTTGTCATAGCGGGCTTTTTCGACGTTGAGGATCTTGCCTTTGAGGGGCAGGATGGCTTGATAACGGCGGTCGCGGCCGGATTTGGCGGTGCCGCCGGCGGACTCGCCTTCGACTAAGAAGAGTTCGCAACGGTCGGGATCGCGTTCCTGACAATCGGCGAGTTTGCCGGGCAAACCGCCGGAATCGAGCGCGCCCTTGCGGCGAGTGAGATCGCGAGCTTTGCGAGCGGCTTCGCGGGCACGGGCGGCATCGACGGCTTTGGAGATGATCTTCTTGGTGATGGACGGGTTCTTATCAAAGAATTCGCCGAGCTTTTCGTTGACGAGCTGGACGACTTGCCCTTGGATATCGGAGTTGAGTTTGCCTTTGGTCTGGCCTTCGAATTGAGGCTGCGGAAGTTTGACGCTGATGACAGCGGTGAGGCCTTCGCGGACATCGTCGCCGGTGAGGTTGTCTTTGGCGTCTTTGATGAGGCCGGTGGAGGAAGCGGCGGCGTTGATGGTGCGGGTGAGGGCGCTGCGGAAGCCGCTTAAGTGCGAGCCGCCATCGACGGTGTTGATGTTGTTGGCGAAGCTGAAGATGGTTTCCGAATACCCATCGTTATATTGCAGCGCGACTTCGATGTAGAGCTTGCCGCCGTTGGGCATATCGCGCTCACCTTCGAAGTGGATGGGCTTGTCATGCAACGAAGCCTTGCCGCGATTGAGGTGCTTGATGAACTCGGCGATGCCGCCGCTATAGAAGAACTCTTCGGTGCGAGTGTCGTCGCCGCGTTCGTCGCTCAAGGTAATTTTGAGGCCGCGATTCAGGAACGCGAGCTGGCGGAGGCGATTGGCGAGCGTGTCGAAGTTGAAGTCGGCCGTATCCATGATGGTGGTATCCGGCTTGAAGGTGATTTTGGTACCGGTTTTATTGGCTTTGCCGGTTTTGGCGAGCGGCGCTTTGGGAGTGCCCTTTTCGTAATCCTGTTCCCAAGTAGCTTTATCGCGCCAGACTTCGAGATGGAAGGTTTCCGAAAGCGCGTTGACGCAGCTGACGCCGACGCCATGGAGACCACCGGAGACTTTGTAAGTATTGGAATCGAATTTACCGCCGGCGTGGAGTTTGGTGAGCACGACCTGAGCGGCGGAGACACCTTCTTCCTCGTGAATATCGACGGGGATGCCGCGACCGTTATCGACGACGGTGACGGAATTATCGATGTGAATGGTAACGCCTATTTCGGTACAGTAGCCGGCGAGGGCTTCGTCTACGGAATTATCTACGACTTCATAGACGAGGTGATGCAAACCCATCTCGCCGGTGGAACCGATGTACATGGCGGGGCGCAAGCGCACCGCTTCGAGGCCTTCGAGGACTTTGATACTAGTTGAATCGTAAGTGCCGTTGTTGTCTTTGTCTTTAGCCATCTATAAATTTGCCTTGCCGGATCATATGCGCATGGGCATCACTACGTAGCGATAGACCGTATCGGCATCGCCACCGTAGGGCCGCAGCTCGCCGGCATTGTTGGAATCTTTGAAGTGAAAAGACACTTCCGTTTGACTGATGGTGCGCAAGAAATCGAGCATGTATTGCGCGTTGAAACCAATTTCGACCGCCGCGCCGCTATAGGTGACGGGCAGGGTTTCCTCACTTTCGCCGGTATCGGAAATAGAGGAGTGGACTTTTAATTCGTCCTTGAGAATCTGCAGGCGGATGGCGCGCGAACGTTCGTCGGCAAATTGAGCGACGCGTTCGATGGCGGCTTTGAGTTCATCGCGCTGCAAAACGATGTGATGCGGATGATCTTTAGGAAGCACGCGCTCGTAATCGGGGAAGTTACCGGTGAGCTTCCGGCTGAGGAGCAGGCGCTTATCGACTTGAAAGAAGAGATGATTTTCGTTGCCTGAGAAATCGACGGTTTTGGAAGGATCGTCACTGGCGAGTTTGAGGAGCTCGGCCATGGCTTTACGCGGGAGCAGCGCTTTATATTGCGCGGTGAGGCCGGGAAGCGGCACATGCTTTTCCATGAGCGCGAGGCGGTGGCCATCGGTCGAGACCATGACCAAGCCTTCTTCGCGAAGCAGGAGCAAGGCGCCGTTTAAAGTGAAGCGCGATTCTTCGGCCGAGATAGCGGAGATGGTGGCGTTGATCATTTGCGCGAGCACGGCCAGGGGAATTTTGGCGAGCGGCGCGGGCATTTCCGGCAGTTCAGGAAAGCTTTCGCGCGACATGCCAGCGATGCGCGTGCGCGAACGGCCGCAAACGAGGCTGGCCCAATTGTTATCCGCGAGTTTGACTTGCACGTCGGCATCGGGCAGGAGGCGGACGTAGTCAAGCAAGCGGCGAGCGGGGATAGTGCCGGCGCCTTCCTTTTTCACACGCGCGGGGCAAGAGCAACGGATGCCCAATTCAAGGTCGGTGGCGGTGAGCCAGATCTGATCTTTTTCGGTTTCGACGAGGATGTTGGAGAGGATGGGAATGGTGGTTTTCTTTTCAACGACACCTTGCGTGAGGCCAAGTTCCCGCACGAGATCTGACTTGCTTACCGAGAATTCCATGTTCTTTTTTGAAGCTCCTTACCGGGCTGTTCAGCCAATAGTCTAGGACCGAGCCTAGTACTAGAAATAGATCGTATCAGCAGGGAACTGCGGGGGAAACAAATTCCTTCTAAATTATAGCAAAAAAGGGGATTTGGAGTGGAAAAACACTGCGGGTTAGAGGTGAGTTGACGATGGGCCGGGTTTACGTTGCGCTTCCTCGGTACAAGTAGTGCCGGGAACGCCGGCCTTCGGCTCCGTCGAAGGCTTCTTGGGATGGGGAAGGAGCGTGCCGGGCGAGGGGGCATCATTGTTTGCTCCATTTCTTTTTGTCTTTGCGGAAGCGCTCTTTGGGATCGCCGGGGTATTTCCAGTTGCTTGGGTGGTCGGGGTAGAACTGGCCGGGGATGATTTTGCGCGGGACCCAACCGGGATCAGGCGGGTGGACGACTTCGGGTTCTTCGCCGCAGATGATGTATTCGCCGGTGATGGCGTTATAGACGCGGATGTTGTGTTTGCTGGGATCGTGGACGGGTTTGCCGACGTCTTCTTCCTCCTCTTTGGGATCTTCTTTCTTTGTTTGGGGCTTTTTGGGGGCGCAGTGGGTGTTGTAGAAATGCTCAAGCATGCGGTATTCGCGCTGGAAAGAGCGTTCGGCGGCGACCTTGTAGCGGTGTTTGAGATCGTACATTTTGCGCATGTCGGCATCGAAACTGTCGAGGGCGAAGATGTCGTAAGGGCCGTACATGGCGTTGAAGGCGTCGGTGACGCGGATGCGGTGCCAATCGGCTTGCGCGGTTTTGAGGATGAAGTCCTGGAGCAAGGGCTGGTCAGAGGGGTAAGAGGCTTCCCAGCGGGCGCAGAGTTTGATCCAATCGGCGAGATTTTCTTCGTCGAGGATGAGCGTTTTGGCGCAGCAGCCGTGGCGGAGGGCGTTTTGCGAAGAGATGGCTTTGCCTTGCTCGGAAGTAGGGCCGGTTTTGCCGCAGGCGCGTTTGGCTTTGTGGTGGGCCCACTTGCTGGTTAGTTCCGGCGGGATCGGGCCGGTTTGAAAATTTTGTTGTTGTTGGTTGTTGTGGTCGGCCTCGGCGGGTTGATCGGTGTTAACGACGTTTTCGTCGTTGTTGTTTTCTTCAGGAGGAAGCATGTTTGAAGACAGCTCACTTTCTGAGCTCATTATTAGAATCGGCGCGTTCGCGAAGAACGAAAAGTTTCCTGTAAGTAGAAGGAAAGAAGGGAGAAAAAAAACTTCAAACTTCTGTTGTGACCAGGATTTTCGGCGTGCTACGAGCGGTTCAAGCCGGACGAAAACTTCGGAATGTTGGCGTGGCGGTCTGCTCTATTCGCTTTTATGATAAGTGGCTGCAGAATGTGTTGGTTACAGAATGAACTTGCATAATATCGATAGGCGACATTATGTATGGCAATCTTTGCCAATTGCGGTGGGATGATAGGGAATCGATGCCAACCCGCAATGTAAACCTAACGGACGAGCTTGATCACTTCGTGCTGGCTCAGGTGGAGAGTGGCCGCTACGAAAACGCGAGCGAGGTGGTCCGCGCTGCGCTCAGAAGTTTAGACCGCGAGGAGCGAGCTTATGAGGCGAAGCTAGAAAGATTGCGCGCCGCTATTGATGCAGGGGATGCCAGCGGGGTTGCCGAGGGTGATCCGTTCAAGCAAATCCGGGAAAAGCTCGGTCTCCAGCCGCGCTAGCAGACTCCGTGAAAGAGTTTCGTCTTTCAGGACGCGCCCGCGACGATTTGGACGAGATCGGCGTCTATGCGTGGCCCCCATGTGCTCGCTGGTCACGCGGGTGGCGACGGCCGATCCTTTTCGGGGACCTGGATATCCATCGTTTGCGTGCTCTATATCCAGATGTCGTGTTTCCTGGCGAACTCCTCGCCGAGAGTTCTAATGATCGTCGTTCGCATTAGCCAGTCCGACTCGGTCCTGCCTCTGCGGGGGTGTTGTTCCAATCGAAACGCCGAGAACTCAAAGTGATCCATTTCAAGGAAAAATCGGGGTAAGAGGATGAGCTTTACCTCCGAACCGAGGAGTTCCTTGAAGAACTCCTTGTCGGCGACGTCAAAGTCTTCCGATAGAGTGCAGAAGCAGATGTACGCGCCGCTCCTCTGACCGAATTCCTTAAGCTTCTTACGTTCGACATCCTTAAGGGCCATGCCCGATTTTGACTCGCCGAAGACCATCTCTACGCCCGGCCTCATGAACTCGCTCGCAAGGATGGCGAAATCAATCTCGTGCTGCTCTCCATCTAGTTTGTACTCAAATGACGGTGCGTATTTTAGGTCCTGGTGGTGTAAATCGCCGAAAAAGGCAAGGGCAAGCAATACGGTCATATTGCCGTCCAGCTTGTTAGTACTGCGGAACAGGCCGTCGGAAGCGTAATACCAGGTCGTTGTGTCCAGTCGCGGAGTCTGCTCACGCGAAAAGCACGACTTGCAATTGTAGTGCTTGTCAAATTCCGTTACCGCGTACCAGTTGTGACGACGGCAGCGCGCGCATTGGAATACGAGACCAACGCGGAATACGTTCGCCTCTATAGCTCGGTCTAATAGATCGTCTGCGCGTGAGCACTTCTCTGGTTGAGTGGCCTGCCTGCCATGGATCTTCGTGTCCCGCAGCGATCGGATGACGCTATTCCTAACGGCTGATGCTAGCCGATGGTCGCCATTTGCAAGCTCTTCTAGCGCGGCGCGTATGGCTGAGTTCTGAAAAATCTTGCAATTGTGGAATCCGTTCGTCATCTCAACGATTCGTTCCAGCGCCAAACCCGGAGAGCTTGTCCCAAGGTATTCAATTTCGATGCCCTGCAGAAATGACCGCACGACGTCTTCTGTCTTAACGGGGCTGATTCTGAGGTCGCCTGAGTAGCCAAGATGTCTTACGACTGTTCCGCTGCGGGAGATCCTGGCGGCGTCTATCCCATGTCCCATTCCCAATCGCAAGGATGCCAGTTCGTCGCAGCCAGCGTTGAGCCACGGCATGTTATAGCACGCGGTCGGGGACCCGAACGCCGAAAAGGACACGTCCATAGACCAATGTTCAAACCTACTTTTTGCCGCTAGGAATGAGGGGGCTGGACCTTCAAGCTTGCCGTAGCCTTCAACCAAGACCCCGACCGCATTGGCCTCGAATCCACGAATGGGCTCGATGTCGACTTCGTCACCTACGCCGTAGTATTCTTTGAAGTGCGACACCCAGCCCTTCATGGTTAAGTTCTTTACTAGGCCCTGCGATTTGATCCATTCAGTCACGGCTTTCTGTTCGTCGTCGCTTATGCTTGCGGCCTTAATTAGCACCGGGTAGTTCGTAACAGTCTCGTTTATGGGGTAGGAAGATGAGGCCCCGAAGTCCATGATTGCAGCCGAACATTCCTGATAGTGTTCGAGTGTCAGCGGAAATACATATTTTCCGGCAGCCCTAAGGTTCCAGTAGTCAATAACGTCGTATGGATCGTCAGGATTCAATAAGAAGAATGCGTGAGAAGCTATTCGCTGTCTTGTGGGCTGGCAGTGAAGCGACGTTATGACGGATGGGGCCAAGAATCCGCCGGGCCACCGCGTGGGTCTAAATGCGGCATTGTGGGCAAGCTGCTCCGCCTTGAAATTCTTCCGAAGGAAATCGTAGAAATCGTCGTTCGGGTATAAGCCGAATTGCGCGGATAAAAGCAGCGACTTTCTTGCCTCGGATTTCTCGACGAACTTAATCTTCACGCGCGGATTCTCAAAGCCCTTAAATTCTTTGTCCCACAAATCTTGCAGCAGCGGCACGACGTCGACGAAATACGATTCGCTGTTGGTCATTGGTGCCCAATCGAGGGCGGCGGCTGGGAATGTTCGGTGCTTCCAGAGATCAAGCTCCGCCGGCAATTGATCGGTTGAATAGTTGATCAGGAGATCGGGGTCAAATGCCTTTAGCAAATCTACCTGGGATGTCAGGTAGGGGCCTGCTGCTCCCAGCGCGCAGTGGACCCCGGATGTCTTTCGGGTTGAGTCATCAACAATCACAATAGGATTGAAGACTCCGCCCCATAACGTCGAGGCCCGCGAAAAAACCGCGTACAGCTGATTAGGTTCCGGTTTTGGAACGATGAAAGCTAATCGGGTCGGACGAGCATTGCAGTGTGCTTCGATGGTGGTGGTTGCCATGTGTGAGGTGGCTCGCGAAGTAGCCTTACTTATTCGGTATTTAGAATATACTGCTTCCGCCGCTCAGCGATGGCCATTGTCCTAGGAGGATTGGCCATTCTTGGCGGTAAACGGTTCGGAGTGGCCGGCCAGGATATCCATGCTCACGGAGGTGAATTGAAGAAGACCATTGTGGAAGTGCGTGACTGGCTGAGCTCGGCATCCAGGCGAAAGATGCTTCTCGGAGGTCAAGCGATCGCGGAACGGTATACAAAATTTCGGGCGGAGCTCCCGGAGCTGTGCACGAAGTTGGGCCGGCGAGAAGATGAACTCACTTTCTCGGACTCACGGAGATGATCTCGCTGTGGCTGCAGGTAAATCGCTGATCTTGGGGTAGGGCGGGTTTTTGATATCCGGTACGGCGCTGAGCTTTCGGACTGGCGCAATAGACCGCTCCGTACCGTCGCGGCTCGGCTCGGGTCCGGAGGCCTCTATTGGGGACGAGTTTGCCGTCGATATCCCACGCTCCTGACCGCCACTGGCTTGGAGTAACCGCTATCTGTGCTCGAGGCTCAGAGCATATACGTCACTTGTTCCTACGTCGCGCAGCAGCATAGGAGCATCCGTTGAATCAAGTCCGAACCAAAGGCCAAAAGTGCCTGTGTAGCGGATGCCCTTCAGGTCCACTACCAACTCCGGGGTTCCGCCTTTGACCGGTACACGCAAAATAGCGGGATCGTCGGCGTATCGGAATGTATAGATGAAGCGGCTATCGTGCGACCAGCTTGGATAGGCCGATATCCCGTTGTAAATCTGCCTCAATTGATTCGTCTTCGAATCAAAAACGGAAAGGCTGCCGATGTCGACACTTTGCGTGAGGGGAATCGGCCATCTGGAGACCACCTAGGCGAAAACTTGCCCTTCGAATTGGGCATGGTCGTCACCTGTTGACTGTCGACGTCAAGAATTCGAACTTCACTCGGAGCGGTCTTATCTTTGATCGAGTTGATACCGAAAGCGATTCTATGTCCGTCAGGTGACCAACTCGCATCTGTCTCTGGGCCGGAACTCATCGGCAGAAGCAGTCTCGCGCCTTCGCCCTTGGAAGAGACGACGTACGCCCGCGGAACTTTGGATTCCGCAGACTCTGCAATGTATAGAACTTGGCTGCCATCCGGTGACACACTTACCCATTGGGCGTGCACGGAGGCGTCGCCGAGTTGAATTCGCCCTGGTCCGTCCACACCTGATACCCAAAGAGCGTCATCTGGATATGTAGAGTACGCGACTGTCCGGCCGTCCCTTGAGAAAGACAACAGATCGGCCGAGATGCCGTTAAGAAAAGGCAGAAATTGTTTCGATTTTCCGTCAAGCCGAATCAATTCCCCTCGGGCCGTCGATCCCGTGCTAAAGATCTGTTTGCCATCTTTGCTGAACACGGGACGTCCCCATTTAGTCGGGCTTGCGGTGAGTGGAACCGGCTGTCCGGATGGTTTGTGAAAGAAGGTGCTGCGTTCATCCAATGCCCAGATCTGTGACTTCGGGGAGGCCAGAAAAACAAAGACGGAGCCGTCGGGGGACCATGCACCACAACACTTTTCCCTTCCGGACCCCCAATCCCCAATCAATTGATGTATCCCCGCGCCACTGACAGTTGCCTCCCAAAGGGCTCGGTCCTTAAAGTATCGAATCCTCTTGCCATCAGGTGACACTGCGAAATCACTGAGCGGACCTCCCAGGGAGAACAACCTGCGGGCGTTTGTTCGATCGGCATTCATTTGAAACATGTCGCCATTGGGCTCAGGGTAAAAGATTGAGTTTCCATCCGGACTCCAACCCGCATCCCTGACGGATTTCAGGTAGCGCGGTGATCCACCAAGCACTTTCAAGCTATAGAGCGGCTGTGTGGGCGTAAGAGCCGATTGATAGGCCAGGTAGAGCACTGTTGTGCCATCGGGCGAGAGGTCTAACAGGTTTGACCGAGGAGGCAACTTGGTAAAGGCTTCGATCTCGCCTCCAAATGCCGCCGCCAGGCCGACCGGAGCTATGATGCCCGACGACAGATAAATGCTCACACCGTCGGTAGCCATAACGTCCCTGGCGTTGCCAGAGTGCGTGAGCTGCGAATATTGTGTCACGCGCAAAGTTGGGGCCGTACCCTGTCCGTTCAGAACGAAATACCCAACGGTCACAAGCGCGGCGGCGCCAGCAATCCAACCAGCCAAGCGGGCACCCTGGCTGCTTCCCTGCGTAAGACTTGGCGACGAGTTTGCCGCTGCGCCACTCGGATCTGAAAGCGCCTCTAGCGCAAATGCAAGATCGGACGACGACTGAAAGCGCTGCTCGGGATTTTTTTCCAGGCACCTCTTCAATACGCGCTGCAAACCTGGTGGCGTCCCCAGCGCAATCTGCGAAACGTCCGGCGGGTCTTCGTGCAAAATCGCCGTCATCGTCCCGGCCGACGTTGGGCGCTGAAATGCGCGCTTCCCGGCGAGCATCTCATAAAGAATCGTTCCGAAGGCAAAGATATCTGAGCGATGATCCACCACCTGCCCGCGGACTTGCTCGGGTGACATGTAGCCCACCGTTCCCATCACCCGTCCCTGGATCAGTGCCTTGCGCCACCGTGGTTTCATCGCTGCCTAAACGCTGTGGCATCAACTTCGCCAACCCGAAGTCGAGAATCTTCACTCGTCCGTCTTTTGTGACGAAGAGATTCTCCGGCTTCAGGTCTCGATGCACGATGCCTTTGTCATGTGCCGCCGCCAGACCTCGCGCTATCTGCACACTGGCATCGATTGCTTTGGCACCGCCATATGCCCATGGTTAAACCGCTCGCGCATTGTCGTACCATCCAGTAGCTCTGAGGCAATGTACGGCGAACCCTCGTGTGATCCGAACCGATAAATCACAAGAATGTTGGAATGATTCAGCGCTGCGGCTGCCTGTGCCTCCTGTAGGAATCCCTGTAACCGATCCGGATCTTTGCCCAAAACGGCCGGAAGCACTTTGATAGCGATCTCACGCTTCAGAATCGGATCGCGTGCTCGATAAACCTCGCCCATACCGCCCGCGCCCAGGAGACCGAGGACCTCATATCCATCGATGTTTACGCCTGGAGCCATCGGCACAATGAAGGCAATTATACAGTCCACGAAGTTTCGGCCGATGAGCCGGAAATTTCTCTCAGGGTGGGTTTTGTGGCTTCTCTGTTTGCGGTTGTTACCTCAAAGCTAAGCTGTTGATACCCGGTGCGGTGCTGAGCTTTCGGACTGGCGCCATAGACCGCTCCGTTACCGTCGCGGCTCGCATCGGGCTTGCGAACTGTCGGTTCAGAAGGCTCACCACGGATACGTTGATTTGTTATATAGTCGGTGGAGCGTTTCAGGTCCATGTGCCTGAGGAGGAGCATCGAATATGAAGCGGTTCCGCATCGCATGCGTTTGCAGTGGAGGTATTATCGCGCTCGCACTTCTGGCTGATTTAGCTGCACCCCGCGTCGTGCACGCGATCACAGCAACTTTGGTGCAAGTAGTAAACACGACCGGCAGCCCGGCCATCACGCAGGACATATCCAATCAGGCGTCACAACGGGTACACCTGCAAGCTATAGCTACCATTAATTCCACCAGCAATTGCAACAATACCGGTCTCGAAGCTTGTCCACCGCTCTACCAAACAGGCCCGAACGGGTTTTTCACAAATGGCGGGAACGCCTATGTTGTGCCAGCGGGGCAGCATTTGGTGATCACTTCGATCATGACCACTCCGATTTTCGGGACGAGTGGCATTCCGCTGCAACTGCGGCTGGACGTCCATCCGGGAAACATCAGTGGGAATTACGGCTTTTGGATCGCGAGTCAGACTCTTTCCACGGAGTTTCATCCTACGGGCATCACGGTCGCTCCGGGTTTAGCTCTCGATGCCGAAGTGGAGGCGACCACACAGTTGACAGTGCAGGTGGTGGTGGATGTGGAAGGTTACCTGACGGCCAGTTAACTGAAGATCAATCGGAGGTGTTGCTCACATGCGTCTAATGGTTGTCCTGAGTGTGATATTCGCGGCGGCCACTCCTGCTTGGGGGAGTAGCTTCTCTCTCTCGTTTGCGGGTTCGCTCGCGACTCCGGAGAATTATTTCTCCGAAACCTTCTCCCTGAGTTCCAGCTCGACTCTTACCGTTCAAACCTGGGGCTTCGGCGGAGGTACCAACGCGGCCGGGACTGTCATTGCCCCCGGTGGATTCGATCCGCTGGTGGCGCTTTTTTCCGGGCCCGTCGCGTCGGCTGTGATCTTGACGAACGGCGCGGGAGATGCTTACGCGGACGCGGACAGTCTCGCGTCATCGGTGAGCTTCGTAGGGAATTGTCCGCCTGCCGGAACTGTGACGATAGGGACCGGCGCGGGAAGCGCGGTGTGCGGCGACGACAAAATGGTCATTTCTGGCCTAGCTGCGGGGACTTATACGCTGGTCCTGAGCGACGCGAACTATCTTCCGTTGGCGGTGAATCCTGGGCCGCCCGCAAGCTCCGCTTTGTCTGACGGCTTTACTGATTTGACAGGCGGCGCGTTTCAGACGTGTAACGTTGCTGCGGGCGGCCTGGCGTGTATTACGACAACGTCGAACTTCGCTGTGGATCTGGTTTCGTCGTCGGCCAATCTGGCGGTGCCGGAGCCGGGTTCGCTGGTTCTCTGCGGGTTGGGGCTTGCGGCGGTGTTTGGAGTTGGACGCTGGGTGAAGAGAAATGACGCCTGTTAAGTAATTAACTGGCGCAGAAGAAGGCTTTTCGCCTTCGACATCCAGTGCGGCGTATGTCGCCCGCACGGATCCGGCTGCTTACTTTTCGATGTTTCCGGAACGCTTTACGTTGGGGAGAGATTTATCGTCGATATCCCATGCCCCCTTTCGGCCGTTGCCGCGAAGATCGTTATTTAGGAATTCGCCGCCGCCGTAGTCGTTAACCCATATTGCTTCGTATTTGTTCTTCGTGATCGTGTTATCGGTTAGCTTTGGCCAGCAGCCGAATCTGAGTTCGACACCGACGCCGGCGTTGCCAAAAATCTCGTTCTTTTCGAGCGTACCTTCGCCCTTGTTCCAGATGAGGACGCCACCTTGTTTGCCATCATGGATGCGGTTGCGGCGCAGGGTCGGGTTCGCCCCCGTCTTGATTTCCACGCCTACGAGGGTGTTGCGGAAGATGTCGTTATCTTCTAATGTGCCTTTGCCACTATCGAAGACTACTACGCCTGCTTCCGCACAATCGTGGATGCGGTTGTGGCGAAGGATTGGGTCAGCCCCCGCGTGGATGCCGACACAAGACAGGCTTCTGCTTGTGATGTCGCATCCCTCGATTTCGGGTTTGCCTTGCGGAACATCGATGCCATAAAACTTTCCGCCTCCTCTCTGCCGAAGCGTGAGGTTACTGATGCGAGCCGCCTCGCTTACGAACGTGACCGCATTTGAACCTGTTGCTTCAATAATTACGTCGCCCAGCTTCCCATCCCCAGCGATCTCGACACTTTTGTCGATGATGAGGCCCTCCTTGTAGAGGCCTGGCCGAATTGAGATCTTGTCGCCTGGGTTGGCCGCTTTGGTGGCTTCTCCGATGGTGCCGAAATCGGCGGCGCCGACTTTGCTGACAACTATGGTCTTTGGCTGCGGCGCTGGGGGTGAGTAAACGGGAGGGAGCGTCTGGACGGATGCGGGGTTCGGGCGCAACTGAAAAAGCAGCAATAAGACGACCCCAATCACTGCTCCAATTACGAGGACGATGGGGAAGTACTTCAGCCGCGGGGTTTGAGGGACTTGAAGGGCAGTAGGCACGCGATCGCGAACTTCGGATTGGTGCAGCGGCGGCGGAGTTTGGTCCGGGTGGCTTACCAAGGGAGTTGGCTGGGGCGGTTCGGGGGTTTCTTTGGTCCTCGGTGTAGTGGGTTCTGCGGCCTCGGTGTCTTCTGACTTCGGTGGTTCTTGCTCGGCCTTCTGCACCGCCTCGGCCGTTTCTCTATCCTCGCGTTCCCGCTCCGCTATGCGTGCCGATTCTGCCTGTTCGGCTTTTTGAGCTGCTTCGGCAGCTTCGTGGGCGAGATGTTCCTCATCGGGAGCCTGATTCGCTTCTGCTTGCTCGGTTTCAGATGGCGGAGCCGCGCTGGGCACGGGCGCTTCTGCAACTGCAGCGGCGTGGGCCACGGCATCCAATTGCTTTTCCGCGTGCAGGGTTGCGAGCAGCTGAGTTAGGCCCTCGTCGTAAGACGTTCGGAAGTCCACGTACTGGACGCGACGGAGGCGGAAGGGGACGCGGCAATCCTCAAAAAGAAGCGGGATGACGGTTTTGCGTTCTTCGAGGGCGTAACCGATTTCGTCCATGACATTTTCGGAGTCGATGGCGGATTGGGTGAGAATAACGAGCATTTCGCTGCAGGCGTTGAGGGCGAGTTCGACCTCGCGGTCCCACTGACGGCCGGGGCGGATGTCGAGACGGTCTAACCAGACGTGGGCGCCGGATTTCTTGAGGTCGGCGGCGAGACGGAGGGCCATGGCGGAGTCCTTGCGGGAGTAACTGAAGAAAGCTGGTGATTTACTTTCCGCCATAGGAATGGGGTCTTGGGGACGATGTTAGTTAGTGTACCGTCCCGGGGGCTCTGGTGCGGGTGTTCGGGCGAGGAACCGGACCAGGATTCGGAGGCGCGGCTGCGGAATCAGGCGGGCGAGGTGCGGTTATTTATCGACCCGAAGTGTAAGGAGCTGATTCGGGATTTTGAAGAAGTTTCATGGGTGACGGATTCGGCGGGTGTGGCGACGGGGGAGATCAATAGGAAAGACAGGAGAAGGACGCATGCGAGCGATGCGTTGGGGTATTACGTACACCGCATGTTCCCGATTGCGGGAGGGCCGGTGGGGTATCAGAGCGGGGCGTTGCCGTTGTATTGAGGGTGGTATGGTGACTGGTATGGCGACAGTCAAGGTCACGATTACTTTACAGGAAGAGCAGGTAAAGGAGATCGGCGCGCTGGTCAAAGCCGGGGAGACGGCGAACGTATCCGCGTTTGTGCAGCATGCGGTTCGGGTAGCGCTTTACGACGCGGCCGGCTGGCGCTTGCTGCTAGACGAGGCTTTGGAGAAAACAGGCGGCCCGCTTACGCGGAAAGAGGGCGAGTGGGCGGACCGGATTCTCAAGAAGAAAGTTCACCGAAAAGGAAAGGCGGCGTGAGTGGAGTCACGTTCGACGCGGGCGGGCTGATTGCGCTGGATCGGCGGGAGCGGCGGGTGTTGGCTTTGGTAGCTCGGGCCCAGGAGCGGGGATTGCGGATCACGGTGCCGGCGACGGCGCTGGCGCAGGCAATGCGAAGTCCGAGGAAACAGGCGTTGTTGTCGCGTCTGATTCGACAGGCGGGTACGGACCTGGTTGCGCTCGACGGGCCGGACGCGACCGCGGTTGGATTATTGCTGGCGCGGTGCGGGACGACGGATATAGCAGATGCGCATGTGGCGGTTTGCGCCACGCGGACGGGGCAAGCGGTGGTCACGAGTGACGCAGATGACCTGCGGCGGCTGGCGCCGGAATTGGCGTTGGTCAAGGTGTGAGCCGGGGATCGATCAGGCGAAGGTCCAGGGCTTACGTAAGTTGAAGTTGTGGCGGGCTAAGACGCCGAGGGCATAGCCGACGAAGAGGAGCCGATCTTGGCGGTAGGGCTCGGCTTTCCAGGCTTCGGCTACGGTTTCTGACAGCTTCTCGCCGAAGCTTTGGCCGGGACCGGGATTTTCGGCGACGGCGACGCCTTGGAGGTCGGCAATTCTGCCGGTGCCGGAGGGAACTTCAAACTTGAAATCCTGGGCGTTCAGGCGGGCCGGCAAAGTCATGGGGCCGCGATGGGCGGGGCGGTGCCAATCGGAATCGCGGAGCATTTCGCGAATCCGGTTCACGACGGCATCGCGGGCGATTGTGCCGGCGACATAGATGACGATGGTATCGGGGCGATTGACGGCTTCGGAGGGTTGACAGTGCTTGGCCATCTTAAAACCTTGAATCTGCGGGAGGGCGTGTTGCAAGACACCCCAAACGCGGAGAATGGCTTCGGGTTTGACCGACAGATACACGCGGTGGGTGATGCCGAAGGTTGAGCCACCCAGGACGACCCAGTTGGTGTCTTTGTCGCCGGTCTTAGCGTAGCAATCATCGTAGATTTTACGCATGGTGAGGACGGCGTTGGAGAGGTGAAATTTCTGATAGACATCCCCCAAGAAGTCTTTGAGGGTCTGACTGGCACTGACATAGTGCAGGCAGTTGAGGAGAGCGTGATTTTCGGAGCACAGCGGGCAACTCATAACACCGAAGTTGAGAGCAATTTCGAGACCGTTGAAAAATGCGTCGAATGTTAGAGGATCGGTGTTATTTTGGCTAACCGGGAGGATAACGGTTCGGGGTCAGAGGTTAAGGACGGGCGGTTTTCGGGAGGGCCGAAAAGTCAGTCACAGATTTTTTTAGAATTTTTATCTCTTCCCTCAACCACTTACCGCCTTTAAACCCGAAGACGCTGGGTTCGATTTCACGAATCAGCAATTCGCCTTCTTCGTCGAGCGCGGCGCCAAGCAATTTAAGCTCACCGGCAGCTGGCCCGACTTCGACAAGGTGATGTTGGACTTCCCAAGTTTGCCAAAGCCGCCTAAGACGGCGAAGCAAAGACGAAGGTCACGAACAATGCAAACCCGTAGTGTCTTTACGCGCTTGTTGTGGCGCGCGCCCGTGGGCTACTGCGCCGGGACTCCAGCCTTCGGCCATTCACTTAGTCGATTTGTGCGCATCCGCCCGAGCTCTCGCCACCAATTCGCGCACTTCTTTGGCCAGCGTCGGCGCGTGATAAACGTATCCATCCTTAATCGTCCACTCAACGCCTGTATCCTCGCCCGCTTCCATGGCCGGGTACAGCACTTTGATGTTTTCAAGCGGGTTGCCGTTCACAACAATAAGGTCCGCGAAATATCCGGGCCGGACGCCGCCGATTTTGCCTTCCATGCCCAGGATGCGCGCGTTGTTGCCGGTCGCATGTTGAATCACTTTCAGCGGAGCAAAGCCCGCTTCTTCGTGCAACTCCAATTCGCGCAGCAAACCGAAGCCGTAGATCTGATAAATGAAGCCCGCATCGTCTCCTGCGCCAATCGTGCCTCCCAGATGATCAAACTCGCGCAACGCGGCTTCCCAGATTCGATAATTCTCCTTCCAAAACACTTCATCGTTCGAAGTCCAACCGGCGAAGTACGAGCCATGATTTCTTGCATTCGGCTTAAAGAATTCTTCCAGCGTCGGATGCAAATATTCTTTGAACCAGACTTGATTTTGCGCTCTCGTCAGATCGCGGCTAGCTTCGTAAATATCCAGTGTCGGCACCCACGCGACATTCGCCTTCACCATCGCTGTCAGAACCTCGGTGAGCCTCTTGGGGTCGGCCTCGCGCCACAAGCGACCCGCATAGCGAAAGCGGTCGGTTTCATTGTTGTAGTTGAAGGTTGCTGGGAAATTCTGGACGCCATCCGGAATGGCAGCATCCGGAATTCCGTACCAGTGCTCAATGCTGCGAGTGCCGAACTTGATATCGTCCCAGGCGTTCGTTTCTTCTACCCCCGCATGGTGCGCCACCGGCAAGTCGAGCTTGTGCGCTTCGTCTTCCGCCGCTTCCATCACGTCGCGGTAGACGCCCATCAGCTTCACGCCATCCGCGCCCATCGCCTTGTATTCACGAATGCGGGCCCGCGCCGCTTCCGGCGTTGTCGGAACCGGTTGCTCCGCGTTGAACATCGGATAAACCAACATGCGCGGCGCTGCGACCTCGCCGGCCGCGCTTTTCGCTCGCAGTGCCAGCGTCTTCTTGGTATTGCTCCCCACATCCCGTACCGTCGTGATTCCGCACGCCAGCCAAATCTTCAACTCATATTCAAGCGGTTGAGGAATACCGCCGCGTTCGTCCTGCGTATGAGCGTGCGCATCAATCAAACCCGGCAGAACATATTTGCCTGTGGCATCGATCTCAACATCAGCCTTCGGCCGCTTTGCTGCTCCGAACTCAAGCGCCGGCCCGTCGACGCCAACCACCGAAACAATCTTGTCGTTTTCGATGATGATGTCCTTGGGCCCTGCTGCCGGCGTTCCGTTCCCGTCAATGATAATCGCGTTGCGAATCGCCAGCCGCGGATAGCGACGCCCGTTTTCCGGACGAGTCTGCGCCATCGCCGCCACAGCGCTCAACACCAGAACCAAAGTCAGTTTCTTCATCTCTTACCCTTTGTGCCATTTGCCGGCAGCGGCTTTGATTCGCCTCGCCGCTTCCAACAGGTTTTCAATCGAATTGGCAAAACTGAAACGCAAGTAGCCTTCCCCGTGCGCGCCGAATGAGCCGCCATTCAGACACGCCACACCCGCCTCTTCCAGCAGCAGATCCGCCAAATCTTTCGAGGCAATGCCAGTCTGCTTCACATTGGCGAATGCATAGAACGCGCCCGCCGGCATCTGGCAGCTAAACCCCGGGATCTGGTTCAGAGCCGTGCAGAACGCAGAGCGCCTTTTCCTGAATTCATCCAGCATCTCGTCCACCGCGCTTTGCGAGCCGTTGAGCGCTTCGATCGCCGCGCGCTGCGTGAAACTCGCCGCGCACGAATTTGAATTCACCATCAATTTGTTCACGGCGTCCACTAACCAATCCGGCATCACGCCATATCCCAGCCGCCAACCCGTCATCGCGTAAGTTTTCGAAAAACCGTCCAGGATAATCGTCTTTTCCAGCATGCCGGGCAGGCTGGCAATCGAAGGTGGCGCTTCCGCTGTGTAATACAGACGCGAGTAGATCTCATCGGAAAGCACCACCAAATCCCGTTCGCGCACCATTTCGGCAATCGTGCGTAAATCGTCCGCTGAAATAACGCCGCCCGTCGGATTCTCCGGCGAATTTAAGATCAACATCTTTGTCTTGGGCGATAGACTGCTCCGCAAGATGTCCAGATCGAACGAAAAGCCGCGTTCTTCTACCAGCGGCACCGGCACACCCTTGCCGCCCAGGAACTGAATCATCGAACGGTAAATCGGAAAGCCCGGATCGGGATAAATCACTTCGTCGCCCGGCTCAATCAGCGCCAGCATCGGAAAGAAAATAATCGGCTTCCCGCCGGGCACCACGCAAACATGCTTCGCGCTAACGGAAATCCCGCGCGTACGTGAAACGTACCCCGCAATCGCTTCGCGCAGATCCGGCAATCCCTGCGGCGGTCCGTAATGGGTCCAGCCTTCATCCAATGCGCGTTTCGCGGCTTCAATCACGTTCGGTGGAGAAGGGAAGTCCGGCTCGCCGATCTCTAAATGGATCACGCTGCGCCCCTTCGCCTCCAGCGCCCGCGCCTTCACCAGCACATCAAACGCCGATTCGATTTCCAGCCGGCTCATTCGCTCTGCCAGTCGCATGAGTGCAGTGTACCGGACACCCCGCTCAAAAAGCGAAAGGGGAACCGAAGTGGTTCCCCTTAGTCGCGTCGATCTGAATCGACCCTAGAGTTGTTACGATCTGGTCCCCTTCTCATCGGGGCTTTTTCAGTATAGCGAAGCGGCGGAATCAATCAACTCTCTCAGCAGCCGCGCAGCCGCGTCCCGGTCCGCGCGCTTCAACATCGTCAATATCTCTGAATCCACGATGCGATACCACAATTCCCGCCGTTTACCGAAATCTTTGATGCGCTCCGTGATCTCCGGCCGCACATTCTTCAACAACTCTAAGAAATCCGCGTACTCCGGCCCTATCTCGCGTTCCAGCTTTTCACGAACACGCACAGCCAGCGCCGGCGCCCAACCGTTGGTCGAAATCGCAATCGTCATTTCGCCGCGCCGGTGAACGGAGCCAAAGCTGAAACGGCAATGCTCCGGGTCGTCCACGCAATTGCAGAGAACCCGTCGCTCTTCCGCTAGCCGAAAGATCTCCGAGTTGTCTTCCAGATCGCTGATCAGCAGAAACAATCCATCCAGATCATCCGCTTGCCAGCTTCGCTTTTCCCAACGAACCAGCGCCGCAGCCGCCATCGCCTCGATCGCCGGTTCCGCCCGCGGATTCACGTAAACAACGTCGGCCCCGGCGTCCACCAGCGCCCGCACTTTGCCGGCGACTTCGTATCCTTCGCCGGTCACCAGGCACTTCTTCCCCGTCAAATCCAGGAAAACCGGGAAACGAAAATTCATGACCTCGAAACTCTGAGCCTAACAGGAAGGTCTACGCTTTATCCTGGTAGCTTGCCCGTCCCACGCTTATACCTGATCGATACGTTCGGTTTCATCTTCCGCGCCTATCACGCGCGCGCCCGCAGCGGCGCACCTCCCATGCGCACCGCATCCGGCATTTCTACCGAAGCGGTCTTCATCTTTCACAACATGTTGCGCAAGCTGATGACATCGTTTAAACCCGATTACATCGCCGCCATCTTCGAAAGCAGCGAGCCCACCGTTCGTTCCCAGCAATTCGCCGAGTATAAAGCCAACCGCACTGAAATGCCGCCCGATCTGGGCGAACAGATTCCCTACATCCGCCGTCTCATCAATGCTATGCACATACCGGTTTTGGAATTCACCGGCTATGAGGCGGACGACGTCATAGGCGCCATCGCTTGGCGTCCACCAGCCAAACCTCTTGAAGTTGTGATCGTCTCAAGTGATAAGGACATGTTGCAGCTCGTCAACCAGCGCGTCTTCATGCTGAATCCGATGAAAGACGACGAATGGTATGACGAAGCCAAAGTCGAAGAGTTCATGGGCGTGAAGCCGTCGCAAGTGGCGGATTTGCTCGCTCTCAAAGGCGATGCGATCGATAACATCCCCGGTGCTCCGGGCATCGGCGATAAAGGCGCCCGCGACATCGTTGTCAAGTTCGGTTCAGTGGAGGAAGCACTCAATCGCGCTGCCGAAGTTGAGCGCAAAATGTACCGTGAGAGTTTACTCAACAACCGTCCACAAATAGAATTAAGCAAGCAGCTCGCCACCATTCAAACCGCCATTCCTGTTGAATGGGATCTTGCTTCTCTCCGGACCCAAGCCGCGGATAATACATCGCTGAAGACGCTTTATAAAGAGCTCGAGTTCTTCAGCCTTCTTAAAGACCTGCCGCCGGAAGACGATGCCGCTACGCGCGATTATTCCACTTTGACGGATGCAGCCGAAATAGAGAAGTGGCTCGCGCAGCGTCCGAAAGATGCTCCGTTGGCAGTAGCTCTCGATCTCACGAATTTCTTTATCGGCCTTTCCTACCAAGCCGGCGTTGGCCGCGCCATCCCGCTCGCTTCGCTTCCGGCCATTCGCGCAACACTCGAATCTGACACAATTCCCAAAGTCGTTCACGATGCCAAGGCGTTTCTCATGGATCTGGAGCGCCTCGGCGTCCAACCGCAAAACGTGGCCGAAGATGTCATGTTGTACGCGTTTCTCTTGAACTCCGATCCCGGCGGTGTTTCCCCCGAATCATTGGCGGAGCGTTTTCTCGATCGTAAACTCAACGCCGCTGCCGAGCAGCAAGCCGAAGCAACCTTAGCAGTGACCGAATTATTGCGGCCGCAGATTGACGCCCAAGAGTTACGCCCGGTCTATCGTGATATCGATCTACCGCTGTCGCCTGTGCTGGCACGCATGGAAATGACCGGCATCCGCATCGATACTGGCGTTCTCTCCGAGCTCTCAACGCGCTTCTCACAGCAGATCGAAGGCATCGCGCAGAAGGTTTATGAAATCGCCGGTCATCCCTTCAATATCAATTCACCGCAACAACTCGGCAAGGTTCTGTTCGAAGAAATGAATCTTCCTTCGCCGGTGAAATATGGCAAAGGGAAAACCGTTTCTACTGCCGCCGATGTCCTGGAAGGATTGGCTGCCGCCTATCCCGTTGCTCAGCACGTTCTCGATTACCGCCAACTCGCGAAACTCAAAGGCACCTACGTCGACGCACTGCCGCAACTGATCCGGCCCGAAACGCAGCGCTTGCACACCACCTTCAATCAGGCAGGCGCCGCCACCGGACGTCTCTCTTCCTCCAATCCGAATTTACAGAACATCCCCATCCGCACCGAAGAAGGCCGCGAAATCCGCGCCGCCTTCGTTCCCGAATCGGGATGGGAACTGGTAATCGCCGATTACTCTCAAATCGAGTTGCGCCTGCTCGCACACATGTCGAAAGATGCGGTCCTGGTGGATTCCTTTACTCGCGACGAAGACATTCACACCCGTACGGCGGCCGAAGTCTTCAAAGTCAATCCGCTCATGGTGACGCCCGACATGCGGCGTTCCGCGAAAGCTGTCAATTTCGGCATCGTCTATGGGCAAACGCCCTTCGGCCTCGCCCAGCAACTAGGCATCACCCGCAAGGAAGCCGAAACGTATATTGCCCGCTACTTCGAGCGTTACGCCGGCGTTCGCGAATTTATCGACAAAACCATTGAGGAAGTCCGCGCCTCAGGCGTAGCCAAAACTCTGCATGGCCGCCGCCGCGCTATCCCGGATATGCACTCGCGCAACCCCTCGGCCCGTTCGTTCGCCGAACGGACAGCCGTAAACACGCCCTTGCAAGGAACGGCGGCCGATCTCATCAAGCTCGCCATGATTCGCATCGCTCACCTGCTGGTTGAAAAGAAAATGCGATCCCGGCTGTTGTTGCAAGTCCACGACGAACTCGTCTTTGAAGCCCCTCCGGGGGAGCGCGACGATTTGCGAGATTTGGTAAGGAAGGAAATGGAATCGGTTTATCCCATCCATGTGCCATTGAAAGTCGATACCGGCATCGGGTTAAATTGGAGAGACGCAAAATGAATCGAAAACAAGTCCTGGTAATCACCAGCCTCTGCGCCCTTGCTTGCGCGGCGGCCGTTACGCCGAAGGCAAGAAAGGCGGTGGCGAAGCCTGTGCCGATCCCTGCCGAGTACAAGGTGAAATTAGAAACTACAAAGGGTGATATCGTCATTCAAGTCCACCACGATTGGGCGCCCGCGGGAGCCGACCATTTTTATCAACTGGTCACAAAGGGCTATTACGACAACAATGCTTTCTTTCGCGCCATCAAAGGTTTCGTCATCCAATTCGGCATGAATGGCGACCCGAAGGTCACCGCCAAGTGGAATGCGCAAGCGGTTAAAGACGACCCGGCGGCCAACCATTCCAACAAAATCGGCACCGTGACGTTTGCGCAAACCAGTCAGCCCAATTCGCGCACTACTCACATTTTCATCAACGTCAACGACAACGAGGCGCTCGATACCATGAGCCCCCCGTTTACACCATTCGGCGAAGTCATTTCCGGTATGGACGTTGTGAACAACATCTACACTGGCTACGGCGACAGCCCTCCGAACGGCACCGGCCCCGACCAGGAAGCTCTTGCTCATGGCGGCAACGCGTACCTTCAAAAATCGTTCCCGATGCTCGACTACATCAAGAAAGCTACGGTTATCGATCCGCCGCCACCAGCGCCTCCGGCGCACCGGCCCGTTAGTCAAATGAGGAAGTCTACCTCGACACAAAAGTAGTTTGACCATGGGCTCAATCTTTCAAGCGGCACGCCGATTGCAAGCCCTCGCCCAAAGCGGCCTCGAATATTCGAGCAATCATTTCGACCGCGAGCGCTATGAAGAAGTCCGCCAGATCGCCTCGCAATTGATGAGCGAAACCACCGGCCACGACCCGAAGGCGCTTGCAGAATCTTTCGCCTTTGAAAAAGGCTACGCCACACCCAAAGTCGATGTACGCGCAGCCGTCTTCCGTGACGATCGGATCCTATTGGTTCGAGAGCAATCCGAAGGGCTTTGGACGCCACCCGGGGGTTGGGCGGATGTCGGCGATTCTCCAAGCATCGCCGCTGTCCGCGAGGTCAAAGAGGAATCCGGCTTCGATGTGAAAGTCGTGAAACTAGCAGCGCTGTATGATCGCGATTTGCACGGCCATCCGCCTATTCCTTTTCACACCTACAAACTGTTTTTCCTATGTGAACTCACCGGCGGCGTCGCCGCTGCCAGCTTCGAAACGGATGCAGTCGATTTTTTCGCGGAGTCTCAGTTGCCGCCGCTCTCACTTACCCGAGTCGTCGAAGCCCAGATTCACCATATGTTTGAACATCACCGCAATCCCAAACTTCCGACGACGTTCGATTAATGCTTCCAGTGAAGCCCTCTTTGTAAATCGGGCCAGAACTCTTTTAGTACGTTTGCCGCAGCATCCACAGCCAATTGGTTCGTTAGCCTCAGTCCTGCATTCGATGCCGTTCGACCGTCTGTATAGTAAAGCGTCGAAATGGCGACTGCGGCAGAGTTACCGCCAACTTCGGAAAAGTTGAAAGCCGTCTTTCCCGAATCGTTGTGGGTGAGTACAATCTGGCCTACTGCGTAACCCAGCCTCGATAGCCCGCTTCCCGTGCCCTTGCGAAAGTAGCGCGGATCCTGATGCAGGACAGTCGGAAATACTCCCTCCGTCATCATGTTGCCGATCAGAAAGTCCGCATAAGCAGTCCCTAAATAGCGGCTGTAACCAGCAACCCCTTGACCGAAACTCGCATTGCTGTTACTCAGCTGCCCATACGCGGCAAAAACCGCAGCTAACGCGAAAGTGCCGCGGTCAAATGAGTCTTGGGAGGCGATCTTGAATTTTTCTTCGGGAGTAATAGGCTGGTACGGGTGTAGGCTCGGCGAGGTTCGGTAGTTCGGAATGATGCCGAAGATCCGCTTACTTGTCGTGGCATCTGTCTCATCCCCTCCAACGGCCACGTTCTGCTTCAGCTCAGTTTCATTTTGCGCGTGAGATCGTGCCGGGCATAGGACAAGGCAGCCGGCAAAAAAAAGCGCACTCACTGTGCGCTTTGTAAGAATTCTTGCAATCAACACTTAGCTGAGATTCCGCTAGGGGCTAGTTTGTGGCAAAAACATTCAGTCTATGACGCGCTTCTACCTCGAATTGGCTTTGTCCAAGTAGTTTTGCCGGAACGGTTAATGACTATCGCCGTCGTGGTCAACGTCTTTGGAAGCGGCTGCGGCAGCCGCCGTTGCCTGTGGGCTGAGATGAACCGAGTCCTCTGCGGGTTTTGTGGTTTGAGCTGCAGGCTGCGTCCTCTGCGTGGTGCTGGTAATGGCCTGAACCGGTGTATTCGACGAAATGGAATTGATCATTTTGCTATACCATCCTCGCTGCCCTTATCGAGTCTCTCGCTTGCAAAGTTGAACCAATCTCTCCTAAAATGTCCTTTGTTTCCAGTAATAAACCGGCGCTAAACGCAAGCAGGCCGAATGTCCTGTGCGCGACAATACACAATGAGCCTAGGCACACATCCGTAGAAACCGAGGACGCCTCTTTTGTCAATCAAATTTCGTTTGACCGTCTCGTTCAGTGCGCTATTTGGCGTGCTGGTGATCGCTTTGGCCGTCCTCGCCTATCTTCTTGCAAGCAAAGACACCTACTCCAAGCTTGATGGTGAACTACAGGTCGCCACTGGCGCTACCGCCATGGCGGCGGGTCATGAATTCAACGAGCATCCTACAAAGGAGGCTGGCGAACGCGATCTGAGAGAGGTGCTTGCGGAAGCAAGAAATGCCGAACTTTCCAAAACACAGATTCTCGTACGGGAGCAGGATCGCATCGTTGCATATCGGTCAGCCCCTGGCTCCGTCGACCTCCGTGCGATCCCCCAAAGTGATTTGACCGACGGCGGCACCGTCTCGGGTTTGCGCGTTGCCACGCGCCGCCTCGACGTTCCCAAATTTCAAGCTCACCTGGATATCTATGCCGCTCAACCCATTCAGCCTGCTCTTGCCGGCATTGCCCGGCTCAGAAACATTTTGATTGCACTGGTTCCAATTGGCCTCGCATTGGCCGGCTGCCTCGGTTTCCTGTTCGCCGCCAAAGCGATGCGCCCGCTCAAAGATTTTGCCGAAACCATAGATGCCGTCACGTCTTCCGATCTGACCGCTCGCGTGGACCTGACAAACGCCCGCGACGAAATTGGCCGCCTTGGGTCTCGCTTCAACTTCTTGTTGGATGGTTTGGCCGCCGCGTTGGCATTGCAGCGCCGCTTCATGGCCGACGCGTCACATCAGATCAAAACACCTGTCGCCATTGCACTCACTGCCAGCCAGGTCGTCAATCGCGATCCCGAGGCCAACCTTGCCGATTGCCGCGAATCGCTGCACGTCATCGAAAATCAGATGTTGCAACTGCGCCGTATTGTCAGCGATATGTTCTTCCTTTCGCAGGCTGACACGGCCGCGCTCAAATTCGAGAAAAAAGAGATCTATTTCGATGATGCGGTGAGTGAGGCCGTGCGGGCGGCCAAAGCACTGGCTTCCGCTAAGCAGCAGACGCTCAAGCTGTCGAACCTCCCCGAAGCAAAATGTCTAGGCGACGAAGATCTTCTGCGACAAGCCGTGTTGACCCTGCTTGATAATGCCGTTAAGTTCACTCCCGAGGCCGGAAATATTGAAGTTTCGCTCAACCGGCGCGACCAACGCTGGGTTTGCTCGGTTACCGATAACGGCATCGGTATCAACCTGCCCGCCCAAACTCGCATCTTTGAACGCTTCTTTCGTGAAAAACGGAATGGCGCACCCGGTGCTGGTTTAGGTCTTGCAATTGCCAAGTCGATTGCCGAGAAGCACGGTGGAACTGTGGCACTGGTTGAGTCTCAACCCGGCCGCACCACGTTTATCATGGAAATCCCGGCAGTGGGCGAACAACAATCCGGGGAACCGCTTCAGGCAAACTCTTTTGCCGTCAAGATATAGCCCTCGCCCCGCCGCGCATAAATCAATGGTTTGTGCCCGTGTGCGTCGATCTTCTTGCGAATGCGCTTGATATATTCTTCAATCAAATTCGACACCGGGTCATACGGCTCGTTCCACACGCGCTGTGAGATTTCGTCCCGGCTGAGCATCTTGTCTTCATCGCGCGCCAGGCATTCAAGCAATGCGTATTCTTTCGCCGTCACTCGCACAAAGTCGCCGCCGCGCCTTACGGTTCTCGATCGCCGGTCAATCTCAAGAGTGTCAATCCGAATCACGTTCTCTTGCACCGCCGGTCTGCGCCGCAGCAGCGCTCGCACCCGAGCCAGAAACTCGCTCAGGTCGAACGGCTTCACCAAATAGTCGTCTGCTCCCAAGTCGAGACCCTTCACGCGATCTTCCGAGGCGCCACTTGCGGTCAACATCAAAATCGGAGTAGCATATCCGGCTTTTCGCAACTGACTGCAAACCTCCCAACCGTCACGCCCTGGCAGTCGTATATCAAGAATGAGCAGGTCATAGGCGTTCGCAAGGGCCTTCTCCAAACCGCTCTGCCCGTCGCCCATCGTATCAACAGCGTAATTCTCCTGTCGCAGCGCTTTCGAAATCATCCGCGCTGCTTCTTCCTCATCTTCGATTAACAGTAATCGCATAGACCCACTATTGGACGCATTTTGCGACCCCAGCGTTTCTCCCAGCGTATGTGCTAAGAAGAGAGAACAGAGGAGACATGTCCGAACGTTTTCCCGAATTCTGTTGACTCTCATCGCTCTCGGGCAAGGTATCGCGCCTGTTGTGGTTGAACTGAACAGAACCCACGCCAAGAATCCGCTTTGGCTCGGGCACGCCCGATTTCATGTCGTATGGCAAGTGTTTAGCCACGTTTTATATTCAACCGCCATAATCCTCTTACTCTGGTGGTCTAGTTCGTGCCCGCCCGAACGGGTCTACTTTGCGGCGTTTCTCGTCTCTGCCCCACTCATCGCGTTTTTAGTCGCGCTCATCTCGAAACCAATATATGGTGGCACCCTGCATGATCCGAACGGGGTTGAACCAGTGGTGCTTAAATTGGGCGAGCGAGTGCTTCGACTCGAAATGAACGTGGTTCTGGTAGTGCTTGGTCTGCTCACGCTGGGCTTGGCACTTTTCTTATTTTCATAACGCAATTCCGTAGCCGTAAAATTCCTACAATCCAAATAAAACCCGACTAAGGGAGAATGTGCTATACAGCCGGAGGGCCGAGAACCACCCATGAGCAGCATCCCGTTCCTGCAGCAAATTCGTTCGAGCAACCTCTCCACTGTTGCTCGCGCGCTACCGAAAGCCGATAGCCGTATCACCACCTTATGGTGGTTTGTTCTCATCTTGCGCGGTTTGCTTCCCGCTGTGTTCGCTCTCACAATGGGGATGCTCGTCGGTGCTGTTCAACAGCGAACCAGCCTTGTGACACCGATCACGCTTTTCGGAATCGTGTTCGTCCTCATTCAAATTCTTCCGCCCATTCACAAAGCTTTGGGCGCAAACCTAGGGAACCTCACGGCTGCTTGGCTTTACGATCAACTCACCAGCGCCTGCATTCTTCCTCCTGGCATGGGTCACTTGGAGAATCCGAAGCTCACCACCGATCTGACGATGGCTCGCGATTTCGACCTCGGCATCACCGGACCGCCCATGTTCATCTCCATGGATTTCATCGCTGCCGGATTGGTGGAATTTGTCGGCGGTTTTGCCTCTGTAGTTCTCGTCGGCTTCTATTTCTGGTGGGCGGCTCTTCTTCTGGCCGGTGCTTGGATGGCCACCCACTGGCTCTTACGCGAAAGCGCGATTTGGCGCGACCGCAACACCGAGGAAGTTCGCCAGGCTCAGCGCCAAGCCGACTACGCTTACCGCTTGGCCGTGGAACCAACCGCCGCCAAAGAGGTGCGCCTGTTCGGCCTTGCCAACTGGGTGGTCAATCGCTTCCGTTCCCGGCGGCGGCGTCTCTTTGACTTGCGCTGGGACGCCACTCGTCTTCGCGAACGGCCGTTGGTCTGGAGCATCCTGCTGGTAACCGGTGCGAATGTCGTCGTCTTTTGGGTAATCGCCGCCGCCGCGCTTGCCGGACGCCTCCCGTTATCGCAACTCGTCACTGTTGCCGGCGCGGTGATCGCTGCCAGTGCCATCGCCTTCGGCGGTTTGTCTTGGGCCTTGGATGGAACAGCCGCGCCCATCTCCGCCGTGCTCCGCCTGAAAGGCAGCATGGCTCAGCAGGGTGCTCTCTCAACCAACAACGAGCCCGCCGCAAACTTGCCCCGCCGCGATATTCGTTTCCGTAACGTCACCTTCAGCTATCCCCAAGCGGCCGAACCCGTCTTAAAAGACTTCGATCTGACCATTCCCGCCGGTTCCTCTTTAGCCATCGTCGGACAAAACGGCGCGGGCAAAACCACCATCGCGAAGTTGCTCTGCCGTCTTTACGATCCGCAGGAAGGTGCCATCGAAGTCGACGGTAAGGACATTCGCACCTTGGCCATCGACGGCTGGCGTTCCCGTATCACCGCGGTGTTTCAAGACTTTATTCGATTCCAACTTTCCTTGCGCGAAAACGTCGCGCCGGCGGGCGCGCCCGATACTCTCGTTTGGAAAGTTCTTGACAGTGCGGGCATCACGCACATCTCCAGTCTCGATCGCATTCTCGCCCGCGGCTATCCCGATGGCATTGAGCTATCGGGCGGCCAATGGCAGCGCATCGCCTTGGCCCGCGCTCTCTGTGCCGTTGCCATGGGCGCAGGGCTGGTGCTGCTCGACGAACCAACTGCTCAACTGGATGTGCGCGGCGAAGCCGAAATTTTCCAGCGCATACTAAGGGCCACGCGCGGCGTAACTACCATTCTGATTTCGCACCGCTTCTCTACCGTGCGCCACGCCGATCGTATCTGCGTCCTGGAACACGGCAAGGTTGTGGAATTAGGCAGTCACGAAGAACTAATGGCAGCCGGCGGCCGTTATAAAGCCATGTTCGAATTGCAAGCTTCGCGCTTTGAGGAAACCGAAGAAGGCGCGGCGCTGGAAACTCTGGATTAAACGCCATGAAACCTTTGAATGCGATTGACCAGATGCCCGGCGCCATGACATCCATGTGGCGCGCCCTCAAGCGCGCCCGCGAAGCCGAGCCTCTGATGCTGCTGGTTTCATTCCTGCTCGCGCTTCTCGCCGCTGTTCCCGACGCTCTGTTGGCTCTCTGGCTTAGCCTTCTCGCCAATGGCATCGCTTCCCACAAACGCAATGAAACTCTGGGCGCGGCCGTCGGCCTCGGCATTTCTGCCGCGGCTACTTGGTTCCTGCGCGTCATTAGCGACCGCACCCAGCGCCGTTTCCGCGAGCGTCTGACGATCGCGCTCGAATCTCAGGTGGCAAACCTGCAAGCCTCCGCAGCCGGTATTGAACATCACGAACGCCAGGAATATGTCGATCGTCTTGCCATGCTGCGAAACCAGGTATTCGTGCTCGATCACATGTACTTCTCGCTTTTCACGACATGTGGTTGGCTCTTACGCTTGGTCATCACCCTCATTCTTCTGGTTTCAATTCACCCTGCACTCGCGCTGCTCGCTTTGTTTGCGTTGCCCACCATCGTCACCTCCACTTGGCGTCCCGAAGTGGAGCGCAAAGCCGATGAGCGCAACGCTTGGTCGAATCGCTTGGCGCGTCATCTGTTTGATCTCGCTACGACTGCGTCTCCTGGCAAAGAAGTGCGAGTCACCGGCATCGGCGAAGCTCTCATCGTTCAGCGCCGTTCCGCTTGGCAGTATTGGTTTGGCCCGGTCGCCCATGCTCGTATGGTCAGCGCGGCGTGGCAGACCTTGAGTTGGGCTATTTTTGCCGCCGGCTATGTGGCCGCTGTCGCTTTCGTTGCCGTTTATTTGAAAGCATCGGCGGGTTCTGTCTTGTTGGTTCTCGCGGCCGGTGCGCGACTTTCCGCCTACATCGGCGCCGCCATCGGCGAAATCGGTTTCCTGCGCGGCTTCTGGCTCGATGGCTCACGCCGCCTCGCGTGGCTTGAAGACTACGTCGCCCGCTTGCAGAGCGGCGCAGACGCATCCGCGCCCGAAACCATTCAGCAAGGCATTGTCTTTGACCAGGTCTCTTTTACCTACCCGGGCACCAGCCGCATGGTCTTGCAAGACGTGAATGTGTCGCTCAAGCCGGGCTCGGTTGTCGCGATTGTCGGCGAGAACGGCGCGGGAAAAACGACGCTAGTGAAGCTCCTCTGCCGCATGTACGCGCCGACCGCTGGGCGCATCAGCGTGGATGGCGTCGATCTCGCGCGCATCGCTCCCGATTCATGGCGCTCTCGCCTCGCCGGCGCATTCCAGGATTTCTTCCGCTTTGAATTCTCCGCGCTCAACAGCGTCGGCGTCGGTGATCTGGCTCGTCACGAAAACGAAGCTGCGGTTTCAAGCGCAGTCACATCTGCCGGCGCCAATGACGTGGTTCGCCACCTTTCAAAGGGTCTGCATACCCAACTCGGCCCCACCTGGCCCGATGGAGTCGAAATCAGCTTCGGACAGTGGCAAAAAATCGCGCTCGCCCGCGGCTTTATGCGCGACCGGCCTCTGCTCATGATTTTGGACGAACCCACCGCCGCGCTTGATGCCGAAACAGAGCATGCGTTGTTCGAACGTTTCGCTTCCGCTGCCCGCCAAACTTCCGCCGACGGCCGTATTACTGTCCTTGTCTCTCACCGGTTCAGCACTGTGCGTATGGCGGATTTCATCATCGTGTTAGACGGCGCGCACGTCGTCGAATCAGGTAGTCATGAGCAACTGATGACTCGCCACGGAAAATATGCTGAGTTGTACGGCATCCAAGCAGCCGCGTATCGCGCCTAAGTTGCGATTGCTAGGCTAAGCAGGCGGAAACGCGCTGCCCACTGCGAACATCGAAGCCGGCGCGGCAAGCGGGGCGACCTCTTCCTGATCGCTATACGCAATAACTGACCGGTAGTGTCCGGCTTCCGGCTCGCGATGAACAATCAGGCGTCTGCCGTTGATATCCAACACCCAATAATCCGCCACAGCCGCTCTTGCATACAATTGCGCTTTGATCGTAAGGTCGAGGGCCAATGAGGAGTCGGCCACTTCGACAACGAGCGCGACGCTGGAAGGTGGCGGCGTCTGCAACGTAAAGGGATCGGAAGAACGGTTCAACGCGATCAAATCGGGTTCAGGTTCACTTAGGCTTTGGTCATGGGGAGCCACTTCAATGGGAGCTTCGCATCCCACGAATTCCGCGCCGAACACGCGCTCCATCCACAGCCTTAGCCTGGTTGTGGCATTTACATGGGCACGGTTCTTGCCCATCTTATCGAGGAGTTCTCCAGCGATCAGTTCCACGTGCTGGCCAGCGAGCACACCGGCGTTTTCGAGAGCCTGCACCTCAGCACGAGTCCAGCGTTTACGAACGTAATCCGTGGGAGATAGGCTGTATATCGGCTCTTCGACTGCGGTTGGCAAGTTCAGGCTCCACGGAATCTTTAATGATAGCCCGCTTGGCCGGACTGACGACCCACCAGCGCAAGCATCATGTTGATCCAAGCTTTCTCCAAGTAGCGTGATACGTTCGGCGATCGCCCGCGACGGGGAAGCAGCCGCACTCATCGAGTAAGCCCTAACACTTCGATCCGGCGATATTGAAGGAAATGATGATCGAACGTGAAAGCCCGCCTGATGCCGCGAGTATCCATAACGGCGAAGGAAATGGCGTCACAAAGACTCCAGTTTTTATCGGAATGCCGCGCAACGATCTCTCTGGCAAGGTTCTCCTCTGCCGGAAGGGCACGTACAACCGGCAGACCACCCGTCAGTAGCCACTCACGGGCAAGCATTCTTCCCAATTTGCGTAACAAGAGGGCATGAGCTTCAACCTCGATGTAGTTGGTGACCAAACTCGGTCGTCGCTCCGAAGCAATGTGGCCGGCAACTGCAACTGCACACTTGTGGTCGGCGTCATTGGCGTCGAGCAGCGCAAGAACAGCGCTCGAGTCCCATAGAACGGCTTGTCTGACGTTCATTCGTCCAGAATCGCGTGTTTGTCACGCGCGCCCGGTTGGCCACTGCCGCGGCCTGCACCCATCAGGCGAAAGATTGGATGGTCTTCCGTAAAGGGAGGAATGTCGCCCGCAAACTTTGCACGCGCGGAAGACCGACCCGACGGCAACTGCACCAGGCGGCGTCCGCCACGCGAGATGCTTGAAATGTCGCCGCTCCGAATACGCCGCCAGAGGGTGGAACGCGAGATTCCTAGTGCCTCAGTCGCTTCCTTCACGGTTGCGAGATTCATCGCCATCGTCATCATCGTAGCAAATGAGTGTCATCGTCTCACTTGTCTCACGCGCTTTAGCAAGCGGTTGTCTTCCGCACTCTCATGGAAGCCACGGTTCCGAGCGGATGGTCGTTTCACTCGGACAGGCCCGAAAACCTCTCGCCGCTACCAACTGAAATAGTGAATGATAAAGGACATTATCGTTTAATGGCGCTACGCGCGCCGGTTAAGTCTGATTATGGGAGGGTCGGCCACAATTTCCCCCCAAGAACGTCGGGCCGCCATGCAGGATCTTTATCTTACGCGCAGCGTCGCCGAAAAGGGCTGACTGTACTCTCTTTCCGCATCCTACTAGCCTTCCTGCTTTCCTTCTAATTCCGCTACCCGCTTTTCCAGCGCCCGCAACGTCCGCAGCATATCCGGCAGCTTAGAAAAAGTGGCCGACGCCCTCAACCACACCCGTGAATCAAACGCCGGCGATCCGCTTACCACGGCGCCTTCGGCAACATCATGCCCGATCCCCGACTGCGCCCAAACAATGGCATTCTTATGCACCGTCAAGTGGCCCGAAGAACCCGTCTGGCCCGCCATAATCACGTTTTCTTCAAGCACCGTGCTCCCCGCCAGCCCTGTCTGACCGCAAATGATGTTGTCCTCTCCCACCACACACCCGTGGCCGATCTGGCAGAGACTATCGATCTTCGCCCCACGCTTGACACGCGTTTCGTTTAACGCTCCACGGTCCACCGAAGTCAAAGTCTGCACTTCCACATCATCCTCAATCACCGTAATCGCCGATTGCGGAATCTTGAATTGCCGCCCGTCATTTGTTTTGGCAAATCCGAATCCATCGCCACCGATCGCCACGCCATTCTGTAGCGTCACGCGGTTCCCGATCCGGCAAAACTCCCGCACCGACGCGTGGGAGTGCGCCGTGAAATCATCGCCGATGGTGCAGCCTTCATAAATCACCGCGTGCGGGTGCAGCGTTGCATTCGCGCCAATCACGCTGTGCTCGCCCACCACGGCAAACGGACCAATGGAAGGATTCGCTCCAATCACCGCCGTTTTCGCGATGGATGCGAGCGGATGAATGCCCGGCGCAGGTTTCGGCGCTTGATAAAAGCATTCAAGCGCCCGCGCGAAATCGTGATACGGGTTCTTCGAAACCAGCGTGGCGCCGGCGAAATCCTGAATCGGTTCCGCGGCAATGATGGCCGACGCCTTGCAGTCTCTTACCTTCGGCGCGTACTTCATGTTGGCCAGGAACGTAATTTCGCCCGCGCCGGCTTTCTCAATCGCCGCAACGCCGCGGATCTCCGTTTCCCCCGGCCCATGCAGTTCGCAGCCGAGCTTCTGGCTGAGTTGCGCCACGCTGAACGTTGCCATAACTATTCCGCGACAACCGGATTGCTCAACTCTCCAATTCCATCTATTTTCACGGTTACTTGCTCACCCGGTTTCAGGAAGCGCGGCGGCTTGCGTGCGGCGCCAACCCCCGAAGGCGTGCCAGTTGAGACAATATCGCCCGGCTCCAACGTGAACACGCTTGACAGAAAAGCAATCAACTCCGGTATTTTGAAAATCAACTCCCGCGTATTCGAATTCTGCAAAACCTCGCCATCGATGTCGAGTTGAATATTGAGATTGTGCGGGTCGGCAATCTCATCCGCTGTCACAATCCAAGGCCCCATTGGCGCAAAAGTGTCGAAAGTCTTGCCCATGAGCCATTGTGTAGTCGCCCGTTGATAATCGCGCGCCGAAACGTCATTCACCATCGTGTACCCGAAAATGTGTTTCTGCCAATCCTGAGCCGCAATATGCCGCCCGCCCTGGCCGATGACGAACGCAAACTCCGCTTCATAGTCTGGCGATTTCGAAACCTTTGGCAGTACGATGTCCGCGCCCGGTCCGATTACGGCCGTCGCGAATTTGTTGAAAATCGTCGGCACATCGGGAATCGTAGCGCCCGTTTCCGCCGCATGGTCGCGGTAATTCAGCCCTACGCAGATCAATTTGTTGGGTCGCGGTATCGGCGCCAGCAATTCCACCGATCGCAAAGTATATTTGTTCGCCGCGCCGGCCTGATCCGCGAAAGCTTTCGCCTTCGCTTGGCCCTCCGCTCCCGCCGCAATCAAATCCAACAGGGTCGCAAACCCCGCCGCGGAAAGGTCCACTAGGGAATCATTTGTAATCATCAGCCCGGGACGGCTCTTTCCGCTCAATTCAAATGTCACAAAGCGCATGTAAGCAGTGTAGACCTTTGCGCGTCTGCCGGATCGCTATACTCAGCTAGTGATGCGCCTTGTCTGCATTGCAGCCCTTCTCTCGTTTGCCCTTCGCGCACAGCCGGTTGCCGTTGCCGGCCCTTTTGAATTTCACTCCAATTTCTGGTTGAATCTGCATCATTTTCTTTATCAACAAGCGCTGCAATCCGAACACCCATCCTCTGATCTAACCTGGGATAAAGCAGTCGCCTCCTATCGGCAGAACTTCATCTCGCACGACCTCCTGAACGACGCCCACCTGCGATCCATCGAGGTCCAACTCTCGGCGGATGAGACTCTAGCAGCGCTTCCCGCCGACGGCCCCGACGCCCCGCTCTGGAACACCTTGAACTCGGTTGCCCAAAGCTACCGCGTTCATTGGTGGCCCGCCCATGACCAGGCAAATCGCGCTTTCATCTCGGCCGCTGTTCCGCTTGTCCAGCAATATGGCCGGTTGCTCATCAAGCAGCTTACCGCCGCGTACGAAACTCCTTGGCCAACCAAGTCAATTTACGTTGATATTTCCGAATATGCGAATTGGGCCGGTGCCTATACATTCATTGAAAGGGACGGCCGCGCGCACGAAATCGTCTCCAGCTCCGATGCCGCCAACCAGGGTAACGCCGCTCTTGAAATTCTGTTCCATGAGGCGTCCCACGCCCTCGCTGGGTTTCATTCCGGCCGCCTTGCCGATCAGATAGCCGCCGCTTCGAAAGCCTCTTCCGTCAAAACCCCGCGCGACTTGGTGCACATCTTTATCTTCTACACCGCAGGCGAACTGACCCGCCGCGATCTCGCCGGCGCTGGCATCGCCAACTACGTCCCCTACGCCGATCTCAAACATCTTTATGACAAAGAAACCTGGGGCCCCTGGCATAGCCGCATCGATCTGTATTGGAAACAACACCTCGATGGGAAATTGTCACTCGACGAAGCTGTAAATAAGATCGTTGCGCATTCCGAAAACGTCCATGCCCAAAACTGAACGAATCGCGCTGGTAACCGGCGCATCTCGTGGCATCGGCGCGGCCACGGCCGTGAAGTTGGCCGCGCGCGGCTACGATGTCGCTCTGAACTTTCGCGCCAAAGCCCCGCGTGCCGAACAAGTGGCCAAACAAATTGCCGGCCTCGGACGCCGCGCCCTTCTTGCTCATGCCGATATCACTAGTGAAGCCGACGTCGCGCGCATGATAACGCTCATTGCCGAAGAGTTCGGTCACTTAGACGCTCTGATCTTAAACGCCAGCGGCGGCCTCGAAGCCGGTAAGCCTGACGATTACGCCATGACGCTCAACCTGACTGCGCAGATGAATGTCGCCGTTGCCGCCACTCCACTCCTCAAATCCTGCCAGGGCCGCATCGTCTTCGTCACCAGCCATTGGGCTCATTTCTATGGCACGAAGCAGATTATGCCGGCCTATGAGCCCGTCGCCAAAAGCAAACGGGCAGGCGAAGATGCCTTGCGGGCCTATTCTCAAGACTTGGCCAAACTAGGCGTCTCGCTCATCGTCGTCAGCGGTGACGCGATTGAAGGCACCATCACCCCGAAACTGCTGGAACGCAAAAGCCGCGGCAAGTTCGATCTTCCGTCAACCCCAGCCGACCCGCGCATTCTACCCACCGTAGATGAATTCGCCGAATCCATAGCTGCGGCTACCGTCGAAAGTGATCTTCCTAACGGTCACACCCTCTTCGTCGGATCCACAGATTGGTAGAAAATCCCGCTAACCGATCTGCGATACCCTCGTCTAAGTAACCAATCGAGGTGCGATGATGCTACTAAGAACGACCGTTTCGTTGGCGCTGTTCACCTTCCTGGCCAACGCTGCCGACCCTGCCGCCAAACCACAGGGCAACGACATCTTCTCCGTCCGTTCCTTTGCCCAACGCGAAACAAAGGCGAAAGTTCCGGTTACGGACAGTCTCTTTACCGATGGGAAGAACAATTTTTTGTCGCTCAAGGGTCCCGGCCAGGAACTCCTCTCAGCCCGTGTCCAAGCAGGCAGCCTACACCAATGCGCTATCCCGTTGCTCGAAGCCAAGCCGCGCAAAACGAACGATCCCATTGCAAAGTTCCTCGGGCCAAACCGCAGTCCGAGCCCCGGAACCATGCCTCCCCCAATTCCCGCCTGCAGAAACTGGCGTTAAGAAGTTCTGGACTTCGCAATCTCTGGCGCCTCTTCGGCGCCTCTCCGAAGTCGCGCTTCCGGCTCCAGGTAATACTTCGTCAAACCTTCCTTCAACGTCCGCAGTGCATGTTCCGGCGTATCTGCAAATCGAAACAGGTTTAGGTCCTCTTCCGCAATCATCCCGTATTTCACCAGCGCATCAAAATTCAAAATTTCATGCCAATACTGCGATCCATACAGCAAAATAAGAATCTTGTTTTCCAGCTTCTTCGTTTGCGCTAACGTCAAAATCTCCGTCATTTCATCCAGCGTGCCGAAGCCGCCCGGAAACACCACCAAAGCCTTCGCTAAATACGCAAACCAGAACTTACGCATGAAGAAGTAATGGAACTCAAAAGAAAGCTCAGGCGTGATGTATGGGTTGGGCCGCTGTTCAAACGGCAACCCAATATTCAAACCGATCGTCTTCCCGCCCGCATCGCTCGCGCCCCGGTTCGCCGCTTCCATAATTCCCGGCCCTCCGCCGGAACAAATCACGAAGCGGTGTACTTTGCCGTCGCTTGGGGAAGGCTGCGATAGCGATTCCGACCAAACGGTCAGTAATCGCGCCAGTTCTCGAGCTTCGTTGTAATAGCGGCTCATCGGCCCGTCTTCTTGCACTCGCGCTGAACCGAAAAACACAATCGTGTCGTGAATTTTTTCTTCGTTGAAGTGCGCCAGCGGCCACAAATATTCGGAAAGGAACCGCAGCGGGCGCGATTCCGGGCTCTGCAAAAACGCCTCTTCCCGATAGGCAAGCGGTCGGCGCAAAGAGTCGGTCGGTGTTTTGGGGGGCAATGTGTCCTCAGGCGATGGCAAACCTAGATTGTCGCACCGCTATTGAGGAACCGCGCAAAACGGGCGCGGTGTCAGCGAGCTTCGCGACCCGCATTTAGCGGCCGCGGGAGGCGGTTTTGGCGACGGCGGTGTCAATCGGCGTGGGTGGCGGAGCGGGTGAGTCCGCTTCGGCGGCGACGCCGCGCGTCAGGCCGAGAGCCGCGCGCAGTTCGGTATCGACTTTGGCACGGATGTCCGGATTGTCTTTTAGGAATTGACGCGCGTTTTCGCGGCCTTGCCCGATGCGTTCCCCTTTGTAGCTGTACCAGGAGCCGCTCTTTTCAATGATGTTGTTGGTAGCGCCCAAGTCCAGCAGATCGCCTTCGCGCGAAATGCCTTCGCCGTAGATAATGTCGAACTCGGCTTCGCGGAAAGGCGGAGCGACTTTGTTCTTCACCACCTTCACCTTGGTGCGGTTTCCGGTGACGGTCTCGCCATCTTTAATGGCGGCGATGCGGCGGATATCAAGGCGCACGGACGAATAGAACTTGAGCGCGCGGCCGCCGGTGGTGGTTTCGGGGTTGCCGAACATGACGCCGATCTTTTCACGAATCTGGTTGATGAAAATCAGACAGGTATTCGATTTAGACACGGTGCCGGTGAGTTTGCGCATGGCCTGCGACATGAGGCGGGCTTGCACGCCCATGTGCGAATCGCCCATTTCGCCATCGAGTTCGGCTTTCGGAACAAGAGCGGCGACGGAATCGACCACCAGCACGTCGATGGAGCCGGAGCTGATAAGAGCGGCGGTAATTTCAAGAGCTTGTTCGGCGTAGTCGGGTTGGGAGACCAGAAGATTATCGACATCCACGCCGAGGGCTTTGGCGTAGATGGGGTCGAGCGCGTGCTCCACATCGATGAAGGCAGCCGTTCCGCCCATTTTCTGGGCTTCGGCGACAACTTGCAGCGCGATGGTGGTTTTGCCGGAGGATTCAGGACCGAAAATTTCGCAGATACGGCCGCGCGGGAGGCCGCCAACGCCGAGCGCCGAATCGATGGAAATTGATCCGGTGGGAATGACGGAGACCGGAACAATGGCTTCTTTGGCGCCGAGGCGGAGGATGGAACCTTTTCCAAATTGTTTTTCGATTTGGCCCAACGTCAGGGTCAATGTGCGGGCGCGCTCTTTTTCGTCCATGGGGAGATCCTTTCGAGAAAACCTAGCGGGGGAAGCCGTTTCCTAGTATAACTCGAAACAAGATGAGGGCCAAATGTTTTGGCGCTCCATTCCTCACCCGCCGCTAGCAGGACCAGCAGCGCTTTCGGCGCTTTCCGATGCGCCGTATTCCTTCAGCTTGTTGAACAGGGTCTTCAGACTGATGCCCAGGATTTCGGCCGCGCGCGTTTTGTTGTTCTTCGTGTGCTGCAGCGTAACGAGAATCAGCGCCTTTTCGGCTTCGGCCACCGTAGTGCCCACGGGGAGGCGCACACTTTCCGGTTCGAAGATCTGGCCTACGTGGCGGGAGCCGACGGAAACGCCGAAATCGTAAGGCAGGTGCGTCATTTGTATGGTGTTCTCACCCGCCATGATCACGGCGCGTTCCAGCACATTGCGCAATTCGCGGACGTTGCCGGGCCAGGAATATTTCTTGAAGGCTTCCATCACCTCATCGCTCACGTTGGTCACGTTGCACAGATGCTTGCGATTGAGAGAGGTGATCAGCGCTTCGCAGAGCACGGACAAATCGGACAAACGCTGGCGCAGCGGCGGTAGAGAGATTTGAAAGACGTTGAGGCGGTAGAAGAGATCTTCGCGCAGGTCGCCTTTCTTGAGCGCTTCGTCGAGGTTGCGGTTAGTAGCGGCAATGACGCGCACGTCCACCGAGATTTCGTTTTTGCCGCCGAGCCGGCGCACACGCGAATCTTCCAGAACACGCAGCAGCTTGGCTTGGGTGCCGGAGGGCATTTCAGCCAGTTCGTCGAGCAGAAGCGTTCCGTGCTGAGCGAGTTCGAAGCAGCCGGCGCGGCGTTCCAGCGCGCCGGTAAACGCGCCTTTCTCGTGGCCAAACAACTCGCTTTCCATCAGTGTTTCGGGCATGGCGGCACAATTGATGGCGACGAACGGACCGCCGCGGCGCGGGCTCAGTTGATGAACGGCGCGCGCCACGAGCTCTTTACCGGTGCCGCTTTCGCCGACGATCAGCACAGCGGCTTTGCTGGGCGCGACCTGGCGAATAACGGAAAACACGCCTTGCATTTGCGCCGAGGTGCCCACCATATCGGCCAGCACACCCGAATATTGGAGTTGCCGCTGCAGGCGTTCGGTCTCTTCCGTGAGCTGGCTCTGGGAAGCGGCACGCTCGATCAAGAAGCGCAGCGCGGCGGGCTGGATGGGCTTTTCGAGGAACCAGAATGCGCCCAGATCGTGGGTGGTTTCAATCGCGGTTTCGATATTGCCAAAGGCGGTGAGGACAATCGCCGGCGGCATGTTGCCCTCGGCAGCAAGGCGCTTCATTAATTCGAAGCCATCCATGCGCGGCATCATGAGATCGGTAATCAGGACGTGCGCAGAGAACGCAGACAGTTTTTCGAGCGCCTCCTGGCCATCGGCTGCAGTTTCCGCATGATAGCCCCAGGCGTCAACCATTGCAGCCAGAGGCGCCCGTTGGGATTCTTCGTCCTCGACGATCATGACATTGATTGGTTGGCGCGCCACAGTCTTGTAGTGTAGCGAATGCGGAAGTGCGGAACTCTGAAGCCTTACGGTATCCTGAAGTTCGCGAAGAGAGCATGCCAGACCAGGACACGCGAACCGTTTTAGACGAAGCACCCCCGTTCCTGGGCAGTTGGAGGAACGTTTACATAGCAGTGCTGTGTTATCTGGCCGCGCTCATATTTGGGCTTTACCTGTTCACACAAATATTTGGGCATGCATAAGCTGGAGGTCATTGTCGTGTCGGCGGTTGAGGCGGTAGCGGCCGAGGCAGCCGGGGCGGACCGGCTGGAACTGGTGCGGGCGTTAGACTGCGGCGGATTGACGCCGGATTACGCGACGGTGGAAGCCGTTACCAATGCAGTGCGGATTCCGGTGCGCGTAATGCTGCGGGAGAACGCCTCCATGCAGATGGCGGGGACGGACGAACTTGCCGCATTGACAAAACAGGCGCAGCGCTTTCAAGGCCTGCGGATCGACGGGTTTGTGATGGGCTGGATCACGGACAGCGGAGAAGTGGATTTAGCCACACTGGAACGGGTTTTGCAGGCGATCGGGGATGATGCAGCCGCCACGTTTCATCGGGCGTTTGAACATCTCGCCGATCCATTCGAAGGGCTCCGTACGCTGAAGCGATTTCCGCAAATCAACCGCTTGTTGACCAACGGCGGTGCGGGCAGCTGGAGCGAGCGCAAACGGCATTGGCAGGATTTGCGGGCGGCGGCGCTGCCCGAAATTGAGATTCTAGCGGGCGGCGGCCTGTCGGGCCCGGAAGCGCGCGAACTGATGACGGATGCGCATTTGCGGGAAGTGCATGTGGGCCGGGCCGCACGCACACCGGCGGAAAATAGCGGCGTGATTGACGCTTCGAAAATCCGGCAGCTGAAGCGAGCGGAATGAAAGCGATCGATTGGATTGTTTTTCTTGCCTGGCTTGTCTCATTGGTGAGCTACGGGCTGTACCGGGGACGAGGCAGCAATACCGTGAGCGAATATTTGTTGGCGGGCAAAAGCATGCCTTGGTACGCCATGGGTCTTTCGATCCTGGCCACGCAAGCCAGCGCGATTACGTTCATTTCGACTACCGGACAGGGTTACGTTGATGGCTTGCGTTTTGTCCAGTTCTATTTCGGGCTGCCGGTGGCCATGATCATTCTTTCGGCGACGGCCGTGCCGATCTTTCACCGGGCGCGGGTCTACACCGCTTACGAGTATCTGGAGCAGCGTTTCGACTCAAAGACCCGGGCTTTGATGGGCGGGATTTTCCTGATTCAGCGTGGCTTGGCGGCGGGCATTGGCTTGTATGCTCCGGCGGTGGCGCTCTCCGCCGTTTTGGGATGGCCGGACCGATTGATTACGGTAGCGATTGGCGCGCTGGTGGTTGTGTATGTCACCGCTGGCGGCATCAAGGCGTTGACTTGGGCCGATGTGCAGCAGATGACGATGATTTTTATCGCGCTGGTGGTAACGCTGACAGTGGCGCTGCACGCGCTGCCCAAGAATGTTTCGGTGCTGGATGCGCTGCATTTGGCGGGCGCTGCGGGCCGCCTCAATATCGTGGACCCGAAGCTGAATTGGAGCAGCCGTTATAACCTGTGGAGCGGCTTGATTGGCGGCATGTTTTTGGCGCTCGCCTATTTTGGCTGCGATCAAAGCCAGGTGCAGCGGTATCTAACCGGCAAATCGATTGCGCAAAGCCGCCTGAGCTTGATTTTCAACGCCAGCGTGAAAATCCCGATGCAGCTGTTCATCTTGTTTATCGGCGCCATGGTGTTTGTGGTTTCGCTGTTCGTGCAATCTCCCGTTGTGTTCCAACCGATAGAAGCAGCCAAAGCAGCGCAAACGCAAAACTGGCCCAGTGTGAAAGCCGGCTACGATCAAGCTTTTTCCGCCAGGCGCGATGCCGCTTACGCGCTGACGCAACAGCAAACGCCAGAGGCGGTTGAGCGCTTCCGGAACGCGCAGAAGGATTTCGACGGCCGCCGGCAGGCTGGTTTGGCGGTGGTGGCGAGCCTGCATGGCGGCGGACGGTTCGACGACACAAACTATATTTTTCTTTCCTTCGTCCGGCGCTTTTTGCCGGCAGGGTTGGTGGGACTTTTGATCGGCGTTATTTTCTCGGCCTCGATGGGATCCACTTCGGGCGAGATCAATTCGCTCGCCACGGTTTCGGTGGTGGATATTTACGGACGCTATATTGCGCCGAACCGGGATGACCGGCATTACCTGATCGCCTCGCGCTTTTTGACGGTGTTTTGGTGCGCGTTTGCGGTTTGTTTCGTCGCCGTGGGAGCGCGTGGGTTCGGCGCGCTGATTGAACGGGTGAACATTGTCGGCTCGCTGTTTTATGGCGGCTTGCTGGGCGTCTTCGTGCTGGCGTTTTTCTTCAAGCACGTGCGCGGGACCGCTGCTTTTTGGGGCGTGCTGGCCGGCGAGGCCGCGATTTTTCTCACAGCGGCGCGGACCGATCTCTCTTATCTGTGGTACAACCCATTGGGCTGCACTGTAGTGGTGGTGACGGCGCTATTGATCACGCGCTTCACACCGAAGAGCGAAGCCACGCAGAGCAAAGCGGCGGCTCAGGCTTAACGTTCACGAAATCGTCCGATTCGCCAAGTTGACGGTCACGGAATCGTCAGGCGTTTTTACAGTGGAACCATCGAGCGCCGGATGAAATTCGATAGTCAGCGTTTGGGCTGTGACAACAATGCGGAGATAACCATAATGCGTGTCGTCATAGTTTTCGAGCGTCAAGGTGCTGTCGATCGTGTAGGGCGTTCGATAGGTAGTGCGCATGGTCGAAAGGGGCGAATGCCCTCCGCCGCCCGCGACTAAGTATGGAATCTGATAACTGTTAACCGTGCGCGTGAAGCGTTGATAGTTGTGCGCGTGGCCCGATAACACAGCATGCGGCCAAACTCCGGCTTGGGTGCAAGCGCTATCGATGTCGGCCAGCATATCCGGACTGCCACCGTGAACGGAGCCGCCGGTGAATGGCGGATGGTGGACGGCGATGATCACGGCACCCGCGTAATTCTGACTCTTGATGCGGCTCAGCGCGGTGGTGAGAAAAGTGATCTGGCGTTCGTCCAGAGTGGGGTAGGTGCCATTTTGGCTGGAAATAACGCCAGGATCTTCTAAAACGTTGCTGTAAAGACCAAGAATGCGAACGAAGGGCGCGTCGAAGGTAAAGTAAGCGCCAGGCTGGATCATGGCGGTGCGCGACAACCCACCAGCGTCGGGCGAAACAACGGGGCTCGACGAGCAGAAATTGCGAAGGAAGGCGGCTAAAGTCGGTTGGGGATCGCTGGCGTAAACGACGCCATCATGATTTCCCGGGATGGCTATGATCGGGCCGGCGTAACTGCGATAGGGCTCGTAGAACTGATCGTAGTAATAAGCCGATTCGCCGAAGTAATAAACCACGTCACCGAGGTGAAAGAAGAACGAGGGGACATCAGCCGCGTTCGTCTCGGTGAAATCGCTCACCATTTTGTCGGAGACTAGATTCTGGGTGGAGGGACCGTCCACGCTGCCGGTATCGCCCACGGAATGGAAGACGATCTGGCCGGACTGCTGAATGGCAGCGGCCTTGGCGACGCCGGCGCCGCCCCAGACCTGTTGAAACGTGAGGATGGGCTCGGCTGCGCCACCAGTGGGCTGCGGAACCGGCTCGACCATGGCAATTTCCTTGTCGCTTTGGTCGGTGACCGGATTCATGAAGCCGGTTGGATCGGGCGAAGGCTGCGGCTGAGCGAAGACAGGTTCCCCATTGCCGGCGACGGGCGTGGTTACCGAGCCGCTGCCGTTATCGGGCGGCTGGGTAGGAGTTGTCGGTTTCTTCGTTGGCTTCTTGGTGGGTTTATGTTTCTTTTTAGTTGCCATTTATTCCCTTGTAATCCATCTAAATCACAGACTGATGAGTATAGCGGAAAATATCGGGAAGTTAGCCAGAAGTATGAATGTTATGCCCGTTAGATCTGAATCGTCGCAATGTCCACAGTCGTGTGATGGCCTTCCACCACCACAATGCCGCTTTCTGTCACGTGATATTTCTTGCGATCTTCGTCGAGGTTGTAACCGATTTCGGTGCCAGGCGGAACTTTGACGTTCTTATCGAGAATGGCGCGCTTGACCTTGGAGTGGCGGCCGATGTCGCAGTTATCAAAGATCACCGAATCGTCGATGACAGCGCCCGTATGGACCCGCACGTTCCGGCCCAATACGGAACCTTTCACCTTACCGCCGGAGACAATCGAGCTACCGGCGATGATCGAATCGATCGCCATGCCACGGCGCCCTTCTTCATCGAAGACGAACTTCGCGGGCGCATCAAAATAACCCGCCGTCCGCAGCGGCCACTGGCGGTTATAAAGGTTCAGCTCGGGAGAGACAGCACGCAAATCCATGCTGGCTTCGTAATAGGCATCAAGCGTACCAACATCACGCCAGTATTGCGGCGAGCCGATCGGATCGCCTGGAATAATGTTGGTTTGGAAATCGTAAGCGTACATGTCGGCGCGGCCGATGAGCGACGGCAGAATATCTTTACCGAAATCGTGGGAGCTGTCGTCACGCTGGCCGTCGGCCATGAGTTCCCGCAACAGTAAGTCGGTTGAAAAAACGTAGTTGCCCATGGAAGCGAGAACGCGAGTCGGATCGGTGGGCATGGTGGGCGCGTCGGCCTTCTTTTCATGGAAACCAATGATGTTGCCGTCTTCGGTGGTTTCGATGACACCGAACTCCGTGGCTAATTCCTTTTGCACAGGGATGGCCGCAATGGTCACTCCGGCTCGTTTTTCCACGTGATATTCGATCATTTGCCGTATGTTCATTCGGTAAATGTGATCGGCGCCGAAGATGATCACCACATGCGGATCAGCCTGTTGAATCAGGTTGATGTTTTGGTGAATGGCGTCGGCTGTTCCGCGATACCAATCTTCCTGGGCCGACCGCATCTGCGCGGGAACCGGAATAATGAAATTGTTTTTCAGCAGGCCGCTGACTTCCCAGCCTTCCCGCAGATGCTGCAATAGCGACTGGCTTTTGAACTGCGTAAGCACGTAAATAGAAAAAATACCGGAGTTGATGAGATTGCTCAGTACAAAATCGATAATGCGATAGCGGCCTCCGAACGGGACGGCTGGTTTTGCGCGCTCTTTGGTGAGCGGAAAGAGACGTGTCCCCTTTCCACCCGCCAGAACAAATGCCAAGACTCGAAGTTGCATGCTATGCCTCCGTGGACTAAATGAAAGATATACCGCAACTCAAATTAAGCAGCGGTTTTACGCCCGATTCCAATCGAGAGCCAATTGGACAAAGGAGCGCACAGCGACGCCGGTAGGACCTTTCGATATCCAGGCTTTGCCGTCATCGAGCCATGCCGTGGAAGCAATATCGAGGTGTACCCAAGGCGTGGGGTCTGCAAATTCGCGCAGAAACCAAGCGGCGGTGATGGAGCCCGCCGGACGGCCGCCGATGTTTGGAAGATCGGCAAAGGCGGATTTCAGATAATCTTTGTATTCTTCGTCCATCGGCAATTGCCAGGTCTTTTCTCCAGCAACGCGCGTCGCAGCCAGCAACTTGGCGAGAAACGGTTCGTTGTTAGTAAACGCGCCCATGTTGTGGTGACCCAGCGCCACGCCAATGGCGCCTGTCAGTGTAGCCGCGTCGACAAGGTGAGTGGCGCCGTTGCGGCTCGCGTAGGTGAGAGCATCCGCCAGAATGAGCCGGCCCTCGGCATCGGTGTTCAACACTTCAATCGTTTTGCCGGAGAGGGAAGTCACAATGTCACCGGGGCGCTGAGCGTTGCCGTTGATCATGTTTTCCACTGTGGGAATGTAGCCGGTGACGGGTATGGAAGGCTTGAGCTGCGCGATGGCGCGCATCGCGCCGATGACGGCAGCAGCGCCCGCCATGTCATACTTCATCTTTTCCATACCATCGGCAGGCTTAATGGAAACGCCGCCGGTATCGAAAGTGACGCCTTTGCCGACAAGAGCCAGGTGATCGGCACCGGAAGGGTGCACCGGCTTGTACTTCAGCACGATCAGAAACGGCGGATTACTGCTCCCTTGCGCCACTCCCAGCAGCGCACCCATACCCAGCTTGGTCATGGCTTCGGTATCGAGCACATCACATTCCAGGCCATACGTGGCGGCTATTGATCGGGCAGCGGCAGCTAAGTCCGCAGGCAGTAAACGATTGGCCGGCTCGTTCACCAGATCGCGCGTCTGATTTTGCGCTTCGGCAATGACACGGCCTTGCTCGAATGCGGAGACGGCTTCGGGCGCGGCGCCTGAACCCAGCGCGAGTGAGAAGGTGTTGATGCCCTTCTCGTTCTTCTTAGGATCGGTTTTGTATTTATCCGCTTCCCAAGCGCCGATCACCGCGCCTTCGGCAATCGCCGAAATCATGCGAGCGTCGGTTGCCTCGCCCACCAGCGTAATCGTGCGAACGCCTTTGGGCTTCAGTCCTCGCACGAGACTGCCGGCAATGCGCCGCGCTTCCACCGCGGAAAATGTCGCCCGCTTGCCGCCGCCGATCACCACGAGCCGCTTAGCCGCAACCCCGTGCGGCCGGTGCAAAACAGCGATTTCATACAACTTGCCGCTGATTTCACCCGACGAAACCATCTCCTGAAACCAGCCGTTTTGAGCCGCTAACAGCGGTGCGGGCGTTTCTTCCGATTCAAAGGCAACCACGGCAAGCGCGTCAACCGCGAGTTGCTCGGCTGGCGCCGTCTCCAATTTTATTTGCATTCTTAAGTAGCGATCTTTCCTGAAGTGGGGAGTTATTGGCGGCCGCGGCGAGCCATCTCGGCTTTTGCCTCCGCCTGCATTTCGCGCGTCTTTATAGCCTCGCGCTTATCGTGAAACTTTTTGCCCTTTCCAATTGCAATTTCGACTTTAATCTTGCCGGCTTTAAGGTAGAGCTTTGTGGGCACAATGCTGAGGCCTTTTTCCCGGGTTTCCACCCGCAGCTTGTCGATTTCCGAGCGATGCAGCAACAGCTTGCGCTTGCGGACAGGGACGTGGTTCATCTGGTTACCGTGCGAGTACTCGCTGATGTGGGCATTCATCAGCCAAGCTTCGTTTTCCGCGACTTCAGCATAGCTTTCTTTGAGCTGAATTTTGCCGGTTTTCGCAGCCTTCACCTCTGTACCGGTTAGGACTAAGCCCGCCTCGTAACGGTCGGACAGATGGTAGTTGTGGCCTGCGGACCGGTTGTCGCTGAGAATTTTAATGGCAGTTTGGTCGGCCAAGTCGGTTTTTCGCCTTTATTTTCAGTTTCGCCTAATCGTTTTCGAAAAGGTACACGAGAAGAAGGGTAGCAACGTCAAAGCTTATGACAACGCGGCAAAATAAGCAAAAGCCAGTATTATCCTAGACTTAAAGGAGAATCGGAGGCTCAAATAGGTATAGTACTTTCGCTTGGAATCCTTACCATAGGGGATTGCCTAAGGGGCGTCAACTAGCTTAGCCTGAGAACTAACCGTGAAAATCGCTAATTCATGGCGGCAAACAGCCGCAATCCTTTGTGCGCTCACGCTGGCAACCCCACCGGTGGAAGCTCACACTCGCAAGGGTGACAAATTAATCAACGAGGGAAAAAAGGCGGAGGCTCAGCAGGATTACGATCGTGCGTTGACGTTTTATGAAGAGGCGCTGCAAGAAGATCCACGGGAACCGATCTATCAGCTCGCGGCGGGGCGAGCGCGGCAAAAGGCGAGTGAGCAGCATATTATTCAGGGCCGCAAATTGGTGGATCAGCAAAAGCTGGACGCGGCCATGGTGCAGTTTCAAAAGGCTTTAATCACCGACCCGTCTTCTCAGATCGCGCTGCAACTCGTTACGCAGACCGATCGCATGATCAAAGAAAAGGCCAAATCGCCGGACGGCACGCTGATTCTGACGCCGGCGGAAAAAGCCCAAAGGGATACGCAAGAGCGGATCGATTCGCTTGAAGGGCCGCCGGTTTTGCGGCCGATTGAAAACCGTATCCGCAATCTGAAAATGAACAATCAGTCCGCGCGGGTGATTTACGAAAGCATCGCGAAATTGGCTGGAATTAACGTCCTTTTCGATCCCTCGGGGATCGATGTCATGGGCGGCACAACCCATAATTTCAATCTGGACATCATCGACGCAACCCTCGACCAAGCCTTGCAATACGTTGCGCTTGAAACGCACACCTTCTGGAAACCGATCAGCAACAACGCGATTTTCGTAACCCAGGAAAGTGAGCCAAAGCGGCAGGAATATCAGGACGAAGTGGTGAAGGTATTTCACATTCAGAATGCCAGCACCGCCAACGAATTCACAGAAATTTTTAACGCCGTCCGAATTGGCGCGAAGTTAAATACGGGCCTTTTCCAGGTGGCCAGCCAAAACGCGATTGTGGCTCGCGGCTCGGCCGACACGATGGCGTTGGTGGAGAAGTTGGTTCACGATTTGGATCAGCCCAAAGCTGAAGTTCTGGTCGACGTGAAGGTTTGGGAGGTTTCCAAGTCCCTGACGTCCACTCTTGGGGCAGCACTCCAGGGCAATTTGCTTACCGTAACCCCCGGTACTACAACCACCAGTACTACGGGGACCGCTACGACAACTGGTGGGAGCACTTTGCTTTCACAACTCGGTAAGCTCTCAACCAACCAATTCTCCGCGACATTGCCCGGCGCCATCGCACAGGCAGTGATGAATGACTCCAACACGCGGTTGTTACAGAATCCGCAGGTGCGCATTACGGACGGCGGCAAAGGGTCGTTGAAGGTCGGCGAAAAAATCCCGTATGTATCCGGTTCTTTAAACTCGGCTGTCGCTACCCCGGGATCGATCCCTTACGCCACCACGCAGTTCCAGCAAATCGATATCGGCGTGAATATTGACGTTCAGCCGCACGTCAACGGGCCGAACGATGTCAGCATGCACATCAAAGTTGAAATTTCCACGGAGCTCACATCGGTTAATATCGCCGGAGTGACTCAGCCCGTCATCGGACAGAAGATAAACGAGGCGGATGTACGGATGCGCGATGGCGAATACAGTTTGCTGGGCGGCCTGACTAGTGACAGTGATCAGACAACGATTGCCGGCTTACCCGGATTTTCGGCCGTACCAGTGCTCGGCTATTTGTTTGGCACCCGTACCAAGGATCGCGAAAAAGACGACATCTTAATTGCGCTTGTGCCGCACATCATTCGCGCCGTACCGGTGGGAGATGAATCTCCGAATGGAGTGTTGGCGGGCACGGAAAAGATGACGCATGTGGAACACAGACAACCGGCGAGCAGTTCTCCCGCTGTCGTAATGCCCGCTGCCCCGGCGGCTCCTGGGCGCCCCGGCGTAACACCACCGCAAGTACCTCCTCCAGGCGGTCAGGCTGATTTGCTGCCGCCGACAAACAATCCGAGGATGCCCGTCGTTCAGTCTGCGCCAACCGCGCCGCCTCAACAGCAGGCGCCAGTGGTGTCTGCAGTAACCCCAGCCGGCGATCGTTCCACCTGCCGTACCGTCGTCGGCCCAGCCTCCCGGAACAGAGGTTACGCCGGTTGAAGGCATGCAACAAATGGGGCTTTCTCCGGACCCCATTGTGACCGGTAACGAAAATGGCAATGGTAATGGTGGCAGTGGAGACAGCGCAGCAACGAATCTGACTGCGCCACTCACCGCTGGCCAGGATACCCAGCAGCCGGCTCAGACAAACGCTGTTGTACCAGTGCCGGTGCAAGTGCCCTCCATTGCCCCAGGAAGGCTCGGCACGCCAGTTGAACAGACTGTTCCCGTTCCGCAAACGCCCGCCGCCAACGCCACAGAGCCGGTGGCTGCTCCTGCGAATGTGAACCCGGATGGCGCATCCTACGCAACGATTGGGCCCGCTGCGGTGAGTGCAACCAAAAAGTCGCTGACAGGAACGCAGGCCGCGCCAAAGACAGTTACGCCGCAAAGCCCATCGGCAGCCAACCGGCCCAGCACAACCATTGTGAGGGTCCAACTCGCCAGTGGCACCGCCGCAGTTCCAACTCCTAAGACGACGGCCAAGCAGCCGGCCAAACCGCAGCAGACTCCCGCCACCTCCGCAACTGCAGGCGCCGCACCAGCCCAAGGCTCCAGACAAAATGCGCCGGTTCAATTATTGGAAGGCCATTTGACGCAGGAGCCACCAGCGACGAGCACTACTACGCAAGGCAGTAGCTCGCAACCAAAGTGATGTTATGAGGTCTGAAAGGGATGTTTCGTTTTAAGGTCAGGGCTTGCGCACGGCGTCGCAAAACGCAAGCGGGCTTCTCGTTAGTTGAGTTGATCGTCGCGTTTACAATTCTGCTCATCCTATCGGATATGGCCTTGCCGTTGGCGCGCTACCAGGTAAGGAGACAGCGGGAGCGGGATTTGCTGGCGGATTTGTCGGACATGCGGCACGCCATCGATAAATACAAAGATCTGTGCGACCAAGGCAAGATCCCGGCTGGCGACCCTGATCAATATTGTTATCCGCCGACATTGGAAGTCTTGGTGGATGGCGTAAAGATGGCAAACACGATCGCCGGCAACGGCCAAACCGACAAGATGAAGTTTTTGCGCCGAATCCCCAAAGACCCGTTCACGGGCGACAACGATTGGGGTAAGCGCAGCATGCAGGATGAGCCAACATCCACGTCTTGGGGCGGTCAGAACGTGTTCAACGTATTTTCCAAAACCATGGACAAGGCAAGCGACGGGACGGCTTATTCGGAGTGGTAACGGTTAGGGAAAGGCAAATGGCTAGCAGGTTTGTCAAAAGCGCAAACGGCGCGGACGCGCGCTTGCGCGTGTTTCTCAAAAAGGCGGAGCGCGGATTTACGCTCATTGAGCTGATGGTGGTTTTGTTCATTGTCTCCGTGCTGCTGGCGATCGCAGTGCCTGTCTATCAGAAATCGATCACGCGCTCGCAGGAAGCCGTCTTGCGCCAGAATTTGAGCGCCATGCGCAACATGATCGACGAGTACACCGTCGACAAGCAAAAAGCACCCGATTCGCTGCAAGACTTGGTGTCGGAAGGCTATTTGCGGCAAGTGCCGATCGATCCTATGACGCATTCCAACGACACCTGGAAAACAGTGATGGAAGAGACGCCAGTGGGCGGCTCAACCAACGCGCCCGGCTTGTACGACGTGCACAGTGGTTCGGACAAAAAAGCGCTCGACGGCACCAATTATTCCGATTGGTAAAAAACCGCCGCTGCGAGGCTAGCCGTCAAAACGGCTTTTGGCCGACAATATTGCCGCGCGGATCATAATTCGCCACAAAAACAACCGTGCCATCCTGACACTGCGCTTTGCCAAAACCCAGATGCAGGCTCGCTTTCCAGACCATCTGAGTGTAGTGCCCGACATTTTGGACGTTGCTCTGGGATACGGCTTCGTTGTGATACGCCTTTCTCTCGTCATACCAGGTTTGGGCTGCGGAAAGAGGCGTGAACCCATCGCCGGACCCCATAAAAAGGTTTTCGCCATATGCCGGCGCGTTGCCATTCGGGTCGTGGCCGAGTTCGCAATTGGCGGCAATTTGCTTGGCCCGCCCCTGAGCGTACGCCGCCAAATCCGTTGACCACGTCAACTCCGGCGCCCCTACGCTTTTTCTGATCTTGTTGTGGAACGCCACGACGTTCGCGCGCTTGCGCCTCGGTCACTGCCGATCCTGTGGTGTGAGAGACTGTCTGTGCGCCACCCAGGACTGCGACGCAGACGCTCACGCGGTAAAGCAAATTCCGAACTGTCTTCAACATTTCGTTTCTCCAGCGGTTGGTGCAACCACGAACGGCTTGATTGCTTCCAGTCGATTCTACATGAAACGAATGTGTTGTGTTCTTAGGCTGTATTGCTAAACTATGACTGTCTGTCTGTTTCTTTCCTTCCTTGCTCCCCGATCGTCTAATGGTAGGACAGCGGCCTTTGGAGCCGTGAATCGTGGTTCGAATCCATGTCGGGGAGCCAATCCTCAAATTTGGCTTGCGAAGTTCCGCCGGGTCCTTCTTTTGTTGAACTTGCAGGGTTCGAAAGTGCCAAAGTCTTGAAGGGCTCATGAAGGGCCAATTCGAGTTGCCCTTCCTTCCAGATCGCTCCCTCGATGACGAGTTCCAATAGCTTTCTCTGTTCTCGCGGATTCTGCCGTTCAAACTCCTGGCAGGCGATGCTCGTCAATCGCATCATGTTGAAGCCCGATCTTAGATCCGTGCCATTGGTCTGGTGATCGCTAATCTTCGTTCGTAGTGCCTGCTGCTTCGAACGGATGTCCTTCGCCTTCCGGTCGAACTGCTCGGACGTAATCCGGCCATCAAGCTTATCTTCATACATCGCATCGAGGCGGCCTTGTAGCCGGTCCCACTCATCCTGCCAGGACTTCACCGTGCGCTGCTGAATCCGTTCATCCTTTTCGAGCGAGAAGGTGAGCTCCTGGTCGAGCCATTTGAGTACGGTTTCAGGGATCACGAGAGACTTCAGTGTCGTAGCGAACTGTTCGGCAAGAACCTCTTCCCGAGCATAGGGTTCGTTGCACTTCCCTTTGTAGCCCGTGCAATGGTAGTAAACATAGCGGCGCTTTTTCAGTTCTGCGACCAGGCTGCACCCGCAGTGTCCGCACCTTACCAACCCAGAAAACGTGAAATCGTGAAGATATTTCCGATGCCGGGATTCAAACCGGTCTTCTAAGCGATCCTGGACGCGCTGCCACGTTGACCTGGTCACGAGCGGTTCGTAGGTCCCTTGATACCGGACGCCTTTCCAATCGAATTCCCCGCTATAAATTCGATTGCGTAGGACCACATGCAGGCTGCTCACGTTGACCTGACGCGTTCCGAAACATAACCCTTCCTGCCGCACCTTTTCGGCGAGTGCCTTTAGCGTGTAATCGCCGGTCGCAAACCATTCGAACAGCTTCTGGATTACAGGCCCTTGAACCGGATGAGGCGCAATCGTTCTTTTGCCATCCGCACCCTCGACATTGTGATAACCCATCGGCGCGACGCTTGGCCATACCCCACTCTTGGCCTTTTCGCGCATGCCTTTGCTGGGTTCCTCGCCGAGATTCTCGACGTAGTTTTTCGCCATCAGGACTTTGATGCCATGCAGAAATTTTTCCGACGAGCGCGACTCCGGACCGATAATCACGTTCTCTTTCGGGAAATGTATATCGAGGCCCAAATCATCAATCGTGACCCAGTCTTTCAGATTGCGGTAGAGCCGATCCGTTTTCTCAACGATCAAGGTGCGGCACCCTTGCGACTTCTTGAGAAACGCGAGCATGGCATTGAACTGCATGCGGCCTGCAACCTTGGCGGTCTCAACGTCGGTAAATTCCTTCAGGATTTCAAGCCGTTCTTGCGCAGCATAGTCTCGCAGCAAATTGAGTTGAGCCTGAATGGAATAGCCTTCTTGTTCCTGTTCCTTCGAGGAGACACGGGCATATAAGACGCACCCGCGTGTCGGACCAGGCATCGGTTTGACTGCACGTTTTTGCATAACGTAGACCGAAGAGGGCATATGCCGACTCTACCGCACGTTATCCCGCCTTTGTTGATGGGCTCCGCACTGTGCTTGAACCCATCGGCGGACAAGATATGCGAGATCGAGCAAGCGGCTTTTCGACCGAGCCCATTCCTCGTCCTCGTAAGGAAAACCGCGAAGAGCTTCTAATTCCTGACGCGCGAGTTTTTCGTAACGAAAGTTGATGCTTTCGCTGCCCTCTAACTTTGCCTTCGGCGGGGGATCATTTCGCGACTGGTGCTGCTCGACAGCAAATTCTGCGGCTGCTTTCTGAGAGACGCGCATCTAGCACCGGCCCCATCGACAAAGATTGCGGGACCATAACCACGCAAAGCGAGGCATCACGCCACTGAGGGAACCTCCGGCGAGCGGTAGGGAAGAAGTGGGTTTGGATGGGCACGGAGCTGGTCGTTCCAGTCCTTGTGTTTTGCCGGCTCATCGATGCGAAAACGCAGATCCTGCCGACAATTCGACGGCTTTGCGGACAATTTCGGCAAGTTTACGGCCCTCGGCGTCCGCATCCATTGCCGCGACAATCTCGCCGCCCAAAGGCATCGCGGCGCAGGCCGCCCTTATCAGTTCCGGCTGTTGCGGGTTGGTGTTACCGCCGACCGAGGCATAGCGCGTCCGGGCATCGGGATGAAGAACGGCATAAGATAACGCATCAATCGTGGCCTCGCAGAACACCATGCTGTTGTCGTCGCGCAGCTGGTTCGAAAGCCACAGGCCTTTCGTCCCGCCCGATGAGAAGCCGGTGAAATTTTTGTTCTTCAGCTCATATCCGCAAAGCCCATCCTTATCGAAATGCGGAAATGCCGCATTCGACCGGCTATCAATTCTTATGCGACCCGCAAAGCGGTCAAGGGCGAGGACAGCACCAGGGATCAACCTCTCGCGCTCCAGGTAAGGGTGCCCGTTTCGGGTGTCCTGCATGCGGAAGTAGGCGGCCTCAACCTTGAGACGGTTCTTCTCCGTTTTCGGCAGGGGGGAAAAGGAGGGTACCTTGACTGGCACCTCACCGATCCAGGGGCGAAGTTCCTGGAAGATCGCGCCCCAGGCCTTCATGCCCCGGTAGTTCTGGACAAAATCAATAATCGAGCCGCCCTTCGATGAACGCGTACTGACATACAAATAGTGATCGTCCGTATCGCGTTTGATGATGATCTTGTCGTCACTGGGTTGATGGCGCATGACATCGCTTCCACCCCAGCTTTGCTTATCGTCACGCGTCCAGCCATGCGCCGCCGCATATTGGCGCAAATCGATGCGCGATTTGAAGTCTTCCAGCTCCGATCCAGACATGATCATCCCCTTTGGGTTACCGGCATTCAGAGAATTTAAACGGCTGGAATCCGCAAGCCAAGAGATTTTGAAAAGCATAGCGGGTAGGGGGCGCCAGGCACCTCAGAATTTGAGGCCGAAACTGTTCGCCGCCCCTCCTTTCGCCGCGCTCTCGGCGCAGATGTAATCGAGCACCACATTTTTGTCCGGATAAACTTTCTTCCGGTCTTTCTCGATGCCCAGCCGGACCTTGCCTTTCTTGCCTTTAAACGCGGCACCCGGCAGATCGCCGGCATCGTAGTTATCGATGAGCCCGCAGGCCGACGCCGCATGGCGAAGCTTCTCCGGCGTTTCCGCGAGAAGATAATCCGTGAATGTCCGCGATATTTTTCCGTCTGTGAGTTTCAGGCGCAACTCGATCATCGGCTTGCCGGACGTCTTGCTGGTTTTGTCCTCGCCCTCTAACACCTCAAAATCGTAATCGCCTTTTTTCCACAACTTACTGTCTTGTATGTCCTGTTCTGTCCTTGGTGTGAAATGCATAAAACTGTTTGTGTGTGACCTTTCCTTTCTTCTTTTCCCTACTGCCTATTTCTCTTTCCCCGGCCCGAGCATCAGCCGGGCCTGTAATTGCCGCGCCTCCGGCGTACGGACAGCCTCGACCTGTTTCAGGCCTTCGGCTCCCGCCGTCGAAAATGCGGCGATACTCGCCAACACTTCGCGAAGCACCGCGCCACTGTCCGGCTTGAATTCGACATAGATCCCGCCGCTCACCGCCGCCATGTTTTTGAATATGGGCTTTGCGAACAGAGCCCGGTCGTTCTCATCCGAACATTCATGGAAGATCCACAGCGGCATGTTGCGTCTCCCGAACTCCTTCGCGGGCGCAATCAGCTGGTCCTGATCGTCCTCGCAGTGATCGCCGACGAAAACAAGCCCGGAGAGCTTTTCTTTCTCTTTCAGTGCCATCTGCATGAGGCGGGCGATCTGTGTGTTGCCCGCTTCGCAAGCGAGCTTACGCATCGCGTCTGACAAGATCGCCGGGTCACGATGCCAGCGGCTTGCTTTGCATTCAGTTATGCCGCGATAATAGGCGAGCTGCACCACGACGGAGCCAAAGCTCTTGATAGCGTCGAACATCGCTGCCGTCGCGACGCGGGCATGTTTGAGGCTCGCTTCGCGGCTGCCGGTAAGATCAAGCCCAACGATCAGCCGCGCTTCGCGCATGACCGGAGCAGGGGACCTTTGTTGCCGGGCAGGAACGGAGGCGAGGCCAATTTTGGCGAGCGCCTGGTTCATTCGCCCCCATTCATCATCGAGGGAACGCGTGCCTCCCCTGCGGACGAGATCATTTGACATGATGACCTCCCCGGACAAGCCCAAGAGAGCGATGCTGCGCAGACGCCTGTTCCGCTTTGTTCTCAGCGTCCAGGCGCGAGGCCGATACCGCGAAATAGTTCAGACCATAGCCGAAGAGCACGAACAGGATTACGCCTAAAATCGCATCGAAATGCACAGCGACATAGGCGATCCCAAGCACGATAAGGGTTGCAATAAAAAGGCAGACATAACCCCATCTGCGCATTTTCCGTTCGTCTTCGATCTCGTATTGCCTACGAACCACGAGCGCTCCGTCTTTTGGAGCTTCAATCATCCTGGGTTTCATTTGGTTATCTCGACCTCCCGGCCCATGTGCCGCCACCACCGCTTCCGCCGCTCCATGAGCTGCCCCCGTCACGCTCCTGGGATCGCTGGTAGTAGTCCGGCGCGCGTTCTTTCTCGGACTGGGGCCTTGTCTCGCGTTGCGGATGTTTCGCGCGGCTGACATCCTCGCTTTCGGCGAAGCGGGAGAATTCAATCCGGTTATCCATGGCTCACCCCCCATTGCGTGCAGTGATAGAGGAACCGGATATAACCAATCGGCCCGACCAAACCGCCGCCGACAACGCAGCAGGCGATGTAGATCAATCCATTCAGGCCGAAGAAAATATAAGACGCCCATGCATAAGTGAGCAGGGCTTTGTCCTTGATCGTTTCGAGTACATTCGTAAACATCGTTTCTCCTAACTGAAGCTCATCAACAAAGAAAACCGGCAGGGCAGCAACTAAAACGCCCGCGCCCGCCAGAACCCAACCCCCTATCGCCAAGGCAACACCCGCGTCCAAAAGTCCGATGCAACAAAGCGCGGTTGCGAAGAACCGGTACCACCAGGTCTCCGCGTCAGGTCTCTTCGCAAGTTCCTCGGCCAATTCCCGAACCTTTGGCATCGCGACCGCGAGCTTGTTGCGCAGGTCGTCAATCTCGGCTTGCATCGGCGCAACGTCGGGCACGGGTTGCCGGTTCGGTTGCGATTGCACGTCGATTGCCTGGCGGATCTCCGGCAACTCGAAGGCATCGACGAGACGGATTTTCTTCTCATCCGCCATGCGCCGCAGCAGGCGGCCTTTGCCCATGGCCTCCGCTTCGGAAGGGTTGCCGGTATCAAAGCCCGCCATGAGTGCGGCAAAGCGCTCGGCCTCCGCCACAGTAAAGATCGCCGGTTGTTGTTGCGTTGTGGCCATGGTTCACCCGAACAGCTTTCCGAGCAGGCCTCCGCGATTGTCATTCACATATTTGTTTGGAAGAAACTTCCCTTTAAACTTTGGAACCTTCCAGTAAGGCCGCCGCTCAGCGAGAATGGGCCCATGTACGCCCTCGGCGAAGACGATCATCCGGTTCCCGTCCGTTAGTTCACCGGCTTCATGAGGCAGGATCAATTGCCGCGCAAAGGGGCTACCTCCGGCACCTATGACGACATCGCCTGTCTGCCGGTCGATGTTGGCGCTAATCGAGTGATTTACTAACTCACAGGTGCCCGCGAGCTTACTCACCAGTTCTCGTGTTTCCGGGTCGGCAAGTCCAAACCATAGGGTCACGCCGCAGTTAGCGATGAAGCTGGACCATGCCGAGGTCATGCTGCGTAATTGGGCCGCACTTTGAAAAATCAGCATGACCTGAGCCATCGCAGCGCCAGCTCCCATACCCATGAAATTTTCGAGCACTTTCATGTTTTTTCCGTAAGTCGCCACTTCATCGGCAATGATCAAAACTCTCTCTCGTTTCATTTGCCGCTCGTCCCTTCGTTCAAGAATTCCGCGAGCGCGTTTTCCATAAGGACTCTGAAAAACCGGTCACAAACGTCGATTTTTGAAAGTGGCAGGCAAATAAAAACCGTCGCGCGTTGCTTGCGGACGTCTGAGAAAACAAAATCCGAACCGCTCAAGCTCTCGGCGAGAGCCGCATCGTTCAGGAAGCCGAGATTACTAATTGCGGTCCCGATGACATCCGTGAGACCACGGGTTGGCTCTTCGTCCTCGCGCAATGCGAAGCGCTCAAGCTTTGCCTTGAGAAATCGGTCGTTGGTTCCGGCGACAGTTTCGCGACAAAAGGCGAACAGGCCCGGACCGCTGCCGATGATGCCCGCTACTTCGACGAGGTTTTGTTTTTCTTTCGGAGCATGGCGTTTCAGTGCCCCGATTATGCCGGAGACGAGGATACGCGCGCCGTCCGAGAAAAACTTGTGTTCGCGTCCTTCTTCCCAAACGAGTGATCCAGCTAATCGGTTGCAATCGCTATGGAACGAAAGTGAGTCCGGATTGAGAATGCGGTCGCTCATAGGGTTGTAGCGGGCGAACATGCTCCCGAGCTCTTTCGGAAACATCCGAAACGGATTGATGATGTAAACCGGCCCGAAACGCCGTCTTTGGCGGTATGTGACGAGGGCCAACTCGCATTTTTGGTCAATTACGACCATCCCTCGGCACAGGCTGAGGAGGGTCGCGACGGCTAGCAGGCCTTTGCCGGATCTGGCTTTCGCGATGACCGTCACATGCGACGGGCCTGAATAGTGCATCTCCCGGCCCGAAGGCGCGTATCCGATCGGTATTCCTTTGCCGGTGAAAAGCTTTGCTTTCCGAAGCTGCTTATCATCGTTGACCCACCCCGCGCCGCCATGGACCTTCTCCGGTTTGAAATCCCCGATTGCCTTTTCGACGGAGTTTCCTGCCTTTAGAAAGTGTGACGCAAACAGCGCTGCGAGGATGATCCACCAATGGTGAACACAAAGGCCGAGAATGAACTCGAGAAACGCATCCATAAAACTTTCTTCTTCCTACTGCCCTTTCCCGGCGACCCAATGCGCCGCGTTTGAAATTTCACGAACAATGCTTTGGCTGACCTGATCGAAGGCAACGCCGAATTCATGGCTGTTACGAAGCAGGCGGTGATGATGCGTCGAGCCGATCACGAAAATCGCGATCTCGGCCAGCAACAGCAAACCGCCAACACGTTGAATAAAGGTCCAGGCGCGTTCCATCATCGTCCCCGGTAGCCCTTGGCTAGTGTAGTGTCTCAGAAATAGCTTTACAATGAGATGGATCGGGCGCATACTTGGTTTAAGATGTGGGCTGTGCCTGATGCGTTGCCGATAACTGAGGAACAAAGGCGCACTCTAAACGCTTGGATAGCGGCGCGGAATACGCCACAGAAGGTAGTGTTCCGGTCGCAATTGGTTCTGCTGGCGGCAGAGGGCATAGCCAACAGCAGAATTGCCGAGCAATTGGAGACCAGTCGTCCGACTGTGTTGTTATGGCGAGAGCGATTTGCCGCCGGAGGCCCGGATTCATTGGTAGACGATGCGCCGGGCCGGGGGCGGAAGCCAGGAATCAACGCAACGAAGATCAAAGAAATCATTGATGCGACGCTGCAAACCAAGCCGAAAGCGGCCACTCACTGGAGCGCGCGAACGATGGCTGCCGAACAAGGTGTCAGCCCGGCGAGTGTTCAACGCATTTGGGACGCGCATGGCTTGGAACCGCACCGCACACGAAAGTACAAGCTCTCAAGAGACAAACAATTTGTAGAAAAGCTAACTGACGTTGTCGGTTTGTATCTCAATCCTCCCGATAAGGCGTTAGTGATTTGCGTGGATGAAAAGAGCCAAATCCAGGCGTTGGACCGCACGCAGCCCGGTTTGCCGATGAAGAAAGGCAGATGTGGCACGATGACTCACGACTACAAACGGCACGGCACAACCACACTGTTCGCCGCTTTGAATCTACTGGACGGCACTGTCATCGGAGAGTGCATGCCGCGCCACCGGCACCAGGAGTTCCTGCGCTTCTTACGCCGATTAGACCGTGAGTTTCCTCGCGAGCTGGATCTCCACCTGATTCTGGACAACTATGGCACGCACAAGCATGAGAAGGTTAAGACTTGGCTCGACAAACACCGCCGATTCAAGCTGCACTTTACACCCACCAGTTCCTCCTGGCTGAACCTCGTGGAGCGCTGGTTCGGCAAACTTACCGACAAGCGTATCCGCCGGGGAACCTTCTATAGCGTCGACGACCTGATCCAAGCCATTCAGGAATACCTCGAGGAAAACAACCAAAACCCCAAACCCTTCCTCTGGACTGCTACGGCGGAACAGATATTGGAGAACGTCAATCGTTGTAAAGCTATTTTAGAGACAGTACACTAGCGCCCAAATAATGAGACTGAACACGGCAACGATCACGGGAGGCACATGGGCCATGGCGCAGACTGCGATGTAAATAAAACCGAAGCCGGTTACGGCAGTGAGAATGAACGCCGCCATAAAAAGAAATGTCATGACGCCACCGATACCGCGTTTTTTTGTTGAAATGATCAAGGCAGCTATCGCTGCGACTGCGACGACTATTTGTGTCGATGGAGCCTGCTCATTCCAGAGTTTCTGGACGATCGGTCCAACTGCGAGCCCGACGATGCTGAATGGGACTATCGACAAAATGATTGCCGTGGCCCATCTCGTGGCTGTTTCAAGCCCGAATTTACGCCAGCACCGGATATAAATGGCGAGCGCGCCGGAGCCGATAAGTATGTCCCTCACGGCTACCTCCGCCCCCAACATCTGGCGAGGTACATCAAGACGGGAATACCCACGAACATGATCACCGGCGGCATGCGGATAGCCATGCAGAATATGAGCAGCAGAGTGCCCAATAAGGTGAACGTGCTGACGACGAGTGCCATTTGAAACGAGCCGGACAGGAACGACGTCACGCCGAAACTCTTGATCGCTCCTGCAACGATGAGCAGCAAAGCCAGCACTATTCCCGCCTGTGCCGGAAATGCAAGACCATCCCAGGACTTCCTGAGATGAAACTCCAGGATGCGACCACCGACGGCTATAACGGGGCTCGACATCAGGATCACGCCTGCCCATCCGGTCGCCTTGCGAAGGCCGAACTTGCGGCAACACTGAATGTAAATAGCGAGCGCGATAAGGCCGATGACGATATCCCTCATTGGGCGCACCCGCCTTTCGGGAAGACGTTGCTCATGAGCCGGTCGAAAACGGACCAAAGCTCGGCTTGCGTCAGGGGATGTCCCGCATGGTAGGAAGCCCAGGCGCTGAAGAACATCGCCATAATGAACAACTGCGTTTCGAGCGCGGCAAACCAGCACAGCTGGAACCACAGCATCTTTTTGGTGCCTTTCCAGAGAAGGCCGGGTATTTGCCGGAGGAGAAGTCGGAGGCGGTCCATCAGATCCACCCCCTGGTTTTCAGAAAGCGCTGCGCACTTTCATCGGCCACAGCCGCCGCGACGGGCAACACCTGTTTCAGCATGGTTTTGAATTCTGCCGACTGACGACTGTAAAGCACCAGCACTTCGCCGACTGTCGCGAATTCTTTCTTCAGATCTTTTGCGTCGAGCTTCGCCTGCTTCATGCGCTCAGCCGCGAGTGCCGCGCGCAGGGCGGTCTCGCGTTTCATGAGGGCTTCGATGCGTTCTTTACTCATAGATCTCTCAATGCACCTCCGAATCCCAGCTATGGCCGGTGCTGTCGTTGCACCAGGGGCCGCCGAACATCAATTCATGCTTCGGTGCCCATTCCCGACCGAAGAAAACATCGAGGGTGAGTGCGCCGCTGGTAACAGCGCACTCCCCGGTCGCGACGGTCACCTGGTCGGGCTGCTGTCGGTCTGTGACAACGTGCTGGCTCTCCGCGCGGGCTAACATTCCTCACCCGCCTTGCTGAGAGGAAAGAGCGTTACGCCGGATAACGGCAGACCGTCCCACGAGCCGAATTGTGCCGTCGCTACAATCCCGCCATTACCTTGCTCAAACCGTGCAGCGCGGTTGATGCCCGGAGAGTCGAGTGTCCAGATTCGGACGAGGACCGCACGCCCCAGGTCAAAAGCATCGCTCTCAACGGCGACGGAGATCTGGTTTTCCCTTGATACCCACACGACCGCTTTCATAGGAAGAACGTCGTGAGCGCCGGCGCCGACGATGCGAGCGTTACCCGGCGCAAGATGCAACGGAAACCCTTCCGTTGCGCGATTACGTTCAGCAGAGATCAGCCATAGCGGTTTGCTGTTTCGGAACGGCCTACTGATGCTCAATAGGGTTTCCGAATTCAGGCACGGCACGACCTCTGCCTTTTGCACAGCCAATTGGCTGGTCATAAAGGCCACCTTTCACAAATGTTTTTCGATTGAAGTTTTTTGTTGGCTTGATGTCGTGCGGCGCGAAACTTCGCTATGATGGGACCGGAACGACGGTCAAACCCGAGTTTTCGATATTTCCGAGGCCTGCCTTAACTTTTCCAGGGCTGAGGCAGGCCCGGAAGTCTAGAAGCAAATCAACTCGATAGACACCTCCAATAATTTCTCTCTTACTTTGATTCCAGGTCGAGAGGCCGGAGCCAAGCCGTTCATGCTTGGTTTATTCAGCGCTTTCATCGTCGAGGTCATGATTAAGAGGCAACCACTTTCTTGGTGCTGTTTATTGAATGCCATAAGTGCGAGCACTTTAACAATAGGGTCGGCCTCAATGATCTTGCCTTAAAATGCAAGCACGGCTTTATCTGCATCCACACCAGGGTTCATGTGCTTTGCAGGTGTCCCGAATTCAATGTTCACTGCAAAACACGCGGACGACGCAACGCTTCGAAAGATTGCCAAACTCTTTTATCGAGACAAGCAGACCCATCTCCAGATCGCCGAGCATTTTGGAATCGAGGTCCGCAATGTGTCCAAATCGCTTGAGGAAGCGGAGAAGCGCGGAATCGTCAAGATCGAAATTCCGGAAATTGTTGAAAGTGGCGCTTATCATGAACTGAAGCGCTGGTTCAAACTCGAAGAAATCATCGCCATTCCCCCTCAGGAGAAGTATGCCGATTTACTCACGGAATGGGGACACGTCGCCGCGAACTATTTTGAAAAGATCACGGCTCGGGGCGAGCATCATGTCGGTGTCACGGGAGGAGGTGCAGTCTTAGAATTCTGTGACGCTCTTGGAAAGCAACGTCGCGACAATGTCCATATCCATACGACCTGAATCCGGTATGAAGACGCTTTACGTTCACGGGTAGAGCGGCTCGAGCTTGCTGATCTTGTCGAGAATTTCGTTTGCCAACTCGCGCAGCATGGGAGACTCCTTGAGACGCAGGACGGGGCGGTTCTGAGGGCGAGTGAGTTCGCCGGGAAGGAAGAATAGTTTGTAACGGAGCTTTCCAAGGGTCAGGTTTTGCCAAGAGTCTTGCAAGCAGTTCCGTTGAAAAGCGGTGACGAGATTATAGGCAAATCGGACAACTTCCAGATATAAGGCATTGGCTAGAAACGAGGCGGTGGGAATCTTTCTGAGCGCGAAGTCCTCCCGCAATTCGCCGATGCGCGGCTCCATGCCGGCGCGGCCGTCGTAGAAATGCCAGATTCCGGCTGGTGTTAGATTCATGTTCGTCACCCAAGCACGGTATGCATAACGGCCAAGCGTGAACAGCGTGGTCTGTGTGTCCTCATCGGGAATGAATCGTCGCGCGACCACGTAACGACGGGCCTTCGGCCAATCATGGGGCCGGTAGTCGAACTCCGCCATCTCCCACTGCTCGTTCACAGATTGATAGCGCAGGCCGGGCAGCAATCGTTTGAACGCCTGGGTCAGGCGGGCCACGATCGCGTAGTGGGTAGCATTCGCTTCAAGGATCTCCAAGACGGGACCGAAGCCAAAACCGGCGTCGGCTCGCACACGAAGCTCTCGGATGTCGCGCGGAATATTGCCGAAGCACGTCGCGAGCAATTCGACGCTGCCGTCCCAGGCACCGGTGTTCCCCGGGCGCAGTTCGGCATCCCACAGGTAGGAAGAATTGGCCTCGATGCACAGCAACGGTTGGTAAGATCGCTTGCCGCGATTGCGCGGATTGTAGCCAACCTCGGCTTTTTGCTGACGGCCGAAAACGGTGACAACGGTGCTGTCTAAATCCAGGATTAAGCGTGATCTTCGATCCGGCAAGTGTATGAACTTCTGCAGCACTCGATCATTTACCCGATGCAATTGGTGTCGAAACGACAGGAGCCTGGAGCAAGAAATGCCGTAAAGTCTGCGGATCGGGGAAACTGGGTAGCCCAGTCAGGTATTGAAAGGTTCCGTTGGAACGTAAGAATGACGCGGTCTCCAAGCGATCCAGACCCAATACCAGAGGGTACACCAGCGCCAGCATTATCTGCGCTAGGCTGTAGCGTTGATTGCGCCTCGGATAGGCGAGGTTTTGCGTGAGGAAACGGCGGATTTGCAGCACTTGTAGAAATTCATGAAAGAAATGAATTCCTCCGAAGTGCGTCAAGCCCCTGTGATCACAGGCGATTCTAAGATTTCTTGGACCTCGGCGCGTCCCCACGCTTACCTCACCAAATGTTAGCTTAACGTGGAACGTGCAAAACATACTTCGACCCCTATTGAACAGGGCTCTTGATGGCGATTTAGGCTTGAACTTCATACCGGATGCAGGTACGACAGCCTTAATTGGTCGCGGTCTGGAAGGTACAGCGTCTCATATTGACCCTCTCGTAAATGCGACTGTCCTTTGGAGCAAATGTGGACGGGTACCGGGCCGTTGTCACTACGCTACGGTACCGCCATATGGTCACCTTGACCGGCAATCCATGGCTAAAGAGCTTGATGAATTAGTCTTACGGAAACCTGTCCGAGACGCCATCGAGAGGATGGACGGAATCAGCATTGCCTTTGGCTCATTGGGTCTGATAACGCCGGCTCCCTGGATCAAAGGCGAAGATATGATGATCGATCTTTTGAGGCCCATAGTCACACCACAAGAACTTATAGCTGAAAGTGCGTTCGCCGACCTTGCCTATTGTCCATTTGATCGAAACGGGCAGGGCGATCCACGATGGCGATTTTTTCTCACGGCAGGAGCGCTTGAGCGTGATCCGGAGAGGCAAGGAATCGGCTTCTATCGGAAGATGGTCAGGGACGGCAAGAAAGTGGTTGTTATCGCCGGGACAAAAAAGCAGGAAGCTGTATATGCTGCCTTGAAAGGCGGTATCTTCAACGTCTGGATTACGGATAATGAGACTCTCAAGAACGTCCACGATATAGCAGCTGCTGCTATGGATCAGCAGGAGTTGAGCGAGCCGCAGCAGCAGCCTTAATCTGTAACTTCAGTGCGCGGTATTTATCGAGGTGCGGAGTTCGTTCGCCAGGGGAAACAAGCTCTTCAACAACACGGGCAAAATTAAAAGAGTCCATGTATTTGATATTGTCCTGAAATCCCTCTTCAAGAAAACCTTGCTGATGATCGGTTATGAGCTCTCTAAGTTCCTCTAAAATCGCCTCCGCGCTTGGCTTTTTGGTCATGACTTACTCCAAATGGTTTCGGGCTATCAAAATTTCAAAGTCAGGCAGCTTTGCATGAATCATGGTCTTTTTCAAATCCAAAGACCCCCCGCCAGGCTTAAATCCGCAATCGTGCACTTTTCTGCATTGACCCATTGCGCCTAATAGCTCGGTCTCGGCGTCCAACCAAGACAGGACATGGCAAATATTCCAGTCTTTACCCTGGCGAGTGCCGTCGCCGACAAGCTTGTTGGCTTGGTCAAAAAACCGCCGTCTTCATCTCGCCACCCGCATTCGTTAAGCCAACCAAAGTCCGATCCCGCCGGGGCCATCTCGCCGTCTAATTTTTCTTTCCCGTTACGTTTCCACACGCGGGAGTTAAGTGCCACCAGCGATGAGAAAACCTACAGCCGCCATGCGCATTCGGGGACACGAAAATCGCGCGGGGCATGCGCGATTTTTGTTCAAGCAAAAAGCATCGGCAAAGATCGTTGCGTTTCCGGGTCCCTGCCCAAAAACGCAGACGACCTTGCGCTTTTTTTGCTTGCCCCGTGCGACCGCCGTCTGTGGCCGGTTTTCATCGCTGGTGCAATTCCGCGCCGACGAAACAACGAAAGGAAAGAACCATGTCAAACGCCAACAGAAAACCCGCAGCGAAGATCACCATGTATCCGGTTACAGCCGCGATCTGGCGCAACGAAAACGGGAAGGGCGAAGCCTTCTATAACGTCACCTTCGAGCGCGCCTTCCGAAACGACACGGATCAGTGGCAACATTCCGGCAACTTCAGCACAGGTGATCTGCTGCTTCTCGCCAAGGTCGCTGACCGGGCACACAGCGTCATCTTTGATCTCCGCGCCAAGGACCGGCAAGAGCAGCAAATCGACGAATAGCCCTATAGGCCGCCTGCCGGGGCTACTTTCCCGGCGGGCGGTTTTCTTCCGACCACAAAATCACCCACAGATGGCAGCCATTTGTCTTCGGCAAAGTTTTGAAAAGAACGAAACGGCGAGGCGCAGCATATCGGTCGTCTCGCCCGCTGAACGGATGGCCGCATATGAGAGGCGGCCATCCTCAAGAAAACAATTTCTCCCGCCGGGCCTTGACAGCGAAGAGTGCTGTCAAGACCTCAAAAAAAGATTAGCTTTCGCTGGTAGGCGCGAAAACAAATCTTTTTTTGACCCTGACGGGCTCTGGGAGAAATTCTTTTCTGTGTCATCGGTCGAGCCGACCGATCTTCTGCGGGTACTCAATGACGCAATCCAGTGTCGTTGGAAACAGAAGGAAACGGCCATGAAGCTTACACGCAAATCCCTCATTAGCGGCAAATTCCACACCATGGACATCCCGGTCACGCCGGAAGAGATCGATGCCTATGTTGCGGGGGACAAGGACGTTCAGCAGGTCTTCCCGCAACTGTCGAAGGAACAGCGCGAATTCATTAAGACCGGCATTACGCCCGAGGAATGGCAAACCCATGTCAAGGATGCCGAAGACGATGAACCTTTTGATTTGGAAGGAGAGCAGGACTGACGTCCTGGCCAGGGTGTAAAAAACACCCTGGTCTTACTGAAACGCCATGAATCGTGGAGCCAATGTAAAACCCGCGCAAACAGGCCGTACGAAATCGCGCAAGAGCATGCGCGATTTTGTTCAAGCAGAGAATTTTTACGCTGCGCTTCGTTTCGGCCTTGACAGGGCTCCGCTACGCTACGCCCGGTCAAGACCCAAGCCCTGCGGGGAAACGAAAAAATTCTCCGCTTGCAGCCTGTTTGCGCGGGTTTTCCACCGGCTCCATTCCCGCACAGATCAGCGGGTTCTCACACAACAAATGGAGCCGAAATCATGGGAATGGACGTTTACGGTCGAAACCCGAAATCCGACGAAGGTAAATACTTCCGCGCCAACATCTGGTACTGGCACCCTCTCGCCGATTTGTGCCTTACGATTGCGCCGAAGGAATGCCGGGGATGCAAACACTGGCATAGCAACGATGGAGACGGCCTCGACGCGAAACAATCTGTCGCGTTGGCGAAAAAGCTTCAGCACGTTGTCGAGCAGGAGAAAGTTGATAGCTTCAGGGTCGGACGTGCTCCTGATCTTCCTTCAGCAGACTGGCAGGAATGCGTCAACCACTTTCATCGCTTTCTTGCTCGCATGTGGAGGCTTCAACATACATTAGTATGCGGCGGCAAGGGGCAGGGCGCTTCAACAGGTGCCCTGCCTTCACCTCAACTCGTCACCGTCATTCACAAAACCCAAAATCTTTCTCATCCCTACTGCTCCGCAGCGTTTCCGCCGAACCTTGGATGGAATCATTGCGCGAGCGTGACGGAAAAAAGCTTGCGGCGATTGTGATTCTTGGATTCATTCCCGGCATGAGAAGAGCGAATATCGCAGGCAGCAAGTTGTCCGCGGTCAGACCGCGGCCACGTCGGAGGCTTTGGGAAGCCTCCTCTCGTGGGCAACTTGGCAAGGGGGCCAAGCCCCCGTTGCATCCCCTTTGTCGCCGCTGTTCGCGGCCTGCGGAAACCGTGCCCGATTCCGCACCATTCGGCTTATCGGAGGAGGTCAGCATATGAGTGGCTCCGTTACGCGGCCCGCTCGTTTCTTTCGGCGGGACAAACCCGCCAACCGCATATGCAAAGTGAGAATTCGTATGACCGACGAGGAGCACGCCAGCCTCGAAGCCGAAGCTGCCTCCTTTGGTATGGGCCTTGAAGACTATGTCGCCATGCGCTTGCTTATGGGGATGCTGGAGGTCCAGGGGAATGCCTGACGCTCCCATGCCCCCTTCAGGTAACGACGCCATTGCGCTCAAGCGCAGTGGCAGTCAAAAGCGCCTTCGAAATCATAAAATCGATACGCGCTGGGATGACGCCGAGCATGAAGTCCTGGTCGAAAAATCGACCGCCGCCTCTCTCAGTCCAAATGCCTATATCCGAGCCGTTGTGCTCGGTACGCCCGGTCCTCGTGCCCGACGCACGCCGACCGTTCATGCCCAGCTCTTGGGCCACGCCATCGCCGCCCTGAACAAGGCCGGTAACGTGGCCAACCAGATAGCCCATCGCCTCAACGCTGCGCAGGCAGTAGGAGCGAAAGAAACGTCGGCGGCAATCGCCGAAATCCGTGAGGCCGCTCGCGCCATACGCGAGGCTGTAGGCCGTAGGGACCGCGATGATCATCAAGGCCAATCGACATAACAACGGCACCAAACTCGCCAGTTATATGATGGCTGGCAGCTTCCAGAAGGAAGAATATGCCGAATTCTTCCAGTTGAAGAATTTCGGGGAGGCCGAGACCATCTTCGAAGCTTTCCATGATGCCGAAATCATGGCCGAGGGCACGAAAGCCGAGAACGCTCTCTTTCACGTGCAGGTGCGGTTGCCGGAACAGGATTGGCTTTCCCCGGAGAAATGGGAGCATGTGGCTGACCGTATCGAGCAAAGGCTTGGTCTCGAAGGGCAGGGGCGGGCGATTACCTTTCATGTCAATAGCCGGACGAACGAAAGGCACATGCATATCGGCTGGTCGCTGATCGACACCGAGACGATGAAAGCCATCGCGCTCCCTTATTTTAAGTTCCGGGTCAAGGCCTTAAGCCGCGAACTTGAACAAGAACTGGAACTGACGCCGGTGACGAACGAGCGTCAGGGACCGATAAAATATGCCGCCACCAAGAAGGAACAGCAGCAGGCTCAGAGGCTCGGTGTCGATAAAGAGCAAATTCGGCTGACGATCCGTACCGCCTGGGATCGTTCCGACTGCGGACGGAGTTTCGATGCTGCCCTTGCCGACCAGGGGCTGATCCTCGTCACGGGCGAAAGACGCGATTTTGTCGTCATCGATCACGCGGGCGGGATACATGCTCTCGGCAAAAAACTTCTTGATGTTTCCGCACATCAGGTGCGCGAAAAGCTTTCGGACCTTGATAAGAACCATATGCCGAGCGTGACGCAGGCACGGGAATTTATGCTCGATCTCCCGCGTGATCGCACGGAGCGTCTCACGCGCGAACTGACGGAGGTACAAAATCAGCTGAAGGCGGAACGCGAATTTGCGCAGCGTGATCCCGTGCGGGAACAGATGGCCTGGGAAGATGCCGTCGCAAAGGCCGCGATTGAAAAAGAAGAGAGGCTACGGGAATTTGCGGAGCCGTCGCAGCAAAAGGGAACGCCAAGGCAGCAGGAAAAGAGTAAGCCGGAACAGGCTGCAAATCGCGAGCAGGTGGCCGCCAATGATAATCAACGACCGCCCGAGCTTGGCAAGATGCAGGGGCAGATCCGTTTGGCTCGAAGCCTATCGAACGGATCGCAGGGTTTTGCCAACGCGCTCGAAGATCGAGGCTTCATTCTCGCCCGCGTCACGCAGGACGACATCAGCCTTGAAATGGAAAGCCTTCGCGAGGAATGGGAAAAACGCCGCCGCGACCCCAAGACATGGATGGATCACGCCGACGGTTACGATCACCTGCCGGATGAAATGAAAAAGGCCGCCCAACGCAGTTTTGATCAATGGCAAAGACGGCAGTTGGGAAAGAAGAAGGATGAGCAGCAGGAAAAAGAAGCATTCACGCTCAAAACCTACGTCGAGTTTGTGCAGGAGAAATTTGCCGAGGGTCCAAAATCGGAGCTTGCCCGAGCTGCCGGTGGGTTGATCGCGGTCAGTCCGTTCGGGGTGGGATATCAATTGACCGAGCGCAATACTGGGCTCGAACGTGGCCAGCTCGAAGGTTATCTTCGCGGTATCAATAAGGCCCCACTTCTGAGCGTTACCGATGCGAAGGAAGTCATAAAAGAGGTCCAGTTACACCGCGACCTTGAGAAATTCATGCCGGAGTGGGAACGGCACGCGCCGACCAGACCGGTGATGTTTGGTAACAGAGGGCCGCACTGGTTTGCCGATGCCGGTCTCGAAACAACGCGGGATCAGCGACCAGCTCATCTTCAGGGTGTTTCCGCCAAGATCTGGGAAGCATGGACCAACATCGAATTTGATGATCATGCGAAGAAGTTCTATCGCCTGAATGCCAAGAACATTCCGTTCTCGGTAGCCACAGATAAGCAGGCCTTTGCCAAGGCACTGGATGATCAGGGTATAAAATTCGCCAGAGCCATCAAGGAAGAAGCCGATAGGAGCCACCGGCAGGCCGAGTTTGCCAAAGCCGTCGGAAACTACGCGCCCCGTTTCAAGGAAAACGAAATCCTTGTCGTTACGGAGCAGCGGCCTGAATACCGGCGCGAGGGTGCAATCATTGTTCCGCGCCGTCTCTACAAGATCGATCAGTCCCTCGCGGAGAAATATGTAAAAGCGCTCGACAAGACCGAAAAGCTTCAGGGCATCGACGCGACGCTAAAAGCATCCGATGAACGCGCCCAGCAGCGCCGCGAATATTGGGAAAAGGTCCGGATGGATCATGCGACAGGCCGACGCCCGACAAATCCCCGGCATATTGCCAAGCAGACCGGCACGAAGACAATTCGCGGCCTGAAAAAAGGGATTGCTGCTTCCATCCCGGTAGCGGGGGAGGCCGTGAAAGCTACGGCGACGCTCAAGCGAGGTCTAAGTACTGTCGCCGGAAGTCTGGAAGCGTTGTTTGTTCCGAAGCTTACGCCAGAGCAGATCCACGAAGGCGAAAAGGCCAAGGCCAAACGCGAAGCGGAAGCCGAAGATCATATCGAGTTTTCTCGCTTCAAGGCTGAAGAGGTCCAACAGCAGCAACATCGGCAGGACCAGGCCGCTGCCCGAAACAGGGAACGCGAGCGGGACCGATGAAGACGGAGAGGACACGCCCCATCCTCTCCGGTCAACGAAAAGGCAACAAAGCGGATCAGCAAAACAGCAGAGCTTCAGAAGTATCGACCAAGCCAAAAGAACGGCTTTTCCCGGAAGGTGCTATCAAGCAGTTATTTTCCGAAGCAGCCAAGTCCACCAGCATTCCGATGTCGGCACCTGCTACCGGCAGGCGCCGACGCGGCGGAGCAGGGGCGAGCGGAGGATTTAGTCTCGCTGCCTTGGCTATTATGCGCAAGCCCGCCGAAGGTGCCAGGGCCAAATCCTTCCTCCGCGCTCCGTGGGAAACAGTCGCGGAAGAACTTACCAAAAACCGGGCCGTTATCCGGACAGAAGAAGATCCGTCCGATGCAGGCGACATTATTGCGTGGTATTTCAGAAACGGCTACACCATGTCGGAAATCCGTTTCCGGCTTCCCGAGTATTTTATTCATGAGTCATACGAAGGTATTCGTTCCGATCATGATGAACATGCCGAGTATCTGCGCCTTCTCGAAATGTCCGAACAGGAGGATTTTAGTCAGCAGGGCGACAGCGGTGGTTTTCATTATTCGGAGCCGGAGCATCTTTCGTTGCATCTTTAACGAGGTTAAATCGTACCCATGTCTGAAACATCGAAACCTGTCCGCTTTGAATGCGTTGCCTGGCAAAAGAATTTCTACGCCGGAAAATTTGTTGAATGGATACGTGTCGGCAAGGGCTACATCATCATCAAGGACGGCAAGCCCAAATCTTATACGCGCTATCAGAGCACCGTGAGGGGAGATTCAGTCAACACTGTATTGCTGCCGGTTGGAGAGACACCACCGTCTCCAGAGCTACAGCCGAAGCGCCCTGACGTTGGCGAAGAGCCAGAGGAGGATTTCAGCGAATGACCCAACATGCACGAAAGTACATGCGACGTCGCGCCGATGATTTTCGCCAGCGATTCGCACCTGCTCGCATGTTCTAGATGTAAATACTTCAATTAGATATCCACTAGTCGGCACGGACACTTAGAGCGCGGCGATGGCCTTTTTTGAGTTGTATATGCTGCATTTTTGCTAACCTCCAGACGGAGAAAGAGCTCGCACCACCAATTTCTTTTGAAACTTTCAGAGCGTTTCGATGGCTAAAGAGTGCATTTATAAGCTCCTGGCGTTTTTCATCGGAAATTCGCCGACCCAAAAGCGAGATATTTTCTTGTTTGGCGATAGATCTGACTAAGGCCACCCTTGCGCAAAACTCACGAGCCACTTTGGCCGCATTGCGCGACTCTCTCAGAGAAGAAATGATCTGCTGTCTTCTCATCTCCGGCAGCGCGTCTCTTTTAATCTTTATTCCCGCCTTAAGTGCAACTCTTCTTACGACGCTTTCCCCTACGCCTACTTCCCTCGCAACCTTTACAGCGCTCGCACACTTCGACAGTGCCGCGACTATTTGCTGCCGCTTTTCGGAAGAAACCCAAGCCTTCGGCAGTCTTATGTTCTCTGCCATAGCCACCTTATATATATGAGCCTGTAAGATGTCGATTGCCTGTGTAGATGGTTCAGACATTAAAGCGCACGCTCGGGAAAATCCAACGGACAACGTAGAAGCCAATCAGCGGCGGCTTCGTGTGCCAAAGGCTTCGGCTGAAAATGTATGCAGCTCACGCACTTCTTGTTTGAATGCGTCATGCATATTGCGAATGGAAGTATTGAGGATCTCCTGAGCAGACCTTTCAGTAACAGTAGTCATTACGAGAAAATTTTCCCGATGTGATTTCGTTTTTATGACCTTCTCATAGGTCGTTGGGTATTTTCTCAATGCTTGAAGAATCGCCTGACCCTCTAAATGCCACCTTAAGACTTTGCCATGAAATGACGTACGTTGCGTGTCTGTAGCAAGGGTTGTTAGTTTGATCAGTTTGTTTGTTAGATCGGTCGCAAACCCGACATTAGACGATACAAAGTCGCCTAACTGTTCAGGTGTCGCAGGATCGACGGAAACTTGAAGAGCTGTGGTTCCGGCATTGATGAGATGGTCCCTCGCAACTAAGAAATCCTCTTCATGGCAAACCGCTATCCTGAAATCACTCGCCACATATGGAAGGTTGGCGCTCAGTACCTCAGATGTTTTCGTGGAGGCGTGAATAACAATTTCTTTGCTGTCATAGTAAGGAACAAAGAAAACCCATCGTGTAATGGTCACGGTCCCGAATATGCGTTCTAGCGTCTGACGGTTATCAATGAATTTCCGAATATCCCGGCTCAATTTGTCGCGATGTTTTTCGTAACGTTCCTTTGTTTGGAGAGGCTCACCTTCACAGCCGTAAGCCTGATATGCGTGACCTTCGGCTAATGTAAAGCCTTCTATCCCACAGTCACCGCGATCATTATCTGGAACCTTTTGATAATTTGTAGGACCATAATGCTGGCTGAGAAGTTTATTCGCCCAATCCTGCCATTCTTCTCCACAGAGTTTCGGAAACTGAGCGCTCACAACAGAGTCTCTCTCGATCTCGTTGACAACGAACAATCGACTAGCGGCTGGCACGCATCGAAATCGATTTCTGACGATCTCAATTGTGCGCCCCTTTTCGAACAATCAACATAAGAACCTAAGTGTAACAATATTGGGGTTTTTGCATATCCCGCGAAAAGGTATAGTTGGGGTCGTCGCAGAGCATGTTGCTTCCCGGAAGGAGGCTGCGCTTCGAATGCTGTGCCCGCACCCATAAACTCTATTTCCTATCAACGTTTGTGCGCGTGGTTCGGACGTTCGCCGGTCGGTTTCGTGCCCAGCGCCGCAATACCGGTCAACATCACAGGCGTACGGTTGGGAAATTCGGCCACCAGCGAGAGCTTTCCGCCCATAGCTTCGATTGAACGTCGCAAGGTCGAGATATGCATATCCGTGCGTTTCTCGATTTCCGACACCTGCTTCTGAGCCACACCCAGACTTTTGGCTAGCTTGACTTGCGTGATTTCGCAGGCTTGGCGAAGCTCTTGAAGCGTCATTTCCTCGGCAACCAACTCCGCCGCGCGCTTTTCAATTTTGCGCCTCCGCCCAGCGGGTAGCCCCCTGATGATGTCGTTTATGTTCCGCGCCATGTTTATTTCCTTTCCTTCTTCGTCCGTTCCAGATGCGCATCAAAGCGATCATCAGCCTTTCGAATAAGCTCTTTATAAAACCGTTTCTGACTTCCGCCGGACTTGTCGCCCGCAACCAGAAGAATTGCCCGTCGCTTCGGATCAAAAGCAAAGGCAACGCGCCAAGCACCGTCCGCTGCATCGAACCGCAGTTCCTTCATATTGGCATGCCGCGACGCCTTAAGCGTATCCACGCGCGGTCTACCCAGGTTTGGCCCGAACTGCTGAAGCAGACGCGATTGAGCCAAAGTCTCATTCTGTACACCTTCAGGCAACTCACGAAATTCCGGCTCAAATTCATCGGCCAGAAGTACAGTCCACGATATCATTGATAATACCTCAGAGGGTATATACTGTCAAGCGTATAGCACGCTTGGCGAGTATCTGGATTTTCGGTTAATTCTAAACAACAGTCAAATAACATGAGGATCTTCTGGTCAATCATTTCAGACTGACCGCAATGATGTCCGGCGAATATCGATCCCCAACTCGCCGATGCCGCCGGGTTCGCGTGCGGACAGAAGCTCCACCTAAGCTGGCATGTAGTCTAGGCTTGTTGGGTTTTCGTCAAATCCGGCATGCGCCTGTCCTCCACCGGCAATCGATGTGTTAGAGAACGCGCCAAATCGTTTTGAGCCCATCGAGTGCGGTCTCCAATGACGTAAAGCTGTCTTTGTGCGCGTGTCACGGCAACGTTAAGAATATTTGGCGATCCGGCGGCCCATCGAATTGCACAATCGGTTGCGCCGCCCAACAGCAGAATGACCGACTCCTGTTCTTTCCCCTGAAATGTATGCACCGTCCCGACGGAGGCAAATGCCCATTTTCGAAACGTCGACTCAGGAATATGGCTGGCCCATTGCCACCGCGTGCTGTTCAATAGGCCCCTGAATTCCTGCGCAACAGACTTGAATGGCGAAATGACGAAAACAGCGGGCAATCCCTTAAATTTGTGATCGTCAATCCAACCACCACTCATAAACTGCTTGATAAGTCCCAGCGCAACTTCGCCTTGCTCTGGAAAATAATTCTCTCGCTGACCGGCGACGCCGCTCACATCGAACCAGCGGCTTGGGCCGAGCAAACTTCTTTCGGAACGTTCTTCCTCCGCCTCCAGCATGCCGGTTCCAAGCACCATTGTTCCGTCATAGGCGATTTCGTTTGAGACCGAGAACATTGGATCAATACAGCGCCGGTGCACACGCAGCGGACATCCGACCCAATTTTCTTTTAAATGCGCGCCGTATGGATTGACACCATCCGCGAGAACCTGCACCGAGCTTGCGGTCGATAGATAAGGCAATGGTGCCTCGGACAACTTTAAAAGAGTTGTATCAGCTGTTTTATTAAACCGGATCACGGGCTCAATCTGAAGAGGATCGCCAACGATAATCGCGCGCCGCGCACGGTAAAGGGCTCCAACGGCATGTTGGGGCACCGCCTGACCCGCTTCATCTATGAGAAGCCATCCGATCTCCCCTGCATCAACGTGATTGAAAGCCCGTGCCATCGAAGCGAAAGTCGTGGACACAACAGGCACGAGGAGAAACAGGGTCTCCCATAAATGCATCGCCGCTTCGGGAAGAATTGGCCGCAACTCAAGCTTATTGTCGAGCATCTCGAGGGAGATTTTGAGATTCTTCGCGAATGTTTCAGAGGTTGCAAAAGCCTTATGTACATCCATGGCGCGCAAGAAAAGATCGGCCCGCGCATCATGGAGCGCCTTATTGCTTAACGGCAAAGCCTGTTCTCTCTGTCTCGGCTCCATCTTTTGAAGATCTTCGAAATCAACGAAGTTTTCGCCTTGGGCGTTGTTGAGGATTGTCTCGGCTCTTTTCACATCATTTCGTTTTATGGTCAGATCCGCCTCAGCCGCCGAGATCCGGCCCGGCAGAATTCCCAAGAACTTTCGGCACTTTTCTAGCGCCGCGTCACTTGTGTTAAGCCGTTGCTGCATTTCCCGATGGTTATTAAGCGCAGCGTTCCATTGGCTGAGCCAGGAGCGAAAAGAGGCCGTATGAAAAAGTCTGGACAAAAGGCCGGGGCGCGCAGGCAAGAGATTGTTCAGTGCGGCTTGTGCTTCGGTCACGCGCTTTTCGCATTTCGTGACATCCTGCTTCAAAAGAGCTTCATCGCGTCTGGCGGTCAATAGATTTTCGTTCAGCGCCTGCAACTCATCCTTAGCTTTTTGGGCCTGCTCCCCTAACGTCTTGAAGGTTGTCTTGAGGCCGGCAACAGAATTCACCTCCGCCTTTATACGTTGCACTTTCGCAAGCGCTTCGGCAAAGGACTTCCGTACGGTTTCCCAGTTCGTTGCCAGTCTGGCTTCATTGAGGAGACGGAAAATATTGTGCGCGGCCGGGATTCGCGTATCCGATCCGTCTGCGGCTCTCATTCTCTCTTGCGCTCTGAGCGTGTTTATAAACAGACTGCGATTTTTCTTTTTGCCGAGAGGGGCTGAAACCAAGCCCCACCCCTCAATCGGGTCAGGCTGGTCTTCCGTTTCATCACCCTCCCCTTCAGGCACGGTTTTGTTAATAAAGACCGTGGCCAGTTGTTTGAAATAATCCGCCTCGCGGTACTTCAGAGAAAGCTTGGAGAGACTTGGCAATTCGCGAGTGATGTTTTCAACCGCGCCATTGTTGCTGCTGGCGACAACCATCGAAAAACCATGCAGTCTTTTGTCCAGAGCATAGACCGGCGTTGGTCTTTTCATACCCTGATACTGAACTTCCCATCTCTTTTCAAAAGCCGACGACGGATTGTCGAATTTGCACAGGACTTTCGCCCGCTCGACGACGACCGCGGCCACGAGATCCATAAGCAGCGTTGTTTTGCCAGTGCCGGGAGGACCGTTAACCGAAAAGATAGGCCGTTTGCTGGTCATCATTCCGAAAGCCTGATTTACCGCAACTTGCTGCATCAAGGTCAGCGGATATTCCGAGGGCCACCGTCCATCGGGCATCCGGTCAACCGTCAAAAACTTGTGGAGATTATCAAACGAGGTGCAATCCGTTCGAAGTTGCTCGTCGGGTTCCCCGAGGTATTTCTCAACGAGGCCAACCGGTCTTTTGGATCGAACCTTGCCTTGTACCTTGCATATATCGTCGAAGAAAAAACCATTTATAGGGCCAAGTGAAGGATCAAGGCTCCGGCCACGCTCATCCTTAACTGCCACCGTTCGGACAACGGCGAAGGGAGCTTTGTCCATCTCAGGAGGTGTCCAGCCGAGACGATTGATGGCATCGGAGGTGAGGGAGCTGATTGTCTCTCGGGTGATAGGTTGCTTCGATTCGACAGAAACTTCAGCGGCTTCATCAAAGGTTTCGGCGATCCGCTTTTTATAATCCTCAAAAGAAATGTCGCGCTTCGTGACAAGCGATGCAAACGCCGGGGCGAACGCTGCCATATCCAGCGTGCCTGCCTGCGGAAGCCCATCCTGATCAACCTCGAAAACTCCGAGAAAGGTCAGTTCCTTGTCGTCGGCATAAATGCCACTGCCCTGGTCCGGTGGTTCCTTGGCTGCAGCAAGGAATTTGAGCAACTCACTTTCGTAAGCTCGATGTGGAAAGATACCGAAACGCACAAAATGCTTGTGAGGCAGTTCGAGCAGTTTCTTTTGCCACGGAAGATCCCCTTCTCGGACATAAGACACGACGCCATTTAGTATTTTCTCCGTCCGTTTTTCGGCGTCTGGCGCTATCAGCGCTTCTACTTTGGCCCAATAGCTCAAAATGCGGGCGTTTTTCACATTGTCTGCCATTAATTTGTCATTCTCTATCCCACTTACACAAGTGACCAGTCTCGCGCATCAGAATCCAGATATTCGCTTCTTTTCTTCCTACGGCTCGCCTCGGGTCTGGGGGTGCGATTTTGCTTGCACGTTTGTCCGGCTTTAGCGGGTTTCCCATTTCGACCGCCGCGTAGCTGCCTGTTGTCTTTCCGTTAACGTGTAACCCGCCGTCCGGTTACAGGTCGTTCTCCCGGCCTGCGTCACGGCTTCTCATAACCTGACGCGAATCGTGGGCCGGTCCGCGAGGTCTGTCAACGGCCTGCCCGCTCCATTCCACCCGCTACGCGTGCGTCCCGTGTTGACCGTTCCCCTGCGGTGACAGCCCTCGTCTTCGGCCCGGCCCTCCTCCCGTTCGCGTCATGAGAAACCGCGACGCAGAACCAAAAAGGAGAACAACCATGCAAAACACCGAACGGCAAGATGTTTACACCCGTATCACCAATAAGATCGTCGATCAGCTCGAACAGGGCGTCCGCCCCTGGATCAAACCCTGGAACGCCGGCAACACGGCGGGACGCATACTCAGGCCCCTGCGCCACAACGGCCAGCCCTATTCCGGCATCAATATCCTGATGCTCTGGGGCTCTGCCGTCGAACAGGGATTTACATCGCCGATATGGATGACGTTTAAGCAGGCGAAAGAGCTTAACGCCCATGTCTGCAAGGACGAAAAAGGCACGCTCGTCGTCTACGCCAACAGCATCACGAAGACCGAGGACGATGTCGACGGCAACCAGGTCGAACGTGAAATCCCGTTCATGAAAGGCTACACCGTCTTCAACGTCGAACAAATCGAGGGCCTGCCCGAGATGTTCTACAGCAAGCCGGAGCCAAAGCTCGATCCCCCTGCCCGCATCGAACATGCCGAACGTTTCTTCGCCAATACCGGCGCGGATGTTCGCATCCGTTCATCACGCGCTTACTACGCGGTCGAACCCGACTACATCGCGATGCCGCCCATCGAGAGCTTTGATACCAGCGAAACCTTTTACAGCACTCTCGGCCATGAATGCTGCCACTGGACACGCCATGCCAGCCGGTTGAACCGGGACTTCGGGCGCAAGTCCTTCGGCGACGAGGGTTATGCCCGCGAAGAGCTGGTCGCTGAACTTGGATCAGCTTTTCTATGCGCCGATCTCGAATTGACGCCGGTCGTCCGCGACGATCACGCATCCTACATTGCTTCGTGGTTGACCGTTCTGAAGAACGACAAGCGCGCCATCTTCCAGGCTGCATCATGGGCACAAAAGGCTGTCGATTACCTGCACAGCCTTCAACAGGCAAAGACCGAGGCCGCCGCATAGGCGGCCTTTAAGTTCCGGCCCTATCCCAAGCCTTGAAGGGCGAAGGAGTTGGGAACGTCTCAATAGTGGCCGCACTGCCAGCCGAGGCACGCGGCAACATACGCCAGGTGCCGAAAATGCCTTTCTCACACGACAGGGCCCGGACGCAATTCTCATCACTGTTTCGAAGTCCCGCAGCGGTCGTTTCCTGGGGCGGGGTTGTTTTCCGCCGTCATGGTCTCCTTTCATCGTCAGCCAGGCACCAAGGCAGACCTCTCTTTGATGGTCACGTTGCAGGCGCCGCTTCGCTAGGGTCAATAACGGATTTTCCCCTGCCTGAAGGCATTCCTCGCGAAACAAAATCCTATGACCCACTCGCTGTTCACGCCTGCGGACACGGTGCCATCGAGAGGCTGCATGGAGCGGCCTCCTCAGATCAAAAGGAGAAACATTTTATGGCTAAAAAACAGACAAACCCGGCACCCGAGAAAGGCAAACCGCCCGTCGCGAAACTCCGCAACGGATTGCTGAATGCCAGCATCTGGGCCCACGTCACCGACAAAGGCACCTTCTACAACGTCACCTTCGAGCGTCGATACCGCGATGCCAAAGGCGACTGGAAATCGACGCAAAGCTTCGACCGCTCCAGCCTCCTGAAGCTCGCCAAACTTGCCGACCAGGCCGAAACCGAAATCGCCCGCCTCATGGCGATGGAGGCCGCCGAATAGGCGGTCTCCACGAAGGGCGGTACACCGCCGCCCTTCATTTACATTTTGTCAGGCAGACGCAGACTTCTTGCACTTTGTGATTTCTGTCCGTTCCGTTTTTGCGATTTCCCGCGCTTCTCTCAGAACCCGGCGCATCAGCTGCAGAAGTGGGCTGTCCCGCAGACCAATACTGCACTTTTGGTCGGGCGTTTTTGCTTGGCCCTGCAACAAGGGCATACCCTATTTTGCAGAGCCTAAAGCTATAGCTGCCTAACTAACCTATAACGAGCTTTTGAAAACCGGAACGCCTGTCGACAATCGTCTCACCGGCGACTTGTCCGAATATCACTTTATAACGCGAATCAGTGATTACCCGCACGGGCAGGTGAGACATAGCTTCCTCTGGCATTGATGATATGTTCTTTGCAGTTTGGTTAGCTGATGACACAACAAATACTCGACTGTCTCCCTCTCCCGCATCGTAGGTAAAACGTAGCGACGTAGGGCTTTCTTGCTGTACCCGCTCTAATGTCCCTTTGAATTCCTCGACGTTCAACAGAAAGTTGATAATCTTGCTCATTTTTTTCTCACCCAAAAAATGTTGTCGATAAAAACTCCAGGCGGATCTTACACGAGAACTTCGCAACTAAAAACCACTTTTAAGGTCATGGTTAATGCTAGAGTGAACCCTGCAAATTAAGGTGGTCACATTTTAGGGGTCGTGAAATCGAGCAAAGGGCTTGTTTCTTATCCGAAAATACCCTGCAAATTAGGGTTTACTCTATTTTGCGGTCCAGAAGCGTCAAGGCTTTCTTAACCGTAAGAATTAAGGGCTTTTGAAAGAAGTATTCGGGATAATCAGTCTCATTCTTTGCAAGTGTATAAGTATTACCGTGTGTCTTTATGCTGAAACCGTTGTCAGGCATCGTTGTAATTTGAAACTTCATATTTTGTTCTTCATTATGCTTTGATGTCGGCTAAAAGTTACTTCTCAATATCTCATTTTGCAGTTAAACACAAGTTAAAAGACGCATGCCCTTGAAAAAGCCTTTGAAATAAGAAGTTTCCTACATAACTCCGCTCTTCTGTGAAAAGCCCGCGCCGTCACATGGATGAATAAACCCTCAACACAATCGCGGAATGGGAACTTCAAGAAGATACCCACCACGCCGAAGAACGCGCCGTGTCCCTTGGCCTTCGTGAACGCAACAGCAACGGCACCGTGACGATAACCGACAAAGGCGAGGATTGTTTTTTGGATTGGGTTCTTTCGCAGCCTACAATCCATTAACAACCCTGCAAATTAGGGTGGTGGTGTTTTTGGCATTTGAAAGCCGCCTAACCACAAGGTCGTCCAGCACATCGCATTTATGGATTACCCGCTCGATAAGATTTCGTTGTGGTTTACGAACAACTCTATCTGCCGAGCAAACTAGCGCTCAGTCCTGTGCCGGCGGAACCGGCGCGGTTAACGCCTCGGGTATCAATGCAGCGAAATGATCCCGAAACGGCCAAGTTCCAATGCAATGTCTCCGGAGACGACGACGAAGTCTCCGTTCCGAAATCTCACCCGAACATCGTTTGTATTTCCCACATGGTCCGCATTAACGATTTCGGAGGACTCAATCTCGACATAGCCGCCCGGAGCGTGGGTCAGGACTTGAATGTTCATTCTGTCCCCTTTTCCAGCTCCGCCGTGCGCCGCTTGATGAAGCCCGCCACCTCAACGATCATCTTCTTGTCCGCCCTGCTACAGGCCGTTTTAAAGCGCCGGTGAAGGCTTACAGGCAGATCGACGCTCAGCCGACGCGTTGGTTCCGCCTTGTCCACCTTCGCGGGTTCCCTTTTTTCCACTTTTGGGGGAATGTGGGTTTGTGTGTCCTGCCCTGCTCCGCCGCGCTCGAAGGCGGAGATGACCTCAGCCGTTAACGGCTTTGGCTTCGGGGCTTGTATGAATGTTTTGGTCATTGAGCACATCCAGAAGTTCGTGGGTTAGAGCTTGAATGTCACCGACGGCAGCACTGCGGCCCGACCATTCAAAGATGGTCTTGCCCATGGTCAAAGCTTCGGCATAAGCAACGCGTTGTTCAATCTCGGTTTCCAGGGTCGGAATACCGGCATCGGCGGCCATGCTACGCGTGTCACGCCCGAGTACAGTCGACCCTATTTTGCGGGAAATCACAAACCCACATTTGAGGGTTGGTTTCAACTCCTGCGCTTCTTTCAGTTGCCGGACAGTCAGATCGGAGGACCAGCGGGAGGCGCCGCCGGGCTCTATCGGCACAACAACCAAATCGGACGCCACAATGCAGGACCGCGAAATCGTCTCCGCCTGAGGGGGCCCGTCGATAATCGCAAAGTCAAAATCCGCAGCCAGCCTCAAAGCATCCCGCGCCATGTTTTCGCGCGCCATACTAACCACCTGAAAGGCGGTCTCAGCCCGTAGGCTCGCCCAGGTCGAGGCCGTGCCTTGCTTGTCCGCGTCGATCAACAGCACCTTCTGCCCAAGAAGGGCGAAACACGCGGCAACATTGATCGAGAGTGTCGATTTAGCGACACCACCCTTTTGGTTCAGGAATGAAATAACCAGAGACATGAGCCACATTCGTTGATTCGTGGTTACCCACTTTAGTTGATTCGTGGTTATGTGCAAATGTTAAAAACCTGCTTTGTGAATATGTGGGAAAGTGGGAAACCTCAATTGTTGGTATTATCCACATTTGTGGCATTGTGCATTTGTGGTTTAGTGGTTCCGTGGTTTTGTGAAAACGCGTGAAACCCCATATGATCATTCCCTCATTTGTGTATTTGCGGTAATGAGCAAATTCACATACCCACGTTTGTGGTGTCCTAGGGGTTGGGATTGCGACTGTGTCGGCCTTTACAGAAACCTATGAAAGCCGCATCGGGGTTCTTCAACTCTGGCTTGCCGCTCTCCACCCAAAAGCTGCGCCATTGCTCCTCAAGGTAGTAAACGTCGTAGCCAGGCGCAACAATCCGGGCATCGTTGTAGGTCTCGGGATCGAGCGTCGGGAATAAGGTCTTTTCAGCCGAGGGCAGGGGCTTCATGGAGTGACGATTCACAAAACGCACGTTATTGCCCTCAAAGGAAAGGGCGTAATCGGGCATGTGATGGTGCAGTGCATCCTCCTTGCAGATCGTGCCAACGAGTCGCCGAAATTCGAAGTCCTCAGACGCCGAACCGCATTTGTTCTTCAACAATTCGAGCGAAATAGACCACTCGCCCTGTTTTCCGCAATGCTTCCGCGCAAGTTCGTATATACGGCGCTCAAGGGGCTTACGTAGCCGGAAATAGTCACGATGCAGGGTCAGAACCTCCCGGCCCACGACCGCATTGAAAATCCAGTCGGACAGGTTTATCTGTATTTCGGCCATACGCCCAGAGTGCGTGTGGCGGATAATTCTCCAGCTATCGATCAGGCCGAAGTTCTCTTTGATTTCTTCCTTATTGGTCGTTATGTTCGTTTTAATGCGGGTTCCGCTGAGGCGATCAAGTGCGGCCTCAAGCTGCTCATAACCGCGGCCATCGGTGTTGCGATTGGTCGACACGAGCAGATCGTAGGCTTTGAGGTGCAGCGTCTTGTGCAGTTGAACGCCTGCGTTCATTTTGGCGACGAGCTGACTGATGCAGTAAATCAGAATGTCTTTGTCGTGAATCGTGGCTAACCCCAAGACACTCGGCGCAATGGTGACTTTCACGCCTCGATGCTCGTATTCCCGCACGCTCAAATCCGGTTTCGTTGCCAACGAAAAGATTGGATGCTCCATCGAGCCCATGTCATCCTTAGGGATCGCATCCGTAACGTCACAGATGAAAAAATCCTGAATCGGGTGACGATCAGGGAGCAGTGGGGAACGAACTGGCAGGTTGCTGTCGGACATGACCGAATCGTGCTTTTACACAGAAGACCGCCACTTTCGTGCTTTTACCCATGAATGTCAAGTTTCGTGTTTTCACACATGGAATCGGCGTTTTCGTGCTATCACACGGATATAACGACAACGTGCATTTGCACATAGATATTCGTGCTTTTACACATGTCTTTTCGTGCTTTCACACGCTGAGCAATCAAAAACGTCTATTACGGGCAAAGGCTTAAGAGTATGATTCGGAAGCGTAACACAGACTCTAACTTCATTTAACACACACACGGCCTGTGCATAATTTCAACGAAAAGTCTTTGAGACGGCAGTAGGGAAGGGATAAGGCATTCTGGACAATAGACAGTTCAGACCCGTTCCGCGTACACTCATGGCCACGATTATCAAAACGTAGCCGCTGATAATCTGGAAAGGGAACGCCATGAATTTGACCATCAACCTCTCCGAGCAGGATGCTGCCGCTCTGGAAGCCCAGGCACGGGCCGCCCACATGCCTGCTAAAGACTACCTCTCAACCATCGTCGCTCGCGTACTTGAGCACCAACGTTCCCGGAACGCTGAAAACCTCAGCCAGCACCTCGATAAGATGGCGGGTCAAATCGTGCCCGAAACGACGCCAGCCGAAATGGAAGCGGCGCTCGCAGAGGCCCTCGCGCATGTTCGCCCGCAGCGTACCTGGCAATCGTGAGGATTGTCCTCGATACGAACATTCTCATTCGCGCTAATCCCTTGGTCTCTCCATTCGGCCTTGCGCGCGATCTCCTTTTGACAATTGCTCGCGGCCCCCATGTTCTTATCCTCTCAACGGCTATTCTCATTGAAGTTCGGCGGGTGTTGAGTTACCCCAACGTTCAGGTCCGGTGGCCCTTGGGCGACAACGACATAGACCAGTACCTCACTTTTCTTGAAGCGGCGGGCCTCGTGGTGGAGTTGCCTGGCGCAATCCCCACCGTCGTCGAAGACCCGGACGACGACCCAATCTTGCAAACCGCCATCTCCGGCAAGGCCGACGTTCTTTGCACCCGCGATGATGCGTTTTCTGCCGAGCCGGTAAGGCTCCTTTGCAACGAACATAACATCCGCATTCTTGATGACGTCGCCTTAATGAAGGAACTCCGCCGATCAGCTTCAGCCTAGAAGCGCATGGCAGCCGGAGAAACTGTTTCGCCGACCCGCTTCAACTCCGCCACAGCGTCAGCATTGGGGCTGAAACTCTTGCCCTGGTCTCGAGCCGCTTTTGCTATGGCCTGTTCGGCAAAATAGGCCCGCGCGATCTTAATATTGTCGAGATCGGCCTCCGCCCGCCCCCGTGCTATGCCCACGGTGCCAACAGCAATGTCTTTGGTTGTGCCGACCTTTTTCACCTTGGGCTCGCCGGTTTCCTTATCGACTGATCCGCGTTTGAAAACGCCGATCTCATAAAACTTGGTCGCTCCGTTGATCTTTCCCGAATAGGCCCCATGCAATAACGAAATGCCGACGCCCTTCGCGGCATTTCCGGTAGCGGCGGCACCGCTGATGTTTTTGAGCAACAGCCGGTAGTCCTCGCCACGGTCGGAAAGCCTGATATCCGTCGCGTCATTGTTAAAGCGGATAGGGCCCTTGTTATCCGTCGCCACAATGCCGGACTCGGTGAATTCAACCTTGATTTCGCCGGTCGGCGCTCCGTCCCGCACTTCGGCGCTTAACTGACCGCCGGTCCGCCGGTTGAGCCTATCCAAATTTGCCTGCATCCGGGCGGTGTCCGCCGCGAGCTTTGCGCGCTGCGCCGCGTTCGGGTCGGAACCGGCCTCAGGAGGTGGGGCAGGGGAGGCCGTCGCAGCATTCTCCTGGTCCGCCTTGAATTTCGTAACAACTTTGAACACGAGACCGGCAGCCGCCTTCCTGGCGTCAGTGTCCTGCGGGTCGGGAGCCGTGACCGAAATCACGCCATTCTTGTCCATTGCCGCTCGTCCGACCTCGATGCCGTCCTTCTGCACTATCGCTGTCGCGGTCGTACCCAAATATGTTGCCCTGAGCGTCGCATTGACGACGTATTTTTGACCGTCCATTTCCACAACGCCGGAACGTGCGTTGGTCGCATCCCTCGTGGCCTGAATCGCGGCTAGGCGATCCTTTCCGCTTTGAGCTTGCAACGCAATCGCATCAGCGGCACCCAAAAACACGATAGCTGTCGTTACGACCAAAATATCTTTGGTCGCCGACCTGGCTGTGTAACCCAACATTTTGGGTTCTCCTTTTGATTGAAATTTGCGCCTCGCTTCTCCGATAAGGAATTCGCAGGCGGGGTCGACAGGTTTCTACGTCAACTGACTCTAATGATAACTAGTCTACTTAAAACTGGTATGCGTAAAAACAGACTACTCGCAAACTGCAATTAGCAGTGCAGGACATTCAAAAAAAAGTTGGCGCGAAGATCCGGCAGCTCCGTTTGCAGAAAAAATGGAGCCAGGACCTGTTTGCCGACATTAGTGGCATTCACCGGGCGCAGGTTGGGGCAATGGAGCGCGGCGAGATGAACATGACGCTGAGGACGCTCAAGACCGTCGCCGATGCGTTCAAGGTGCGCATCAGGGATCTCGTTGAAGACGCATAACCAAACCGGTCAAATGCGCCATCCGCGCCTCCGGAGAGGCCTCAGCACCGCAGGTTTCGATTCTATCCCGGCCACACTCAGTCGTTTTTACCCGTCGAGTTTTTCATCAAAATGGATAAAAAGACACAACGCGCCAGTCCAATAAAATCAGGACTTGGCGCGTCTCAAATGTCAGTGTCAAAAGTAAGCGTTTTTTTGCAAAGAAAAACGCCGACCGAAGCCTTAACCCGACTTTCGCAGTTGAGTGGGTTCACAGCAAGGAAGTCCTTTATTTTCAATAAAGACATCCCAAAGGTCTCCACTACATTTTGAGTTGTGGGGCGGTTGTCGCCGAAGTGGCAATGGAAATACGGGGCGGGGGCTGCGGTGGGAGCATGAGCTTCAGATGATGCAAGAGAAGGGCCTGCTCGGCATCAGGTTCGGTATAGCGCGGCATGGTAAGACGGCGGCCATCGGTAGTGGGAAACGAAACATCCAGCATCTGAATGGTGGCCAACTTTTCCAGCACGGCGCGAGGCGTGAGTCCAGGCGCGTACTCTGTCAATCGATGCTTCAGCGTGACGATCAGACAGTAGGCCAAGAACGCCACCAGGATGTGCGCGTCTACGCGCTGTTCCTTTTGATGATAAATCGGGCGAATTCCCAGATCGTTCTTCAAACACTTGAAGGCGGCTTCGATCTGAGTCAGTTGCATGTACCGATCCCACAGCACCGCCGGATCTTCGCTGACCAAATTCGTACGTAGCAGATAGTGGCCGTCACAGAGTTCAGCGTCTTTCAATTTCGCCTTGTCGAGTTTGAACGTGAACGTCTCCTTCGTGACTTCTTCTCCGGCCTTGGGCAGGTTGATCGTGACGAATCCGAAGACACGCCCGACGTCCGTTTTGGCCGCTCCGACACGCATCAGTAATTGATCGCGCTTCGGACCACTGCGCCTCATCGCCCGCAGTTTGCGCAACAGTCGCGCCAGCTTCTTGCGCCGGATCGCACTCTCCTTTTCGCGCCGCCCTTCGCTCTTGGCGAGCACATATAACTCGCCCGCTTCGGCGAACAGTTTCACTTCCACTGAGTCGCGCACCTTGTGCCAAGGCAAATCAAGCCACTTCTGCGCATACTGCTTGACCTTCGACCGCGCCGTCCCCACCAGATAAAACGTCTCCTGTCGCGACTCCCGCATCTCTTTCAACAATGCTTCCGTGGGTATCCCTCGATCCATCAGCCAAACGCGCCGCGCTTTGCCGTACATCGTTTCTATCCGGTCCAGAAAGCCGCGCAAGGTCGACTTGTCCGCCGTGTTGCCGTCCATCACTTCGTAAGCCATCGGCAGGCCGCTGGGCGTGATCACCAGCGCAATCACAACTTGCTTGCAGTTTGGTTTGCCGTCCCGGCTATAGCCGTACTTGGCCTTCGGATTTTGTTCGGCTTCCCCTTCCACGTAACTGCTGGTGAGGTCGTAGAGCAGCAGATCGAATTCCGCCTGGAACAGATCTTGCCAGCGTTGCCGCAGATGCACGAACAACTCTTGCTTATGCTCCAACACACGATCCAGGCAGCGGTACAGCCGGTCCTTTTCCGCCACCGCAAAATCCTGCCCCAGCAACACATCCATCGCGCTTTGGTCAAACCATTGCCGGTGTAATCGAAACTCGCTGCCGGGATCGATCAAGCGGTTCACCACCAGCAGTTCCAATACTTGCGCCCACTCCACCTTCTCCCGCCCTTGTGGTAACTTCTTGTTCCAGAACTGATCCAACTGCAACTGTTCCCACAACTGACAGCCCAGCCAGCAGTTGCCATAGGCGCGAGTCCGCTCCAGTTTCATCTCGCTCAGCTTCACTTGCACGCTGTCGAGGGCGTCGGCCGGCACAGGGCGGTCTTCGGCGAACAGGCTCAGCGGCGTCATCCGTTGCTGCTGCTCATCGAAGACTTCCAGCGTCTTGCGCCAAGCCGCTTGCTGGCTGTCGTTGATCTCTCCCAGGTACAGCACTTGCTTCTGCACCACTCGACCCACTCCCACACGCCGGCTTTCCACCACTGTGTAATAGCGGTGCTCTTTGCCGTCTTTCACTCGCTTGTTCCTGCGCAAGTACATGCTTACTTGGCAGCTTGCCAGATTTTTCAGCCTCTGCCTAGAGGGTAGGTCTCCACTACAAGCACCTCAGGAAATGTTTTATTGATAGCTAAGGACTTAGCTCTGCGATTACCACGTTTTTTGCCCAAAATCGGGTTTGGCTGCGAAAGTGAGGTTAAGGTTTCGGGGTGTGATGGGGCTGCGGGAATGGTTAACGCGACACATGCAAAATAGGGTATGCCCCATCCTTCAACCGTGAATACCGGTCAAGAGTTTGATGCCAAAACCAATAAAGACTAAGCCGAACACGATAGAGAAGGCTTTAAGGTTCTTCACGTAAATCGACTTCACCGGCCTAAAACCAGCAACCGCGATCATGACCCCGTACCCGGCAATGAACCCGATGCACGAAAAACTCATCAGCATAGGTAGATTGTGGAACGAGAGCCAATTGCTTTCATACAAAACAAGCGCAGAGAAAACCGAAATCAAAACAGGGTAGCTTTTTGGATTGAGGACGCCGAGCGTAACGCCATTCTTAAAAGGGTGCGGAAAAATCCGTCCACTGCCAGAACTTCTGGCCGCAGTAATCATCTTGTAGCCGAGCCAAAAAAGATAGAAAGCGCAGGCCCCGCTAAGTATCATAAGAACCAGCTCTGGCACTCGACTAGCGCCAATCAAGAAAAGGAAGGTCAGAAGAAGCCAAACAATATCGCCAAAGAAAGCCCCCGCCGCGAACGAAACACCAGACCTTCGGCCCTTCTCGGAAACAATGCTAAGGATTGCGAGAAAAACCGGGCCGGGAGAAACGATATAGACGAAACCGGCGATGAAAGCCGGACAGCATAAGGCGAGATCATCCATGTTCGCTACCACGGCGGCGACAGTAGGGCAAATGCAAAGCTTCGGTGGTTTGCTACGTTGTAGTGCAAAGTAGAGTATGCTCTATGTTGCCATGTTGACGGCAAATCAAGAGGCGTCGCTTGGGTAGGCGCGTATTGCCACCGTGTTCAACTACGCCGCAATCCGTTCGATTATTGCTTGTCATTCCTCTTTCGTCGTGACCCTCAAGACGGCGGGGAAGAGGTCACTTTAGCCGCCGCAGCTAGCTGTCAATGACGCAAATCGGTTCCCCCTGAAGGTCGCCCCCAATTTGCTATGACAGCCGCGCTGGTAGCGGCGGCAGCCGTGCCTCTTTCGCCCCCGCCGTGAGGGTCACTTCAAACGAAAGAGGACAACATGACAAAATTGACAAATCTCACCGCAGCCAATCTCAGGCAATTCACCGGTAGCGAAACCTGGTACCGCCACGGGCTGCATACGATAAGGACGGCTATTTCATTGCGAACCCAATCAACCGCTACGCCATCGGGGATCGCGATCCATTGAAATTCAACCCGGACGGTTCGCTCGATATTTATTTCCAGAGCCGGAACCCAGGACCCGATAAGGAATCGAACTGGCTTCCTTCCGGGGACGGAGCCTTTAATCTCACGATTCGTCTGTATTGGCCGGACGAACCAATCCTCAACGGGAGCTGGCATCCGCCCGCGCTCGAACGCGTCCCGTAGCTCCAAGCCATGTATTTGGCCTCAGTGCTTCTGCTGTTGCTTGTATTTCCGCTTGCCTCGATCGCCGTCGAAGCCATTCGCTTCGGCCACAGCATCACGGACATGAGTTTGATTGGAGAATGGTTTGTTTTCTGGGCCGTAGGAATTCGCCTCGTCGTCGCCGGCCTCCGGCAGGTCTTTCAGCCATCATTCACAGCGATTGAGATTTTCGAAATTCACGAAACCAAGGCGTTCGCAATCGTGCGTGAACTGGGATTCGCAAATCTGTCTATGGGGCTTCTTGGGCTTGGCAGCCTGTGGCACAAAGAAGCTCTTGTCCCGGCAGCCATCGTCGGCGGCTTATACTACGGCTTGGCCGGACTGGGACACGTACCCCGTCCACACAAGAACGCCAAAGAATATACCGCGATGATCTCGGATGGTTTCGCATTCCTGGTGCTGTTGGCGTTCATTCTATCCGCTGTGTGAGAGCTCCTCCGCTATAAGGCTCATAACATCGCTGGAGTCATGGGGCGAGGCCGCTACAAGTCGCGCTGTGGTCAGGAAATTTTTGTACCGATTTTGTACCGATACCCTGCTTTTGATGCCTTTGACGACTTCAGTGACTTCTTAAAATCAGCAAGTTACGAGCCATCAGAATCTTGTCAAGTTCGTGGTTCGAATCCATGTCGGGGAGCCAACGTTTCATCTCAATACTTTAGAAGCCGGACCGGCGTTTGTCATAGATCGATCTAAGATCAAGATCCCCGCAAGCATCAAGGAATGCCCACCTCGCACAAGGTCGAGGACGGCACTCGTTGCTTGCTCTGCTACGGACGAGTACCCGAGACATCGGGCTTCAGGTGAAGGATGAGCGCTGCGGATAGCTGCCCCATGCAGTGTGCAAAACGCGGACCGGTCCGACGTCTTTGATGCGGCCCGTATGGACAATATTGCAGACCGGCGTGAAGTACAGATGTACACAAGCTTCAAAACACGAACGGTGCAGCCGCCAGACGCCGGAGCTAACACGCTAAAGTTCTTTGGGATCGCAAGGCGGAAAAGCTCCGGTATTGCCGGCATCGTCGTAGCGGCCCGCCCAGATCCGCGAGCCAACGAGCGGCCTACCGTGCCAAACGCTGAGATAAATTGTGTTCCCCGCCGCGCAAGCGCGGAATGTGTCCGCGGAATGATTGCCTTCGAGATCCGCTTCGACGTTATTATTATTCATTGCGAAGGCCGCCGAGGCAGGTGGACCGGCGTACCCAATAAATGGCACGAGTTTGCCCAGAGGGGCTGGCGATTTGGGCAAGGAGATTTTGTAACTCGTGAGCTCGCCATCAACGGTCGCGGAAACGGGACACATTTCAGAACTGGGCGACGAAATTTGCGCACTGACGAAATTTTGCGGCGTCTCTGGTTCGATCAAAGTGATAGGGCTGCCCGGCGCGAGCGAAGCGTTTTTTATGGCGATGCATGTTCGAGCGGCGGTTTCCACGCCGGTGCCGAAGCGACTGGAAAAATCTATTTGCGCCGGCCCGGCCGTGCTCGCCTGGGAGTTAATTTCGGTTGGCTTCGATGCGCAAGCACCGAGAATTATAGAAATGCCTGCGATACCAGCAGCCATGCGGAACGAAAACATATAAGTCCTCAGAAGGTAGACCTCTAGCGCAGAAAGCCTGGCACCTGGGAAGACTTACGGCAATTCGCGGAGTTCTGTATGACATCGAAAAACGGCAGGTCATCGTTGCCTGCGCACGCAAATCGGCCTGCAGAAAATAGCGCGATACAGCATTTTCCAATCCGTAAATGAGCCTGAAGGTCACGTTTGAATCCAATGCGAAATGAGCCTGAAAGCAGAGTTCAATTCCAACGCGGAGTGAGCCTGAAGAGAGGAATGGAAACGATGCTGAAGAGAGTGTCCTTTCTGAGGTTGATTGGTTAGCCAGGGAAGGGTCTAGAGGGAAGGGGGCGGCAGTTGAGCCCCCTTCCTCGGCCAGCAACCCATGGACGGGCGCAAGCAAGAAAGAGCCAACGCTCACGAGGGAAACCGCACGCGCTTGAGTAAGTCGAGTTTGGCTTTCTGCATGAGCATAGCGGCTTCGGTATCGCTGTGGCGAGAAGCGTGCTGGCGAAGCAGCGCTGGCGTCAAGCCAGGTTTTAGATATTGCTGCCAGCGCGGCAGCGACGCTAGTTTTTCGAACGGTGTGCGGTAGTCGTCGGCTGGGTAAACGCGTCGCGTGCGGCCACGAGCGCCTTGTTTGAGCAAAGCGTAGCCACAAGGACGGTGGAAGTTGAGGTAAGGGTTGAAGTGCGCCGTGTAGAACCGCTGGATCGCTTCGGCGTGATCGGAACCAATAAATCCGTAGCCAATATGCTTGCGCACGACAGCGCCGTTCTTGCCCTCCACCAAGGCGTTGTCGGTGGTTCGGTAGGCGCGGCTCTTGGTGAATTCGACGAGCAGTTTGCCGAGCATGTTCGCCACATTGTGATTGATGAATTCCGATCCGTTGTCGCAGTGAAAGCCTAGAATGCGAAACGGAAATTGGTGCAGGATCGCTTCCAAGACGGGCATCAGATGTAGCTCGCTGATCGTCTCCACGCAGCCAATCGCTTGCCACTGCGTCACAGTGTCGACGGCATTGATGTGATACACGCCCGCTTTGCCGTCGTGATTGCCCTGGTGCACAGTATCGACGCGCAAATAGCCGGGCTTGCCTTTGGGATCGGGCTTGCGTCTCTCGCCAATGGGAATTTGCCGGCTTTGCGTATGCTGTACGCGCACTCGCTGCTTGCGGTACACCGCGCTCTGCCGCAGGTTGTAAATGTGCGACACAGAGATCCGCGACAGCCGTTCGTATTGCGGCTTGCCGAACACTCTGTGCTCGCGATGCAGAATGCGGCGCAGCGCTGGGCCGCTCAAATCCTCGTGCGCGGCATCGGTGGCGGCTAACACAAGAATGTCTTCGTTCCGGTAGCGGCGAGCAAAGTTTGGCCGGTGCGCGGGCTTCCGTTCGATCACCCGTCGATCGATCCACTGCGCGATCAGGCGAGTCATCTGTGCTCGGCTGATGGCTGTGACCTTCGTCGGAAACCGCTTCACCACACCGCGCTCGCGCTTGCCGAGTTGGCTGTAGCTCTGCTGCTTCAGAACCGCCGTGATGAAGTCGTACTTTGTCTCCGAGTCTTCGGTTGTCCATGTGATTTTCCTGCTGCCGGCCAGCAGATCCTCCATCTCGCTCAAGGTGAGTTTTTCCAGATCCTTCATACTGATTTGCATTCATCAGCAGGTTCCCTCTTTCAGGCTCATCCCGCACTGGAATCACTCCGCCCCTTCGGGCTCTTCCCGCATTGGAATCAACCCACCCCTTCAGGCTCATACCGCGTTGTACAATTCTTGAACTTGACTCACGTCATCTCGCCGCGCTAAGCTAAGAATTCTTGGTATGGGACGCAAGGCGCAAAAGAACGATTCGTTACCCGGTTCACTGGACATGTTGATTTTGCGGACGCTGTCGCGACGCGATCTGCATGGATACGGCATAGTCCAGTTCATTCAGCAATCGTCCGACAATGAGCTGCTTGTCGAGGAGGGCTCGCTGTACCCCGCTCTTCAGCGGCTGGAATTAAACGGTTGGATCGGCGGCGTCTGGGGCGTGACGTCAAACAACCGGCGGGCAAGGATCTACAAGATCACTGCGGCCGGCCGTAAGCAACTGGCGGTTGAAACCCGGAAGTACGCGAAACTCTCGCTGGCGATCGCCCGTGTGATGGGAGCGGAATGACGGAGATGTTGATTCGGCGAGTAAGGTATTGGATGAAAAGAGCCGGGCGCAGCGAAGCGCTAAGCGAGGAAATAGAACTGCACCTGGCGGAAAAAGCGGCGGAACTCGAAGCAGACGGTATGACGGCGGAGAGCGCGCGAGCGGAAGCGCGGCGGCGATTTGGCAACGTTGGATTGAAGCGCGAAGAATCGCGGGAGATTTGGATGACACGGTTTTTGTCGGAACTTGGCCAGGATGTGCGCTATGGCTTTCGCAGCATGCTGGCTAGCAAGGCATTCAGCGCGCTGGCAATCTTGCTGCTCGCGCTGGGCATTGGGGCCAATACTGCGATCTATAGCTTCATGGAGTCGATTCTGTTGCGCTCGCTGCCGGTAAGCGATCCGGAGTCGCTGGTGGTCTTGAATTGGCGGAGCCGGCCACCCCAGAACGTCAACAAGCAATGGGTGCATGTCATGCACGGGCTACAGGGCCTAGCGTGGCCGGGCGACAAAGGCGAAATGATGCTAGGCATCTTCCCATACGGCGCTTTCGAGACGCTGCGCGAGGACGATCCCGTCTTTTCCACGCTTTTCGGATACTGCAACGGATTAAAGCATAACCTGGCCGTCCGCGGGCAAGCCACGACGACCGGCACCGAATTCGTGACGGGCGAGTATTTTCGCGGCTTGGCCGTGTTGCCGGCCGCAGGACGTCTGATCGGCTCCGAAGACGATCGTCCAGGCGCAGCGCCGGCGGCCGTGATCAGTTTCGCGATCAGCCAGAACCGTTTTGGGGGACCGGAGAATGCGATCGGACAGTCGATTCTCGTCGATAACGTTTCCTTCACTGTGATTGGCGTGACGCCGCCGGAATTCTTCGGCGTGGATCCGGCGGCGGCACCCGATCTGTACCTTCCGTTGCACACGAATCTGCTGGTGGATCGCGCCCGGGCTGCTCGTATGTATCCCGACGGAAACTTCTATTGGCTCGAAATGATGGGCCGCTTGAAGCCCGGCGTCAGCATGGCACAGGCGCAGGCAGCGCTCGCGCCGCGTTTCCATCAATGGGTTGCGACCACCGCGAGCAGCGACGGTGAGCGCGCCAAACTACCGGCGCTGATTTTGAATCCCGGCGCCGCGGGTCTGGGCGGCTTGCGCCGCCAGTATTCCAAACCGTTATACGTGCTGCTGGCGATGGTGGGATTGATTCTGGCGGTGGCGTGCGCGAACATCGCCAATCTGCTGCTGGCCAGGGCGGCGGCGCGCAGCCGCGAAATGGCTGTCCGGCTCAGCCTGGGCGCGGGGCGGTTCCGCATCGTGCGGCAATTGCTGACGGAGAGTGTGCTGCTGGCGTCGTTCGGCGGAGCGTTTGGGGTTTTGTTTGCGATTTGGGGCGTGCGGGCGCTGACGTTGCTGCTCTCCAAGGGGCAGGAGAATTTTACGCTGCACGCTGAATTGAACTGGCACGTGCTGGCAGTGACGGCGGCGCTTTCGGCGATTTGCGGGGTGTCATTTGGCCTCGCTCCCGCGATTCAGTCGACGCGTCCAGACGTCATGCCTACGCTCAATAGTGGCCGCGGGGGCGGATCGCGCCGGCGTGCGCAGCATGTGCTGGTGGTCGCCCAAATTGCGATCTCTTTTGTCCTGCTGGTAGCCGCCGGTCTGTTTGTCCGGACGCTTAACAAGCTGCACTCGGTCCAACTAGGATACGCTCGCGAGAACATTCTGCTGTTTTCTTTGAATGCGCATCAGGCCGGGCATCGCGAACCGGAGATCAGCACGTTTTATGCGAACCTGCGCAAGCGCTTCGAATCGATCCCCGGCGTGAGCAGCGCGACGGTTTCGCAATCTTCGATCATCGACGCCCCTCGCACGGGACAGCCCATTGCTGGAGCAATGGAGATCGGCCCTGTGACCATTGAGGGCGCGCGCGTCATGGCCACGGGACCGAGTTTCCTCACGACAATGCAGATTCCGGTTTTGGCCGGGCGTGAGATTGACGACCGCGATCAACCAGATTCCAAACCGGTGGCCGTAATCAGCGAGCGGCTGGCGCGGACTTACTTCAAGAACGAGAATCCGGTGGGCCGGCGGATTACGCTAGCGGACGACAAGCGCGATCTCGAAGTCGTCGGGGTGTCGGCTAATCTGCGGTACGGCGGCCTGAAAAATGAAGAGGAGAGCGCCATGACTGTGTTCGTACCGGTCAGCCAGTTTCCTTCGGACCGAGTGACCTACGCGCTGCGCACTGCAGGCGATCCGCTGAGGTTTGTCCAAAGTGTGCATGAGATCGTACGGGAGGCGGATTCCCGCATACCCGTCACAAACGTGGCTACCCAGGCTGCGCAAATCGATCGGACCATCAGCCGGGAAATCACGTTCGCGAAACTATGCACTGGTTTCGCGGCGCTCGCTCTCCTGATGGCGTGCGTGGGGCTGTACGGGACGATGTCTTACAACGTCGAGCGGCAGATCGGCGAGATTGGAATCCGTATGGCTCTGGGCGCGCAACGCGGCTCAGTGGTTTGGATGATTCTGCGCCGCGTTCTAGTGTTGACCGCGGTGGGACTCGCCATTAGCTTGCCTGCCGCGCTGATCGCGTCCCGGCTTGTCAAATCGTTTCTGTTCGCGACCCAGCCTAACGATCCGCGAACCCTGGCAGTGGCCGCTGTGGTGCTGCTGAGCACAGCGATCCTCGCCGGCTATGCGCCGGCACGGCGAGCGTCGCGAATTGATCCGCTGGCGGCTTTGCGGCAGGAGTAAGACAGACATGGTTTTGCGCGCCGCGACCAAGCGATGAGAGTGTCGTCAACTCCACAGCCGATCATGCGACCGCTCTTTATCCCATTCGGGCGTCGGTTCAAAGTAACCGGGCTCCAGCAGGTGCTGCTTCATCACCTCGTCGTTCAGGCTAACGCCCAAGCCGGGTCCATCCGGCACGGTGATAAATCCGTGGTTCACAATCGGTTTCTCAACGCCTTCCACCAGATCGCTCCACCACGGCACATCGACCGAATGATTCTCCAGCACCAGGAAGTTCTCCGTTGCCGCCGCGCAATGCACACTCGCCATGCAGGAAACCGGCGAACCCGCAAAGTGCATCGCCATCGGCACGCCGTATTCTTCAATCGCGTCGCCGATTTTCTTCGTCTCCATAATGCCGCCCGACGTGGCCAGATCCGGATGCAAAATGTCCACTGCGTGCGCCGATGCGAGCTTCACAAATCCGTCTTTCAGGTAGATGTCTTCGCCCGTCAGCAGCGGAATGTTCACCGCCTGCTTGATCTCTTTGAGCAAGTCGGTGTAATACCACGGCACCATGTCTTCCAGCCACGCAATATTATATTTCTCCAGCGCTTTGCCTAGCCGGATGCACGAGTTCACGCCGATATGCCCGAAGTGGTCGCACGAAAGCGGAACTTCGTAACCTACATATTCACGCACCGTGGCGACGAAGTTCGCCATGGTGTCGATCCCTTTCGGCGTCAACTCAATCCCCGTGAACATGTGTTCCACAGTCGCGCCGCCCCCAATTGAAACTCCCGCGGGCGCGGTAATCGTCCCCGGCACATTCTTCATCAAATCGATGCCCAGGTCCATCTTGAGCCAGGTGAAGCCTTGTTCTTTGCGCTTCTTCAAGCGGTCGCCGTAAATATTCGGGTCGTCCGATTCGGTTGTATCGGCATAGCAGCGAATCTTGTCGCGAAATTTGCCGCCCAGCATTTGATACACCGGAACGTTATAAGCTTTCCCAGCCAAATCCCACAGCGCCATCTCCACGCCGCACACGCCGCCCGCTTGTCGCGATTCGCCGCCGAATTGTTTAATCTTGCGAAAAATCTTATCCACGTTGCAGGGGTTCTCGCCCAGCAGCCGGCTTTTCAAAAACAGCGCGTACGTTTTGCTGGCGCCGTCGCGCACTTCGCCCAACCCGTAAATGCCTTGGTTGGTATCGATCCGGATGATCGGGTCCGTCATGGGCGCGCCTTTGATTGTCGCTACCCGCAGATCGGTGATTTTCAAATCCGAAGGTTTAGAAGCGCCGTTCACATGGCCGGTTGAAGCTTCGAGCGTTTTTTCATCCCAGAAGGAAAGGCCCAGCGCGCTCGCTGCCGATGCGCCAAGAAATCTTCTACGTCCCAGGCGTTTGTGGAGAACCATGTTGGCAATTGTATGCCAAACCGATCGGCTCTAATCTTCGCCCTATCTCTCCTCGCGAACTGCCTGTGCTTGCGTCCGTTCTTCGTTGTGGTGCCGCACGTCAATGCCTTTCACCAGAAACAGCACATCCTCGGCAATGTTCGTCGAATGATCGGCAATCCGCTCCAGGTTTCTCACCACGCTGAGCAAATACAAAGCCTGCCCGATCTGCTGCGGGTTGGCCTCCATAAAGCTGATCAATTCGTGATAGCTCGCGGTGCGCATGTTGTCCACCGCATCGTCGGAAGCCAGCACCGAGCGCGCCATGTCCGCGTCGCGATTTACAAAAGCATCCAGTGCCTTCCGCACCATGCTCCGAACCAGGCCCGCCACATGCGGTATGTCGATCAACGGCCGGATCACCGGCTCTGCCATCAGCGCCATCGCGCTCTGCGCGATAGAAACCGAAAGATCGCCCATCCGCTCCAGGTCGTTGTTGATTTTGATCGCCGCCGTCACCAGCCGCAAGTCCGCAGCCATTGGGTTTTGCAAAGCCAAAATGCTGATCGCCAGATCGTCGATCTCCATTTCCAGATCGTTGATCCGCCCCTCATTGCGCAGCACTTGTTGGGCGAGTTCCTCGTTCTTTTCCACCACGCCCTGGACGCTGCGGTAGACCGCGCTTTCTACCAAAGCGCTCATCTCCAGCAGCTTTGCCTTCAGTTTTTCCAGCTCTTGTTCGAAATGCCGCAATGTTTCCTCAAATCTGCTTCAAGAATATTCGCATCAGCCAAACCGGCCTGTTACATAATCCTCGGTCTCTTTCTGGCCGGGGTTTTGGAAAATCTTCTTTGTTACGTCAATCTCAATCAACTTGCCCAACAGGAAAAAGCCGGTGAAATCCGCCAACCGGGCCGCCTGTTGCATGTTATGCGTAACAATCACGATCGTGGTGATGTCCTTGATCTGAAAAAGCAGTTCTTCGATTTTCAGTGTCGCAATCGGGTCCAGCGCCGAGCACGGCTCATCCAGCAGCAGCACCTCTGGTTCCACCGCCAGCGCGCGCGCAATGCAAAGCCGTTGTTGTTGTCCACCTGAAAGCGCGGATGCCGGTTTGTGCAGCTTGTCCTTTACTTCTTCCCACAGCGCTGCTCGCCGCAAACTCCGCTCCACCGCTTCAGTGATGATCGAACCCTTTCCGATCCCGTTCACTCGCAGCCCGTAGGCCACATTGTCGAAGATCGTTTTGGGAAAGGGGTTCGATTTTTGAAACACCATGCCCACGCGTCGCCGGACTTGGGTGACGTCCATTTCGAAAACGTCTTCGTTGTCCAGCCGCAGATCGCCTTCCACTCGCGTGTTGCGCAGTGTCTCGTTCATCCGGTTCATCGTCCGCAGAAAGGTCGATTTCCCACAGCCCGAAGGCCCAATGAACGCTGTCACCTTGTGTGTCGGAATATCCAGGCTGATATCGTGCAGCGCCTGAAAGGTGCCGTAATAGAAATTTATGTCGCGCGCGGTCAGCTTCAAATCCGTCTCGGCGCTGGTTGCCGGTGGTTGAACGGGGGTGTCGGTCACGCTATCCTTTAACGACTGTTGTGGTGTCGGCGCTGCCATTTGAATTATCTCCTCTGCGCCCCTGCGCCGCGCGCGATAATAAGCCGGGCCGTTACGTTAATTGCCAGCACCAGCGCGAGCAGCACGAATCCAGCAGCCCATGCTTGCTGGTGCAAATCGTCCTCCGGCGCTAACGCGTAGTTATAAATCATCACCGGCAGCGTCGCAATCGGCTTCAGCCAACTCTGGTTCCAAAATTGATTGCCTAATGCGGTGAAAAGCAGCGGTGCGGTTTCACCCGCAACCCGCGCCAGATTGAGCATCATGCCTGACGTCAGGCCCGTGATCGCCGCCGGAATGACAACTGAAAAAATCGTTTTGGCTTTCGTCGCGCCAAGCGCCATCGCTCCTTCGCGAATCGAATTGGGCACCGCGCGTAAGAATTCTTCCGTTGTGCGCACCGCAATCGGAATCATCATAATGCCGAGCGCCGTCCCGCCGGCCAAAGCCGAGTAGTCTTTCATCGGCTTCACAATTAGCGCATAAGCCACTATGCCCACCACAATCGAGGGAACGCCGTTCAGCAGATCCACCACATAGCGGATGATGAACGCAAACGTCTTGCCGCTGTATTCAGCCAGAAATACGCCGGCCAGAAAACCGATCGGTACGCCGATCAGCGTCGCCAGTGCCAGAACTTTAGCGCTGCCCAAAATCGCGTTCGCCATGCCGCCGCCCGTTTCACCGGAAGGCTTCGGGAGTTTAGTGAAGAAATCCCAGTTGAGCGACGCCGCTCCATGAATGAAGAGGTAACCCAGAATGAAAAACAGAACACTGACAACCAAAACCGTGCAAACGCCCGAAAGCGTTAGCATCACGTTATTAACGGCACGCCGTCTTAGCGAGATTTCCATCGTCATCGGTTTAGGCGCCCTTCCTTTGCGTGGTCATGATCAGAATGCGCGCCGCCCCGTTGATCACAATTGTCAACCCGAACAAAACCAAGCCCATGAAAATCAGCGAAGAAATGTAGAGTTCGCCGTTCGCTTCCGCAAATTCATTCGCGATCACCGCCGCAATCGAATAACCCGGCGAAAGCAGCGATGCGGAGATCTTGGGCGTGTTGCCCACCACCATCGTCACCGCCATCGTTTCGCCCAGTGCGCGCGCCAGCGCCAGAAACACCGAGCCGAAGATGCCCGTGCTCGCATACGGCAGCACAATCTGCCAGGTGGTCTCCCATTTGGTCGCGCCCAGCGCCAGCGCCGCTTCGCGTTGCTCCACTGGGACATTCAACAAAACTTCGCGCGACACCGAAACGATGAAAGGAATAACCATCACCGATAAAACAATACCGGCCGACAAGAAACTCAACCCGTAAAACGATCCGGCAAAAATCGGCAGGTAGCCGAACGCATGCTGCAGCGGTGGAACCACATATGTCTTCACTATGGGCACAAGTATAAAGATGCCGATCAGCCCGTAAATCACGCTCGGCACCGCTGCCAGCAGTTCAATCAGAAAGGTGAGCGTATTCGAGAGTCTAGGCGGCGCCATCTCCGCCAGGAAAATCGCCGACGCAATGCCCATCGGCACCGCGATCAGCATTGCCAGCAGTGATGTCACACAGGTTCCGTAGATAAACGGCAGCGCGCCGAATTTGTCGGCATTGGGATCCCACTTCGAGCCGGTCAGAAAGCCGAAGCCAAAGGTCTTGATCGTCGGCTGCGAGTTCACCCACAGCTCGAACACAATGAGGCCGACGATCATCAGAATGAAAACGCAGCAAATCAGCGTGACTAAATAGGAGATTTCGTCACCGCCGCGGAACCGCGCCCAGAATCCGCGGCTCGATCGGCGTCGTATGGTGTCGCTTATATATGTTGGACTGGTAGCCACAAACCTGCTTACTACTTGATTAAGTCAGCGCGCTTTTCTACTTGCTTCGCGATCGCGCTCGGCAAGCGCGCATAGTCCAGAGATTCCACTTGGTCCTGACCCTTGGTGGCGGCCCACTTCACAAACGCCTTGAGCGCGGCAGCCTTGTTGCCGTCTTTGAAGGTGTCGGGAATCAGCAGCCAGGTAAAGGTTGAGATCGGATAAACACCTTTGCCCGGCGCGTCGGTGATCGAAATCTGGCTGGCGGCCGCCGTGTCTTTCATCGAAGCGGCAGCGGCCGAAACAGTCTTTAGGTCGGCTTTGACGAATTCGCCGGATTTGTTCTGCACCTTGCCATAAGCCAGGTGGTTCTTCACTGCATAGAGAAGTTCCACGTAGCCGAGTGCGCCGTCATTCTGCTTAAGTTGGCCCGCCACGCCGTCGTTGCCTTTGGCGCCCATGCAAGAGGCGCACTCCGGCCAACTGATCGAGGCCCCGCGGCCGGGTCCCTTGGCCCATTCGGGGCTGACCTTTGAAAGATAGTCGGTGAAACAGAAAGTCGTGCCGCTTCCTTCCGCGCGGTGCACAACAAAGATATCAGTGGCCGGAAGCTTTACGCCTTTGTTCAGGTTCGCAATGGCCGGGTCGTTCCACTTTCTGATCTTGCCGAGGTAGATGTCCGCCAGGACTTGTCCAGTAAAGTTGAGCTCCGCCGTCACGTTTGACAAGTTGTAGCTCGGGACAACCGCTCCCAAAACAGTCGGGAAGGTAAGCAACATGTGCCCGCCGTTTTTCGACTTGAAGGTTGCAAACTGCTCGGGAGTGAGAATCGCGTCACTGGCGCCAAAATCGACCGTGCCCTCCGTGACGCCTTTGATGCCGCCACCGGAACCGATCGGCTGGTAATTGAACTGTATGTTTCCGATCGATTGATAACCGTTAAACCACTTGGTATAAATCGGCGCCGGGAACGTTGCACCCGCGCCTGTCATCTGAATCGTATCTGCGGCCGTCGCGAATGTAACAGCTAGCGCGAGCGCTCCGGCGACTTTTGCGCCCTTGCGTAAACTTTGAGATTTCATTCGGTGTCCTTATCGAGTACCCAACCAGTATCGAAAAGGTGTCATCAATAGAATATGAACTCTGGGTTACAGTTTGATTACATGCTGGTAAGCATCTGATTCCATTCGCCTATTTGGCCCGGTCATTGCGGTACACAGTACCCTCTTTCATGACAAAGAATACGCTTTGTGTGACCTTAATATCGTCGAGGGGATTGCCGGGAACCGCCACCACATCGGCAAGCTTGCCGCTTTCAAGCGTTCCGATCTTGTTGGTCAAGCCCAGGAGGTCCGCCCCGTAAGCCGTCCCCGCTTTCAAAGCTTGCGCATTCGCCATTCCGTCCGCCGCCATGAGAACGAATTCGAGCGCGTTGTTGCCATGCGGATACACCGCCGCATCCGTGCCCAGAGCGATCTTGACCCCCATCGCCAGCGCTAGCTTCACCAGTGAGTCCTGCGCCGCCATCGCCATGTCCGCCTTCTTCTGAACTAGAGGCGGGAACTTGGTTTCAGCGATTCCGCTGCGCACTGAAAGCGTCGGAACCAAATAGGTGCCTCGCTCCTTCATCAATCGCAGCGTGTCGTCTTGAACGAACGTTCCGTGCTCGATCGAATCGATACCCGCCAAAACCGCCCGTTTCGCGCCTTCGTTGCCGTGCGCGTGCGCCGCAGTCTTGCGCCTCAACTCATGCGCCGCTGTGACCAGCGCATCCAGTTCCGCTTGGGTCAGTTGCGGAACATCCACATCGTCCGTCGGGGAAAGCACGCCGCCGGTCGCACAAGTCTTGATCACGTCCGACCCATACTTGATGTTCCAGCGCACCGCAAAACGGGCTTGATCGGCCGAATTGATCACGCCGTCTTCCGGCCCGCTTTCATGGTTGAGCACGCCATATGCGAATCCGCCGCCGTCGTCGCAATGCCCGCCGGTTCCGCCAATTGCGTGCCCTGCGACTAACATCCGGGGCCCGGGAACAATGCCGGCGTTGATTGCGTTGCGCAATCCCACATCCATGAAGTCTTGCGAGCCCACATCGCGCACGGTGGTAAAGCCCGCCATCAGCGTCTTACGCGCGTTGGCCGTCGAGCGGATAGCCATTTCGGCCGTCGTACGCTCGAGCCCTTTCAATCGCGCGCCGTTGTAGTCCGGATCGAAGTCCATCGTCAGATGTGTATGCGCGTCAATGAAACCGGGTAGTAGCGTGGCATCTCCCAGGTCAATGACAATCGCCCCGGCCGGTGTCTCGCCCCCAACCGATTGGATTTTTCCGCCCGAAACAACAACCAATCCGGGCGAGACAATTCGATCGCCCCGACTGTCGAACATGCGCGCGGCTTTGAGAACGGTGACCTGCGCGTGTGCAACAGCTACCGATATAAGAAGGAGAAGGATTGAACGCATAAAAGTCTGAGCATATCTCACGCCGCGTTCAAGACAATCGTGAACTTCGCGCCTCGGCCCAAAATGCTGTCTACTCTCACCGTTCCGCCCATCTGTTCGACCACTTGCTTTACGATCGAAAGCCCCAACCCTGTTCCACCCGCCGGACGGCTGCGTGCTTTATCCACGCGATAGAAGCGCTCGAATACGCGCTTTAGGTCCTCGCTCGGAATCCCTTGCCCGGTATCGCTCACAATCAAGCGCACGCGCCCGTCCTCAATGGGTCTGCATTCCACCTGCACATCGCCGCCCGTCTTGTTAAACTTAACGGCGTTGTCCAGCAGGTTCACCATTACTTGCTCCAGCCGGAACCGGTAACCGGTTACCCAGCATTCGCCGCACTGGCTCAAATCCACCCGGACGCTCTTTGCTTCCGCCGCCCGCTCTACGCTGTGGAAGGCGTTGATCACGACCTCATGCAGGGCGATCCGCTCTGGCGGCGCCGCCGGCGGCGTGTTTGAATCAAGCTGCGAAATCACCAGCAGATCGGCTGCAATGCTATTCAACCGAATCGCATGGTTCAGAATGATCTCGACAAACTTGCGGTTGTTCGCCTCATCTTCTAAGCCGCCATCGAGCAGCGTTTCGGCATAGCCGCGAATTGCCGCCAAGGGGGTTCGCAACTCATGCGAGACGTCCGCTACGAACTGCTTGCGCGTCTCTTCCTGCCGCTCAATATCGGTCACATCATGCAGTGCGATCACGGCGCCGCGCCGGCTGGATTCACCTAAAGGCAGTGTCCGGGCGTCAAACCAGCGGCCAGCCGCGCTCGGCAGGCGAAACAGATCCCGCTGCGGTTCTCCGGTCTTCGCGACTCGTTCGAGAATGTCGCGCAAAACCGGTTCGCGTACCACCTCGTAAAGCGTTCGACCTTCGCTGCCCGGCACGCGAATGCTAAACGCATCCGCGAACGCGGTATTACAGAAGTTGACGCGCAAGTTCTGGTCTACCGCCAAAACGCCTTCCGCCAGGCATGCCAAGATGGCTTCGCGGCGAGCGAGTTCTAGGTTGGCTTGATCGACCAGTTGCTGCACCCGCTCGGCCATTCGCCGCATGGCGCGCGCGAGGCTCTGCAGTTCTTCCGGACCCGCCACAGGCAGTTGGGTTCGCGCACCTGGCAAAGCGTCCATAAACTTCTCAAGCAGCACCGTTCGCCGCGCCCAGCGCCTAGACACCGCAAAGGTGAAGGCCAAACCGGTGGCGCCGACAACCGCCAAAATCACAAAGAGCTTGAAAAACACTTCCGCGCCGTGCCCGGGAAGAATGCCCGGCCTGATCCAGAAGTAGGCAAAGGGCAGCGAAAGAATCAGGGCACACCATGCTCCCAGTAATTTCGCGATCGTGTTTTGCATGCGGAAAGCCTTGGCTTCAGGCCTCGTGCTTCAAGAACCACTCTTGCGCGTTCAGCACTTTGCGCCCCGCTTTGATCAGAGGTCTGACAAACGTGCCGTCCGGCTGCATGATGCGAGCCGCCGCGTTATCGTCCAGATACTTTTGGAGGATCTTGTCGCGGATGCGCCGCACCATCCGGGTGTTTTCGATGGGAAACAGCACTTCCACGCGCCTGTTCAGATTCCGCGGCATCAAATCGGCGCTGCCGATGTACACCTTGTCTTCACCGCCGTTATGGAAATAGAAGATCCGGCTGTGCTCCAAAAATCGCCCGATAATACTACGCACTCGGATGGTCTCGCTGACACCCGGCACGCCTGGGCGCAAGGAACAAACACCGCGCACGATGAGGTCGATGCTCACGCCCGCACGCGACGCTTCATAAAGGATCTTGATCATGCCTGGATCCTCAAGCGCATTCATCTTGAAGATCAAATGTCCATCGCCGTGCTGTTCGTGCCGCTCGATCTCGGCGCGAATCAGCTTTTCCAGCCCGCTCCGGATGCCGTGCGGCGCCACCAGCAACTTGCGATAAAACTTTTTAGCCGAGTAGCCGGTCAGGTGGTTGAATAAATCGCTAACGTCCTTGCCGATTTCTTCATTGCAAGTAAAGAATCCGAGATCGGTATACGCGCGGGCTGTCCCCGGATTATAGTTTCCGGTGCCTAAATGCAGATAGCGGCGGATGCGCTCACCTTCGCGCCTCACCACCATTGCCATCTTGCAGTGGACTTTCACGTTGGGCAAACCATAAACGACGTGGACCCCCTCGCGCTCCAGCTTCTGCGCCCATTCAATGTTGCTTTCCTCGTCGAAGCGCGCTTTCAACTCCACCAGCACCGCGACTTGCTTTCCATTTTCGATGGCTTCGAGCAGCGCCTCGACGATCGGCGAATTGCGGCCCACGCGATACAACGTCATTTTGATGGCCAGCACGTCCGGATCGTTCGCGGCCGCGCGCAGAAAGTCCACCACCGGTTGGAACGATTCGAAGGGATGGTGGACCAGTATGTCCCCTTCGTGGATAGCTTTGAAGATTTCGCTCCGCGGTCCGCCAAATCCCTTGGGAATGGACGGCATGAAAGGCTTGTCAAACAGCTGCGGCCGGTCAATACTCAGCAGAGCTTTGATGCGTCCCAAATCCACCGGACGTTCAACGTGATAAACGTCATTCTGATCGAGTTCCAAGTTGGTGGTAATCAGATCGATCAGCTTCTGCGGCATGCCGTTTTCCACCTGCAGGCGAACGGCATCGCGAAAACGCCGGCGCCACACCGCTTCCTGAATGGTTTCGAGCAGATCTTCCGCTTCCAGTTCCTGAATCGCCAATTCGGCATCGCGCGTAAGATGGAACACGCTGGCATTGACTATTTCCATCTCCGGAAACAGCATGCCTAAGTTGGCAATAATAACTTCCTCAAGCCAAACAAATTCCAACTCTCCCGGTTCGGTAGGCACTGCCAGTAATTGCGGCAGCGTTCCAGGAACCTTGATGCGCGCAAAACGTTCCACTCCATCGCCGTTCGTGACCGTTGCGCCGATATTGAGGCTCAAGTTCGAAATGTGCGGAAACGGGCGGCCCTGATCGACCGCCAGGGGCGTGAGAACCGGATAAACCTCGCGCGAAAAGTAATCGTCCACAAACGCCCGCTGATGCGAGTTCAGATCGCTTAAGGAAACGATCCGAATCCCGGCTGCAGTCAGTTCCAGCTTGATTTCTTCGCTCCACAACCGATAAATCTCCTGCATCAGATTCGTAATCTCCACTCGAATCAGCTCCAGCTGTTCGAGCGGCGACCGGCCATCGATATTCATCTCCGTCGTGCGCGTTTCCAGTTGTTGCCAGAGGTTGGCGACACGCACCATGAAGAATTCATCGATGTTCGAGGAAAGAATCGAGATGAACTTGACGCGCTCGAGGAGAGGTGTGTTGCTGTCCTGCGCTTCTTCCAGAACGCGCCTTTGAAAAGCAAGCAATCCGAGATGCGGATTCAGGTAAAGATCGGGAGAATCGAGTCGGGGCGACGCGATAGGCTCGCGCCGGGCAGCGGCGGGGATTTTACTTGGCTCTGCAGACATAGGGGGGTGGTGCTTCTGCATCTATTAATGTAGCGCTTTGTGCGAATAGATGCCTGCAAAATGAGCATGTTGGTTGACCTGTCGGCTAAGGGATTGTTACCATCAGAGTGCGGGGTGGAGCAGTCAGGTAGCTCGTTGGGCTCATAACCCAAAGGTCGCAAGTTCAAATCTTGCCCCCGCAACCAAAAGAAACGCTCATTTAACGGGTGGTTGCTGCTGCGGCTACTTGGGTTTCTTCCGATCGTTTCATTGCTTCCTCAAGCGCAAAAGCGAGAGCTTCGCTCCAACTGCCGAAGCGATACACGCGCACACCCGGTACCCAAAGAACCCAGTTGATACCCACTTTGTAAATCTGTGGCTTCAAAACACGACTCCTTACCGTGTAAGTGTCGTTAAATGGCGCTTTGTCTCAAGTTTCAACGCGCACAGCGGAAACCGATGTCGGGACGGCGAGTGGCAGAGGGTACCGTTTGCCCCGAAAACACCAGCGCTTCAAACGTGCCATTTTCCGCCGGCGGGTACGATTGATAACTGCCGCCGCGAATTTGCACAGGCGAGGCGGCGACCCACTCCCAAACATTTCCCACCATATTGACCGCTCCATAAGAGCTGGCGCCCTGCGGATAGGAATCGACCGGTGCCGGTCCTGCCTGCGGCTGATTGCTCGCTAGCGCCTCATCGGCCGTGACCGGTAAGCGCGCCATACCGCTGCCGAGATCGTTACCCCAAGGAAAATGCTCGCCTTGGGTGCCGCGGGCGGCTTTTTCCCATTCGGAAGCAGTCGGCAGACGCTTGTGCGCCCAAGCCGCAAATGCCGCCGCGTCGGTATAACTGACATTGCGAATAGGCAGGTCGAGATCCGTGGAGGAAACGCCGACCGGAAACTGGTGATTCATTCGGCGGCAGAATTCGAGGTAGGCACGCGCCGAGACCTCAGTCTTATCTATGTAAAACGCGCGCAGGTCGGTGGTTTGATCATGCTCGCCCAGAATGGCTGGCCCGGTAGGCACCAGGATCATGTCGCCGGTAGGAAGGCTCAACGAAGAAGGCTGGATCCCGGACCCTGAATCAAGATCCGTTGAGGTTTCGGCCCCACCTCGATGCAGAAAAACCATCAAAGCGATGACAAACAATCCAAGTGCCGCCGCAAACGAAGCAAGCAGAGCGGGCGAAAGCGGCTTGGGCGGAATTGCGTTGGGCAGCACCTCCGGTGGCTCGGGAACTGCACTCAGCCGAGTCGGTTTCGGCGGCACATAGGCCGGCTTGGCGGTCGCCGGTTCTTCCAGCACGTCCCAACTCTGCATTTCATCGGTCAGCTCGCGCGGATCCCACGGCCGATCGTTCGGGTCCTTCGAAAGGCAGCGCATAATCAATTCCGCCACCGCCGGTGGCAAATCGTGGAGATGATTGCGGATATTGTCAGGTTTTACAGAGGCGTGCGCGATTACGAAATTCTCTTCGCTATCGGCATTGACCGGCAGTTTGTTGGTCAACATCTGATACACGAGGACGGCAAACGAATACACATCCGACCGCGCATCGATTTCAGAACCGCGCTTACCCACCGCTTGTTCCGGCGAAACATAGGCAGGCGTGCCCACCACCATTCCCGCCACGGAAAGCGTGAAATCATGCTCTACCGCATGCTCAATGCGCGCTTCTTTGAGTTTGGCTATGCCGAAATCCAACACTTTCGCTACATCGCCGCGCGGGGTTTTCAAAATCGTGATGTTGGCCGGCTTGATATCGCGATGAATAATCCCAACTTCGTGCGCGGCATGCAGAGCCGAGGCCACTTGCGAAGCAATGGTGCAAACGCGCGCATAGGGCAATGGCCCTTCGTAATGCAAAACCTCATGCAACGTCTGCCCCTCTAGAAACTCCATCACCATGAAGGGCGAGCCATCTTCAGCCCGGTCTATATCATCGACGCGGATGGCATTCGGATGGCGCAAACGACGAGTGAGAAACGCTTCGCGCATGAAACGCTCCACAACCGCCTCGTCGTGAGTCATCGATGGATTTATAACCTTCAGCGCGCACGTTTCGTGAAAATGCACGTGCTCGGCCTTAAAGACAGCTGCCATTCCGCCCGCTCCCACCTGCTCAAGAATCCGATATTTACCTCGAACCAGGCTGCCGGAAGCCCACAAATCGGAATCAAGCAGGGCACTACCATCAGAGGGACAAGTAACGATTCCTGTTGGGTAGTGTGTCTGACATGTGGGGCATTTCCTCATGGCGGAGCAAAATAAGCTGGACTAGTCCTCAAGCGGAGACCGAACCCAAACCCTCAGTGACGGTCGTAAATCAAAATAAGGATAACGCTTTCCGCAAATAAAATCCGCATTTCTAGTACTTCGGTTCCAGTGAAGAGGTTTTAGACAAACTTTTCCTAAGGCTAATCCTTACTGCGGAATAGGCTTACCGGGTTTTTCCCCAAGAAAAACCTGGCTGAGATGTTTCTTTCTGTGGACACACGCCACTCAATCGAATACCCGAAACAGTCAGTCGCGAAAATCACAGCGTCATTTTTGCTAAATCGATTCTTTGTAATGGTTTGCGAGGAAATCCACATTTCCACAAGACCTATGAATCCGATTTCTATTAGCGGTTTTAACTTCTTACTAAGAGAGTTAGTAGGCGGGACACCTGCAACTAGTGACCCGGTCCTGGCTCGGGTTGGATGGAGACTAAACCCGGCTAACATGATCGTTGGCCGGCGTTGCCGAGCGAGAACGCCAGTTTCTTGCAGGCACTCGATGCGCCTCGTGTATCGTGGAAAAAATGCTTCAGCGCTTCAAACTCCTATTTTTGTTAGCGATATTTGTCGCGATCGCCCCTTCGTTTGGACAGGTGGGCGGCGCGATTTCGGGACGCGTTGAAGACGCAAGCGGCGGTGGAGTGGGCGCGGCTACGATCACAGTCAAGAGCCTCGAAACCGGCGCGACTCGAACTGTGGAAACAACGCCCGAGGGATATTTCAGGGTTCTGGCGCTTCCCTTAGGCAAGCAAGAAATCCGCATCGAGAAGAATTCCTTCAAGCCGGTTGTGCGAACCGGCATCGAACTGGCAGTAGGCCAGGATGCGGTGGTCAACGTGCAGCTCCAACTGGGGCCGATTACCCAGGAAGTCGCGGTGTCTGCCGCGGCGCCTCTCGTCAATACCACCACGGCCGCCGTCTCCGGTTTGGTCGGCGAGGCGGAAGTGAAAGACTTGCCGCTCAATGGGCGCAGCTTCGACAGCCTCATTACTCTCAACCCTGGCGCAATCAACTATGGATTGAAGAGCGCTAATACAAGTACGACGAATGGCAACACGTTTAGCGTATCCGGCCGCCGGCCGCTTGACAATCTGTTCTTGTTGAACGGGATTGAGTACACCGGTTCAAGCCAGTTGGGCGATACGCCCGGTGGTGTGAGCGGTGAGTTGCTGGGCATCGATGCGGTGCGCGAATTCAACGTATTGACCGATACCTATGGCGCCGCTTACGGCAAGCGGTCGGGCGCGCAGGTGAGCGTTGTCACACAATCCGGTGGCAACACAATGCACGGAACTCTTTTTGAATTCCTCCGGAACAGCGCTTTTGATGCGCGGAATTTCTTTGATCAAAATGCAGTTCCACCTTTTTCGGCGCAACCAGTTTGGTGGTGCCTTCGGCGGCCCGTTGAAGAAGGATAAGTTGTTTCTGTTTGGAAACTATGAAGGCTTCCGGCAGACACTCGCTTTAAGCAGCGTCAGCATTGTGCCGGATGCGAATGCGCGCCTGGGTTTGCTTCCAAACGGTAGGCCAGTGACGAAGCTCAATCGCGCCATGCTGCCGTACATGGCATTTTGGCCAACGCCCAATGGACCCGAATTGCCAGCGATTGCGGGTCAACCCGGCGCGGCCTTCTCTTACAACAATCCGCGCCAACACATCCGCGAAGACTTCGGAACCATGCGCGCGGACTACGTGAAAAGCGAGCGCGACACAGTCTCGGCGGCATACACAATTGACGACGGGGACAATTTGCTGCCGCTGGCAGATCCGCTTTTCGGCTCGAATGTAACGTTGCGGAGCCAAGTGGCAAGCCTGCAAGAGACGCACGTCTTTTCGCCGGCCGTTTTGAACACGTTGACGGTGGGATTTTCGCGTGCCGCCTTTAATTACGATTCATTTCCGCTCGGCAGTTTTCCGAGCGATCTCTCTTTTGTCACCGGAGCGCAGCCGGGAGGCATCACCATCGGTGGCGGTGTCACCACCACGGGCGGCGGCTCGCTCACCGCTGCCGGCACCAATAACGCTTCTAATGTTTGGAACCGCCGCAATCTGTTTACCTACACAGACACCGTTCAAATCACGCGCGGCATTCACCAACTGAGCGCCGGAGTGTGGTTTCAACGGATGCAGGATAATGAAGATTCGGCTTCGCGCCAATTAGGCCAAGCTACCTTCGCCAGCCTCACCACTTTTCTGCAAGGAACAGTGAGTTCATTTCAAGTGGTTCCGAGTGCCACCGAGTTAGGTTGGCGCAGCTTATTCGGCGCCTTCTGGTTCGAAGACTCCATGAAGCTGACACCACGCCTGAGCCTGCGTGTGGGTCTGCGCGACGAATTCACTACTGGATGGAATGAAGTATCCGGACGTGCCGCCAACTACATCACCGGCGCCAATGGCCTTCTGCTCACGACGCCCACTTTGGGCTCTGCAGCCTTCACGAAAAACAACGCGACTCATTTGTTAAGCCCAAGGATCGGCCTTGCCTGGGATGCGTCCGGGAATGGCAAAACGGCTATTCGCGCCGGCTACGGGACCTACTATTCGCTCATAGACGCGTTGAGTTTTCTGTTGAACTCACTGCCGCCCTATAACGGTTCGATCTCGCTATCGGGCCCGTTGGCGTCTATCACCCCGATTAGCCGGTCCGCACCCATCGCCCCCTCCTGCGGACCCGGCGTTCCCGCGCCCTGTACAACATACGCCCCGCAAGGTGTGCAAGCTAACGCGAAAACGCCAACCGTGCAGGAGTGGAACTTTTCTTTGGAGCAGGAACTGGGAACTGCAGCGGTTCTGCGGTTGACCTATCTCGGCTCATTCGGCTACCACGAACTTTTGAGCGTTGACCCCAATACCGTAGCCGCGCAGGTTTGTGCCAGAGCCGCCGGATGCACCGCCGGTGGCACGACCACGGGCGGAGCGAAAGCGCCGGTGTCCAGCCAGAGCAAGGTGCCGCTAGGCTCGCTGTATCTTCCCGTGGGCACCCGTCCGAACCCTTATCTAGGCGCAGGGTTCTTCTGGCTGACGGAAGGGAACAGCAGCTACAACGCGCTCGAAGCGGATGTTTCCAAGCGTCTCAGCAAAGGCCTGCAGTTTCGCGGCAACCTCACTTGGTCTAAGAACCTCGACCTCAATTCCGCCTTGACCGGAGCGCAAGCGAGCAACCAGGCGCAAATGATTCTCGATCGCAACGACTTACGAATGGATTGGGGGCCCTCGGCTCTCAATGCCAAATTTCAAGGCACGATTTCGGCTCATTATGAACTTCCGTTTCGCACTGGCCCGAGCCCGCTTCATCGCGTTCTGGGCGGTTGGCAGGCCGATGCCATCGCTACGCTGTTAAGTGGTTTTCCGTTCACGCCGCTCGTCGGGTCAAATCGTTCGGGCGATGGCGATACCCGCAACCCCGACCGGCCCAATCTCAATCCGTCTTTTTCGGGACCCGTGATTCTTGGCCAGGCCACCGAGTGGTTTAACCCGAATGCCTTTTTGTTGCCGCAATTCGGCACCTATGGAAATCTAGGCCGGGGCACGTACGACGGGCCCGGACTGGCTGAGCTCGATTTTTCGCTCCTCAAAGATACCCACATCAAAGAACGCGCAGCATTGCAGTTTCGCGCTGAGTTTTTCAACATTCTCAACCACACGAATCTGGGTGTGCCGAACACAACGGTCTTCGCGAATGGCGCCATCAGTTCCTCGGCCGGCGTGATCACCGCGACAGCGACGACCTCAAGGCAGATTCAGTTTGGGGTGAAGCTTGTTTTCTGAAATCGAAGGCGCGAGAAAAGTCTTACCCCGTCACTCCTTATGTTGGAACACAAAAGAACCGAAGTACGTTTGCCTTAATGTCCGATGAGTCCGCAACAAACACTGAGCTGGTTCCGCTGGGGCGGATCGCGTCTAGCATTCATCTCGTACGCGGGCAAAACGTGATGACCGACTCAGATTTGGCGGCTTTGTACAGTATTGAAACAAAAGTATTTAATCAGACGGTGCGAAAGAAACCTCAGTCGTTTCCCGGATGATTTTATGTTCCAACTGACGGCCGAAGGCGGAGCTTGCCCATCCGCTGGACCAACTCGAATGGCGCGAGAATGAGCGCGATGATCGGGTGCAATACGTGTTCGATACTGTCCAGCAATTGATTACTGGCACAGAGTCTGAAGTTTTGCCGCGGCGTCAGATTGGTTTTCCCACAGATCCAAAAGACTGAGACTCTCCAATAATCGACACCGGCACCGATGACGCCCTGCGGAAAGACTGACCTGCCCGCCGCCGCCAATGCGCTAAAGTGTTTAGTATCAGGTGGGTAGCGAAGAGTGTCGGCTCGTTCGCAATCCTAGGAGCAGTCTGGCCTCCATCTTTCTGTGTGAGTCGGCTCGTCAGCTGACCAAAAAAACACACCGTTCCGGAAGGTGAATTGTTGCAAATGTCCTGCCGCGGGCAGCACCGAAGTAGATTCACTTCAAACCCTTCCGCCGCAAATCGTATTCCCTTCAAGGAGCGAAGTATCGAAATGTCAACCGACGAACCCGGTCGAGAGCCGAGGATTCTTTTGGTCGAAGATAACCCCGTTGATGTCTTGATGATCAGACGAGCTTTGCAGAACAGCGGGTTCATGACAAAGCTCATGGTCGTTGATGACGGTGAGCCCGCCATGGCGTTTCTCGGCCGGCAAGAGAAGACGACGTTGCCCGATCTTGTCATATTGGATCTCAACCTGCGCCGAATCGATGGTCCCGAAGTACTTGCCTTTATTCGCACTAATTCGGGCCTGAAGAACCTGCGTGTGATTGTTTTGAGTTCCTCTTCGGAGGACGTGATGAAAACCAGCGCCAGTGGCGCCGACCTCTTTCTTCAGAAGGCCACGGACGTTGAATCCTTACGCAAACTCGGCGAATCTATCCGAATCTTTTACCTTAATGGCAACGGCAAAGGGACTGCGGCACGATGAGGCTCGCTTAACCTTCATGAAGTATTCACCTTGCGCATCATGCGCACCGTAATCAGCCCCATCGCAACCACCGCCGACACCAGCGCTCCATTGAGCAGCCACGGGTTGCGGTCGGTCCATGGACGCTGCGGTGCGCGAAAGGCTGGGTTCGGTTGTGTCGCACCGAGCGTCGCTTCCGGAATGGCGTGCGCGGTAGTGGGCAAGATTCGCTCCAGATCATAAGACGGGTGACGAGATCCCGGATTCCCTAGATAGACAAAATAGTTGCCTGGATCTGCCGCGGCAAACTTGACCACCCGGCGAATCCCGCTTACCGTAACAGCGCCAAAATGCAGCGGCGCATTATCGCCGTTGAAGACTTTGATTTTCAAATAGCGCTCGGTTCGCTCGCCCAACGCGAGCCGCAGTTGCTCTTCATCTTCGGTGCGAAAAATGGCGCCGCCTGAGCTCGTGAACCAATGCTGCGGATCGCTGGCCGTTTCCACTTCCACGGTGCGCGAAAAGTAGCCCGGGTCAACGCTCATCTCAATCTCATCGAAAGGTCTGCCGGCAAAGCCCAGATCCACGGTCAGCTCGGTAGTTTGCGCCTTCGTGTCTTCGCGAACCACCGGAGGCGCAGCGGCAATCACATCGCGCGTCTCGCCGGTTTCTCTGAATTCGGCTACCAACACCGATTGCAAGTTGGCGGGCTGGTTCCAACCGGGGATGGTCACGCGAAGATAGCGCCGGGTTGAACCCGGGTACGTCACAGTGGTTTCATTGGCCGCGTGATCCTCGCGCGAAACATCGAAGATCAATCCCGCCGGTTCCACCACAGACCAAGTGTGAGCGTCGTCGCTGGTCTCGAGCCGCACGCTTTCTCGGAAGTTGCGCAGCGGCGTAACGATCTGCAATCGGTTGTGCTCGCGGTGTCCTCTCAAATCGATAACGGCTTGCAGGCCGATATTCGGCACGTAGCCTTTGTTCACAATCGCGGCCGGCGTTTGTAGGGTTTGGCGGGTGCCTGCGAGCGCTTGGATGAGGTACGGAATCTCGCTGCCATTCCGCAGGATGCGCAGATCGTCCAGATTCGCCGCGGACCGGCGGTACAGCTCGCCATCCACCGTGAACTCCGCGATGGGTGAAATGTTGCTCACGCTCAATGGCCGCCGATAGCGCCAGAGCATTTCGCTGAAATCGGCCAACAGGATCGCGCTCGCGATCAAACTACTAGCCAGCAGCCTTGTCATGTTTCCACCAGCTTTCGATGACGCGCCGAAAGTGCGAATAGAGGAATGACATCGCCAGTAAAAGTATGCCAAGCACCACAAACGCAGCAATCTGATAAGGCCTGCCCAACTGCCAGACGTCGAAAAAATAGAGCTTCACTACCACGATCCCAATCAACCCCAACCCGCTGAGCCGGTTGATCGTCGAATTGGTTGCGACTCCGGCACTCACCAGAACGAGCGCATACATGGCAAACAGGATAGAGATCGCAACCGTTTCCGAGCTGACCCGGTTGACCGCTTCGACCGAGCGTGCGGCCCAGCCAAAGATCTCCAGACACAAACCCCATAGGAGAAAAATATGTCCTCCGAAGTAGGCTACCAGGGATGTGCGCGGCGCGAGCACGGCTCCCCAATAGGCAGCCAGTAACATCGCCGCGGCGGAAATCGCAAAGGTCAGAAAACGCGTGTTCCGGAGCAGAGAATAGGAATCGGCATTCGGCATTGATTCCGAATCGAGAAGGACAAGCCGCAGCGCAACCAGCGCAAACACCGCCATGGCCGCATAAACCGCGCGCCGGCTGGGAATCCGGTAGCCGATCCACGCGACCGCCGCCGCCTGAATCGCCCAGGCAATGGTAATCGTAAATCCGGTGAATTGCACCGGTATCGCCAGAGTCAAGAACGCCAGCGCCATGCCGAGGGAAAACAACAAAGCACGCTGAGTGGGTTCTTCCGCTTGCTTTTCGCGTCTCAACCGCCATGCGAAGGCCAGGTAGATCCCCGCTACCAGAGCCGCCAAAGGCCCCAGCCAAGCATGGTTCTGCGCGTGCAAAAGGTTGTACGATCCGGCGTAGTAAATCACCCCGTTGAGCGAGAACACCAGCAGCGTAATCGGAGAAAAAAATTGCCGCAATACGAACGCCTGACGCGCATTCCACGCCGTGAATAAAACAAAGCCGCAACTCAAGAAGACAAATTCGCGTACCGGCTGTGCTGCCGTGAAGAAATGGACGAGATAGATCAACCAGAACGCCAAGAAACCGGACAAAGCCGCCCACTCAAATTTCCTCACTTCGGCAAACAAGAGGCCCGCCAGCGCAATCAGCAAGGAAAGCACGAGTGTCATTGCGTCAACGGGAGTCCAAATCAGGCCAAGCGCCAAGGCAGTGAGCACTTCGGAAAGAACGAAAAGCAGGGGCAGTGCAGTGAGGGAGCGTTGCAGCGTAAAGGCAAGCGGCGCGAGCGTAGCCACCAGCTTCTTTTCCGGCTGAGTGCCGCGATCGAGCAGCCACGCTCCGTAGATCACCACTGTTGCCGCAAAGCTGATCCACTCAAGTTTGGGCCAACCGCCTTGCCTTGCTAGCAACGAAGCCGCGAAATTCAGCAAAAACAAATAACTGAAAAGAAACCAGGGATGGTCTTGTCCGGTACTGAGTAGCAGGGGGGTAATATAGCCGCCTAACAAACTCAAAGCGGCAATCGCTGCTGAGTCGTAACGCAACGCCAGCACCGCAGTCATGGCCGTTACCGCTACCATCAGCGCGAACGCCGCTAACTGCGGAATCAGATGGTAAAAATCAAAGGCGGCGTAAAATGCCAGATAGAGAATCGCGATACCCGTGGCCGTTATCCCCTGAGCAAAGATCTTCTGCCCCTTGCGCCACAAAACGTCGCCCGCCACCAGCGTGGCTAAACCAGCCACTATACCGAGGATCACTCTCCCTGCCGGGCCAATCCAGTTGTTATCCACCGCCCATTTGAAGAAGAACCCCACTCCCAGGACCAATGTGAGGACGCCGATCCGATTGACCACAGTCAAGCCGACCCTTGATTCGAGCGCTGGATGGGTCGCGGGGGAGGGAACTTCAAATAGTGCGCTCGCGGCTGGCTCAGCCTCGGCGGTAGGCGTGATATCGGGGGGGGAAGTAGTTTGGCTCGTGACCAGACCGGCCTCCACTGTCTCGCTCGGAGGGGTTTGGGTTGGCAAAAGGCTCTCCAGTTGAGTCACTCGCCGCTCTAGAAGTCTCTGCTTCTGGAGCAGGGAATTCAGCGCGTTGGTAAGGGCCTCAAGTCTCCTTGAGTCTTCAGGGAGCATAGTACGTGCCTTACTAAACCGAGCGCCTGAATCGCTGCGCAGACAGGACGCCGCTTCGGTTTTAATGATACTCTAGGGATCAATCGTCAACAGTAAGTGAACACACTTGGTGGGTTCGAGTGTTTTACTCCTCGAGCCTTTTTGGGGTGTGTTGACGCAAGATGATTCGAAAGATTCGCCGCGGCGGGTCACTCCCTCGTGAGCAGGATCAAGTGAGGTTAGAATGTTAGCTTCTTTCCTGAATGGTGCGCGCACCAGCGTTACCTTCGCCGTTCTTTTGGCGTTCGTGCACACCCAGATGATGGCCGCCGTCGCCTCTGGGCGGCTCGTTCCCGGCGGTTTCCCCCAAAACCAACAGCAATCTCCCACCCCCACTCAGCCAGGCGAAGTACAAACTCCCCCAGCCCAGCAGCAACAACAACCTAACGGCAATGACCAGTCTACAACCGTCGTGCAGGTACCGGTACCGAAAGACAGGACCCTCGATATCACCGTGCTTGAAGGCGAAGGCGCGGAGAACGTCGCCGGTAAGAAGGTTTCTGTCCGCCCGTTAGTTCAGGTGCGTGACGAAAGCAATAAACCATTGGAAGGCGCGGTTGTCACGTTCCTGGCGCCGGCCGATGGAGCTAGCGTTGTTTTCAGCAACGGATTACGAACGGTCACAGTAATGACGGATGCCGAGGGGCACGCGCGTGCGCCCAATATGCGCGCGGTCGATAGTGGTTCGTTTCGCTTGCAGGTCTCTGCGTCGTTCCGCGGAGAGATGGTGAGCACCAGTGTTTCGCAAACGAACTTCGATAGCGCAGCTGAAGCCAAGACTGAGCCCGCGTCCGCAAATGGCTCGAAACCGCCGGCCACCAATGCCGGCAAGACCGGAGGGCTGTCGCGAACAACCTGGCTACTGATTATCGGTGCGGGTGCGGCGGCGGCCGTCGGAATTGGTGTGGGCCTGGGTCACAAGGGTGCCAGCAGTACGACGTCTTCTTCCAGCGCTACCATCGGCGGCGCGGGAGGCGTGACGGTTGGCGCTCCTTAGACGAAACTCATTGGACGAGAACGGAGGATAGCGATGAAATATTTTGCAATCGCGCTCGCATCAGCGGCGCTCACAGGCGCACAGACGCCTGCTGTTTCTATACAACCGCACCTGGCGGGTCCCGGGTTGCTTGCTCCTGCGAGCCACGCCGGTGTGCCGGTGCTCGGGTACTTCGCAGGTCCCGGTGCGCTTGACCTTCGCGCAATCGTTGGCAGCGGAAAATCGGCGCGCCTGGGTGGCGTGGTCGTGGCCCCGGCCGGATTGAAGCGGCTTTTCTTACCGCCGCGCGAACATTACACTTTGGTCGAGAGCAACTCGGCAACTCCGCTGGCCCTCTGGCTGCCCGGCGATACAGAAAGCAAATCGTTCGGCGGCGGCATTGCGCATCCGAATACCGTGGTTTTCAGCGCTCGTGGCGATGCCGCGCTCGTCTATAGCAAAGAGAGCGACCAACTGGAAGCCATCAGTGGATTGCCGGCCGAACCGCATGTGGTTTCGCTGCCGGGTCTCGCCGGACATGGGGAAGCGGTTGCCTTTGCAGTGTCTGACGATGGCGCAATGGCAGTCGCGGCATTTGCCGATGGTACGGCCGCATTGTCTGCGAATGGCGGCGCGTGGCGCAACCTGCCCGCTGCCGACGGAACGCAGATTTTTCTCTTCGTTCCGCGCACTCATAATTTGATCGTCTGTGATGCGTTGCAACAAACGCTCTCGTTGGTTGCAAATCTCGGCGAGCCCACGCAAAGCGCCCGTATTGTGGCGAATAACATCGCGGCCGGTAAACTGGCGTTTAACAAAGAAGGAACAGCGCTGCTCGCGGCGTCGAGCGCGGAAAACCGTTTCTGGACTATCGATCTCAAAACCATGACCGTCGGCGCCGCCGTTTCCGCGCAAGTCGATGCCTTCTTCCCCTTGCGCGACGGTCACACCTTTCTTTTATCGGCGACCCAACTCTCGCTGCTCTCGGTAACAGCTGAAAGTGAACTGGTCGCCGGCTTTGTGCCTGTAGCTCGTTAATCTTTTTCGAAAGCGACAGCCATGTCTCAGGAAAAACTCATTTCGCGATTTCTTTCGTTCGCATTCATCTTGTTTGCTGTTTTGGCGGGAAGCGCCCACGCGCAAACTTTGTCGTTAGCTTGTACTTTCCCCAATGGGCTAGTGAACACGGCGTACAGCGCCAATTGCACCGCAAGCGGCGGGAGCGGCACTTATACCTTTTCAAACACGGGGAGCCTGCCGACGAATTTGCAGTTCGCAACGAGCGGTTCTACCTACACATTGAGCGGTATGCCGAGCGCGGCGGGGACATTCATGTTCACGGTGACGGTGCAAGACACCAGCACGCCACAGCAGACCCAGAGCCAACAGTTTACAGTCGTGATTGCAACGCCTTTATTGCTGACCTGTACTCTGCCAAACACTGGGACGGTAGGCACAGCTTACACGGGCAATTGCACCGCAAGCGGCGGCAGCGGCACGTATACGTTTTCGAACACTGGGACCCCGCCGACAAATTTGCAATTCGCAACGAGCGGTTCTACCTACACATTGAGCGGTATGCCGAGCGCTACCGGGACATTCCAGTTCACGGTGACGGTGCAAGACACCAGCACGCCGCAGCAAACACAGAGCCAACAGTTTACAGTTGTAATCGCGGCAGCCGCGAATCCCTTATCGCTCGTTTGCTCCAATTTGCCGACTACCGGGACGGTGAACACCGCTTACTCGGGATATTGCACCGCGAGCGGCGGCAGCGGTTCCTACACCTTTTCAAACACTGGGAGCTTGCCGACGAGTTTGCAGTTCGCAGCCAGCGGCGCTACTTACACATTGAGTGGGATGCCAAGCGCTGCGGCATCATTCCAGTTCACAGTAATGGTGCAAGACACCAGTACGCCACAACAAACACAGAGCCAACAGTTTACAGTTGTCATTTCCAACCCTCCTTTATTGCTGACCTGTACTAACCTCCCGATCACCGCGACGGTGAATACCACTTACTCGGGATATTGCACCGCGAGCGGCGGCAGCGGCTCGTACACGTTCTCCAACTCCGGAAGTGTGCCGACGAGCTTACAATTCGCAGCGAGTAGCGCGAACTACACACTCAGCGGCAATCCATCGGCCCAGGGCCCTTTCACGTTTACGGTGACGGTGCAGGACACCAGCACACCACAACAAACAAAGAGCCAGCAGATCACGATTACGGTTGCGCCGGCGCTTCTCACGATAAGCTGCACGCTCCCCACTACGGCAGAGTATGGCGAGCCCTACACTGGAGCGAGTTGTATGGGCGGGGGTGGCACTCCCACCTACACGTACTCTGTCTCCAGCGGCTCTCTGCCCACAGGATTGCAGATCGTCTCAACCACGGGAGCGATCACCGGTTCGCCGATGGCTTCCGGGAATTTTTCGTTCGTTCTAACCGTGAAAGACGGCGGCTCGCCCCAACAAGTTGCCAACTACCCTGTGACGAATTTCAGTGTGGCGTCGCAGCTTATGTTGACGTGCACAACACCTACGCAGGCGAACATCGTCGGACAGAGTTACACGGCCAATTGCACTGCTAGCGGCGGCACGCCGAATTACAACTACACCTTCACCGGTTCTCTGCCCGGTGGCCTTACCCTGAGTTCTTCGAACGGCGCAATCACTGGTCAGCTCAACGCCAGCGGGACTTTCAATTTCACTGTCAAAGTGACCGACGGCGGCAGTCCTGCCCAAAGTGCCTCCCAATCCGTGACGATCACCGTGGTTACAGCGTTAAGCATCACAACCACGAGCTTCGCCAGTGGCTTCGCGGGCCAACAGGGCTACTCGGCCTCCTGTTCAGCGACTGGCGGGACTCCACCTTACAATTTCGCTCTAAACGGTGGCTCACTGCCTAACGGATTGCAATTGGCAACCGGATCGAGCTGTGCGATTACCGGCTCGCCGACGACGGTAGGCACCTTCAATTTCGGCATTAAAGTGACCGACGGCGGCAGCCCGGCGCAAACCTATACTCAGCCTCTCAGCATCACCATTGGTCCTGCGCTTGCCATTACCAGTACCAGCGCACCGAACGGCGCAGTGAACTTGGCATACTCATACGCGCTCACGGCACAGTATGGGCAGCAGCCCTATAGTTGGAGTCTGGCAAGCGGCACTCTGCCTCCGGGGATCGGGATCAACGGCACAAGCCTGAGCGGCACTCCCACCACCGCCAATACTTATAGTTTCACGCTGAAAGTGGCGGACAGCGGATCTCCATCCCAATCGGCGACCCAGGCGTACAGCGTAACGATTGCGGCAGGGCTTATTATTAGCACCACTTCCTTGCCGAACGGAGTGATGAACGACTCCTACACTGCGACGTTGACCGCACAAAACGGGTCGGGCACGTATATGTGGTCGACCACCGGCGGTTTGCCCACGGGCCTCTCGCTTAGCAGTTCCGGAACTATTAGCGGCATACCCAGCGCCGCCGGGACATTCACCTTCCCGGTGAAGGTAACCGATACAACCTCACCGACACCCCAAACATATTCGGAAAGCTTCACTGTCAAGATAGCCTCGACCCTCACCCTGACCGCCTCCACGTTACCGTCGGGCGCTGTGGGCGCCCCCTATTCCACATCTTGTTCGGCGAGCGGCGGTACGACGCCTCTAAGTTATGCCGTGGTCGGCACGTTGCCCGCTGGTCTGAATTTCAACACTTCAAACTGCGCCATTGCTGGCAGCCCGACGGCCACCGGCACCTCCAGCTTCAGTATTACCGTCACTGACGCGAGTACTCCCCAACAAAGTGCGACTCGGCAATTCAGCATTACTGTCGCCGCCGGTCTCACCATCACTAGCGGTTCGCTCGGCGCCGCCACTCAATCTTCGCCCTATTCGGGGATCCTCACTGCGGCCAATGGAACCCAGCCGTACACATGGCAGTGGTCCGCCGCCTCCGGACTCCCGGCCGGACTCAGTTTCAGCAGCTCCGGAACAATTAGTGGAACACCCACTGCGCCGGGCGACTACGTGATTGTTTTCACCGTGACAGACAGTAGCTCTCCCAAACAGACAAACTCGAAAACACTCACGTTGGTCGTGAACGCGTATACAGCGCCGGTCGTGCCCACCTTTACTTTCGTTGGCTTGCCCAGCTCTGTGACGCCTGGATCTGCTATCGGCAACCTGAGCGTGAGCGCGAGCCCGCAAAGTTCAGCTGCGTGGCCCTTCAGCGTGACCCTGACATTCACGCCCAATGCCGCCGGCGTGACTAGCGTTTACGTGGATCCGGCGTTGCAGTTCGTGAATAGTTCCGGCACCGCAACCGGCACAAGCAATACATATACGCTGTCGGCAAACACTGGCTCAATCGCCTTGTCACAGGTGGACCCCGGCACCGTCGCGGGACAAATTGAGTTCACCCTTGCGGTCACCGGTCAAACGGGTACGAGCGGTTCGGTGACTGTTCCGCTCTCCGTTCCGATCATCGAAAGCGTTAACGTCTTGAACGTCACGTCAGCAGGCTTCGATGTGGAAGTGATTGCGAATTCGTCACCCCGCGACCTTGAAACGGCGAACTTCACGTTTGGGGCTTCCTCTGGAAATACTATCAACGGCACAACCAGTTTCAGCGTGGATGTGAGTTCGGCGATGTCCAGTTGGTATACGAGTTCGACCAGCCAACAGTATGGCAGCCGGTTCGCTTTGACGGTGCCGTTCACTTTTTCCGGCAGCTCATCCGCTATTGGCACGGTCAGTGTCACGCTCAAGAACTCACAAGGGACTTCGACCGCTTCAAGCAGCGGATTCTAACCTGTAAGTAGTTGAATTAAAATGGAATACAGCTAGGAGCAGAGATGTTTGGGGAACGGTTTGGTGCCGGCGGGAGGAGTTGAACCTCCGACCTACGGATTATGAGACCGTCGCTCTAACCACCTGAGCTACACCGGCAGCACTCAACAGATTAGCATAGGCTTTTAGGCCGCTACTTTACAATCACTGAATAGATTCGGTCCAGATCTTCCTGGGAATAGTACTGAATTTCCAAGCGGCCTGCTGCGGCCGACGTCGGCACCATCTTGACCTTGGTTCCAAGCGCTCGCTCCAACTCATCTAGGGCTGCCCTGACATTCGGGTCTACCTTGGGTGTCTCTGCCTCAGTCTTTTCCTTGGTCGGTGATGGCGAGGGGTGCTCGTTCAGTTTCTTCACTAGGGCTTCGATTTCCCGGACCGAAAGCTTCTTGCTGATGATTTCATTGCACAGGCGCGCTTGCTCGTCATGGCTCTCCAAATTGAGAAGCGCTCGGGCATGGCCAACGCTGATCGAGCCATTCTTCAGTTCCTGCTGAGCCCGATCACCGAGTCGCAGCAGTCGGAGAAAGTTCGTGACCGTCGAGCGTTCCTTGCCGGTCCTCTCGGCAATCTGCTCGTGGCTCAAACTGTGGTGAGTGGCCAGGCGATGGAACGCGGTTGCGATTTCGATCGGGTTGAGGTCTTCGCGCTGGATGTTCTCGATGAGAGAAAGTTCGAGCAGGCTGTCGCGGTCTACAGTCCGGACGAGCGCTGGAATCTCCGCGAGTCCTGCAATGCGAGCCGCCCGCCAGCGACGTTCGCCGGCGATAATGCGGTATCGGTTCTCTTTGTCTCGATAGACGACGATCGGTTGAAGAACTCCATGCACCCGGATCGATTGCGACAGCTCCTCAATCTTGTCTGTGTCGAAGACGTCGCGGGGCTGCTCTTCGCCCGGCAGGATTTGATCGAGCGGAATGTTCTGAAACTCTTCAAAGTTCTCCGGCAGAACTGGCCGAGCTGGCGCGGGAGCTGGCGCCGTTGGAGCAGGTTGCGGTGGTTCGGATGTGGGCGGAAGAGATACCGTGGAGCGTTGGGGCAGTAGGGCCGAAAGGCCCTTACCCAACACTCTGCGCGGATTCCGTTCTGGCTCTTTGTGCATTAGCCAAAATTTCCTTTGCTAATTGAATATACGCCTCTGCGCCGCGGGAGCGTGGGTCGTACGCAAGAATGGTTTTTCCAAAGCTCGGGGCTTCGGCCAGTCGGACACTTCTGGGGATTACGGTCTGGAAGACCTGCTTTCCGAAGAAGTCTCGGAGATCCGTCTCGACCTGTTTGGTCAGGTTCGTCCGGTCGTCATACATCGTGAGAAGCACGCCTTCGACTTCCAGGCTCGGGTTGAACGCTTTCTTCGTCCGATCGACTGTATCCATCAACTGCGAGATCCCTTCGAGGGCGAAGAACTCGCATTGGATCGGGACCAGCACGGAATGCGAAGCGACCAGAGCGTTCAAGGTAAGGAGGTCGAGTGCCGGTGGGCAATCGATCAGGATGAAGTCGTATTGAGAGGCGATGGTGTCGAGCGCGGTTCGGAGCCTGGTTTCTCGTTCATCCTGATCTACTAAGTCCAGATTGGTCGCAACCAGGTTCTGATCGGCAGGGAGCAACGCCATGCCGTATTCCGTTGGAATGACGGTCTCTTCAATAGCCGCATGTCGGAGCAGAACGTCGTAAATCGTTTTGCGCTCTTCGGCTTTCGAAACCCCTACACCGCTCGTAGAATTACCTTGGGGATCGGAGTCGACTAAAAGGACCCGAACCTCCGATGCTGCGAGCGCGGCAGCTAGATTGATGGCTGTCGTAGTTTTTCCGACCCCACCTTTTTGGTTTGCAATAGAAATGACGTGAGCCACAGTTCAGGCATCAGCCTATCACGTTTCACGTGAAACATTCACTTTAACTTTGGTGCTAGGGGTTCCCGAAAACCTCATGTTTCACGTGAAACATTCGAGAGGCTCAAATACACGTCTAAAACCGCTACCGCCGCTGGCGTGACACCCGGAATTCGTCCTGCTTGCCCCAAAGTCACCGGCTTGACCCGAGCTAGTTTTTGTCGAACCTCGCTCGAAAGCCCCGGAATGTTTTCATAAGCAAATTCGGATGGAATCTGTCTGCCTTCCGACTCAGCCAGCCGCCTAATCTGCCGGTCTTGCTGCTGCAGATACCCTTCGTACTTCACTTCGGTCTCCACAGTCGTCAAAACACCGTGCATCAGCGGCTCGCCAATCTTGCCCGCTAGCCAAGCCTCAATTCGGCCAATTTTCGCTTCCGGACGCCGTAGCCACACCCGCAAACTCGGATTGTCTGTCGTCGCATCCAATCCGATGATGTCGGCCAAACCGCTCGTCCGCGTCTTCTCTAGCAGATCGAAAATCCCGGTCTTCTGGGCCTGTTTCCGGTTGAAATTCTCCCAGCGCCCATTGTCTACCAATCCCACCTGCCGCCCAATTGGCGTTAGGCGCTCGTCGGCATTGTCGATCCGCAAGTGCAGCCGGAATTCCGCTCTGGATGTGAACATCCGGTAAGGCTCATCCGCCCCTTTGCTCACTAAATCATCGATCAGAATTCCCACATACCCGGCGCTCCGAGCCAAGTTCAGCTCTGCCAACCCTTGGATGCGCGCAGCGGCATTCAGCCCGGCAACCAGGCCTTGGCAGCCGGCCTCCTCGTAGCCGGATGTCCCATTGATTTGTCCGGCCAGGAACAAACCCCGAATCTTCTTCACTTCCAACCCGTGGGTCAGCTCCCTCGGGTCAATCGCATCATATTCAATGGCATACCCTGGCCGGATCATCTCCGCCGACTCCAGCCCCGGTATCGAAGCCACCATTCCCACCTGCACATCGATTGGCATGCTTGTCGACATGCCGTTCACGTAGATCTCGTGCGTATCCAAGCCTTCCGGCTCTAAGAAGATCTGGTGCCTTATCTTCTCGGGAAATTTGACAATCTTGTCTTCAATCGAAGGGCAATACCGGGGTCCAACACCCTCGATCTGGCCCGAATACAGTGGTGACCGCGCCACACTCTCGCGCAGGATCTTGTGCGTCTCTTCGGTTGTGTAAGCCAAGTGGCAGTGGATCTGTTCCCGCTCAATCTTCTCGGTCAGGAATGAAAAGGGCGTCGGAACCGCATCTCCCGGCTGCTCCTCAAACCGAGACCAGTCGATCGTTCGCCCATCCAATCTCGGCGGCGTCCCGGTTTTTAGCCTCACCCAATGCAGCCCTAGGGTTCTAAGCTGGCCGCCCAAGGTGTTCGATGGTGCCTCACCGCTCCGCCCGCAGGCATTCTTTTGGTCTCCAATATGTGCCAAACCGTTCAGAAACGTCCCGGTTGTAACCACTACCGCCTCAGTCAGCAGCTCCCGCCCATCCTTCAGCCGGACCCCCTTGATTTGCCCCTGCTCGTTTGGGTTCGTTGCGCAAAACAGCAATTCGCCCACTTCGGCCTGCAAAATCCTCAGATTTGGCTCACTTTCCAGCCATTGGCGCATCCTGATGCGATACTGCTTCTTGTCGCACTGCGCTCGCGGCGACCAAACCGCTGGCCCCCGGCTCGTATTGAGTAGCCGGAACTGAATGCCCACCGCGTCCGTCAACTCGCCCATTACCCCACCCAGTGCGTCGATTTCCCGCACCAGGTGCCCCTTCGCGATCCCACCAATCGCGGGATTGCAAGACATCTGCGCGATCAGGTCGATGTTCATTGTCACCATCGCCGTATGCAAACCCAGCCGGGCGCACGCCCTCGCGGCCTCGCAGCCCGCGTGACCGGCGCCAACCACAACTACGTCATACTTCTTCTGCATGGGGACATCCGCTATTCTAGCTGGAGTACAACGACCTTGAAGATATTAATTGTAGGCGGCGGTGGCCGCGAGCACGCCATGGCTTGGCGTCTGCAAAAATCGGCCAGCGTCAAGGCAATCTGGGCCAGCCCTGGGAACCCGGGAATCGCCCAAATTGCCACCTGCCTTCCCACTCCGTCGGGCGGGGTCGCCGCCATGGCTGAAGTGGCCCAATCGCTGAACATTGATCTAACCGTTGTCGGCCCCGAAGCACCCTTAGTCGCGGGCATCGTCGACGAATTCCGCACCCGGGGTTTGAAGATTGTCGGACCCACCCAAGCTGCCGCCCGCCTGGAAGGCTCCAAGATCTTCGCCAAGCAGTTCTTTGAAAGAGCCGGCATTCCCACCGCCCGTTCCCGCCAAGTCGCATCCGTCCCGGAAGCGCTTACCGCTTTGAAAGAGTTCCCTCTACCCGTTGTCATCAAAGCCGACGGTCTCGCCGCAGGCAAAGGCGTCATCATCGCCACCACCCCGGCAGAAGCCGAGGCCGCCGTCCAGAAACTCGGCCCGAACCTTGTCATAGAAGAATTCCTCGAGGGCGAAGAAGTCAGCTTCATCGCCGTCACCAACGGGACCGAACTCGTCCCGTTCGTTCCGACGCAAGATCATAAACGCGTCTTCGATAACGACCAAGGCCCGAACACAGGCGGCATGGGTGCCTATTCTGACTCGCGCATTCTCACCGCCACTCAAGTCCAAACCGTCTGTGACCAAATCATGCTTCCAACCCTGGCCCAGATGCGCCGGGAAGGGAATCCATTCACGGGCTTTCTCTACGCCGGTCTGATGATAACCTCAGACGGTCCCAGAATCCTCGAATTCAATGTCCGCATGGGCGACCCTGAAACACAAGCTATATTACATGGCTTTCCGAGCGACTTCGCCGAACTGCTGCGATTCTCGTCCGGCGATAATACATCATTAGGCGATATTGTAAAATCTAACACTTGCTCTGTCTGCATTACACTAGCTGCTAATGGGTATCCCGATACACCACTCACCGGTGACGTTATCAGCGGCATTCCGGAAGCCGAAGCCGCCGGCGCTACCGTGTTCCATGCCGGCACCAAGCAGGAAGCTCAAAAGCTGCTCACCAGCAGTGGCCGCGTCTTGGGCGTAACCGCCGCAGGCTCGAACTTACAGTCCGCTATCGACGCCGCCTATCTTGCTGCCTCCAAAATCCATTTCGCCGGCATGCACTACCGCAAAGACATCGGCCAAAAAGGCCTCAAACGTTGGCCTAAAGCCACTCAGGCCCAGTGATTCAACGGGCCGTGCCCATGCCCCAACCCCGGTGCCGAGCGAATCGCGGCCTCGACGAATTGCTTGGCTCGCTCCACCGCCGCCTCAAGTGTTGCCCCTAATGCGAGGTTTGCCGTAATCGCTGCGGACAATGTGCATCCTGTCCCGTGCGTGTGCTTTGTTTCGACCCGCACGCCCGGATAGCGCGTCACCTCATCGCCATCGAGTAGTAAATCCATCGGCGGTCCCTCCAGATGCCCGCCCTTGATCAACACGGCCCGGCATCCTTTGGCGACCAGCCGTTTGGCGGCACGCAGCATATCGGCCTCTTCGCGAATCTCCATGCCGCACAACAACTCGGCTTCGGGAATATTCGGAGTGACCAGGTACGCCTCCGGCACCAGTTTGTCCCGCAGCGCCGCCTCTGCTTCAGGCGAAATCAACCGTGTTCCATGCTTGCTGATCATTACCGGGTCGACCACCAGCGGGAATTCGAAATGTTCCGCCAGTTCCGCCACAACGATCGCCACTTCAACGCTTCCCAATGCCCCTGTTTTCGCTGCGTTCGGCGGGATATCGGACAACACCGCCATCACTTGCTCCCGCACCAGATCGGCGCTTAGCGGCTCAACACGGGAAACAGAGATTGTGTTCTGCACCGTAACTAGCGTTACCGCGCTCGTACCATACACCCTGTGCTGATGGAATGTCTTCAGGTCGGCCTGAATGCCGGCTCCGCCACTCGGATCAGATCCGGCTATGGTCAATGCCACAGGCAGCATGCTTTGAGCGTAGCCGAAACGGGTCGGGAGTTTATTGAAACGCGGCACTGGCCGTGCTCTGTGCCAGCGAATTCGTAACGCCTACCGTCACCGATCCCACTTGGGTCACACTTCCCGTCTGCACCGGGAATGTCGCACTCAGCGCAAACAGCCCGCCATCCGTGTTGTTTGTGAAAAACAATTGTGAGAAGTCGGACTGCGCGTTATAAGTGATCGGACTACCAATCACTTTGCCCGTCGGGTCGTAAAACGTGAACGACAGTTGGCTCACACTATAAAGGTTGTCGAAACCATTCACGTTTATGAGCAGATTCGGGTCTTCTCGCGTAGCCGTCACCGAAGTCAGTTGCGGCGCTGCTTCTGGAATTGTGAACGACTGCGTATAAGTGGTCGTGTCTGGGAACGCTACCGTAAATGTGATCGTTCCCGCTGTGGTGCCGGTCTGGAACGCAATGCTCGATTGATTGTTGTAAGTAGCCGTTTGCGCTCCTGCTGCCAGGCTGATATTCAAAACCCGTCCGCCCGTCGCGAGAAATAACACTGCCGCGTCATCGGTCACGTTAGTCACCGAAGGTTGAAACGACATCGTGATCGTCCCCAACGCCGAAACCGGCGCTGGTTGGCTGAATTGAACCGAGAGAGTCGGCTGTTGTTGGCTCGCGAGTGTGCCGTTGATGTTGATCGTGAAACTGGGGAGCGCCGAAGCAAGGCTCACACCCGTTAACGAGAACGTCCGGCTGGCGATGGAAAGGCTGCCGGTGTATGTCCCCGCTCCGCCCGGCGTGAACGCCGCGGCAAACGTAATCGAATTCCCAGGCGTTATCGTGACCGGCGTAGTAGGTAAACCGGAAAGCGTAAAGCCGGTTCCAGTCACAGTAATCGCGGGCACCGTCACCGAATTCGCCAAAATCGTGGGATTCGCCACAGTGAATGTCAGAACGGCGCTCGCTCCGCTTCCCGGCAGCACTTGCCCAAACGAAATCGGAGTCGCCGCTTGCGGTAAAGTCCGAATGCCGGTAGAATTCACGTACGAAATATCGAGCGCATCAATAGTCGCCACAATGATGCCTTCGCCCTGAATCGGGAAAGTATTGCTCCCCACGTTTAAATTCGCGCTTGCCAGACCCGATTGGCTTGGCGCGAACGTTACATTGAAGTTCGCCGATTGGCCAGCCGCAATCGTTGACGGCACGGTAGAAGTGTCCAGCGCAAACGCATCCGGCGTCGTCGTGCTCAAAGTGCTCAGCGAAATCGCCGGCGTCGTTAAATCTAAACTTGACGAATTCGTCAGCGTGAACGTGATCGTGCTTGTCGAACTTAGTGACGTGTTGGGAAAATTCAGCGGCGAACTACTCGATGGCGTCAACACTGTTGAACCAGAACCCGATTCGTAACTCAAAATTAACTGGGGCGAGGTCGCCGTGCCGGTGAGGGTGCTGACGCCTACTAGCTCAGCCGGGCAAATCGGTCCGCCGGAGCCGGAAAACACGCAGCCATTCTGTTCTACCTGAAAAGCCAGATTCAGATAGCCCGTAATCACTCCCGTCGCCGTGGGCGCGAAATTCACAGTGAACAAAACCGATGTGCCCGGCACCATCAGCTGGTCTTCGAACTCGCCCGTTACCGAGAAGTTGCTGTCGAGATCCGCCGTCGACGACGAAGTCCCGACCAAGGCCGCGCCAAAATACACCGTATCCGAGGATGTATTCACCATCTTGATCACCAGCGGGCTGCTGGCACCCACCGCCGTGCTCCCGAATTGGTAGGTAGTGGGAAGCGGTGTATCCGGCAATTGCCCCGTTGTGTCATGCACGTACAAACTAAACGGTGTGCTTTGCCCATAAGCCGCCGCTGGCAGCATCAGGCAAACGCCGAACACGATTTGGGCTGCTCTCATCGGTAAATCTCCTTCACCGGCGGAGGTAATTGAGAAACTTCCACCTTCGCCGCATCCAGGTACACCGCCCAACTCATCCGCAGCGATGCCGAAGAAACATGCAGCCAGTGACTCGACATCTGCTCCAACGTCAAATCGCCGGCTGGAAGCGTTTGCGCTTGCAGCGAAATAATCTGCTTGTTTCCGTTCGCCTGTTCCGCAATCAACCCGCCCTCATTCTGCCAAACCGTCCAACCTTGCAACGACGCAACCGCGCCCGTGGCGTCAGGCTCCAAATCCGCGCTTGTGACCGATCCGCCGGGCAGACCCACGCTAATTTTCCCGACCGAGGAATCCGCTCGCTTCACAAAAAACTGCGCAACATTGCTCGCCGCCAGCTGGACAAATGTCACCGGACCGCCGAACGACGAATCGTCTACCGGAATCTCTTGAAAGCCAGTTCCATTCCACTGGATCAGAAGATGCTTTGAAGGCAGCCAAGCCAGTGCCGAAGCCGGTGTCGAATCCACATGCAGCACCGGCGCCTGTTCTCGGGTCAGATACGCGCCGACCAACGTTCCATTGGCATTGAGCAGCTGAATCACGGCCCGCGTTGCAATCATTCCCAGCGAATCCGAGAACGAAATCGCCCGCACTGTGCCCGCGATTCTCGGGCCTATGATTGCATTCGCCCCGACGCCGCGAATCAAATGAACCGAACCATCCCTATAGCGCGCCGCACCCAACTGCGGAACGCTCAATTGAGCCGGCAGCAAGCAGCCTCCGGCCAAAAACAGAAACATAAATGTTTTCATCTTGAATCGCCTAATGACCAACTGAGATAACCGGATTGCCAATAACGACGCCCGCTGTCGACCCGCCCGAGCTATTGCCGTTGCCATGTACGGCCATCACGCCCAATATGGCGCCCACACCAACGCCGGCGCCCACAGCCAGCAGGACCCAAACCTTCTTGTGGCTTTCCCCGCTCGCTCCAGTCGGCGTATTCACAATGCTCACGGTCGGTTCTTCCGGCGCGGGCGGATTTGGCGATAGCTTGCTCACCCCGCTGTGGGCGACATTCATCTTGTTTTGGTCCTCTTTCGCCTGTGCAGGCGTCGCCGGGGGTGGTCCTGGCGGAACTTGCTCTGCAGCCAAGTTCGGCAAATTCAGCGGAACCGTATCGGCCAAAGCCGGAGCGGGAGGTAAGGTGTCCACATTGACTACCGGAGCCCGAGGCGGAGCGGGCTTCGGAACAACCCGATCTTGCGAAACGTCGGCCGTCAACTGCCCACTGGCTTGCTGTTTCGGTGAGTCGCCGGCGGCTGGAGGCCTGGCCACCGGTACGGAAACCACACTCACTACCGTGTCCACTGGCTCAGTGATGTTTTGCGCCACAACGATTCCCGTGTGAACCGTCCCCTTAGCCGCGGTTACCTTAATCTCAAGCTGGCCCGCACTGCCACCCCATTCAATCACCGGGAACCTTGCTATACCCGCTTCATCGGTATAACTCACCCAGGCGCGCAACCCATTGCCAAACAGCCCGGTCGTGCCTTCAGCAGGCAGGCGTAGCGCGACCGCAGCTCCTGCCACCGGAGCACCCGACGCATTGGTTACTTGGAAAACGTAGCCTTTGGACGTAGAACGAGGCCCGACTGGGCCCGGACTATCGATCAGCCGCAGGTGCAGCGATTCCACCACTGCGGAAGAGGAAAAGGAAGAAGAACGCGAAGGACTGGAAGGGCCGCTAGCTTGCCCCCAAAGCGGGTTTCCGGCGAGCGCGCCGCACAACAAACACGAAAGAACAATTCTCATAAAGCATGGGGCGCCCCAGCTATACGAGTTTGATTAGGATAACGGTGATGTTATCCGGCGCTCCCTCGATCTTGGCGGCCTCGACAAGGTAGTGGCATTTCTCGGGTAGAGTTTTCTCAGAATCAAGTGTCTCGGCCAAGATTTTTTCGTTCACCACTCCGTGCAGCCCATCGGAACAAAGCAAAACTACATCGCCTGCCTGTAGTTGCACAATGCATGTCGAAATCCGCAGCTCTTCCGTACTCCCCACTGCCATAGTGAGTACATGCCGCATAGGATGTTTCTTGAGCGTGTCTTCGCTGAGTCCTAGCCTCGCCCCTACTTCCGCCACCCAAGTCTGATCTTGCGTCACCGGCGAAAGCTCTCCCTGCGAGTACAAATACGCCCGGCTATCGCCCACGCTCCCGATTTGCAACCGCGCCTCGCCGATATCGCGTGCCGCCACCAGCGTAGTTCCCATCCCGGTCAATTCCGGATTCGTTTGCGCAGCCTCGCGCACGGCCCAATTCGCCTCGACAAACCCTTTTTCGAGGACGTCCAGCCCACTTTTCTGCTGCACGGCGTTCAATAGAAACTCGTACAACATTTCCGCGCTGAGATGCGAAGCGTATTCGCCGGCATTGGCCCCACCCATGCCGTCGGCAAGAATAAAGATACCCGCACCGCTATCGCTAATGAAGTAGTCTTCATTATTAGTGCGTACAGAACCTGGATCAGACAGGCCAAAGGCTTCGAACATCAAGAGGACCGTTTATATTTTCTAATACCCTAGGGTATACCGCTGACCCTCTTGAGAGCTAGCGCTGTCGAAAGTTAAATGCTGATTTTCAACACCGTAACCGCACAAATGCCGCCGCAGCCGGAGACCGAAGTTCCGGCTGCAGGCATGTCCCGCTCAGTGAACTTCCGGCTCTTTCTCCTCTTCCACCTGAATGCGATGCTTGTTTGCGTAGTCGTCCTGGCGAATTCCAGTGACCTCCCACGATACGCGTAAGCCAGGTTTGCCGCCTGCGATGCGAAACACGTTGTTTTTCACTTCTTGCGCGATGTAGATAGGCGCGTAGCCGCCGATCGGGGTGAGTTGGTAGCGAAAGTCACGGTTCAGCGCGCCGAAGTAATTGGGCAACTTCACCACCGCTTCACCCTTTTTATCCAGCGTTATGGTCCCGTTGTAAATATTCATCATGTCGGGAGATTCGACAAATGAGTGAGAAAGATATTTATGCGTGGGATCCAAAGGATCGTCAATTTTGAAAGAGCCCCCGCCTTTGGTGATGGTCCCGCCCACACTCAGGTTACCTTCAACCTTAAGTGAGGAAATGCGCGAAGTATGGTTGACCGAACTGGTAATAACCGGCTGGGTGGACCCATTTCCAGTGATATATTCCGCCACGCTTTGGCCTTCACCGGAACCGGTTAACACAAACGAGTTCTGCAAGTCGTCAATAATGTTGGTAGTGTAGCCATCTACGCCTATGCTGTCCAAGTAGATGTTTTGCGATATCGGTTGGATGACAATGCAATTCGGCAGAAGCGACGCAGCGCCCCGGGAACAATTGACATGCGACATGCGCACGTTGGCGCCGCTGATGTTATAGCAGGTGGAAGAGACACCCTCGCAGTGAATGGAGCCGTCGAAATTTACCCCCGATGCGCTGATCTGCGCGGCAATGCTCGGCAGCACTGCTGGGCCGGATCCGATCAGGCTGATATTGTTCAGCGTTACGTTTGCGGAATCATTCATTTTTAGCAGGAGAGTGGACGAACTGCAATGCGAACAGCTATTCGACCAGCTGTTGGCGAAGACCTCCAGATTCGTCCATACGCTGCTCTGGCCACCGGATTCGATGTCTATGCCAACGCCGGGGCAAGCGGTTACCAACACATCGCGCGCGCCGGACTTCTCTTGTGCCTGATTGTCGTAAATTCCCGTCGCATCGGCAATATTGTTGCAATCGACAGTCATCGTCTCGATTCTCGATTCCTGAATTGCGCCGCCGCCTGGTCCGAGTTGAATCACCGGAGCGCCAGTAGTCGGAAAGGTAGCTGCCGCTTGAATGGCCGAGCCCTGTTGTCCCGCGTTCCGCCCGGATTCTCCGGTGATGATGACATTCGAGGGAATGGTTTGAGTCACCGCAGTAGTCCAATTGCCCGCGCCGAAATAGATGTGCGTGCCTAATGGTGCGGTTCCGAGAACGTTCGATGTCCACGCTTCGGGAACCGTCGTATAGATAATGCATCCTTTCGATGGACAGGCAGCGATGGCACTGGCCAAGGTGGTGTGTTTCACACCGTCAACATAAAGAATGTTATTGATCACCGGAAAGGTGTTGGTACCGGTAAAGGCGTTATTGCCGGCCAGCGTCGGTGTCTGTGCGCCTGCCGGAATGAGCGGGCAGGCTAATAACATCAGAAGCGCGCCGGTTAAATTTTTCCGAGGAACCGTGTTCCTCTTTCTTCTTATCCACTCGCATCCGCGCACTTTGCGCTTCAGCGACCCACTTCTCAATCTGCTCTTTAACATATTACCTCCAATGTTCGAAGATAGTAGCACATCAAAAAAATCCCGATATTAGATCAACTTGGGGCCTGACGAGCTTTCTTAGGCGTGCCGCCATTTTTCGGGAACCCCAGTCAGCTAATGTCCGTATCCTCTTCGACACCAAAGGAGTTTCGAGAGAATGCGCCACCTTTTCCAGGACGTCCGTTATGGATTGCGCGGGCTCGCGCACAAGCCGGGGTTTACAGCCGCGGCCGCAGTGGTACTGGCCTTGGGGATCGGTGCCAACAGCGCGATTTTCAGTCTGGTCAATGCATTTCTCTTCAAACCGCCCGACGTCCAAGACCCGAGCGCCTTGATGGGTTTGTATAGCCGCGATGCAAAGCATCCCGATTCCTATCGCGCCTTCTCTTATCCGAACTACACCGACATTCGCGCCCACAACGCTGCATTCACTGATCTGGCGGCCATAAACCCGGCGTTGGTCGGGATCCAGGAGAACGATGCGACCCACAAAACACTCGCACTGATCGTTTCGTCGAACTATTTCTCGACGCTCGGGGTGCCTGTACAGCGCGGCCGCCCTTTCACCGCAGCGGAGGAACGGCCAGGCGCCGAACTGACAGCCATCGTTTCTTACCGCTTCTGGGGAAAGCATGGGTTCGATCCGCAAGTTTTGGATCACGCCGTGTCCATCAATAGCCATCGTTTCCGCATCGTTGGAATTATGCCCAAGAGTTTCTCGGGCACCACCTCCGTGATGAGCCCCGAACTCTATCTGCCGCTCTCGGCCTATTCGTTTGTGATGAACGATTTCGACGGTCCTGTGAAACCTTTGTTGGCGCGCGACAATCACAACCTGCTGGTGTTCGGGCGGCTCAAACCGCTCGAGACCGCAGCCGGCGCGACTTCGGCGCTCGCGGTAGTGGCCACGCAACTGGAAAAAGCCTACCCGGCCGAGAACAAAGACCAAACGTTCCTGGTAGCGCCTCTTTCGCACATCAATCTTTCGACCGCGCCCTCGAACGACGCTGATCTGCGAGTGCCGGCGATACTCCTGTTGTCGCTCGCATCAGTCGTTTTGCTCATCGCAAGTTTGAATCTGGCCGGCATGATGATGGCCTCGGGCGCGGCGCGGCGGCGCGAGATTGGGATCCGCCTCGCCTTGGGTGGCAACCGTGGGCGCATTGTGGCCCAGTTGTGCACCGAAGGGTTGATGCTGGCTGTGCTGGGCGGCATCGCTGGTACCGCCATGGCCTCGTGGGGTACGAGTCTCCTCATGCAAACGCTCAACACAATCGCGCCGATCGACATTGTTTATGACGGTCGGCCCGATTGGCGCGTGTGGGCGGCCACATTTTTCTTCTGCGCGTTGAGCACGGTCGTCTTCGCCTTATTTCCCGCTTGGCAGGCGTCAAAGACCGATGTCTGGGCAAATCTGAAAGACAGAATCGGGGGCGATACGGTTGGCCCGAACGGCAGTCGGCGTCGCTTATTTTCGCGCGGCAACCTGATCGTCATGGCGCAACTCGCGCTGTCCTTGATGATGCTCACAGCTGCGGGCCTTTTCGTTCGCAGTGCCATCCACGCAGCCAATATACAGCCCGGTTTTGCGCTCGATCACGAAGTGATCGCCGAAGTCGATGCGGGGGCGGCGAACATCGATCAGGCGCATGCGGAGCTCCTGTATCGCTCGCTGCTCGAACGGCTCGGTCGCATTCCCGGCGTGCAGTCGACAGCCATTGCGGCCACTGCGCCGTTTGGTTTGGTTCAGCTAGGCAAAGGCGCGACGCCGGTAGACGCTAAGGACCGAAAGCCGGTCGGGCTGCGCTACAACATCGTCAGTGGCGATTACTTTACAACCCTTGATATTCCTACTTTGCGCGGCCGAAGTTTCAACGCAGCCGAGTCTTCAGTCGGATCGAGAGCGAATGCGGCCATCATTGACAAAGAAGCCGCGACCAGGCTGTTCGCAGGCGCCGAACCGCTCGGCAAACATATCCTGGTCGAGGAAGCGAACAACACCAAGCGCGATATGGAAATTGTCGGCGTGGTGGGTGATGTCAGGGAACAAATTCTTGG
>CAVYUL010000026.1:0-147762 GCA_963771405.1 Bryobacterales bacterium
TCACTAAGCCACCGTGGTACTGAAGGGCGGCTACGCTCGCCTGTGACGAGGGCAACGATCGTGTCGTCTTTAGCAAAGAGGTTCTATTACACGAGTTTCCACTAGACACTCTCTAGCTCTCCTTCGCCAACAGTGTGATTCATTTGACAAGCGCGTATTGACCGGAAATTGGGGCACGCACCCGGGGAGCGTCGCCTCATTAGCGTTCAGCGGCTTCCAACGACAGTAAGCCAAGTAGTTCTTTTCAGCTCCGCGGCGCCAGTCACCAAGGTCACAAGCCCTCCACTTACGAACGCCGCCAGGGTCCGCCTGCTTCGATCCACTGACGCGGCAACTCGGTCGATCCTGAGTCTCCGTTTGAGTTCACCCTTCTGTAACGGAAGATTAGCCTGGTCCGCACCTCTGATCGTTGTGCTAACTTGCGCGAACGAGCAAGTCCGTTTCGCGTCACCCCTGTGATCTTCCATTTGTATGAATCCGCTGCGTTCCACCGAAAATACCTGAAGGAAGAATTGAACCGACCTTCAATGGACGAGATCGTCCCACAGACGTCGGTAGAAGGCGGGCTTGCAGAGTGTTCGGAAGGTCGACCGTAGACCACCCGGGGCCGTTACGATAGCGCGCAGGACACGAAAACGGCGGCGAAACGCAGTCAGGAATAGGTAGGTCGGGTCGAAAAAGCGGAGTAAAGGTTGGCGGTTTAGGATACGGCGCCGGAGCCAGCGTAGCTTCTCGAAACGTGTGAGGGAAATGAGGATCGGAGGGCGAAAGCCGAAGTCGCGTTGCAGCTGAAGAAGGTGCAGCTTTAGGGTGGTCAGTTGGCCATGAGCGCGGAAGCGGCGCTCGATGGCACACCAATCGAGCGAGTAGCGGCGGGCGAGACAGGCGAGGTCATGAAGCGCACGGAGGGGTGGGAAGATGCGTTCGGAATAGACGTTAGTGATTTGAGAGTGGATGATGAGATGAGTGACCAAGTGTTCGGGGCATGGGAGGCTAAGATTCAGGTCAGGATGATCTGGTACGGTGATCGGTCGGGATTCTCGGATGATCTCGTGAGCCGGGAGGATAGATGAAGGAAGTCCGAGGGCGATGGAGCGATGGAGCTCCACTGACACGTGGCCCTGACGAGCCATTGCTGGAGCGTGGTGCCGCAGTTCGACGATCGGGTCGATACTAGAGGAGATGGAAATGTAGCCAGCGTTGGCTAGAGCGGAGACGGCCGTCCGGAGTTGAAATTCCGGGACAAGGAAATCGAGATCTCCGAGGTAACGTTCGGCGGAGTCGGCGAAGATGCCAGCTAATAGGTAGGCAAGGCCTTTGAGTGGAATGGGCTCAACGCCGACGCCGTTAACGAGGGCGATGACTCGGCATGCCTCAGAGAGAAGGAGTTGGTTGCGCTCCCGATTGAGTTCGGTAATGGCGGAGAGGCTTGCTGCGAGATCAGGGGATAAGGGCGGAAGATCGTGCTTTTGGATACCGGGATAAAGGGCAGGAAGGACGAGTTGGGATGAGGCGAGGGCGAGAAGAGCATCTGGGGATGCGATTAAAGCGGTAACCGCCAAAGAGGCTTGCGGACCGAGCGCTTGCGGCTGCAGACACGCTGCGAGTATTGCGCGATCGGCTGGGCGAAGCATTCTTTTATGTTAGCGAGTCCGGGGATTGCGCGTCCGCAATCTGGTCTTTGGAGGCGGGCTTTAAGTCCGAATGGCCGTCATTCTGATTAACCAGGCGGAAACACGGGGTTGAAACGCCGCTGAACGTTGCTTCTAGGAATTGGCACACGCCATTCGTGAGGGATTTGTTGGAGTGTGACTTTCACCCGGGCAGGCGCCTCAGCTGAAATCGTGTTCGTCGCAGAAGAATGGTCAGAATAAAGCTTCTACTAATGCGGTTCCATGCCGATCGATCCCCTATGCTCGCGCCACTGAGGCCGAAATCGTGCACCCATGAGCGCAGTAGATGAGCCATTGATAGCCAACCGGGAACTTTCTCCAAGGACAGATTCCAGTTTGCAGGCTCCAACGCCGTCTCATAAAATGAGACGCACAAAAGTTTGGAGCATGTCTTCGCCAGAAGCTATTGATTCATGATTCAAGTCGAAGCTTCGAGCGATTGACGACAAGGGGTTGGGTGGGAATCAGCCGGCACGCGTTTGAAATTTGACATTCTTCAATCGTATCGGAAGTGACCTTTCTCACAAAGGCTGAGGAGGAGCATAAGAAACCTGTTATGTTTACACTGGGCTCCGGGACGTTTTCTAATCGGTTTGTAACAGTTTTCATCAAATCGTTTGCGCTGTTTGCGGCGTTGGCATCCAAAACGGAGCGCTAAGGAACATCGGGTTTCGTCGTATTGTGCAACAGCGGCAACAAACCATAGACATCAATTCTCTTCGAACCCACTGGGACGTAAACACGTCCATTGGCAATCGTATAAAGCGACAGTCCGAAATAGCTTCCGATGGCATCGCGCGCCGTCTTCTGATTGCTGTTCCAAAGTTCGGTTGTCACGTTCCGTGCGTCGTAGGCGTACAGGCCCGATACCGAGCGAGCCCACAGAATGGCTGTCCTGTCCGTCGGGCTTTTCGCTGAAATCGAAAGATTCCCACCCGCCGATTCGATCAGGGAAGCCTGCGAATCCGGAACCGATCCGAAAGAACCTTGCGAATAGCGATACGCGCGCAGGTTATCGCCATATCCCCACACATACAACATTCCGCCCATGTCTCCGCCCTCAAATCCATGCCTTGCCCAATAAGCCGGATAATGGATCTCTTGGCATCGGCTCTCTGTAAAAGTGCCACAGGATTGAGTTGCCTGGAGGCTCTGCGCCGGAAGACCATTCTGACCAAGGCTATTTGGGTTTAGGGCATATACGACACCTTCTTTGCCGCCGCCTAGCAGAAGGTGGGAGTCTGGAGCGAGGATCGGTCCGCTCGAACCGAGGTCCAAATCGTAATTATCTAGGGACAGCTTATCGCCCGGCGCGAACCAATCCATCAGCGCGCCACTCCGAGATATCTTCACAAACGTCTCGCCATATCCACCGCTCGCTTTTTCTCCAAAACCATTGCCGGTCATAAAGTAAATCGACCCATTTTCGTCCGCAACCAATCCGCGCCCCGATTGCCAAATAGAGGCACCGTCCGAATTCGGCGTCGTGTTGAAGACGGCAACCTGGCTTTGAACATCGTCGGCGTTGTAACCGAGTACCCAGCCATGATATGGACTCGGATCCGGTCCGCAGCTGCCAAACCCTGCATACACAATTCCCTTTGAAAAAAGCAGGGCAGGCCGCTGCATCATCCGGGTTTCGTTCATCGAAACGGCGCCATTTTCCGAGTCGGACCCCGTCCCTGCAAAGGACGCCGAAATCGTCATAGGGCTCCCAAACTTCGAAGCCCCGTCTCTGATATCAAGCGCGAAAAGCCTGTGAACATAGCTCGCCGATCCGCTGTTAGGTGTGGCAGAGACTAAGTAGATCACGCTTCGTTCCAGATCAATCACCGGCGTACCCAACACGCCTAACTCGCCGGTGGGACAGGTCCCGGCCCACTTGGCCGGTACCGAAGGCCCGAAACTCACTTGCCAAAGAGGTGAATTGCCAGGATGGTCCGCGTCAAGGGCATACAGACTGTTGTGCATGGTTACCACATAGAGCACATTCGCTTTCCGACCATTGATAACAACGCCCGGTACGAACAAGGGTTGTGCGAAAACCAGCCCATCCAGTTGATAACTGCCAATCTTCCCAAACGTCGTTACATTGACATTTCTAAGATTGAGGAACGGCTCATGAAGATTAGCTGACGTTCGACTTATGTCGTACTGCCCGGTGAGAACTGCCGTTAGTTCAATTCGTTCAGGGAAATAGAGAAACGGACTAGCAGAAAACACCACCGAAGCCCAAATAGCCGGGAAAAATCGCAAAGACCCTCCTTATTTTTTCCAGCGAGATCGCTATCCCGTTAAAATAGGGAAAGTCTATCAGCTTCGCACAAGAACTTCAATAAAATTGGCTGAAAGACGCTGCGACAGTACGCACAGTACCACTGTGTGTCGAGCATGGATCGTGTTCCTGCAATTGATTGCCTTTCTCTCTAGGATGTGTTGCAAGTGGCGGTGAGAGCGGCTTGTCACGCTGGAGACATACCCAAAATGCCAGCCAGACCGGCAATTTCCCGGGAAAGGTCAAGTGAAGGAACATGCGGCATTGATGTCCGGCAGCCGAACGGACCCATGGACAAATGGTTGATCTCAATGCCTGAGGGGCCCGCTGGCGTTTGGACTGCCGCCTTCATCCAATCTGAAAACTTGCAGTGCTGCGAGATCACACGACAGTCGCCAAATGCCTTCGGCCAAGGTGGTGATCATTCCGCGCTCTGAAGTCGCGAATATGCGTTCCCCTATGAATATCTGCCGCCCACGTGATCAGTGGCACTGACTCAATTATCGAGATAGAGGGAAAATAGGACGTTGATCCTGTTCCGACGTGTCGGATAGTTGATTACAGTTGCTAGAAGTCCGCGTGGCAAGCATCATTGGGATCAGATCTCGACATTTCAGATTGTCTGTGCAATGATTGCGATACGCTCACGCCTAGGGATTGATCTAGACTAGCTGGTGTTTGATCAAACTAAATAACGGTGGATTTAGAGTGTCGACGGAGGGAAATCATGCAAGAAAACATTCGCACTACCGCTCCTCAACGGGAAACAGGCGGACCTGAAACCCGTTTGCACCTCAGCGACCGGGAATCCTCGAGGCCGTTTGCTCACGCCCTGCTGGCTGCGGTAGCGGGCTCAGTTCGTCGTTTTTTCCGCTTCGCGATACTTCCTATTTTGATAGTAGGTCTGTCGGAAACCGCGCATCCTCAAACTGTAACCGCAACTTTGAGCACCGGCAACTCGCCGACTTCAGTTGCGGTGAACCCCGTCACAAATAAAACCTACGTCGTAAATCTTGGCAGCTCCACCGTCACGATTATCGACGGCGCGACTAACAGCGCAACGACCGTTGCGGTCGGTGACGCGCCTCAATCCGTGGGGGTGAACCCGGTGACTAACAAGATCTACGTCGCCAACGCTGGCGGCGAAAGCATAACTGTGATCGACGGTGCCACTAATGCCACGACAACTGTCCTAGCGGGTTCGACGCCTTGGGCGGTTGCGGTTAACCCTGCGACGAATAAGATCTACGTCGCTAACTACAGCAGCAATAACGTCACGGTGATCGATGGGGCCGACAACAGCACGACAACCGTAACAGCAGGAAAGGAGCCCTTTTCCGTTGTAGTGAATCCGGCGACGAACAAGATATATGTAGCCAACTACGGCAGCAATAACGTCACGGTGATCGACGGCGCGAGCAACAGCGCGACCATCATCGCGGCCGGCTCGAACCCACGTTCGGTAGCGGTGAACCCGGCGACAAACAAGATCTATGTTGCCAACGCAGGCGACAACACGGTGTTGGTTATCGACGGGGCCACTAATACTACGAAAACCGTCCTCGCAGGATCAAGCTCTTCTTCGGTGGCGGTCAATCCTGTGACGAATAAAGTTTACGTTGCAGGCGGAGCAGGGGTAACGGTGATCGACGGTGTGACCAACAGTACGACGATGGTGACGGTGGGGGCAGACCCCTATTCGGTAATCGTGAACGCGGCGACAAACGAGATCTATGTGACCAATCAATTCAGCAACACGGTGACCTTAATTGACGGTAGTGCCAACACCACAGTAACACTAGCGACTGGAACAGGCCCGTCCGCGGCCGCGTTGAACCCGGTGACGAACAAGATCTACATCGGTAACGTTTACAGCAACAATCTGACTGTTATCGACGGCGCAACCAGTGACACGACGGCTCTGGCAGCGGGTTCACAACCCTGGGCTGTGGCCGTGAACCCAGTGACCAATAAAGTCTACGTCGCGAACCCGGCCAGCAACAACGTCACCGTGATCGACGGGGCAACCAATAACACGACGTTTGTCGCTGCGGGCTCACTTCCAAGTTCAGTGGCCGTAAACCCGATCACGAACAAGATCTATGTCGGCAATTGGGATAGCGACAGCACAGTGGTGATCGACGGGGCCACGAATAGCACAACGACTGTGGCGGCGGCCGGTGGCCCCTTCAGCTCTTCAATTGCGGTTAACCCGCTGACCAATAAGATATACGTCGCGGGCGACGGACAGAGCGTAACGGTGATCGACGGCGCGACCAACGAAACGACAACGATTCCAACCCCGCTGGGCCCTTGGTCAGTGGCGGTGAACCCGGTGACGAATAAGATCTACGTCGCTAATTTTTACAGCAATAACGTGACGGTGATCGACGGGGATTCAAACAGCACAATAACCGTAGCAGTTGGGTCGTACCCGCAATCGGTGGGCGTGAACTCCATAACAAACAAGATTTATGTAGCAAACTCGGGCGGTAACACCGTAACGGTGATCGACGGCGTTACCAATAATACGACTACAGTGCAAGTGGGCTCACAACCGAGAGCCCTCGCAGTGAATCCCGTGACTAACAAGATCTACGTCGCCAATACTGCAACTTTCATATTCGCTGCTGTAGCCTCAAAGAGCTCAAAGACATCACTGCCAAATGGCTTGTTCAGCCCAATCAACGAAACATCAACTAATTCTAGTGTAACGGTGATCGACGGCGCGACTAATGCCACGACAACCCTGCCCGTAGGATCTAGCCCTTTTTCGGTGGCGGTGAATCCGGTGACAAACAAGATCTATGTCGCCAACGAAGGGGGCAACACCGTAACGGTGATCGACGGTGCGACAAATACCACAACGAGCGTGACAGCAGGATCTGCTCCTTTTTCGGTAGCTGTGAATCCAGTGACAAATCAGATCTATATCGCCAACGAGGGCAGCAATAGTGTGACTGTTGTTGATGAGCAGCAGTTGCAACCCATTTCGTTAACCACCAGCATCAGCCCGCTCCCAAACAACCTGGCAGACACTCCAACTCCTAGCTTTACTTTCGACGCTCTCAGTGCGATGGGTACAACACCGGACGGCGTGTATTTCCAGGTAGATACTTGGCAAAACGACTGGAGTACGGCGCTCGGCAAGAATCCGTCGTTCTCCGGTACGGTGTTGCCATTGCAACCAGGATTTCACATTCTCTACGCTTATGCTGGGGATGGCCAAGAGGCGACTTCGACCCAGGCTGGTTCGCCCTTGACCGGCGCGGTCCAAGCTTACGGATTCGTGGTGCCGCGACCCACACCTGGGCCGCCGACTGTCGTTTCGCTAACGCCGATGTCCGGTTCAGGCACAACGCAGACATTTACTGGCGTTTATTCTGATCCGAATGGGGCAGGAGACATATCCAACGTCGAGATTTTACTCAACACCACGGCGCGCGGAGCCAATGCGTGCTATGTGATGTACCTGAAAGGCTACCTTTATCTCCAGAACGACACCTGGACCGGTTGGTCCGCAGGTTTGAGTCCGGGCTCGACCGCTCACGTTTCCAACAGTCAATGCACGCTGTCAGCCTCCGGCTCGTCGTACAGTGTTTCCGGCAATACGGCCACTCTGAACGTAGCGCTGACATTCAGCAGCTCATTCAGCGGACCGAAGAACGTGTACCTGCGGGCCACGGAAGCTGACGGCAGCAACAGCGGTTGGGTCCAGATGGGCGCCTGGGGTGCTATGTCGATAGGGTCGCCGACGGTAGTTTCGGTCACCCCGAGTTTAGGTTCAGGCGCAATGCAGACGTTCACGGGCGTGTATTCCGATCCGAATGGAGGAGCCGATCTGACCAACGTGCAAATCCTGTTCAACACGACGTCGAGAGGAGCCTATGCGTGCTATGTTATGTACCTGGACGGGTCGCTTTATCTGCAGAACGATGGCTGGACGGGTTGGTCGGCGGGAGTGAGCCCGGGCTCGACAGCTCAGGTTTCGAACAGTCAATGCACGCTGTCGGCCGCCGGCTCGTCGTACAGTGTTTCCGGCAATATGGCCACCCTCACTGTAGCGCTGACATTCAGCGGATCTTTCGGCGGACCGAAGAACGTGTACCTGCGGGCCTGGGAGACCGACGGCGCCAACAGCGGTTGGGTCCAGGCGGGCAAGTGGGGTGCGATGTCGATAGGGTCGCCGACGGTGGTCTCGGTCACGCCGAGTTCTGGTTCAGGTGCAACGCAAACGTTCACGGGCGTGTATTCCGATCCGAATGGAGGAGCCGATCTGACCAACGTGCAAATCCTGTTCAATACCACGCCGCTGGGGGCCTATGCGTGCTATATCATGTATCTGGACGGGTCGCTTTATCTGCAGAACGATGGCGGGACGGGTTGGTCCGCAGGTATGACCCCGGGCTCGACGGCTCAGGTTTCGAACAGTCAATGCACGCTGTCGGCAGCCGGCTCCTCCTACAGCGTTTCCGGCAATGTGGCCACCCTCACCGTAGCGCTGACGTTCAGCGGATCTTTCGGCGAACCGAAGAACGTGTACCTGCGGGCTTGGGAGGCCGACAGCAGGAATAGCGGTTGGGTCCAGGCGGGCGCATGGGTCCCATAAAGAGGGCGGCCTTGCTTCGTTCAGGCGCTTCCCACACATGCAGCGTCAGTTTCACGCTGAACGTAAACAAGACCGCCTCACAGTGTCTTGCGATTCTTGGAATAATGAAGCCGAGCAACCATGGGCCGCCGCGTTGTTGTATACTCCTCTGATAAATGCGAGACGCGCTTTGTATCGGTCCGCCAATCATCTACTCGGGACAGTGAATCTAACGCTCTCTGTAAAAGCCGACGATTTCGACTACCGGCTAGAAGATCGCGATTCGCTGCAAGAATTGTTCTCTGCCCTCTCCCGCCCGATTCGCGAGTGGATAAATACGCAGAGCATCGTTCCCGCTGTCATGACGATTAACGATTTGCCCGGCGAGATAGAGCACTTTTACCAAGCGTTTCTAAGAACGCCATTTCGCACCAAAACGGGCGGAAGCCGATTCAACAATCTGCTTTGGCTGAACATTGTTTCTCGCGTTATGAAGCCGAGCCTCATTGTGGACAGCGGTACATTCCAAGGTGCAAGCGCCTGGGCGCTATCTCAAGGTTCTCCATCGTCGCGTGTCCTCAGTTTCGATATCGACATGTCGCGCTTGTTGTCGCGTTCGGCGAGCGTCGAATACATTGAGGCGGATTGGACCACCCGCGATTTCACCGGGCTGGATGTGTCCAGGGGGCTTTGCTATTTCGATGACCATCTCGACCAAGTGCGGCGCCTACTGGAGGCTCGGCAAGGTGGCTTCCCTGTGGCAATCTTCGATGACGACTTCCCTGTGACATCAGTCGCACCTATGGCCCATGACGGTGCTGCGCTCCCGAAAATTGAGTTCGTACTGGATGACACGCTTTTGGATAGGTCCCACATTAATTGGTCCCATAACGGTTCGCCTCGGTCATTCCCAATCGACCACGCCTATCTGGATAAAGGTAGAGCGGCAATCCTAAAAACAGAGCGTCTTCCAAACACGTCCCTCATTACGGGAATTCACCAAACACCGTACAGGATAGTAGCCATCAAGGAAACCTAGCCGAACCGCTTGCCTACTGTAGCGAAGGTGCCAATGTTCCTTCGCTTAAGGATGTACTTCGACTTCTGGAGTTCAAATTCAGAACCTCTGGTTGTCCGGTCTGTCCGGCGGGGTAGATTCCGCAATGTGGGCGGAGAGTGTCCGGTATAGAAGCGCCAAAACGCCGAACTCGAAAAGGCTTAGCGCACAAGGTTCCGGTGATTCTGTCACTGCAACAGGTGTGATTCCATCGTCCTCGAAGAAGTCAACAGTTACCCCGTCGGCGGAACCTTCCCCGACTCCAAATGTCGCTGCACTGGAGGCAACCGAAGCGTTGAACTGAAATTCTTGTCCCAACTCGACAGGCTCGATCACTGCAGGGGGAGCGTAAAGACAGCCAAAATCCTGACAACCAACGGACTGGAACGAGAATCTGACGCTTGCAAAACCGTCACCGAATTCGGTGACATTGAAGCAATTGCTTAAATAGGAAGAGCCACAACTTAGCACCGCAAATCCGGGACGAAGTGGGCCGGGTGTCCACAGCGATGCCGTTACTGACGCGGCAGCATTAGCAGAACCGGTCGTCACGTTCGCATAGGTGAAGAGGCTAAAGGTGAACCCGTTGTCTAAAAGGGATAAAGAAACGGTCGCCCCAGCGGCTGGGTCTCCATTTGGGCCACTGCAAGACGTAGAACCAAGAACGTTGGACGTTGTCTGGACAGGGTCACAGAACGAAGTTGAAGTAATGGACATGCCCCAAACTGGGACAATCACCGCAAACATTAGTAGACATCTTAGAACCTTCATATGCAGAACGCTCCGATTTGTTTCAAGCCACGTCACGCTGTGTTCTCTGGGAATACCGCTATCACTATCTCTTTCAAACATATCGAAATCATACATCTTCCGCCGCCAATCTACCTGCCGAGCAGGAAGGCGCCAACCTGGGAGTTGCTACTCCATTGTTCTAGAGCTCGCGGCCATCATTCTCGACTGCGGACTGAGGCCGGAAGAAGTGTACGGACACTTTGTGATCTGGGTTGCCTCATTTGGAGTGATTTTCGTTCTATCTACCTCATGCGCTTAATGCGACTAACGGCGGACCATCACTAAAAAGCAAGTAAGCCGCCCAGAATTCGTCACCGAACCAGGTCGTCATAAAGCCGTCGGTAGAAGGCGGGTTTGCACAGAGTTTGGAGGGCGGAGCGCAGGCCGCCTGGGGCGGTTACAACCGCGAAGAATATGCGAAACCGGCGCCGGAAAGCGGTCAAGAAGAGATAAACGGGGTCGAGGAAGCGCAGGGCGGCCCAGCGATTGAGGATCAACCGACGAAGCCAACGGAGCTTTTCGAGGCGCGTCACGGTAAAGGGGATCGCTCCCGGAAAGCCGAAATCGCGTTCGAATTGCAGCAGATGCAGTTTGAGCGTGGTGAGTTGGCCGTGGGTACGGAAACGGGATTCGATGTCACACCAACCGAGCGGATAGTGCCGGACGAGACACGCGAGGTCGTGGAGAGCGCGAAGGGGTGGGAAGATGCGCTCGGAATGGGCATTGGTTATTTGGGAATGGATGATGAGGTGAGTGACGAGATGCTCGGGGGATGGGAGACGAAGCGTGAGCTCGGGATGACCTGTCGGGGTGATAGGTAGGGAGTCCCTGATGATTGAGGGGGCGGGAAGAACGGTTGAGGGGAATCCGAGTGCGATCGAGCGATGGATTTCAACTGGCATGTGCCCCTGACGGAGCATGCGAGGCGCGTGATGACGGAGCGGGTTGATCGGGTCGACATCGATGGATCGCGGGTGGTAGGCGGCGTTCGCAAGAACAGCGAGGGCGGTCGGCAGTTGAGATTCGGGCACGAGCAGATCGAGGTCGATGAGGTAGCGTTCGGCGGGGTCGGCAAAGATGCCGGCGAGGAGGTAGGCGAGACCTTTGAGAGCGATGGGTTCAATGCCGACGCTATTAAGGAGAGCGGTGACACTGCGAGCGTCGGAGACGATGAGTTGGTTGCGCTCGCGGTTAAGGTCGGCTACGACGGAGAGAGGGGAGAGGCGGGAAAGGAAAGGATGTTGTGTGCGAAGGCGGGGGTAAAGGGCGGGAAGTATGAGTTGGGATGACGCGAGGGCGAGGAGCGGATCGGGGTGCGCGATTAAAGCGGCAACCGGCGATGGTGAAGCTTGCGGACCAGGCGCTCGCAGCTGCAGGCATGCTGCAAGTGTTGTGCGATCGGCTGGGGGGCGCATTCTGTGATGTTAGCGGTTTCAGTGAGACAATCGGGCGTGTCCGCGATTGGGGTTTACCATAGAAGTACCGTGATGCAGACAACGAAAGGGAACGGACCAGGTACCGAGGCTAGGCAAAACGCGTTTACGATTAAGCTATTTGGCCCGGGCATGCGGGTTGGCTGGATCGCGTTTCTAGTGCTCATGGTGGTGGTTGAAGTTATTCCGCGCCCCATCACGTGGCCGCCGCTGCCCTATTACGCGTACCAAATCTCGAAGTTGATAGGGTTCTCTATTCTGGGATATTGGACGCCGCTGGCGTTCTGGCGATTCGGGTCGTTGGGCCGGGGGGTAGTTTTTGGGTTGGCGACGACCGCCGGAATCGAGAGCATTCAGGGAATGATTGAAGGGCACCGATTCAGCTTTTTCGAGATGGTGGTGAAACTGGCATTGGTGATGATAGGGTTTGGGCTGGCGCTGCTTGCTAGGTACGACAAGCGGGTTCACGTCGGGCGGTTGCACATCGGCCTGTACGACGAGCACTGGCGAGATTAAAGGCCGGCGCGGGAGTCAAAGCGTAATCGCGACACAAATCTTGCCGCAAAAAGTCCTGTCCCGAATGCAAACAGCGCAATCAGGGCGGAGTTCGGCTCTGGAACATCAACCACAAATTCTGCGGGCGTCATGCCGTTTGCCTCATAGAACGCGAAAACAAAGCTAGCATTGGCCACGTCGGAGTAGGATGAGTTAAACAATTGCTGGCTCTGAGCGGGAATGTGAGCAGAGGCGCATAATTAAGCCACTTTACGCAAAACCAGAAATTCGGTTTTCAGGGCTGCAAGGCGCTGTGCCCTTCAAGAGGAGGTAGCGGATACCCCGGCCACCCCAATATCTTTGTGAACTCGCTTTGCGTCAACTTAGCCTACTTCCCCACATTCCTGCGCAGAGCCCAATTGGTTACCAGAACGGCAATTCGTATCAGATCCTTTGGCAGAAGCTGGCGAGGATGAACGAGGAGTTCTCGCTCTTTTTATTTCATTTGATGTCGGCTTCGTCGCCAACGAGCGTTAGGTCCTGAAACTGTGCATGCCCGAGAAAAGTGTAGCGACTTTTTAGATTGAGGACACTGGTACCGTTTCTCTTAATCGTCACTTCCGGGGTTGCGGCAGAAAATGGGCTGCTGACCATGGTGACAAAACGCATGCTTGTCGTCGAAGGGAACGAATCGGGCCCTTCTACGACCTCGCCTTTTCTGGCTGGCGGCGATTGTTGGTGAGCTATAACCAGAAACTCATGGAAGCCAGCGGGCATAGTCTGCTCCCAGTGCGAGCCACCCAGCGAGATCGAGACGTTGGCCGGTTCTTTGAGGAAGACCACGCAGTCAATATAGTCAACCGTCGGGGTTTTATGACGCCATGCGGCATTGAGAACCTTTGCCCCCGCATCGTCCAGCGTGGCATTCACGAGTTGCTTGGGATGGAACAGCATGACTTGCTCCTTGGTGATTGGCGGTTCGGAGCCGCGCTCGACCCACTCGTGAAGGTACTTCGTTAGGTCCAGAAGGGTGTCCCCGGTCGCGTTTGTTGGGCGGATGGCAGTGCCTTCGCTGAAATCGTTCCACGTTTGGATGTCAATGAAGGATGGGTGCAGGGTGAGTGCTTGCAGCCACGCGTCTATGTACTTCGCGGCACCAAGGCCGTTGCCGTACTCCATTGGGTTGCCCCCGGCTCTCCGCTGGTAAAACGACGGCGAGACGGGCCACGCGAGCTCCTTGTGAAGCGCTTGGGCGACATCAACCGCGATATGGGAATGGAGCGCGGACCAGTCGTCTTGTGGGGTCCATATGTCAACCGCGTTTGCTTTCGCCAGCGCTTGAATTTCGAGACTTTGTTTTACGTCCCAAGGCGCGTACGCGATCGTGTAAGTTCCTGCAAGGCCGCCCCATGGCGACAGAAAATCCTGAATTTTGGCCAGCAGCGTTCCCTGGTCTGCAGGTGAAAGGTGAGATGAGAGGTTGTTAAACTCTAGGACGAATACTGGTTTGCCGTTGCGCATCTGGAAAGCACCTGGGTGCGCGTCCATGAGCTGCTTCACGTGCTGGCCGAACAGCTTGTAATCCTCTCCGTCCCACCAATCCGCCCAGGCCTCGGGAACAATCTTCACTTTTTGGTGCTGCGCGGTAGCCGCCGCTAGGTTCAGGGCTGCGGAGTAAGCGCTGCTTGGCAGCATTTTGGGGCCAAGCAGCATGCCGAATGCATCAACGCCCGCGTACTCGGCTTCCTGAAAGTCGATTTGATTAGCGCTTACCCCTGAGGCGGCTTGTGCCGCTTCTTTGGCCGGGAAGTAAATGCTTTCGAATTCTTTCGGAGAGTCTCGATCCAGGTGGTTGAGTCTTTCGGGGTTTTGCGTTCTTACATCTGGCTTCTGCGCGCCGAGGATGTAAGTATGCATGTAGTGGGCGATTACAAAAGGGTGCGCCGGCTGCTGAGCCAACAAAGGGAGAGCGGACAGCGATATTAGGGCGTAGAACGCGACTCGTTGGGAGCCGTTAATTTGGGCCGTTTTATTCATTCGTGGGAGCCTTTCGAAACAGTCGTCGTGCTTTCTCTTACCTTTTGGGGATCTTATCACAGGCAGTGCGTTACCGACACGGGCGCTTCCTTGGGCGGGTCCAGCGAATATTTTCGCCGTTTGCTGTCTCTTCAGGCTTTGCCGTGCTGCGGGCGGAAGTACCCGGCGCCACTTCTTGGCAACATAAATCGACGCCGTGTATGTCGCTGGCGCGCCACCTAACGTGCCGCTGAAACTGTCATTTGGCTTTCGATCCACTCATAGGTCTTCGCCATCCCGTCCCGCAATCGGATGGAGGGCTCCCATCCCAGCAGCGTTTTTATTTTGGTATTGTCGCTGTTGCGGCCGTTGACGCCTTTCGGGGCATCCAACTTGTAGGTTCTTTTCAGCTTTATTCCGGCGATGTCTTCGACGATGTCGACGAGTTGGTTGATGGTCACCAGTTCGTTGCTGCCAAGGTTGAGCGGTTCGTGAATTTCGCTTTCGAGGATCAGTTTTGTCCCTTTTAGGCAGTCGTCGATGTACATGAAACTGCGGGTCTGGTTGCCGTCGCCCCAGATCTCGATTTCATGGTTGGCTGAAATCTTCGCTTCAATTACTTTGCGGCATACTGCGGCGGGGGCTTTTTCCCGCCCACCGGCAAAGGTTCCTAGTGGGCCGTATACGTTATGGTAGCGAGCCACTCGGCATTGCAGGCCGAAATCCTCTTCAAAATGCCGGCACATCCTTTCGGAGAACAGCTTTTCCCATCCGTAGCCGTCTTCCGGCAGAGCGGGATAGGCGTCTTCCTCTTTGAGGGGGACGACTTGGGGGGTCTTCTGCTTGTCACCGTTGTAGACGCACGCGGAGGATGAGTAGAAGACTCGTTGTACACCCTTTTCGCGCGCGGCGATCAGAAGGTGGGTGTTTATCAGTACAGTTAGCATGCAAAGGGCCTTGTTATTTTCGATAAAGCCCATCCCCCCCATGTCGGCGGCCAGGTTAAAGACTATGTCGGCGCCGTCAATCGCTTTCTCGCAGGCGGGTTTTTGGCTGAGGTCGAGGACCACGTTTTCGACATCTGGAAGTTGTTGGTACCATTCGTCCCGCGGCTTAATGTCGACGGCGCGGATCACGTCCGCCCCCTGGTCAAGCAAATACCTTACTAGGTGGCCGCCGATGAATCCACCCCCGCCGCACACCACGATCTTGTTTTTCCCTAATTTCAAGTTGAGATTCTCCTCACGGTAAAGTTTGAATAGTTATTTTCTTAAACGACTCTTACACTGGATAGCGCGGCCGGCAATCTCAGGGTTTTGCCTTAGGTGCAGGATTCCGCGACGGGCGGAAGATTTTGGCGGTAGCGCAGGATGAGTAGCAAAAGTTTGCGTGCGCCCCAGTACCGCGAGACATAACGGCGCGGTTCAGCAACGCAGCGGAAAAGCCAGCCGAGGTACATGCGGTCGGCCCATTGGGGGATTCTTACTTGGTCGCCGCTTAGGAAGGCGATCGCTGCTCCTATACAGTGGATCGCCGGTCGAAAATCGACGTTGTTTTTGATGTATGAGCCCAAGCGCTCTTGGGTACCTCCCCCTATCGTCAGGACGACGTGTCGCGGCTGGCGCTCGTGTAGTAGGCCGAGCAGCGTCTGGTCGTCGATTCTTTCTTTGTTGTAGACGGGCGCTACGTAGATGTCTTCTTGCGCAACGGCAATACCGTTGGAGCGGAGCCAGCCGGCGTTTTGGCCGGCGCTCTTGGGCCCGGCCATAACCCAGAATGCGCCTGCCTGGCGAATATCGCTACGCTGGAGCAACTCACGGATATAGGCAAGACCGGAGACTCTTCGGATATGGTCTCCCTGCAGCACGTTCCAGATTAGGACCATGAACGCGCTATCGGTGATGGTAAGGTCAGCGTCCAGCAGGGCTTCGCGATAGCCTCGATTGCAAGGAAGGTCCTTCAGTGCTGGCGCTGCGGGAACGACAAGAAGGCCGCCGTCGTTCATTCGGTCAACGGCTTCGACCGCCGTCCCTGTGAAGAACTGCAGGCCCAGAATTTGGCGGAAGGGTTCGCGATGGGTGTCTGAGTTGACGCGCTGGCTGGTTTTGATTGCTTTCATTTTGTGCCTTTCTTGCGATTTTGTCCGGGTGTTTCTAGCCTATTGGCTCGTTATGGAACAGGGTCCGGGCACCGTGGCAAGCTCAGATCGAGCGATTTGGTCGGAGCCAGGAAGTTCTTCTGGTGAAAGCGCCGCCGGGGCCTGACTCCACGTTGCCGCAATTAGCGGCTTGGCGCGCCGATTTTGTTTGCGAGAAGGTAAATGTTCGAGCACAGGGATGGTTTTGTTTGCAGTACCCTGTCCACGATTGGCGTTGCTAGCCTCACCGAGCGCCGCCGGTTACTGTAGCCCAGCCAGTTTCGTCCCACCACCGTGGGCCTTTCGAGTCCAAGGTCTTTGGCGATGTATTTGAGGTCTTCGACATCGGGCTCCCTAACGTGCGCGCGGAAAGTCTTGGACTCGTACCATTCGCTCATCGGGCTCCACTTCCCTTTACCGAACGGGACAGATATTCGTTTTCTGAGGTTCACACAATTCGGGCCCGATAAAAAGAATAGGCCACCCGGCCTTAGTGCTGCGACTAGGGTTTGAAATAGAGACTTGGGTGACGCATGCCAGTGTTCCATACTGTCGAAGCAAGTAATCCCGTCCAGGCTCTCGGGTGAGAATTGTATTCCGTCTTTTACAACGTCACACGAATGTATGGTGACGCCGACTCTCCTGTGCAGGTCAAGCGCCGCGTCGCCGAACTCATTATTGACTGGATCACGGAAGTCGTCTACCAGCGTCGCCTTCATCCCGATTGCGGCGCAGCCGAGCGAGAACAACCCTATGCCTCCGCCAACATCGGCTATGCTAGCGCCACTTCCCAGCCGACGCTGGACTGATTCTATATGGAAGGTTATGCGCGGAATGTCTCGCAGTTGGGCGGCTACCAGCGTCGTCGGGTATTGAAGGGCCAGAGATCTAAGGATCTCCTTTACGTTTGTACTTGGCATCTGATGATTAACGTGTTTTGCGGCGGAGGGTGAACTGCACCCTGTTTGAGAATAACTCTTCTTCGCTCCACTTAGCCAGATCTTGCCGGACCTCCGCCGTTAACCATTCTCGGCCGAGGTCAGGCTCATCGACCTTCTCTTCCAGCAATGTCGAAGTGCTTAGCGAATAGCATTCGATATTCCAGACGAGTGACTCGATTCAGGTATGTATTTGGGGTGTAGCGGGCCTTCCTCAAGTGTTCCCATGGCTCCGACCGCCTGTCCAGCTGCTTTTCCGCTAGGTGAGGGTACCACTCTAAGAGGTGTCCCCCGGTAATTCCAGTAAAGACGTTGGGGCGTAGGAGAGCAATCCCGTCGGGTGCGAGCGAGGCCGACAGTTTCGCCACCAGTTTATCGAGGTCAGCGGCGGGGATGTCCTCGAGTACGTCTTCGGAGTAGATCAAATCTAATTTTTTTTCGCCATAGTCGTAGGTGGCGGCGTCGCCGACGAGGAGCCGTGACTGATCCAGTTTCATCTCAAATCCGCGCTGTTTCAAGGCGAGTCTCAGGCCCGCTCGTTCTCGTTTGTCGAAGAGCAGGTTGCGAACGGCTGTTTTCGCCGCGCGCTCCGCCCCGTTTGTTCGCAGGATTCTGATTATGTGTCCGACGCGAAATTCCAGCATAGGTGTATCGAGGTCTATGCCCCGGACGTCGATTCCCATGCTGTTTATTGCAATGAGCCGAGATGGTTGGGCTCCGAAACCGATCTCCAAAACGCGCGCATTTTGGAACGGATGACCGGAGAGCCGCTCATAGATCTTCTGATATTCCGCGATCTCAGCGAGGACCTTCTCGAATTGTTTAGGACTCTTGTCACGCGCGAAGCGCCAACGCAAGAAAGTGATTGCTTCAAGTGCTTTCTCGGAGATTGTTGCCTCAGCGACGCTAGAATTCGAGTGGGATCGCAGCATTGGTCTTTTCTTTCGTTCAAAGATTCGTCGACGGCGGTGCCCGGTTACGGCTTACCTGCGGTGGATAGCTATCGGGCTCACGCCATTCTTGCCTGACACTGAGCGGCTCAGAAACTGGGAAGTGCATCGGAGCTCAAAGAGCTTGGCGTCTATGAGAAATCGGAACCAGAAGGTCTGCAGCACCCAAAATACCAGACCTTCTTTCCCATCTAACACGCCGAGCCTGAGTATATAGCGATAGAAAAATAGTGCCGCTGGGCGGACGAAGAGAGGTAGACCTCCGTAGATAGATCTCCAGTAGCGCTTTTGCTCGATTGGATTTCCGAAGACCTTTGGCCGGATCGGAGTGGCGTGGTCTTGGCGGGTCTGTTCTTCGACCTCCGCGTCCGACCAGCGGTTGTGTCTTACCGTCCACTCGGAAAGAGGCATCCTGATATCGTCGACCAGAAATCCGGCTAGACGATGAGGCTTGCCTTCTTTTAGGTGGAAATGTTGGTCGTATTTACGGGTTTCGCATCGGGCGGCTCCGCTGCGAAATAGGCGGAGATGCCATGTTGGGGACATGCCTCCGTGCTTCAGAGTACGTCCGAGAAACCTCAAATAGCGTGGGATGAGAAATCCGCTGCACTGGGGGTCGTCGGGAAGATCAAGGATAGTTTGGATGAGCGAGTCGCTCATCCATTCGTCGGCGTCAAGATGCAGTTGCCATTGGTGGCAGAGTGGCAGGGATTCGATGGCCCAGTTGCGTTGTTCGCCGTAGCTCACAAATGCGTGGGTGATCACTTTTGCCCCCAGAGCTTCGGCTATCGTTGCTGTGGCATCGGAGCTGAAGGAGTCGACTACTACAACGTCGTTGGATAGTGTGACTGCACGTTCGATTGTCGCCTGTATGGACTTCGCGGAGTTGAACGAAAGGATTACGACTGAGGGGTTCATTGCGAGTGCAAACTCCTGGCGGGTGCCTTTCCGGGACACGCCCTGGACGTGCTCTTGGTATTTCCCGTGTAGATCATTGGGCTGGCGCGAACGCGTAGCTGATATTGTCTGAGAATTGGGCCTGTTGGGTGATCGGCTGATCGATGGCGTGCCCAAGCGGTGAGTATCCGGCGGCATCGATGATCGCTAAGAATTCGTCGCGGGAGACGCCTTCGTGCAACTCTACGACCAGCTTTGGCCTATCCTGCCGCAGGGTTCGGAGCATCCCTTTCAGGGCCTCGAGTTCCATACCCTGGACGTCGATTTTGACTCCGTCGACTCTAGGTATCGGGCCGTCGCCAGTTTGCCCAATGCGGGGCCACAGCCAGTCAAGGGAAGCTACCATGAACGGCTCGTCAGGTCCAGCGGCCTTAATCGTGGAGTCAACCATTCCACGTGTCTGGGGGAGGCGCTGAGTCGCGATGGTTTCGCATTGGCCCAGGGCGAACGGGACTACATTGAGCTGCGTTAGGTTGTTAATTGAGCGGGTTCGGGCAATGCATCCAGCGCTCGCGGTCATTGGTTCAAAGGCATAGACTTTACCTCCAGGGCCCACTAGCTGTGCGAGGGCGATAGCGGTATATCCGTAATGCGCGCCTACGTCGAGCCACGTCTCCCCAAGCCTGACGTTTTCTTTGAACCAACCCAGCAGGGGTTGTTCCGTCCTACCAAGAATGGCGGCCGGGTAGTCGTGCCAAGACGTGACCAAGTGCTGCCCGGAGAGTGGGCCGGCTAATATCCTTCTTGGGCCGATCGTCCGGGGTAGAAGGATGCGAATTGCGTTTTTCAGTGCTTTATTCATCGTTAAGGGCTCGCGTTGGTGAACGGTTGGGAGGTAGCGCGAGATGCTTTCCTATACGGCCAGTTGGCCTTCTCTTAAGGCGCACAGTTGACGTAGGGTGTCTATGAGGGTGGTGCTCGCTTGGTTGATTTCAAACCTGGTCTCGAAGCATGTTCGGGCGCGGGCGCTCATGTCAAGCTTTTCCTTTTCGTCCAGTTGTGTCCACTGGGCGAGGAGCGATGACGCGCCTTCGGCTGTGTCGGGAGCAACAAGGCCCGCGCCGTCGAATTGTATCTCACGCCAGATGTTCACTTTGTCTGAGATTAATACCGGCAGACCGCACGATAGCGCCTCTGCGACGACAATCCCAAAATTCTCGGAGTGCGAGGGCAAGAAAAAGGCCTCGGCCGATCTCATTGCGCCGATTTTTAGGTTGCCGGTTATCATTCCTGTCCAAGTCACTCGATCCGAAACGGCGAGTCTTGCCGCTAGCGATTCAAGCGAAGGCCTCCAGCCTATCTGGTCCGGGCCGGCCATTACGAGATGCCAGGTCGGATGTGCGGAAAGGGTGCTGGCAAATGCCTGGAGAGCAAGGTCGCACGCCTTCTTTGGGTGGATCCTCCCCATGAATAGAAGTAGACGTTTCTTGCGCAAGTGAGGGTAGTGTTCGAAAAACTCTTCGGTTTGGTCATCCCGGTTTCCGGCTGGCGAAGCAGTTCCGTAGTTTATGACTCTTTCTTTCGCCGAATAGAGCCAGAAGGACTTGCGAGCGAGGATGCGTTCTTCCTCGGACGTGAATAATACGGCTTCTGCGTCGCGAAGGACACGGTACTGGCCCCACGGCCAATAGAGCCATTTCTTAAGGTGCTTCAGCGGGTACGCGTGCTTAAACCATGGGTCGAGCATCCCATGCGTAACAACAACGTAGGGAATCTTGGAGCCTTGTAGCGCCCTCCAAACAGCAAACCCATTGTATTGCCATATGCCGTTAACGATAACAACGTCATACTTATCCGTGTTCTGGCGAAGCCATGGCGCGAGGTGCCGACTGAACTGAAATCCCCCGAAGCCTGGCCCTAGAGGATAGATCGGTAGTGGAAAATCCTTGAGGAAGGCGGCATCGGGCGAGTCGATTGAGGCGACTTCAATTCGATGGCCCCTAGCTGTGTTGATCTTCCCCAACTGCTTAATACCTTCGATGGGCCCTCCTATTTTGGGGTCGGCCGAGGCAATTACGTGGAGAATTGTCATTAGGTTTTTCCGGCGGCGCGCGAGGGTGCCTAGGCGTCTCCCGCAGCTAATTGCCGGGAGGCGAACGTTATTGTGGAGTTTCGATAACGGTCCGGTTTAGCGGGTTCATCGCCAGAGCATGAGCTTTGTGCTTCCGAGTCCGTCAGGCGCGGTTGCCTCGCCGCTCAGATTTCTTGCTGCTGCGGACAGGATCTGATCGGCCGTAATATCCCGCATGCAGGGATGTCCTTCGACAGGGCAGTTCATCGCTCGGCAACCAGCGCAGTCGAGCTCGCGGTAGAGGATGGAGTGCCCGTTCCCTATCGGAAGCCACTGGCTAAGTTGTTTGTTCATTCTGCTAAAAGCGACAACCGAGGGTGTACCGACGGCGGCCGCCAAGTGCATCGGGCCGCTGTCGGCGCAGATCGCCAGGCTCGAAAGCGACAACAGAGCCGCTGATTCCTCTACGGAGAAGGCACCGCAAGCATTGATGCCAGCGCCTGATTGCTGAACCAAATTCTGGACTTTGCTGAAGTCTTTTGCCCCCCCCAGTAGAACAATATCGGCGCGAGCTGAGGCGTTCAACTGGCGCAGCAGGTTAATGGAGGTTGAGTCTGGAATATCCTTCGACGGGGAGTTGGAGTATGGGCAGAGGACGAGAAGCTTGCCCTCAGGACGCTTTCGTTTTTCTTTGAGGTAGCTCCGGACTCGTTGGAATGCGTCGGCACCAGGTTTGAGAAGCGGCGGTCCAGAATAGCGAGCGAATTTCTCGCCGGCGGACTCGTTCCAGATCCGCCGGAACCTGAGGAATGCTTCGGTATCTTTTGGACTAGGGGTGGAACCCGGCGTCAATTCCTCAGGGCTGAGCGTGCGGAAGCCTATCAATTCCTTGACGCCGCCGGCCTTAAAGAAGAGCGTGTCTCTTTGAACTTGTCTTGGCGAGCGGTTGGAAGGCATTAGGTAGACGCAGTAGTGAGGCCGGTAGTGCCGGATTTGGCGGACAAGCGATGCGATTGAGAGCACTTCCTTGAGGCCCTTGTTGGGACCCTGGAAATTGACCTGCGTCTTCGGCTTCCAGGCCATATCGAAAATGTGGGCCGGCAGGACCTTCAGTGTAGAATCGAAGCGGCTGACCAAGACGTATTCATCGCAGGAGGGAAGAAGTTCTTTGATTGACAAAAGGGCCGGGACCGAAACGACGGAGTCGCCTAGGGATCCGATTTGGAAGACGGCAGCCAGGCGCATGGATTCTTTGGGGCTGGACGCAGACGAGGGTCACACACGGCGCAGCAGGCGCGCACGTATACTGGCGCCCATCTCATGCACTTTGAAAACAGGATAAGCAATTGCGAGCAGCGCCACAACTGCGAGAACGGTAGCTCCGCCCGTTTCGACTAACGATCGGTTTGAGTTAGCCAGCGCAAAGGCTCCGCAAAGAGCCATCGCGGCAGTCATCAGAATTGCCAGACGGTAAAGCGGCGTGAAATCGAGGTGCACGACGTGCTCGAAGAAGCGCCGGTTTAGATGCAGAATGAACGCGAGTTGGATCATCTCTGTTAACAGCCACAGGGCGAGGAAGCCGCAAGCGCCGTAGAATTCTATTGCAGGGACGGAAAAGGCAACCATGGCGATATAGCTTCGGAACAGAAAGCGAGCCATCTCGATGTGTTCGTTAGCTGACGTCTGGAATTGATATTTATGTTCCTTCGTCCCCATCGCGGCTGAGATCAACGCCATGTAAATGCAGACGTTGACGTTATACAGGTCTGGCTTGTGGAGCCATAGCGCAATCAGGATGGGGGACGCCAAGAATGTTCCAACGCTAACTACTGGTACCAGAGCGAAAACCATTCGCTCCGACAGATCGTAGAGGCGGAGCAGACGCTTCCAATTTCTCTGACCGTACAGTTCAACGATTTCGGGTGCGATGGCCAGGCTCATCGAACTAAGCAGGTGACGTGACATCGAAAAAATGGTCCGGCTAAGGGAGAAAACCACGACGTTTTGCGGCCCAAGGATGCGCTGCATTACCACCACGGGGACTTGGAAGACGAGGAAGTTGGAACAATAAAGCATTCCAAAGTAGCCGCTCGGTTTCAGGATTTCTTTAATTCGAGCCCGCCGGAAATAGGAGGGTTTCGGAAATACCTCAGGTGCTTTAATCCTCAGGTCAAGACCGGAGGCAGCAGCGAACAGAAACATTACTACAACCTGTAGCGCAGCGATTGACGTCAGGCTGGAACGTAGTAGGACCAGGGCAGCCGTTCCAACGAGGCTTGTGAGGGCCTGGGCATTGTTCCAATAGTTTCCGCGATAGGAGACGCCCAGTGCCAGGAAACTACCGGCTAGGAATCCAAAAACCATTCGCGATAGAACCTGAAGGCCGAGAAGGTAAATGATAAGCGACGCGGCTCGGGAGGTCAATTTCAGCTTGAGCCACGAACTGACCGGTAGAAATAAGACGAGAAGACTGATCAGTGCGCCAAAGGTGACTATGCCGAGGAGAAGCGCGAATGCAGTGGCCTGGAGTTCCTTAACCTCTTCATACTCGCCGCGGTTATAGGAGATGCTCGTGCGATTGTTGGTGAATGTTTGAAGACCGAAGTTTAGTGTTCCCAAGTAACTGACTGCTGCCGTCAGGGTCAGCCACTCACCATACTGGGCCACGCCGTAAGAGTGCAGAAAGAGCGGCGGCAACATGAGTTGGTTCCACAGCAATAGTCCTTTCTCTCCGAGAAGAGCTCCAGAAGTTTTTAAAATGCGGCGTGCTTTCATGTCGCGGTTGCGCTTGTTTAGCTTTCGTTCCAGGTCCGAGATCGGCCGCAGTCAGGGCGTTGAACGGGGTTGGTACGATGGACGGAGTGCGAGAGTTTCGACACTCATCGGACTTACGACGAGCCTAGACGCGGCTCGCTTTCGCTTACCTGAGAGCAGAAGTGTACAAAAGTAGGCAACGGTGATGGCACCGATCTGAGTAAAGAGAAACTCCTTAACAAAGTAAGCGAAAGCGTTTCTTTGAAACCAAAAGGTAAATGGGATCGCTGCCAGACTTATTGCACCGAGGAGGCCATGACGCCGGTCGCGTCCCCCGGCAATGTAAAGCCAGCGGAAGAACGCCATCATGGCCAGGGTGGCTAGTACAATCATTGGGTATCCGCCCACTACAAATGCTTCGCCAAAAAACGAGAAGCCCCACCCCATGCCGGTTACTTGGGATGACGGCATATAGGTGTGGGCGAACCTTTCGTTCAGTGGCTCAAAGGGATTCCGAGGTAGCAGGAAGTGGGGGATCGCTAGCATCCACGACCGCCAATAATCTCCGCCATAAGAAAGCGCCCTGACATATCCCCCGTATGCGGCCGATGCCGTCGCGAAGACCGGAATCGCTTCACCGCCGAAAGTCGAACTGCCATTGTCGACGAACTTGCCGACGGTGCCGGGGTTGAGGCCCTGAGAGACATTGCCGTGGAAATTTCGCAGGAAGCCGAGGTACAAGGTGACCACGAAGGCGGTGCTGCAAGCGAGGATCCCCGCAAGGAGCCGGGAAAAGCTCCGAATGCGGACATAGCGCACGGCGTACATCACCGCAGGATAGATGAAAAACTTTCGTTGGCCGTATCCGACGAAGAGCCCAGCATAGGGCGCGAGTGCGATCAAATGGTGGTGCATTCGGAGGCGGACATTACTGCTGAGGATCAATGCAACGCCCGCAGCAGCGAAGGGCGCGGCGAGTCCGAGGATACCGGAGCCAGCAGTCATCTTGGCTTCGAACGAATCTCCGTACGACATGCCCCCTCCCAGAACCGTGCCGTGCTGAGCGATGAAGATTGCTGTCAGCGGGAGACTGATTGCGGCGGCGAAAATTCCTGCATTTTTGAGAGTCAGATTGGGCGTGTCATCCGAGTCTTGTCTCGCGGTTCTGTTGGGAATCAGTCTGATGGTGAGCGCTACGCCAAAGGCCATCGTGATACTCCCAACGGCGTAGATTTTAGCAGCACCGTCGAAACCGAACTTCAAGGCCGGCCATGAACCGGGAATGCCAAAGAAAAGCGGGAAGGCCGAATAAATAAAAGCAAATAAGAGGACGAGAGTAAAGGGATCCGACACCGATCGCCGAATCCAAGTCAGATGGATGAAGAGCGCGAGAAGACAGATGAAGGGAAGTGGGCTATATGTTTCGAAAACTAGGTACTGGCCTAGTAGAAGTATGCCCAACAGTGCGCCATAGAACAGTGAGACTATGACGGCCTCTTGGTCTGAACGATTTTCGCGCTTCGATCTGAGCCTTTGGAACGCTGTCTGGTCAAGGGGGGCTTTCATCTAGGTTCTTTCATGGCAACACGGTGCATCGCTTTGAGCTAGCGTTGCTGGGTCGTGTAGTAGTGAGATCGGTATGAGCCATAGTAAGCATTTTGAGACAGCTTTGGGTCCCAGTCGTTCAGAACTGTTCCCAAGATACGGACACGATCTTCGGCGAGGCGCTGGTGGGCGACGCTCATGGCGTCGCGAGTGGTCTGTTCGGCCCGCGCGACGAGGACTACGCCATCTGCCAGATGGCCTACTATGCGGGCATCGGGCATCGGCAGCATTGGAGGAGTGTCGATAATCACCATGTCGAAGTCCTCTTTGCATTTTGTGAGGAGTTGTTGCAGGTTTGGCGAGTATAGCATGTTAGCGGCCGCTTGAGTCGGCGCTCCGCTCGGTAGGATTTGGAGGCCAGGAATGCGTGTTTCACAGATCACGCTATCGGCAAAAGAATTGGAGAAATCGTGGCCCATCAGGATGTCGCTAAGCCCGCACTCGTTTGGAACGTTGAACAGATCGTGCTGGCGGGGCCGACGGAGGTCCGCATCGATGATCAGGACGCGCCGCCCAATCTCGGACATCGCAATGGCGAGGTTACTCGCTACCGTCGTTTTGCCGTCTCCCGGGCCGGTGCTGGTAAATACCAGGACCCGCGGGCTGCTGCCGTTTTCGCCGGCGAATAGGATCGACGTGAGGATACTGCGGAACGACTCAGCCACTACGCTGGCGCTTTGTTTCCAGGTGATCAGGTCGACCGTTTGTATTTGCCCGGGTTCAAGGATGGCCGAGTGGCCATTCTGCTTCGCGTGGGCCAATTTCCCGCCGCGCAACGCCGGCCCGCCGTAGGGTTGAGCCGATTTGATTGCGGACAAGCGAGGTACCGTGCCCAATTCAAGGAGTCCAGTCCAGAGTTGGACATCGCCGGGTTGGCGGAGTGTGCGGTCCGCCCGTTCGCGGTGGAGAAACAGCCCGAAGCTAGTCGACAGACCTAGGACGAAACCTAGGGCGCCTAAGACTTTAAAGTTGGGCCACACTGGCTTTTCGGGCAATGCAGAGGGATCGGCGACTCGAATGTTGCTGGCATGAAGGGCTGAGGCGACCGACGACTCCTTGAGCTGTTGAAGCATGTTGTAGTAGAGCTGGCCGCTACTTTCCACGTCGCGTTTGAGGATGTTGTATTGCACAGCCTTTTCGCCTTGGCCAGCGACTTCCTTCGTTTGGGCCTCGTACGTGCCGGCGAGCAGCTTTTCTTTGCTGGCGGCTTCGTCGTAATCGTTCTTCGTTTTCTCAATTACGGCCGCGCGGTCGTGGTCGAAGTCGGCCTCAAGGGCGACCAGTTGGGCTTGAGCGCTTTTGAGTTTGCTGTACTCGGGCGTGAATCTAGCGTTCAAGTCGGCTATCTGGCCCCGTAGGGCTGTGATCGCCGCCATAGCATCGCGAAGGCTTTGATCGTTAAGGACATCCGGCAGCGCGTCAGGAGGTGATGTCTTAGCGAGTTGGTAGTTTGCTTCCTTAGTGATACGATCGGCGGTCGCGTCCGACAAGGCTTTTTGAAGCTGTTCAAGCTTCTCGGTCGCGATGTTGGTTTCTTTGCCCGCGTCGGTAGTGGTAAAGATCAGGCCGGAAGTTCCAGCGTAGGCCTGGAGGGCGTCTTCGGCGCGTTTAAGCTTCGCACGGGCGTCTTCGATTTCGCTGGTCAGCCAATCGCTTACGTGTAACGTGGTTTGACGTCTGGATTCAACATTTTGCTCGATGAACTCGCTAGCCAGCGTGTCGACGAATTCGAGGGCGAGTTGAGGGTCTTTGCATCTGGCGGACACCTCAAGGATGCGCGTCCGTGGGGTTGCTTTGACCTTCAGGCTGTCGGCTAGTTTATTCAGAAGCACCTCACGGTCGGTGAGCGAGCTGGTGTCTCGCATGTGGAAAAGGCTGCGCCAGCCCGTTGTCGCCACCTTTTGCAGTTTTCCTTTTGCGTAGTTGGGATCGAGTTTAGCAAAGACACGATCAAGGACGGCGTTGCTCTGTAGGAGCTCGACCTGCGTTTCCTCTTCCGAAACCTCGTAGGTCAGATCGGTCGTAGTGACCGGACTAGACTCCTTGGTGTTCATGAAGTTGTCGTTGACGTTCAGGACTTCAAGCGAGGTGCTCGCTTCGTATATCGGGGTCATCGGAAGGCCGGCGAGAATACATAGCACCGCGCCGCCCAAGGCTGACGATAAGATTTTCCACTTATGGCGCCTCAAAGTGCGTAGGTAGTCTAGGAGTCCGGGCGGTTCCGCCTCATCGTCGCTATCCCGGCCATATGAAGGCCTAGCTACATCGTAGGGTACCGGATAACCCACAGCAGGTGCCGCCTTACCGTGGGGCACAACCATCAGGGTATTTGAGGGTTCCTGGCGCTGGTTTACGTTTTCCATTTTTGATTTTTAAGATACCTTCTTTGGCTTTCAGAATCTGCTACCGTACAGGGCCAGGCCCGTAGCGGCGTTTACGATTGCGTCAACGGTCCGATAGCCGACGCTCTTGGCGTCGCTGCTCGGGATGAAGAGGATATCGTCCGCTTGCAGAGCGACATCAGGCATTTTTCCCGCTAGCAGCTTCTTAACGTTGATCGGAATTTCGGTCCGGTTGGCATTGCCCGCGACTAAGCGTAGGATCTTCGCCTTCTCGGGTGCTGACGTCTTTTGGAGGCCTTCGGCGAGTGAGATGACCTGAAGAGCAGTCAGTGAGTCGTTTTGGCCGAGCAAGAATCCACCCGGCGTAGTGACCCAGCCGACGGCGTAGACAACGCCGCACTTGGGGACTGAGACGATATCGTCAGGCATGATCGGGATATTTGCGGTGGGGTCAGCAGCGCCTTCCACCTTTTTGGTGCTTACGGAGGCGATACTGAACTGGCCTGTCGGGTCGTCTTGAGCATTTGGTAATGGAATGGCTCCCCACTGCAGCTTGCGTGTGATCTTGATTGTGTTGCCTGCGTCCGAGCTGAGCCCGCCCGCGAGCGAGATTACTTCGAAGAGGTTCTTCGAGCCTTGGAGTTGGTGGACGCCGGGGTAGTTAACTGCTCCCAAAATGGATATAGGCTGGCTGTGAAACTCGGCGACGCCGATGACTGCGTCTGGACTTCTTATGACTTTGGAGAGGCGGGAATTGAGTTCCGTTTGCAGAGCTGCGGTGGTAAGGCCTAATGCATGTATTCTCCCGGCGAGAGGGAAGGATACGTCGCCGCCGTTGTCTACGCGGAAAGTCTTATCGGTGAACAGATCGTCCAGCTCGGATTCGGAAACGGTGAGGAGGTCGCCAGGTCCGAAAACGTAGTCGCTGGATGGCGTCGACGAACCCGCCTCGGCGTCCGGGTTCGCAGAGGTAGCGCTGGAATTGGGATCGTTCCCTTGCGGCGCAAGCGGACGGTCGGATGGGTTCTTGCGGTTGTGGTCCGGGGTGGTCTTCACGGTCAAGTCCGCGGGGTCCACACGTTGCTGGGCGTACGAAACGGCGGATATGCCGATTAACGCGAGCGCGGAGAGAAGTAATCTTTTCATCGTTATTTGCCTAATTTGTGCTTAGTGCCGGGTTGGTCGGGTTGTCGTGGGTGTGGTAGTCAACCAGTGTCACCGTTCGTTAGCTGCCAGTGCCGGCGAAGACGACGCGGACGGTGCGCAACAGGATGTAGAAATCCAGCGCGAGACTCCAGTTTTCGACGTATTGGAGATCGAGAGAGATATAGCGGTCGAACGACGGGTGGTTGCGGGCTTCGACTTGCCACAAGCCGGTAATGCCGGGGGCGGCTTCGAGACGGCGCAAGTATTCGAGTTGATACTGTTTGACTTCTTTGGCTAACGGGGGACGAGGGCCTACCAAGCTCATGTCGCCGAGGAAAACATTCACGAACTGGGGAAGTTCGTCGAGGCTGTATTTGCGCATGAAACGGCCGACAGGAGTGATCCGAGGATCGTTGGTGATTTTGAAGAGGATGCCGTCGCGTTCGTTGAGGTGATGAAGATCGGTGAGTTTCACGTCGGCATCGGCGACCATGGTGCGGAATTTGAAACAGGTGAACGAGCGGCCTTTTCTGCCGATACGGTTGGATGCGTAGAGAACAGGGCCCGGGGAACTGACTTTTACAACGATAGCCAACACCAGCAAGATTGGCGAAAGGAGAAGCAGAGCGGCTGCGGAGACAAAAACATCTATTGCACGCTTGAATTTTAGAGCAATGGTGGGGACAGCGCGATGGGCGACGGCCATACTCGGAAAATCGCCTAGATAATGGAGATGAGCGCCGAAGGCCACGCCGTCGTAGAGATCAGGGATGACGCGTACGCCGAGGCCGCACTCGCGGGCGTCTGCTATGGCCTGCAATACGGTGGGCCGGTGTTGGGAGCAGATGATCACTTCGTCAGCGAAATGAGCGCGGCAGAGATGTTTGAGGTCCGACGGAGTACCGAGGATTTTGGGTGGAGCGACGAGTTGCGTTTGAGGGTCGGGTGTAACGGACGGGATTGCGCCGAGGTGGCCGAGAACGACGAAGCCGAGTTGGCGATGACGGGAGAGGTGATGGGCGAGCGAGATAGCAGTTGGGTCGGTGCCGACGATGATAACGTTGTGGCACGAAAGGCCGTCGGCTACGCCTTTGCCGAGGGACCAGCGGCGGAATTCGCGCCAGGCAATCATCGAGAGCAGCGAGTAGACGGCGGTGAAGCCGATCACGAGGCGGGACGTAGTTTTAATGCCGGAGACGAAGAGGCTGCCGCCGAGGAGGAAGGTAGCGACGAAAATGGATTTCAAAATGGCAATCACTTCGCGATAACGGGAGATGGGCTGATAAATGGAATAAAGGCCCTGGGTGTGGCAGATGAGCGCAATGAGCGCAGCATAGAGAATGGCAATGCTGAAGTGTTCAGCGAGAGTGGCCGTTGGAAGGATGTGATGTTTGGCGTAGAGAAAGCGCCAGACGATGGCGATAAGGGCACCGGATGAAATGGAGCAGAGGTCCGCCGTCACAAACAGCCACTGACGCCGGTTAAAGGCACGACCCGCTGCGGGAGCGGGGCGATGGGACAGAGTAATATCGAACGAAGGCGAGTGCACGGGTTTGGACGATCCGAGGCGCTCTAGTTTGGTACCAAGGCTGGCCATTTTTTCTCGATTCTAGATTGCTATGTGCGTAGTAATGAAGCGGCTTGGCTTAACTGGAAACTAGAAATTGCGGGGTTAGACTGTCAGCAAATCAGGTTGAGCCTTTTCGGTTAGCGGCCTGCGGCTGCGAATCTCTTAGCGCTTGCTTCGCCTTGAGCGAGGGCGAGGTCGGAATCGACCATCATGTCGATGAGTTGTCGAAAAGAAGTCTTGGGCCGCCAACGGAAGGCGGCGTGCGCTTTAGAGGCGTCGCCCTGGAGGAAGTCGACCTCTGTCGGGCGAAAGTATTGAGGATCGATTTCGACGTACTCTTGCCAGCTGAGGCCGACGTGGGAAAACGCGATTTCGAGAAATTCGCGAACCGAATAAGCTTCTCCGGTCGCAACGACGAAGTCGCTTGGCTCGGAGTGTTGGAGCATCATCCACATCGCCTCGACGTAGTCGCCGGCGAAGCCCCAATCGCGTTTGGCATCGAGATTGCCAAGATAAAGCTTGCTTTGGGTTCCAGCTTTGATCCGACCGACAGCACGAGTGATTTTGCGGGTCACAAAGGTTTCGCCGCGGCGGGGGGATTCGTGGTTGAACAAAATGCCGTTGGAGATGAAGAGGTTGTAGGCCTCGCGGTAGTTAACGGCGTACCAGTGGGCGGCAACTTTGGAGACGGCGTAGGGGCTACGCGGATAGAACGCAGTCGCTTCGCTTTGGGGTGGTTTCGCAGCGCCGAACATTTCGGAAGACCCTGCCTGGTAGAAGCGAATGGACCGGCCGGAGTGGTCGATGTGGTCGCGCATCGAATCGAGGAGGCGAAGGGCGCCAATGGCGACGGAGTCGGCCGTGTATTCGGGGTTTTCAAAAGAAACCCTTACGTGTGACTGAGCGCCCAGGTTGTAGATTTCGTCGGGTTGGGCAATTTCAAGAACACGGCGCAGCCCAGAGGAGTCCGTGAGATCGGCATAGTGCAGATGAAAACGGAGGCCCGCTTCATGGCGATCTCGATAAAGGTGGTCAATCCGCGACGTGTTGAAGCTAGAAGAGCGGCGGACAATGCCGTGGACGGTGTATCCCTTCGACAGAAGTAACTCGCTCAGGTATGAGCCATCCTGGCCGGTAATACCAGTGATCAGCGCCGATTTAGACATTCAAGGTTTCCGAAGACAATAGCTTCTGCAAAGTTGCTTTCGCGGAACAATCAATTCTTATCCCCGCCGATTGAAGACCGCTCAAAATCAACCTGGAGGGGGTAGCTTCCCACCACTTCGTCTCGGCCCCCATCCGCGTGACCGCGCAGGACAAGCGAATAGTTGCCGGCGGAGCGAAAGATCTCTCGTGACAATGCAACCGGCACCACCGCTCTGTTCTGATCGATGCTCATCCCTTTGATCCCCTTGACTGTATACTGCCTACCGATCGGCTGCAGATCAGAGTTTTCGATGTCAAGGTCGTAATTTGAGTAAGAGACGCCGTCCACTTGAAGCAGAACCACAATCGTCGATTCCTTCCCGGAAATTCGAATGGAGGCTGATGACTGGGGAGCAGAGGCTCTTTGCGACAAGCTCATTGGCTCCAGGGGAACGATCTTCAACGCCTCGGGATCTGGCACCGTTCGCGCTTGCAATGCAATATTTGCTGCTGAGAGGCTCGTTTGCAAATAAGAATTTTGAATTGAGAGCACGCCGCAGGTGATTCCTAGTCCACAAATGACGGCCGCCGCGGCCAAAGCCCAGCGGCGACGCATCTTCGCAGCCTTATAGATGTCTTGATATCGCCTGAATTCCTGAAAACAAGGCGAACAACTCCCTAGATGAAGCGTAGCCGGATGAGAAATTGGCAGTTTCTTACTTGCGAGCCCCCTCAGCGTTTCCGAGCCCGGACAATCAATGCGATTCGGGTTGGGGTATGCATTCAAGAACGCCTGTTCTATCGGATCAAGTTTCTTTTGAGCGCCCAACATTTCTCCCGTGGCCACTACCCTTACGGCTACCACGACTCTTCGATTCGTTAGGAGAGGTTATTTCAGGAAGGCGCGTCGTCGCGATTGCGCTTTCCAAACGGTTGCAGCCTTTATGCCGAGTTTCTTTGCAATTTCGTCTGGGCGGTACCCGAGGTATTCAAGTATGCAAATCTTCCGATCCCGTTCTGCCATGCCAGACAGTAGCTGCCTTCCTTCAATGCCAGCGAGAATCGCGTCTTGTCCATGCTGCCGCCCTTCGCCCGCCTGGGACTCAAGTTCTGCCTTGTCGGCGAATGACAACCGCTTCTCAGACCGGATGACGGACCGAATGGCATTTGAGATACGGGCCCAAACAAAGGCTGTGATGTTTTCCGCCCCACCAATTTCTTTCTCATCCTGGGCAGCGGAGCGCGCCGCTTCTTCAACACAATTACTTAGCTCCGAAACATCACAGGCATCGCCGAATTCTTTCTTGATCTTCGGTACCAGCCTATAAACTGCGTCGACCACTCGTGGTTCAAGGGGCTGGCCGGCATTGTCCACGAGATGGAGCTGCATCGTTTGCTCGTTGAATTCGCGGTCAGACAACCTGATCGAGCTCCCTTATGCAGCACTGTTTGGGCGGTGTTCGTTCGAGCACCGGTCGATGAATTTGTTGTCGGCATTTTGAACACGTTTACCGATCAGATTGGAGAAGTGGCACCCGATTTCCGACCGGCGGTGGAGCTTCGCTCGTCGGCATTTCAAGTCGAAGGCAACCGGCAGAGTAGGCACGCGATCAGGCGGGGTTGCTTCTACAAGCCTGAGATGTTCAGTCGGGATTCGATTGTTCATAACGTGCTCGATTTTGTGCCCCTACTTTCTGTGAGGCATTTTTCGAAGCGAAAACCAGAGACTCACGCAAATTTATTTTCAGCCCAAAGAACGAGAGCAAAACTCCTAAAGAGTTTAACAAACTTTAATGTCAGGAATCCGGGTCTGAAAAAGCCTATTAAATAGAGGGGCAAATGGGCGTCCTAAGCGTTCCGCGTTTAAGTCGTTCGTTCCCGAGATGCTTCCCCTATGAGGCATGAGAGTAAAAGAACGATTTAGGAGGCTTTTCTTTATATGGCTAGCTTGACTGGCAGACAGACTTTGGCTTTTGACAAGGAACTGCAAATTGCAACTCTCGGCGAAGATCCGGAGGAACGCTACTTCACGCTCGAAGAAATCGCGCGCGGGCTCAAAATCAGCCGCGATAGCGCGCGGCGTTTGTTTGGGCGCGAACCAGGCGTTCTGCGCTTCAACGCAGCGGGGAAAGCGAGCACGATCAACGGGCGCGTTCGCATGCGCATTCCCTCGAGCGTATACAAGAGCGTGTTGAATCGCCTGCGTCACATCGCGTAATGCCATGCTGAGCATGTACCGGAGACATTTGTCCGAATGCCCGCATGCCACCAAAGGGCGGCGGCACAAACGCTGCCGCTGTCCGATTTGGGTGAGCGGTTCTTTCGCCGGCCGGAGTGTTCGTAAGAGCCTCGATACCGATTCCTGGGAAGAGGCGGAACGCCAGTTGGAGGAATGGAAACAGCGGCCAGACAGTGCAACAACGAAGAAGCCCAAAACCCTGGAGGAGGCGGTCGAAGCCCATTTGGACGATTGCCGCCTCGGGCGGCTCATCGCTCCAATCACCATTCGAAAGAAGAGCGATCTGCTGCGAAAACTGATCGCCTTTTTAAACGATAGGGACAAACGAGATCTTCGCGAAATCACCTTTGAAGACCTGGTGCAGTTCCGCATGAGCTGGCAAGTGGCGCCGTCTACGGCCAATGGCTGGCAACAAGTGCTCAAAGAGTTTTTCGCTTTTTCCACTGCTGCTTGCTGGTTGAAAGAAGATCCGGCGGCTGCTCTGAGGCGGCTTAAGAGCCGGCACACGGCCACGCTGCCTTTCACGCGGGAAGAAGTGGCGCAACTCCTCGCGACCTGCGACCGATATCCGGGCGAAAACGGAAAATTGGGCCAGGCGAACTCCATCCGGTTCAAGACACTACTGCTCGTACTCCGGTACACCGGATTGCGCATTGGCGACGCTGTACGGCTAGACGATTCCAAAATTCACCCGGGTCGGATCTTTCTGTATCAGCAACAGAAGACTGGCGTGCCGGTCTTCGTGCCCATTCCCGCGTTTCTCAACGAAGCTCTCGCTACGGTGCCGCGCAAATCGGCCCACTACTTTTTCTGGAACGGGACCTGCACCCCAAAGAGCGCAACCATCCGCTGGCAATGGTCTTTCCGCCGGCTTTTGCAGATGGCCGGATTTACGCACATTCCCGAGGAGGGAGTACCCTCCCGCCAGTGGAAGCCTCGGTTGGTAGACGGTAAACGAATTTGGCCCCGGCTGCACATGTTCCGCGACACCTTCGCGGTGGAACTGTTGCAGAATGGTGTGCCGATTGAGGATGTCCAAATTCTTTTGGGTCATACGAGCATCAAGACCACGGAAAGACACTACGCACCTTGGGTCAGATCGCGGCAGGAGCGCCTTGAAGAGCACGTCCGCTTAGCCTACGCCGGTATGGAAAACGAAGTACAGGCAGCCTTCGCAGCAGGGAGGAAACCATGACCGCCCCTCTACCGTTGCCGGCTTCTTTATTGAATGTGATCTCGCGAGCCGCTCGCCTCCGGGAGGTTCTGTTAGTATGCTGACCTTGTACCGCCGCCACTTGCACGCTTGCCCGCACGCGACGAAAGGCCGCGAACATAAGCGTTGCCACTGTCCGGTTTGGGTGTCCGGTACGATTCTCGGCATGCCCGTCCGCGAGAGCCTCAAAACCCAGTCCTGGGAAGAAGGCGAACGGCGTTCGCTCGAGATGCGGGAGCACCCCGCGTTTCAACTGCCGGGCCCGAGAACCCTGGCCGAAGCAGTTCGACTCTTTCTCGACGACGCAAGCCAGGGAATGCGTTTCGCCCCCGATACGATCCAGCAAAAGAAAGCCGTTCTTCTGCCGTTGATTGAATTTTGTGAGCAGCGCGGAAAAACCTTCTTGAAGCAGGTTACTTTCGAAGACTTGAGCGAATATCGCGCGCTTTGGAAGTATGCGCCTAGTTCCACGGCCGTGAAACTGGGCCGGTTGAAAAGATTTTTCCGTTTCTGCGTTGAAGCCCGCTGGATCTCCGAAAGTCCGGCCACGCACCTGAGACGTCCGAAGGTACCGCCCTCGGCGACCTTGCCGTTCACGCGGGAACAGATGACGCAAATTCTGGCTGCCAGCGAACGCTACAAAGATTACCCGGGAAAACGCGAGGCCAACGCCAAACGCCTCAAAGCGCTGCTGCTGGTGTTGCGTTACACTGGCCTGCGCATTTCCGATGCCGTGATGCTCGAAGACGCGCAGCTCGAAGAGGGCCGCATCTTTTTGTACCGCCAGCAAAAGACCGGCGAGCCGGTTTACGTGCCCATTCCCGCCTTTGTCCATCAGGCTCTCACGCCCTTGCCGGGGCGCACGTCGAAGCAATACTTCTTTTGGAACGGGACGTCCAAGCTGCGTAGCGCCATCGGCCTGTGGCAAGCGACCCTCGAACGGCTGTTTCGCTTCGCAGGCATCACCCACATTCCGGCCGAAGGCGTGGCGCCGCGGCGTTGGCAGCGACGCCTTTTGAAAGACGGACGACCGGTGCGGGCGCATGCGCACATGTTCCGCGATACTTTCGCCGTCGAGCTGCTGCTCAGCGGCGTGCCGATGGAGGATGTGCAAATTCTTTTGGGTCACACGAGTATCAAGACGACCGAAAAAGCCTATGCTCCCTGGGTGAAGGCACGGCAGGAACGGCTCGAAGAGCACATTCGCAAGGCATGGGGAACTGGGGCGGGCGTCGGTACACAGGACGTACATGGGAAAGGGCTATGCAGCTAACGAATTGGTTTCAAAGGCTTTTCGCCACCCTCAGGTGGTTCGGAAAAGATGTAGCCGCCGGCCAGCGACGTGGGGATCTTGATAGATGTGGTCGATTCGCGACGTGTTGAACGACGACGAGCGGCGGACGATGCCGTGGACCGTGTAGCCTTTCGAAAGCAGAAGCTCCGTGAGGTAAGAGCCGTCTTGGCCGGTGATGCCGGTGATCAGTGCCGATTTCATTGGATTTGATAGACCTACGCCGTTCCGTTTTTCGGTCGGATGGATCTCAATTCGTGCGACAGCATCTGAACCCGGCCTTCCAGATTGGCAAGGCGCGCGTCGAGCGAGGACTCAGCCAAGGCTGGCGCCGGCTGGGCAACGAATGTATTAATCGCCACTCGGGCCATTTCAGAAAGAGAGCGGATGCCGTTGGTTAAACAGACTTGACGGAAGCGGTCATACTCTTCCGGGGAGAGGCGGAAGGAAATCATTCGATTGCGGGAGTCGAGTGTGGCCATAGGGTCGAAGGTCGTCGAAGAAATTGGGGGGCAGTGTAGCGGTTTTAGCGGGCCACGCTATGGTTGCGAAGCTCCGCCCTTTTAGTCACAGAAGACCAATTTCTGTGAAATCCGAGAGGGGGTAAACACTGTTTTACCACGATTACCCCGGGAAACCAAGAAAATCGGTGAGGCTAAGTACTGCGTCGGACAGAGAGCTGTACTGAAACTCGTATGCCGGTACGGACAGGAACCAGGATAGGAAGGCAGCAATGGAAGGCTGGGTGTGAGGTACCCAGAAACCGGCTTTTTGGAGCGAAACGAGGGCTTGCAAAGAATTGATTTGATTGAAGCTTGCGGGGTGAGGGCCGGAATGGCGGACCGGGAAAACGATGGCCTTTGGGAGAGCCGGAGTAAGGTTAACGGCGTCGGCTGCAGGTGGGGTGAGGTACCGAACAGGCTCGTGGTACCGGTCGTGGATCGGGAGATCGGGAATGTTTGGGAAGAGAGATTGCAAGATAGGCCAGGAACCGGTGCGGAGCATGAGGGCTCCTGGGATCGGAAGGAGGGTTCCTGACGTAGTGAGGGCGGCTGAGTCGTCGGAGAGGAAGCGAAGGCCGGAATGGAGGAGGGCAGCCGAAAGGGTCGATTTACCACTGCCGGTGGCGGCAGGCAGGATGATGGCTTGATTGGTGACGGGGTGGGCCAGAGCAGCGGCGTGCAGGATGGCGAGCCAATCCGGAATGGTCGGAGTTTGGGCAAGGCGGGCGATTTCCTGGACGAGAAGAACACGGGCAACGGTGGCGTCAGGGGCGGTGGCGAGAAAGTTCGAAGCCAGGTTCCTGAGGATAATGGGTTCGTTGGTATCACGGCCGTCGGCTCGGAAGATTGCGAATGTGTGTCGATCGTGCGCCGCTTCAGCAGTGACACTTGTAGTGATGTGAGCGAAACGGGGTTGGAACTCGGCGACGACGGCGGGGTCGTGAACTCTAAGGCAGAAAGACGCGCAGCCTAGAGTGAACGATAGAGTAGATAGCGGGGTACTACGGGGCTCTTGCGGGGAGAAGGCTTGGCCGGTTTTGGCATGAGTTTTGGTGGGCGTAGGCCCGTCGGATAGAAGGGACTGGGACCAAGCGTGGAGGGTTTCGGATACGTCGGATTCGGCTTGGGAGAGAGGGATGCCGAAATGAGAAGCGTACGCTGCTGATAGCTCCGAAGGAGCAAGATTCTGGCTAGAGCAGAACAGATCCCAAAGGAACTGCGCTGTGTGGTTAAGAATGTAAAGGGAGGCGCAATCCTGACGTGCTAGAACGAGGCCCGGAGGATTAGACCCGAAGGAAAAGGCCCAAAGAGAGGAGGGACGAATCACGTTCCGCTATTTTGGGCCGTTCTGTGAAAAACAGAGGATCCTACGGTGCTAGCGACCCGATCCGTGAAGTGCTGCGCCTCTCGTGCCTGAACCAGAAGCGGCTTGGGAGTTGACCGCCAGGACGGTAAACGGAGCCGCGTAGACCGCGAATTTGCCGAGTTTCGAGATCAGTTCGCGGCGTTCTTTCGATTCCGGGAGCTCAGACTGGGAGTCATTGTTCTTTGCGTTGAGTTGTTTGTTGTTGAGTTCATTCATGTTTTGAGTCCTAGAAGGGTGTTCCTTGATTATAAGACGAATGGATTCCTAAAGCGAGCTCTTGCGGCGCAGCAAGAACAAGCCACCAGCGACCGAAGAGAAGAGGAGCATACCAGCCGTTGCCGGCTCGGGGACGCTGGACGGGGCAGCGACACTGACGGCGCCAGTACCCGGGGCAACGCCGGCCTGGAACGTGAAATCCACATTAAATTGAGCATCAAAGAAGGTGCTCGCATTTTGGGCGTTCGTGAAAGTCATTTGGTTGCAAGCAGTTGTGGGGTTCGTTGTCACTGGGCCGGTTGCGGTAAGCGGAGCGCCGACTGCTTGTTGGTCCCAAAGCAATTGTGCGGACGCACCGACACCTGGAGAGAGCGTTGTGAAGTCAAAGCTTTGCGAATAGCAGCCATTCCAACCTGTGACCGTATCGTAGAAAGTCTGGAACATTGAGAAATCCAACGTATCGGCGGCAACCGCAACAGTCGCGCCCTTGAAAACGTTGCCGATATAGGTTCCCGAAAACTGAACTTGGGGAAGGTACTGGACTTTGAGGTTGTTGCCATTTGCAGAAAAAGTGTTCAGGTAAGTGCCAGTGATGTCATATTGGTCGCCGTCTTTGAGGGTATAGACGGCCGAAAAAGAACCATTCGCCGTTTGGCCAGGTTGAATCGAATTCCCGATTGTGTCGGCCGGGTTGGGGCAAGTGCCGACCAAGCATGACGTCGCGGTCGTCTCACCAAGGCTCGGCGTGACGCCGGTGACTTGGATAGTAGTTGCGAACGCGGCCGGCACTGCCGGAATCAGAAACAGTAGCATAGCCTTGGTGGCTAAGTTCTTTGATGTGTGATTGTTCACGATATTGAGAAGCGACAAGATTAGAATCCTCCAGATTTAATTAAAGCGTTACCAGTTCGGTCATTCAGGTCAGGACAGCCGCACAAACTTACGCTGTTTGTAAGAATACACAACGGGTATTACTTGTCTCGCAGTGTACCTTAAAACCCAACGAATAGAAAAGGACTAGGGGTTACAGAACTAAGATGATTACGGGGAGCGATACGTTTGGTGTGCTAGAGCTGGATCCAGGCTCCGCCCTTTTTGTCCCAAAACCCTAAATTATTGCAGGGCGGGCTTAGGAAAAGCCTGTATGACAAGAACATAACACGGTATTCCGCCGGAGGCAATGGCCTAACGTACTGCTTGGTTTTGGAACCGATAGAACTACGAGCCTTCTCCTTTTACTGGAGTTGACATGGCACAGTCCGGCAGATTAGGATTCACCGAGGCCGAAAGCAAAACATGATCCACGTCACAGGCTTGGTGAAGAAGTTTGGCGATTTTACCGCTGTCAACGACGTATCCTTCAACGTTGCCAAAGGCGAAATTTTCGCCTTTTTGGGCCCCAACGGCGCGGGCAAGACCACCACGATCAAAATGTTAACCACCTTATTAACGCCCACTGCCGGCCTGATTGAAATTGACGGATTGAACGTCCTCACGCAAGGCACGGAAGCCAGAAAGCGGTTTGGGATCGTCTTCCAAGATCCCAGTTTGGATGGCGATATGACGGCGGCTGAAAACATGGAACTGCATGGAGTGTTCTACCACGTACCGCGCAAGCTGCGAAAGGAACGCACCGAGGAGTTGCTCAAACTATTCGAGCTGTGGGACCGGCGGGGCGATTTAGTGAAGAAGTTCTCCGGCGGAATGAAAAGACGCCTGGAGATTGCCCGTGGGATGCTGCATACGCCTGGAATTTTGTTCCTGGATGAGCCCACGCTCGGCCTTGACCCGCAAACTCGGAACCAGTTGTGGACCCACGTGAAAAATCTGAACCAGAGCGAGCAAGTGACGGTGTTCCTGACGACCCATTACATGGACGAAGCCGAGCGAGTTGCGCAGAGGATTGCGATTATCGACCATGGCAAAATCGTGGCGCAAGACACGCCCCAAGGCTTGAGAGAGCAGACCAAAACAGCTTCGCTCGAAGAAGCTTTCCTTTCGCTCACCGGCTCCACAATTCGTGATGAAGCCGCAAATTCCGCGGATCAGATGAGACAGATGGCGCGCATGTGGGGAGGAAATCGGAGATGAACGTCGTTTTCATCATGTGGCTGCGGGAGTTGCGGCGCTACTCACGCTCGCGGGCGCAGATTGTGGCTTCGTTGGGGCAGCCCGTGCTGTATTTGGTGGCCCTCGGATTTGGCATGGGGCCCGTCTTTCAAAAGGCTGGGCAAGGCGACTATCGACAGTTTCTGGCGCCGGGCATTATCGCGATGAGCGTTTTGTTCAGCAGCATGTTTTCAGGTATCGGCTTGTTGTGGGACCGCCAGTTTGGATTTTTGAAAGAAACGCTGGTCGCTCCGGTGCCGCGTATTTTGGTAATGCTCGGACGAACATTAGGAGCGTCTACTGTCGCAACCATTCAGGGAACACTCGTGCTTGTGGTGTCGATCATCGCAGGCTTTCGGATGAAGCATTGGATCGAACTGCCGCTGGCTTTCGTATTCATGCTGCTGATTGCGTGCGTTTTTTCGGCGCTGGGAACGGCCATCGGGTCGGCGCTTGAGAACATGCAGGGGTTTCAGTTGGTGATGAATTTCCTGGTGATGCCGTTGTTTTTCCTCTCCGGTGCATTGTATCCGCTGAATAATTTGCCGTCGGTCTTCAGCAAGATAGTAGCTGTAGATCCGCTGGCCTACGGGGTTGACGCGCTTCGGGCGATTATGATTGGCACGCCGTATTTCGGGTTAGGCCTCGATGCGGTGGTACTGAGCGTTGTGGCCGCGGTATTTCTGGTCGTTGGCAGCCGCATGTTTGCGAAGATTCAGGCTTAGTAAAGAGCCCGCAATGACTCCTCGGATTATGATCAGGTAGATGATTTTCGAGGGTTCGACCACGGCTTGGTTGGTGCTGGCAATTCTGCCAATCGTATTTCCAGTTCTATTAGCGCTAATCCTTCGGCACCTGATCGGCGTGCAGTCGGGCTGCCTTCCGCTCATAGGGGTCACCCTCGTGGGAATCGGGTTGGCCATCGGTCTCGCCGCGTTTGTTGACTCGAGCGGCTCCCCGGTAAAAGGTCAGGTCACGCAAAAACGAGAGTCCGTTGTTTACCATGCGGACGGTAGTTGGAGCCGCAAGCTCGCTGCTCAGATAACCTACACACCGCCGAACTATCCGACTCCCATCACGAGAGTTTTCGACTTACAGCCCGCCGTCTTCGACCAGCTCAACGAGAGCGATTTCGTCGATCTGCAGTGCCCTTCCCAGCCCGGCTCACTAGCCGTCACGCGGCTCGCACGCCAGAAGGCGCTTCCGCAAGTCTGGTACTGGATTACAGAGCAGCCGTCCCTTTTCTTCTTCACTTTCGGGGTATTGTTCGCGCTCGCCGTCTGCTTCTTCCTGCGCGTAACCCTGCCAACGCTGTTCTTTTTGGTCGGCCTGGCGATAGTCGGCGCTTGGTGGTGCTCGAGTGTCGGCAGCCCGCTTTGGGAGGATGCGGCCACACAATTTGGCTCGATGAATTCGGTAAATGCAACCGTACGCGAGATCCGGGCGCCCTTTGTTGGGGAAGGCCCGCAGGCCTGGCTTACGTCCACTATATTCAGTTCTTCAAGGCTGATTTTGCTTGATCTGATTCCTGCCGGCAGGACTGACCCTATTTTGGCTGTGGACGAAGTTGACGTCGATTCGCCTGTGCCGGACCCGGGACAGAATTTGACCGTTGAATACTCCGCGTCCGATCCCCGTGTTGCTTTTGTTCCCAACGCGACGCGAAACTACTTTTGGAAGAACGCGCTTCTCAGTACGTTCCTGGCTCTGGTCACGCTGGCCATAATTGCGCGCATGTCATTTATGATTCGCGATCGGCGCGAGAAGAAAACTCGCCGCTACAATCCGCGCGATTTTTGAACTTGGATAATAGAGAGATGGAAGAAATGTTCCTGCCCGACGTCGAACAGCATCGCGCCGACGACAATTACTCGCGTGCCATCGACATCATGCAGCGTAGCGGCCAGGAGTATCCGCAAATTCTGCACTTGTTTTCGTACAAGATGCAAGCCACTGTTCATTTGGAGCGCTTCACGCAAGAAATGTTGCGGGAACCGTCTCCGCTATCACCCGGCCTGCGGGAACTGATTGCCGCCTATACCTCCAGCCTCAATCAGTGTCCGTTTTGAACAAAATCTCACGCTGCGGTCGCAGCGGAACTACTCAAAAATCAAGAGCTGGTGGAAAGCGTCCTTGCCGATCTTGAGACTTCGCAACTGAGCGATGCCGAAAAGGCGCTGTTTCGTTTTGTGCGCAAAGTGAATGAAGACTCGGTTTCCATCGGGCCGCCGGATATTGCGCAGCTGCATCAAGCGGGATTTACCGACGAAGCGATCTACTACGCGATCACGGTTTGTGCTTTGTTCAATTTCTACAATCGCTGGATCGACGCTAGCGGCGTGCATGCCATGAGCGATGAGGCGCATCGCTTGGGTGCGAAACGTTCGGCGCAGCATGGGTATTCGCGGAGTTCTCAGCCGGTTTCGGCGGGTCTGCCGAACAAATAGGGGGGTTTACTTCGCTTTCGGCTTCGGACACCAATTGGGCCGATCCTTGAAGATTCCTCGCCCAATTTCCTCACCAATCTTGTGCCCTCTTTCGCCACAAATAGCACTGGCCCGCTGGGCAATTCCGGGCAGTTGAGCCATAAATTCTTTCAGCACCTCCGCGTCCCCCGCGTTCGCCTGGTGGCTCTTTGCCGCATTGAGAGCGGACGAGACGCGCTTCATCTGCGCATCGCTTAAAGTCTCCGCAAAGGTTTGCGCAAAAACCTGGATCATCATTTCATCCAGATGGGCGGCATTCATTTGCTTTTCCGCTTCTGCCAGCGCTTCCGAACTGCAGGTCGGGTGACTTTGCGAGAAAGCGGCTAAATGCTTGGCGACGACTTTCGGCATCTGTTGCCGGAACTGCGCCGTAAGACCTAGGGCATCGAGCAACTCAACAGCGTTGCCGTTGATCGCTGTGCTCCGTGTCGCATCGGCATCTCTCGTTGCACTTGGAGTGGTGCTCTGAGCCTGCAACGAAACACCTGACATCAAAGCGAAACAGAGAAGGAAGGAACGCATGAGTTCCTTCGATCTTAACAAGCGAGCTTGCCTATCCGCCCACCATCAAATCGCTGTGCGTACGCCTCGTCGATTGCAATCTCTGCAGCGCCTTGTCGATCGCTCGCCGCTCCGCATCGGCCCGGGCGGTTTCTGTCGCGCGCGCAATCGTCACACCCGACGAAACCACTTCCACCTCCGCCAGATACTGATCATTGATCAAGTACGATCGCACCTGAACCGCCCAGCCGTCCAGTTCCAAGTCGTCTCGGCGCCAACCACTAGCCCGCATGCGCCACTGCTCCCACGGGAACGGCAGCGCCACGCTCAATCGGTGCGCCCACCAGGTTGCCCCATTCGGTCCACGAGCCGTCATAGTTCGCCACGTTCCGATACCCGAGCAAGTACTTCAGCACGAACCAGGAATAGCTCGAGCGCTCACCAATCCGGCAATAAGCAATCACTGGTTTATCCCCATTCACGCCTTCGTTCGCGTAAATAGCCCTCAGGTCATCGAACGATTTAAAAGTTCCGTCGTCGTTCGCAGCTTTACCCCACGGGATGCTGCGGGCGCTCGGAATGTGCCCACCGCGTTGCGCGGTTTCCGGCAGCCCCGGCGGCGAAAGAATCTCGCCCGTAAATTCCTGTGGACTGCGCACGTCCACAAGGTCCGCCGCACCTGTCCTGACCGCTTGCTGCACTTCCGGTAAGAACGCACGGATCGAAAAGTCCGGCGCTTGCGCCCGATATTCCGTCACCGCCACCACCGGCAACGCAGTCGAAACTTCTTCGCCCGTCAGCAGCCACTTCTTGCGCCCGCCGTCCAGTAGCCTCACATCTTTGTGTCCGTAAATCTTCAATTGCCAAAAGGCCCACGCCGCGAACCAGTTGTTGTTGTCGCCGTACAAGATCACAGTCGTGTCGTTGGCTATGCCCGCTTCCGAAAGCAGCTTCTCAAACTGCTCGCGCGGAATAACGTCGCGGCGCACTTGATCGGAAAGCTGCCGCTGCCATGACCACGCAACCGCCCCTGGAATATGGCCTTGCTCGTAAGCATTGGTTTCCACATCCACTTCCACAATGCGGACCGTTGGATCGTTCAAATGTTGCTTGACCCAGTCGATGGAGACAAGCACTTCAGGATGAGCATAATTCGCCATAAAATTTCTCCTTCTCTAACGCGAAGCGCGGATATTCTCCGTCAAAAGCTTCTCCAGTTGCTCGTGAACTTCTTTCGTCAGCGCCGTGTGAAACTCTCCACTCGCGGCCGCCGCAAAACCGGCATGAATAAATCGCACCTTGCCATCGCGCCCAACGAAGAATGTCGTTGGCCAGGAATTGAGGTTCTCCGCTTGCGGCAATTTCGCCTGCAGTTCCGATGGCTCGCCCGCCAGCAAATAGGTGTACTGAATGCCGTACTTCCGGATGAAGGCGCGTAGCCGCGCCGGGTCCTTGTATTGATCCGTGTCTTCAAAATCCAGCGCTACAATTTCCAACCCTTGCGCATGATACTCGCGGTACAGCGCTTCCAGGAACGGCGCCTCGTCATGGCAGTTCGGGCACCAGCTGCCAGTCACGTTCACAATCACCACCTTGCCGCGAAACTGTTCATCCGTATTCGAAACCGTCCTGCCGTTCAAATCGGAGAAGCTGAATTGCAACGGCTCGCTGGCATCTTTGAGCCGAGTATGTTCTTCCGGATTCGTCGGCTCCGGCAACCCTTTCGCTTTCGCCTCGCCCGCACGAAACGCCGTGTAACTCTTTCCAGGGTTCTTGAATCCCTTCAAGAACAGCCCAAGCGATCCATCTTCTTTTTGGCTAAGTTCCAGCACACCGGCGCGCGCTCCATCAAAGTGATTCAGCACAAACTTGCCATCGCGATAGGAACCCGTAAACAATCCGGTGTCGCCATCCACTCGCAAAATCGCCGCCGATGTTTCCCCATCCCGCTGCTCGATAATGAGTCTCCAAGCATGCTCGCCTTTAGGACTCTCATTGAGAATCGTCCAAACGCCGGCAATGTTCGGCGCCTTAGCGTCACTCGCGGCTACCGCCTGGTGCGGCCGCGCTTCGAAATCATGGAACCCATAGCGGGTGTTACCGTAAGTACCGCTAATCACGCCATTCGCAAACGTAGCGTTCAGTCGAGTGGCATAGTGATCGAAATTCACCGTGAGCGCGCCATCGGTCAACCGCCCAGCCGTAGAGGTCACCTGCTCATCGCCATTGAAAAACGCAGCCGCAACCTCAGCGCCCTTCTGCGAGAAATGAATCAAAAACGGAATACGGTAATCGTCGTATTTCACCGTGCCGTCCCACAGGCCCGTCAAGGTTTGCGCCGTCGCCAAACTGCCGAAGGCCCAAGCCAGTATAAGTTGCTTAGGAAATGACACGAAATCGCTCCTTTTGCTCAATCTCTACTTTATAGATAGAGAATATACAGAATGAAGTGCCATGTCAAGTTGCCCGCTACCTCGCAAATTTGCGCGCGCGACCGCTCATCAATCCGAAAGATTGTCTATAACTTATTGCTGGTAAAGGTGAAAAAGCTCGGCGACCTTGTAACTCTAAGCGATGCCCAACTTCTTCTGCATCTCTTCAAGCGTTACGCCTTTGGTCTCCGGATACACCGACGCCACCACAATGAACTGCACAATCATCATCACCGCGAATAACACAAACGGCATTCCGCGCGATTTCTGCGCCATAATCGGAAACGTTTGCGAAATCAATGCGTTCATCGCCCAATGCGTGAAACTGCCTAAGCTCTGCCCTTGTGCGCGCACTCGCGTTGGAAACACTTCGCTCAAATACACCCAAATCACGGCGCCTTGTGAGAACGCAAACGAGGCGATAAACAACATCAGCATCCAAACCAGCAAATCTTCATGACTGTTGCTCAGGAAAATCGCCGCCACCCCGGCCAGTGCCGCTGCGCATCCCACCGAACCAATTAAAAGCAGCGTCCTGCGTCCCACTTTGTCGATAATCGTCATCGCCAGCATCGTGAAGCAAAGGTTCGTAAACCCGATCAGCACCGCTTGCTTGTCGCCCGAAACACCGCTAAAACCGGCCTTCGCGAAAATTTCGTTCAAGTAATACAAAATCGCGTTAATCCCCGAAAGCTGATTAAACATGCCGATGGAAACCGCCAGGAAGATCGGAAACAGGTACTTCTTTTGATACAGCGTTTCTTGTCCGTGCCCATGCTCCACATCAACCGAGCGCACAATATCCTGCAGTTCGCCTTCCACATTCTCTTCGCCCACTGCCACCAACGTTTCGCGCGCCTCGCCCAAACGCGATTTCTTCACCAGCCAGCGCGGGCTGCGCGGAATCAGGAACAGCATGAAGAAAAAGAAGAGTGCCGGCAAACCCGAAACTCCCAGCATCCAGCGCCAATCCTGCGCGCCCAAATGCATTTGCCGAATCAGGTAGTTCGAAAGGTACGCCACCAAAATTCCAGCCACCACATTAAACTGGAACACCCCCACCAACCGTCCACGCCATTTCGACGGCGAAATTTCGGCAATATACATCGGCCCCAACACGCTCGATCCGCCGATTCCCAACCCGCCAATAAACCGGAAGAACAGCAACGAATTCCAATCCCACGCACTCGCGCACCCCAAAGCCGAGATCAGATAGAGGATCGCCATGACCCGCAAACTATCGCGCCTTCCGTATTTGTCGCCCGGAATGCCGGCAAAGAACGCTCCGAAAATCGTGCCGACCAGCGCAATCGCAACCGTGAAACCTTTCGCCCATTCACTCAGTGCGAACGAACTCTGTAAGCCGGCCGTCGTTCCCGCAATCACCGCTGTGTCGAAGCCAAAAAGTAAGCCGCCCAAGGCGGCTACGATCGTACTCTTTACTAGCGTTCCCGTTAAGGTCAACGTTGTCTCCCTTGGTTATGCGTTCGCAGAATCTCATCGAATTCCGCGCTGGCCGCCTCTTGCGCCGCCAGGAACAATGAACCTATCACACCGGCATTGCCGCCCAACTTCGGCGGCTGAATATATTGATCCAGGTGATCGAGAATTTCCGGATGCCGCACATAGCCGTTCAATACGAAAGCAAACTCATCGCGAATCATTTTAAAAAGGTGCGGCTGCTGCATCACGCCGCCGCCCAACAGAATTCGCTGCGGCGACATCGTCAGCGCCAAATTCGCCAGCGCCACCGCCAGGTAATGCGCTTCCAACTCCCAGGCCCGATGGTCCGGCGGCAACGCAGTCGCTTTCACACCCCAGCGTTTCTCAATCGCCGGCCCGCATGCCAAGCCTTCCAAACAATCTTTGTGAAACGGACAAATCCCGGGAAACGGATCCAACGCCAAGTCATGTGGCAAACGCAAATGCCCGATTTCCGGATGCACTAACCCATGCACCACTTGGCCATGCACCAGCACCCCGCCGCCGATGCCCGTCCCAATGGTCAAATAAATCGCATTCGCTAAACCTTGCGCCGCGCCCCAGCGCCACTCACCCAACAGCGCCGCATTCACGTCCGTGTCGAAGCCCACCGGCACCTTGAGCGCTTTGACCACCGATCCAACTAGATCGAAGTTGGCCCAACCCGGCTTCGGAGTCGACGTGATGAATCCGTATTGCGGCGACGCTGGATCCAGATCCACCGGCCCGAACGAGCCAATGCCAAGAGCTTCCAAGTCGCGTCCACCGTTTGTTCGGAAAAAGTGGACCACTTGCGCCAGAGTCTCATCCGGCGTTGTCGTGGGAAACTGCGCTTTTACTAAATCCTCGGGCCCGGTACCTACCGCGCAAATAAATTTCGTACCGCCCGCTTCTATCCCGCCAAGCATTCTTATTGAGTATAAGCAAGCAGGCCCAAGCGGTTTAATTGCGTGCTAAAAGGCCGTCGGCGCTAACCGCGCAGTTCGTGTAACGTCTTGCCTACCGCGCCCGGTCCGAAATCGATCCTCGCTTCCGAAAGCTTCAATCCCACCACTTCAATCCGATTCAAATCCGCCGTCCCAATCCCCACCGCCTCGGCCAGTTTCAGCGAATTATCACCGCGAACAAAGCAAGATTGATTGCGGTCGGCCTTCGTGTCATAGCCCATCACCCCCATACCCACAGCATCTGTGCAAACCGGATTCCGCCCCACCAGAATCACGCCCGGCTTCATCGGGTCAAGCCCTTTCAGCCACGGCCCTTCCCCGCCCCGCACTGTTTCCACACCATCCACTATCGCGAGATCAATCGGCCGAATACCCACTTGATCCACCAGAATGCGCGGCACACGGTAACCTGGGTCGCGCGGCGAATCCGGATGCAATTCAGCGTCTACACCCGACGGCGCTTTTGTTTTGCCCGCGTGCAAAACGTCGCCCCGTTCTTTCGTCGGCGTCTCGTTGCCATCCGCTCCGCAGTCGCTGCCGTAAAGCGAGCAAGGCGTGTTGCCGAAATTGTTCTTCATCGACATCGTCACGCCCGCTATCCAATGGTTCTTCAGCTTCGAAAGCGACGCGTAGACATCGCATTCCGTGAACGCCTTATTAATCGTGTAAGCCGGATACATGTATCCGCCCCACGGCACCTTCAACCGCACATAAGACTTGTAATTGCCCAGATTCTGCACGTTCTCCCAAACCACTTGCGTGCCGAGATTATTAATCGCGTTCACATCCAACCCATAGCGAGCCCACAAAGCGGGGTCCTGTTGCGCCGGGAAGAAGCTTTCGATGATTCGCACGCGTTTCGCGCCGGCCTTCGCCAGCAAGTGCACCGTCGCCGCCACCGTTCCGCCGTCCGTGCGATACGGCAAATCAGGTGTCAGCGGAAAATTCTTCGGATTCCCCGTCAGATTCAGTTTCAACGCCACCGTCTTGCCGCGCACCAGCTTGTCAATCCCGCCAATCTGATGGAACGCGATTCCCAGCTGCTCGCTGAAATCGTTGTAAGTCCGGCAGCGGACCAAGGCAACGGGGCTCGTCGGCGCCGCTACATCGGCCTTCAATAAATTCGCGCTTGCGGCCGCTGTTCCTCCAGCCACCAGCAAATCACGACGGGAAATTCGCGTCATCGGGTCACCTCTAACTCTGAAGTGTATCTCTTTTCTCCTGACTCAGCAGCGTGGCTTTTCTTTCCAATCCCCACCGGTAACCACCCAATCCTCCATCGCCCCGAATCACCCGATGGCACGGAATCGCCATCGCCACTCTGTTCGCCCCACAAGCCGATCCCACCGCCCGCGATGCGCCTTTCGCCCCAACCGCCTTCGCCACCTCCGCATATGTGCGCGTCTCCCCCGGCGGAATCGTCTGCAAGTATCGCCAAACCTTCATTCGAAACGCACTCGCCTGCACATCCACCGGCAAACTTAACTCAATCCGTCCGCCCTTCAAATAATCCATCAGCGCCGCCATCCATCCCGCCAATTCCTTCTGTCCCGCGCCGCTCTCCTTGATATGCGCTTCCGGATATTCGATGCGCAACCCCTCAATCAGTTCTTCACGCTTCTCCCCAAACTGCACCCAGCACAATCCACGATCCGTCGCCGCGGCCATCAGCATTCCCAACGGCGTCCGCGCCGTAACATAAGAAATGTCAACTCCTTTCCCGCCGGCCCGATATTGCCCCGGCGTCATTCCCAAATGCTGATCCGCTTTCTCATACACCCGGCTGCTTGATCCAAACCCGGCATCGTAAACCGCCGCCGTCACCGAACTTCCTTCGCGCAGCTTCGCCTTTAAGTTCGAAACTCGATTTGCTGCCAGCCACTCTTTTCGGCGAAAGCCCCATCACCGCTTTGAACGTCCTCTGTAAATGCGACGCGCTCCATCCCGCCTGAGCCGCCAGTTTGTCCAGCGTGATCGATTCACCGCTATCCCCATGCGCTTCCAGATACACACAGACCTTCCGAATTTTCACCGCCGTCTCTTCATCGGCCCCCGAAGCCAGCGGCTTGCATCGCCGGCACGGCCTCAGTCCGTCTCTCTCCGCCTCTGCCGGCGAAGCGTAAAAGCGCACATTCTTCCGCAGCGGCTGTCGCGCCGCGCAACTAGGGCGGCAATAAACCCCGGTAGTCACTACCCCAAAATAGAATTCGCCGTCATGCGCTCCATCGCGCTTCACCACCGCGTTCCAGCACTCTTGTTCGCTTAGCATTCTGTTTTGATCCTAGTCTCGTTTCCCACGTCCGGCTATCCGCTTCTTGCTTCCCAATCCCCTCCGATATCATCATCATGTCTATGTTTTCCTATCGCATGACGCGCCGCACGGCCTGTTCCGTGCTCGCCGGCCTTCCCGCCGCACTCACAGCCGCAGCCCCCCACCGCAACATGTTTCTCTCGCTGAATAGCGTGCTCATTTCCGGCCGCGTCCCCTGGCCCGAATTTGCCCGCCTCGCCGCGAAAGTCGGCTTCCCCGGAACCGACGTCGATCTCGACGCCGCCATGAAACTCGGCGTCAACGCAACCAAAGATCTCCTCGCCCAACTCAACCTGCGTCCTTCCTGCGTAAACTTTCCGGTCGAATTCCGCAAAGACGACGACACTTTCCAAACCGGCATGCCCAAACTCCGCGACGCCGCCGTCTTTTGCGCCGGCATCGGTTGCCCCCGCATGATGACGTACATCATGCCCTCCAGCACCACCCCCAAAGCCGAACTCCGCAAAACTTATTTGGATCGCTTCACCGAAGCCGCTCGCACACTGTGGGACGCCAACGTACGCCTCGGCCTGGAATTTCTCGGCCCGCTGCATCTCCGAAAAATGTTCCCCTATGAGTTCATCTGGCGCATGAACGAAATGCTCGAGTTCTGCATCGAGTGCGGCCCCAACGTCGGCCTCACCCTCGACGCGTGGCACTGGCACCACGCCGGCGGAACCATCGACGACATCCTCCGCGCGGGCAAAAATCGCATTGTCACCGTCCACTTTGACGACGCGCCGAATCTCCCGCCCGACAAGATTCGCGACGATGAACGTTTGCTGCCCGGCGAAGGCGTCATCAATCTCACCGGCTTCTTGCAAGCGCTGCAAAAGATCGGCTACCAGGACGCCCTCAGCGTCGAAGTCTTCGGCCGCGGTCTAAAAAACTACCCGCCCGAAGTCGCCGCCAAAATGAGCTTAGACGCCTCGCTCGCCGTCTTCAAGAAAGCTGGAGTGAAGCAGGGGTAGGCACGCTATGCGTCTCGCCCTCCAATTTACTGGCCGAATCGGCGGATTTAGAGGAAGGAACTCAAGCTCTGCCAGCCATACGCAACTTCGATGAACGACCGCCCGCCCTGTTCTATCTCCTTCTGCGCAATAACACTGCCCCCAAGACGTTCATAGAACTTCCTCGACGGGTTAAGATCCAAAACCCACACGGACAGGGAACCAAATCCGCGCGCATCCAACTCATGCACCAATTGCCGGACCAGCGAAGTTCCCAGTCCTTTCCCTTGCGCCTCCTCGCGAAGATAAATCGCGTAGATCTCGGCGTCGCATCCCAACTCGCCCGTCCTCTCCTTGCCGCCCGAAACGAACGCCACAACATTGCCACCTTCATCGCAGCCGACCAGCGTTGTCACTTTGGGCGTCGCGGGTGCTGTCAGTGAATCCCGCCAAAAAGATTCGCGCGTCTTGACCGATAATCCATCCAGCATCGCATCGGGAAAGATGCCTCGATACGTGCTCCTCCAGCTTGCGACATGAACCTCCGCAATGGCGCGAGCATCGTCAATCACCGCAGGACGGACAGTCCACGTGCCATTCAACATCCATTAATTCTAACCGCACAAAGCAAACCAGCGGCGCACGTATGCGTCGCTATTCTCGTCAGCAGGAATCTCACCAGGCGCGAACACACTGACGCGGGATACTGGTGGTGATGTCGGCGTTTTGCGTATTAAAGTTGTCGCTGCTGCTGGCGGCCAGCAACGTTCTCTTGCACGCTGCCGACTCTTGTTTCACGATTTACGGTCGAGCGCACTACTACGGAGGAGATGGTAATCTTCGCATCTGGCGCGTGGGCACCCATCACGATTTTGAGCCTGATAGCTCGTCCTTTAGCCGAGTCACAACCTGGCTCGAAGCCGGCGTCAAAGAACCGGCCAAGTCCCAGTCCGCGAGCCCTTTGTCGTCCGTCGACCTCCTCGCTGATTTCTTGATCTGTCCCACTGAGCCGTTCAGACAGGGTTTCGTTCAGAAAGCCAAAGTCCTTGGCGCCCGGAATCGACACTACGTTCCACCGAAATAAGCGGTTGCAACTGAACCAGACCCATCGAACCCCTGTTTGCAAATCGGTTGCCCTCGTTTGGTCCAAAAGCCCCCGCTTAAACCGGCCGTTCACGCGCGACTAACTCATTCATTCCAGTAGTGACCGAACTCGGGCGTCGCCCTCCCAAAATCAGCCACAAAATAAGGCGTCATTTCCTCTTTTCTACTGAAACCGGCGTATAGAATCGCGGCGGCGCAAAACATAACGTTGAATCAAGAGGTATTTAAATGCAAGCGAGATGCAGTCAACTTCTTTTCCCAATCCTTGCTTTGAGTCTGTTATCGCTGCCGGGCGTTGCGAAAACTTGGTCCGGGGCTCTGGTCGATTCCAAATGTTACGCCTACGAAGAAGCGAATGTAAATCCGACCGACACAATGACGTCCGTTGATCGCGATACCGGTCGAGAGGTCCGCTATTGTTCCCCGAGCACCAAAACCAAATCCTTCGCCCTTGTCCAGGAATTCGGGCCCACTCTCACGTTGGATTCCGCCGGTAACGCAAAGGCGCTAGATCTCGTCCGGAACACCGCCAAGAAGTCCATTCTTGTTGTCGTGGTCCAGGGAGAAATGAACAAGAGCACAATCAGCGTGGACTCGATTGCAATGGCAACTCGGGAAAAGCTATCGAATCCGGCCGCAAAGGGCACGGATGCGGGCCGCGAAACAGAGAGATAAAGCCTTATCCCTTGTCATAAGCACGGCTGGCAGCGCAGCCGTCTTACACGCGTTTCTTATGATCGAGCCGGAACCCGCCAGCGGTATCCTAACCCGCGCCAACCGCAGATTCCGCACCGGTAAGGCGCAACGATAAAACTAATCAGCCGCTCGCCAAGATTCACTCGGCGTGACCTTCGAATGTCTTCCGACTTGCAACGTTTGCATCGGCGTGTGTGACTCATAAATAAAAGTCTCCTCAACGCCGTACTACATGGACGGGTATTTGCCAGTGTAGCAAGAATTCCCGCATGTGCCAGGCTCCCCGGCACCGTCAAACAATTTCGAGAACGATGCTTTGACCTTCGACCTATAATCGATTAATCCGATAGGTAGAAGATTGATGTATCAATGCGGCCACCTCGATATCCGATACCGCAGAGCACGCTGGACATGCTAATCCGGACGCTGGTTTTGATTCGGCCAGCTTTGGAAACCGCCGAGCCTCCGCGAAGTGCGTTGCCCGACGATCACTCAGGAGGCTGTAAACAGCTGATGAGACTTAAGCGATCGCGTCCAATCCCTTTTTGTCAACCAACGCCAGCAGCTTAAGCGAGGGCCTTGCGGGTGCTTTTCGCCTCGCTCCCACTGGCTGACCAGACCGGTCGTGACATTGAGATAACTGGCAAACACGGGCTGGCTCACTCCGGCGCGCTTTCTGACTGCGGCAATCTGTCGCGCTAACAACTCTTTGACGGCCGTTAGGCAGGACGCGTCAAAATCACGCATCGTCTTACCGTCAATCAATCCTGCACGGCGCAGACCGTGAGCGGTTTTGTGCAGTGCCTCTAGCGCTTCACTTCGATATTTATTCGGCATCGTAATCCAACTCTCTTAATTCACCAGACTTAATTGCTTTGGCAAGTTCTGCATCGCTGAAGCCCAACAGGATGGCGGCTAACTTCTGACAGCCTTTGAACTCCTGGTCATCCAGATCATCGATCGCGCTCTTGTCTAATCTCAAAGCAACTATCGCCGGAGCGGGAAAGCGTAGTGGCCCAAAACCGTGCAAACTCCCCGAAAACTGAGCCTGCATTTCCCTGTCACGGGAGCGGAAAACATCTTCCAAAAAACTCAGTCACAAAAATTAAGTTATTTTAACTATTTCTATTTCACATCTTATCAACAACTTACAGCCCATCTCCGCAAAACCCAAAAAACTTGGTTCGGAATCGACCCTTCGTTTGCTACTCTCAAACCGGAAAGAAAAGCCCAGTGCGAGCGTCCCTCGCAGCTGGGCTTTTCCCTTTTCCAAAGGAGTTTCGTACCTATGTCGAATCGTGCCGAACGTCGCGCCGCCGCGCGCCTTGCCCTGAAAGCTGCCGCCGTGCAAGCCAACCCCGCCGTCATGACCGCTACTACCGCCGCCGCAGGTTCCGGCTTCACTCCGAACGTTGATTTTTCTGAGCCCGAACAATCACAAAAGCGTCCCGTCTCCGACGCCCAATTCGCCGCCAACCGCGCCAACGCCCAGAAATCCACCGGCCCCACCTCTACCGAAGGCAAAGCCCGTTCCAGCATGAACGCCGTCAAAACCGGCCTCACCGGTCAAACCGTTCTCTTACCCACAGACGACGCCATCGCTTACCAAGCCCACCTCGACCGCCACTTCCACCGTTATTCTCCTGTCGACGATCAAGAACACACTCTCGTCCAATTCATCGCCGATTCCGAATGGCGTCTCCTCCGCATTGCTCCCCTCGAAGCGTCCATCTACGCCATCGGCCGCCTCGAAAACCCAGACCTGTTCCCCGATGAAAAAGATCCCGTCGCCCGCGAAGCCCTCATTCGCGGCAAACTCTTTCTCCTCTATCGCCGCGAACTCAACAACCTCGCTCTGCAGGAGCGCCGCCTCCGCAATCAACAAACCACCGATCTCGCCAAACTCGACGCCCTCCAGAAGGAACGCAAAGAAAAGGAAAAGACGGCCGCTACCGAACGCCGCCGCAGCATGAACCAGGCTTGCATGGCGCTCCGGAACGCTCGCGCTAACGATCTTGCCTTCAACCCCGCCGATTTTGGCTTCGAATTTTCAATCGAGGAAATCGACCACTTTAACGCCGTCGCCCACACCCACAAACAAATCAGCGGCAGCCTCCCCGACGTCGAAAAAGTCCTCGCCGCCTTTCACAACCTAAAGAAAGAGGCTGCCTAGACAGAGCGGTACGAGGAAATGAGGGGACATTGCGATCGGGTGTCAGAATCGCTCCAACCGTCCACTTCGAGCGGCGTCCATTATTTCCGCTCTCCCTGTCGCGCAAACCCGGCGTGTGTCCAAAACCAATGCGACACTAATGAAAGCGCAAAGGGCGCGGCTGCGCGCCACTATGAGAGAAGAAACACCCCGCAACTCTTCCGGTGGCCGCTTGACACCGCAACCGTCTTGCGCCTGTTTCTTAAAGTCTGGAGACCAACTTTTTGACCTTCACCGATTTCCTCATTGGCCGCCCGATCGCAACATCGGAAGAGCGCGCGGAACAGATCGGCACTTCAGCCGGCATACCCATCTTCGGCCTCGATGCGCTCAGCTCCGCTGCGTACGGCCCCGAAGCCGCCCTCACTTTGCTGATTCCGTTAGGTGCGATGGCTTCTGCGCAGATACTGCCCCTCACCGTCTGCATTCTCATCTTATTGGTCATCGTTTTTTTCTCTTACCGCCAAACCATCGCTGCCTACCCAGGCGGCGGCGGGTCTTACACGGTCGCCCATGAAAACCTTGGCACCTTTCCCGGCCTGCTCGCAGCATCGGCTCTAATGATTGACTACGTTCTCACTGCGGCCGTCGGCATTTCCGCGGGCATCGGCGCTCTCATCTCTGCCGTTCCTTCGCTGCAATCGAAAACGCTTCTTCTCTGTCTCGTCGCCTTGGTTCTTATCACCGTTGCCAATCTACGCGGCCAGCGCGAAGCGGGGGGCATCTTCATGTTCCCCACCTATTTGTTCCTGCTATGCATGCTCGCCATGATTGTCATCGGCGTGATTAAGGTTCTTCTCGCCGGTGGTGGTCATCCCACGCCCGTCATTGCCCCGCCCGCGGCCCCCAAGATGCTTGAGGCTGTCAGCGCTTGGATATTGCTCAAAGCGTTTGCCAGTGGCTGCACCGCCATGACCGGCGTCGAGGCGGTCAGTAACGGCGTCAAAGCCTTTCGCGAGCCCACCGTTAAAACCGCTCAACACACGCTCGCCATCATCATCTCCGCTCTCATAGTCATGCTGGGCGGCATCGCCTATCTCTCCCAGCAGTATCACGTTACTGCTACCGACCCCAACGCCTCTGGCTATCAAAGCGTTCTCTCCATGTTGCTCCTCGCCGTCGCCGGCCGCAACTGGTTCTACTATCTGGCCATCGGGTCTATTCTTCTCGTTCTCGTCTTCTCGGCCAACACCGCCTTTGCCGATTTCCCCCGCGTCTGCCGCGTCATCGCCGAAGACGGTTTCCTCCCGCTCTCCTTCGCCAACCGTGGCCGCCGCTTGGTCTATTCCGAAGGCATCATCGTCCTCGCCGTCATCACCGGCACCCTCCTGATCATCTTTCGCGGCGTTACCGATCGGCTTATCCCTCTTTACGCTGTCGGCGCATTTCTCGCCTTCACCCTTTCTCAGGCAGGCATGGTCGCTCATTGGCGGCGCGAAAAAGGCAGGAACCTCGGCAATATACTCATCAATGGTTTGGGCGCGCTCGTCACCGGCGTAACCGTCATCGTCGTGCTCGTCGCCAAATTTATGGATGGCGCCTGGGTCACCGCCTTCATGATCCCTACCCTCCTCGTCATCATGTTCTTGGTTCGCCGCCATTACGACTACGTCCGCGACCACGTTAAAAGCGATACCCCCCTAGAGTTGTCCAATCTCCAACCTCCTCTCGTCATCATCCCCATGCCTTCTTGGAACCGCATGGCCAAATACTCTCTGCGCATGGCCTTCGAAATTACCCATGAAATCCGCGTCATTCACGTCGCCGAAGAAGATAAATTCGATTCCTTCTGCACCATCTTCGGGCAACTGGTTGGTGATCCCGCCAGGCACGCCAACCTCCCTCGACCCGAACTCGTCCAGATTCCCTCGCCCTTTCGTTTCGTCGTCGGCCCGGTGGTCGATTACATCATTAAAACCGCCGAAGAGAATCCGCGCCGCCGCATCGTCGCTATCATCCCTGAACTGGTCGAGCACAAATGGTACGCCTACTTCCTTCACACCCAGCGTGCCACCTTAATTAAAACCATGCTCCTCATGAAAGGCAACCATCGCATCTCCGTTCTCAATATGCCTTGGTATCTTGATGAAGCCGTTGCCATCAAAAGCTCACCCCACGATCACTCCCATGTCAAAGTTGAATAACTTCACTCGCCGCGGCATATTGCACGCTGGTTCTAGCGCTCTAGCCGCCGCCGCTGCTCAAAAGACCGGCCCCGAAAACACGAAGTTGGAACAGCAAAACCCCGATTCGGTGCATCCTCCCGAAACCGATTCCGGCACTGTACCTCCGTTCAAATATTCATTCGCTCTCGCCCGTACGCGCATCGAAAGCGGCGGCTGGACCCGCCAGGTCACCGCCCGCGAACTTCCTGTCTCGAAGGATATCGCCGGCGTTGAAATGCGCTTGAACGCGGGCGGCGTCCGCGAATTGCATTGGCACGTCGAAGCCGAATGGGCCATCATGCTTTACGGCCACGCCCGCATCACCGCCGTCGATCAACAAGGCCGCAGCTTCGTCAACGATGTCGGCGAAGGCGACCTCTGGCTCTTCCCCAAAGGCGTTCCCCATTCCATCCAAGGCCTCGGCCCCGATGGTTGCCGCTTCCTCCTCGTTTTTGACGACGGCAACTTCAACGAATTCGAAACATTCTTACTCTCCGATTGGATCGTCCACACGCCCAAAGAAGTCCTTGCTAAGAACTTCAACGTTCCCGCCGCCTCTTTCAATCAAATCCCAAAGAAAGAACTCTTCATCTTCCAAACCGATCTTCCCGGCGATCTCAAAACCGAACAGTCGGAAGCCGCCCGCGGCAACGCTGCCGATTCGCCTCGCTTCGCTTTCCGCACCAGCGAACTTAAACCCGCCAAAGTCACTGCGGGAGGCGAAGTCAAAATCATCGATTCCAAAAGTTTCCCCGTCACTCCCATTTCGGCCGCCATCGTGAGAGTGAAGCCCGGCGGCCTTCGCGAACTGCATTGGCATCCGAACGCCGATGAGTGGCAATACTACATCGGCGGCAAAGGCCGCATGACGGTATTCGCTGCCGGCTCGCGCGCCCGCACTATGGATTTCGAAGAAGGCGACGTCGGCTACATCCTGCAATCCGTGCCGCACTACATCGAAAATCTCGGCGATACCGACCTCGTCTTTCTGGAGATGTTCAAAAGCGCTCACTACGAAGACATCTCTCTAGCCGAATGGCTCGCCCACACGCCCCATCAACTAGTTGACCAACACTTGCGCGTGGGCCGCGCGTTGCTTGATTCAATTCCAGCCGCGGAGACGGTGATCGCTCCTCTGTAGCAAGCGATACACTGGTCATCTTACATGCCGTTCGTACCGGGCTTCGAGCACGACGTCTTCATCAGCTACGCCCATGGGGACGATCGTGATTGGATCAATCGTTTTCTCGATCGCCTCGCCCCCGCGCTCAATCGGCTCTTGCCCGGTACCGCCATTTGGGTAGACAAAGACGATCTCCGCAAGTCTCGAAACTATGAGCAGGATATCCCCGCTAACCTTTCGAGCTCCGCCGTCTTCATCTCCCTTGTTTCGCCAACCTATATAACCCGTCCCTATTGCGTCCAGCAGGAATACCGCCGCTTTGCCTCTCAGGCCGCCGCCCGCAAGCAAAAACGCTTCAACGCCGCTCAGTTCTCAGCCGACCTTTTCGGCTTCCGCTGCCCCATTCTCCCGCTCATCGACGAGTCCTACCGCAACAATCTCTTCCCAGGCGCTACTGACATTTCCTTTTGCGATGACATTGATACTTTCCCCATTGGGTCACCCCAATTCGAAGATCCATTCCGAACCCTCCTTCGCGAACTCCGCTCTCTCCTCCTCCGCATGCGCAATCACGCTATGCCCGTCTTCGTTTATCCGCCCGCTCCCAGGCCGGAGATCAACGAAGCTCATTCCGCCCTCACTCGGGAACTCCACGTTCAAAGCTATCGAGTCATTCCGGGCGATGAACTCGATCCCCTGCCCGCTCTCGCCGGCGCCGAACTCGCCGTCCTTCTCCTCGGCCCCAAATACGATGAATCCGAAACCCCCAGGCGCATAGCCGACAAGCTCGCCACTCTCGACAAGCCCTTCATCGTTTGGCCTTCCCCAGCGCTCGAATCATCCGGCGACCCGGCTCAGCGCGGCTTCTTTCAATCCCTGGTCGACCTTCCCAGCCCGCGCAAAACGCTCCTCCGCTCTTGTATCACTACCGAAAAGCTCAAGGAAGAGGTTTTCGCTATTCTAAGTCCGCGCGCCAAAATGCCCGCGCCCCTCGACGGTAAACCGCGTGTCTATCTCATCTACGATTCAGCCAGGAACACCGAAAAGAACAACGCCGGCAAAATCGTTTTCCATTACAAAGACGACTTTCAGTTCGACCTCAGTGAGAACCCTCGCCAGCACACTCTCCTCCTCACTCAGTCCGACGCGGTTCTCCTCATCTGGGGTGACGCCGCCGAAGATTGGTGCGCCTCCGAATTCGAACAGATGATCCGTCTCTCCACTCAACCCAAATCCCGCGGTCTCTGCCTGTTTGATCCAGCCGCATCCAAGGCAATCCTCGCCCAACAAATCCGCCAGGGTCAATCTGTCTTTGTCTCGGAGCAATTTGGTCCTTTCAACACTGCGCGCCTTGAGCCGTTCTTTGCTCCCATTCGCAAACCCAAGGCGGAGGCCGCGCCATGAGCTTCGCCGCCGTTCTCTCCCGTCTCGCAGCGTTCGAAAATCCATTCCCAGGCCTGCGCCCGTTCGATACCGCTGAGGGCCATCTCTTCTTCGGCCGCGATCAACAAGTGCTCGATTTGGCCGAGCGTCTGCAGCATCATCACTTTGTCGCCGTCCTTGGCCTCTCTGGCTCCGGCAAATCCTCGCTCGTGCGCGCCGGCCTCATCCCGGCCATTCAACGCGGCCGACTCTTGGAAGTAGGCAAGACATGGCGGGTCGTCGTCGCCCATCCCTCCGATTCGCCCTTCGCCAACCTCGCCGCCGAACTGAACTGCACTCCGGCCGATCTTCGCTCCACCAGTCACGGACTCATCGACTACGCCCGTCACAACCTGCAAACAGATCAGGAAGCTCTGCTTGTCGTCATCGATCAATTCGAAGAACTCTTTCGCTATAAGGGTCTCCCAAACAGTGCTTCCGATGTATCCTCGGAAGCAGCTGCATTCATCGGCATGCTTCTCGCGTCCTCCCACAGCCTGCTGCCCATATATATAGTCATCACTATGCGGACTGACTATTTGGGTGACTGCGCCGCCTTCCCCGACTTCCCTGAAATCCTCAACGAGTCTCAGTATTTGGTTCCCCGCCTCACTCGCGAACAACGCCGTCAAGCGATCGAAGGCCCCCTCGGCCTCGTCCGCGTCTCCTCCGCGCTCGTCGAACGCATCCTCAACGATGCCGGCGATGAACCCGATCAGCTTCCCATTCTTCAGCACGCCCTCATGCGCACCTGGTCGCATTGGCACGCCGCATCGCCCGAAAACACTCGCCCCATTGATAACGAAGATTACGACGCCGTTGGCGGCTTCGCCGGCGCCCTGAACCAACATGCCGATGAACTCCTCAAGACACCCCCCGTTCTTGCATCCCCAGCGTTCGTCCCCATCGTCTTCAAACGCCTCACTGCCCTCGATCGCGGCAATCGCGAACGCCGTTCCCCCGCGCGTCTCTCCGAACTCTGGGAACTCTGCGGCGCATCCGACCGGCAATCTCGCGCCCGCCTCAACGCCCTAATCGACGTTTTTCGCCAGGGCGAAGCCACTTTCCTCGCTCCCCGCGAAGGCGATCTCACCCCGGAAACCTACGTCGATATCGCCCACGAAAGCCTCATTCGCAACTGGAAAGTGCTCTCTCAGCGGTGGCTCACAGAAGAAGAAAGGCAGTCCAAAACCCTCATCGAACTCTTCAACCGCGCCCTCGGCTGGCGCGCCCACGAGCGCGATCTCCTCTCCGGCCTCGACCTCTCTGGCGCCCTGCAATGGAATCACGACCGCAACCCGGCGTCCGTTTGGGCCGATCATTACATCGGAACCGGCAATCTTTCTCAAGTGCAACAGTTCCTCGCCGCCAGCCGCCGCCAATTCCGCCGCTCCGAAATCCGCAATAAGCTGTTCGTCGCGTTTCTCATCGCTTCCCTCATCGGCTCTCTTGTCTTTGCCTTCTCGCTCTTGCGCGAAGAGAAGCAAACACAGTCTCTCGATCTCGCCAACCGCGCCGAGAGCCAGATTTCTCTCGGCCGATCGAGCGAGGCTATCGATACCGCCCAACAAGCTCTCAAGGTCGCCAAAACCGGCCAAGCGCTTGCCGCCCTTGCTCACTCGTTCCCGCAACAACTCATTACCCTCAAAGGGCACGCCGCGCCAGTCTTTCGTGCTGTCTTCTCGACAGACGGCCGCCAGATCGCAACCGCCAGTGGCGATCACATGGCGATTGTCTGGGACACGGCCACGGGCCAGTTGGTCGCCAAATTGCCCGGTCACAGCGACGACGTTCACACTGTCGCCTTCTCCCCTGACGGCCGCTCTGTCGTTACGGCCAGCGCCGATCGCACCGCCCGCGTCTGGGATATTGCAACCCGCAAAGCCATCGCCATCCTCGCCGAGCATACTGGCGATGTAACCTCGGCCGCCTTCTCACCCAATGGCCAGTTCGTGGTCACATCCAGCGCCGATTACACCGCTCGTCTCTGGGATGCAATTTCCGGTCAGCCTCTCCAGGTCCTGAGCGGCCATACCAACGTCATCAACAGTGCCGCCTTCTCACCCGATGGCAAACTCGTCGCCACCGCCAGTCGTGACAAGACTGCCATCGTCTGGGACGCCGCAACGGGACATCTTCGAAACTCTTTGCAAGGCCATTCTGGCGACGTCAAAACCGCCGTATTCTCGCCCGATGGCCAGCACGTGCTGACAGCCAGCGCCGATAGTACCGCCCGCATCTGGAGTCTGTCCAACGCGCCGCCTGTCGTGCTCGCTGGCCACACCGCAGGCCTGAACTCTGCCGCGTTCTCGCCCGATGGCAAACTTGTCGTTACCGCCTCCGACGACCGCGAAGCTATTGTTTGGAATGCTTCAAACGGTCAGCCCGCCGTGCATCTATCCGGCCACTTCGGCGCGGTGAATTCAGCTGTCTTTAGCTCAGACAGCCGCCGCGTCATCACTGCCAGCCACGATGGCACGGCCCACCTGTGGGACGCCTCTACGGGCGCTCTACTTGAGAACCTCACGGGACATTCCGGCTCGGTCTACTATGCTGCCGTCTCTCCTAGCGGTCTCTACGCCGTTTCCGCGGGCGAAGACAACACGGCCCGTCTTTGGAACATCGCGGAAGCAGTCAAGGTCATCCAGACAGCCTCCAACCAAAACGAGGCCATGACCGGTTCCGCGTTCTCCCCGGACGGTTCCCGCGCCGTAACGTCCAGCGCCGATGGCACCGCTCAAGTCTGGAATGTTTCTTCCGGTCAACGCCTGTTAAAGCTCATCGGCCACGCCGGCACCGTCAACAGCGTCCGTTTCTCGCCCGATGGCCGCCACATCGTGACCGCTGGCGCCGATCGCACATCTCGTGTCTGGGACGCTTCGAGCGGCAACCATATCCTTGCACTCACCGGCCATACTGACGAGGTTAACAGCGCCGTCTATTCACCCGACGGAACCCATATTCTCACCGCCAGTTCCGACCATACCGCCCGCATTTGGGATGCGCAAACCGCTCGTCTCCTCATCTCTCTTGTCGGCCATCGCGATATCGTATACAGTGCGGCTTACTCCCCTGATGGTCAACGCATCGCTACCGCCAGCCAAGATAAGACAGCTCGAATCTGGAACGCGCAGACCGGCGAACTGCTCCTCACCATCGCAGGTCACACCGCCACCGTTTGGACCGCCTCGTTCTCACCCGATGGCAAACAACTCCTCACTGCCAGCGACGATGGTTCTGCCCGCATCTGGGACGCTGCCACCGGCCAACCGCTCCGCGCCCTCCTCGGCCACAATGCTGCCGTCTATAGCGCGTACTTCTCGCCAGACGGAAAAACGATTGCCACCGCCAGCTACGACACCACTGTCCGCCTTTGGAATGCCTCTACCGGTCAAGTCATTGCTAAACTTCAAGATCACTCAGATTCAGTCAATACCGCGCTCTTCTCCCAAAACGGATCGGAGGTGGTCACTGCCAGCTACGACGGAACCTCCGTCGTCTTTCAACCATTCACGTTACGACAACTTACAAACCTATTAACCTCTAAATAAGCTTATGCCTTGCCTTCTTTTACTCTCTACTCTCTTTTTCCCACGCCTGGTTCTCGTGCTGATGTGGTTTTTCTCAAACTACCTTCAACGCGCCTATCACGGTCTCCTGCTTCCCATTCTCGGTTTCATCTTCCTTCCGCTCACCACCATTGTGTACGCGTGGGAAGTGAACAATCACATGCCGCTCGCAGGCCTGAATCTCATCTGGATCATCATTGCCGTAGTCATTGATCTTGGTGGCATCGGCGGCGGCGCTCATCATCAATCGCGCAGATGATATAAGGAACCCAATGCATACGTATCGCTTTCTGGCCGCCCTGTTGCTGCCCGGCGTCTTGTGCGCGCAACACAACTCTTGGTCCGTCTATGGCGGCGGCCTCGACAATACCCATTACTCCGAACTAGCGCAGATTAATCGTTCCAACGTCTCTAAACTCAACGTTGCCTGGACGTATGACGCCGGTGACGCGTTCGATGGCTCTGAAATGGAGTGCAACCCCATCATCGTCAATGGCATCCTCTACGCCACCACGCCTACCTTGCGTGTCATCGCTCTCGACGCCGCCACCGGCAAACTGAAGTGGACCTTCGATCCCAACCAAGGCCGCAAAATCATCACCAAGATGCGCAATCGCGGCGTCACGTTTTGGGTCGATCCGACTGGCTCTGCCACCAAACGCGTCTTCTTCGTCTGGCGTCAGTTCCTTTACGCCCTGGACGCTGATTCCGGCCAACCGATTCCCAGCTTCGGCGAAGAAGGCCGTCTCGACCTGCGCAAAGATCTCGGCCGCGATCCCGCCGAACAGTTCATCACCGACACCAGCCCTCCCGTTGTTTACAAGGACCTGTTAATCGTCGGCAGCCTCGTGAACGAAACCCTTCCAGCCGCTCCCGGCGATCTGCGTGCTTACGACGCTCGCACCGGCAAACTCCGCTGGGCTTTCCACACCATTCCTCATCCCGGCGAATTCGGCTACGACACCTGGCCACCCGATGCATGGCAATACATCGGCGGCGTCAACAATTGGGCCGGCATGAGTCTCGATGAAAAACGTGGCATCCTGTTCGTCCCAACCGGCTCAGCGTCCTTCGATTTCTACGGCTCGAATCGCTTGGGTGATGATCTCTTTGCCAACTGTCTGATCGCCATCAATGCCGAAACCGGACAGCGTATCTGGCACTTTCAAACCGTCCACCACGATCTCTGGGATCGCGACCTCCCAACCCCTCCCGCGCTCGTGACAGTCACTCACGACGGTCACTCCGTCGATGCTGCCGCGCAAATCACAAAGTCCGGTTTCGTCTTCCTGTTTGATCGTGAAACCGGCAAGCCCTTGTTCCCCATCGAGTCGCGCAAATATCCCGCCAGTGACGCGCCCGGCGAAGTTGCTGCCGGTAGTCAGCCGTTGCCCACCAAACCCGCTCCGTTCGCACGCCAGATTGTCACCGCTGACACACTCACAACCCGCACTCCCGAAGCTCACGCCGCAGTTCTCGAAACCTTCAAAAAGATCCGCAGCCACGGTCAATTCGTCCCTCCCTCCACTGAAGGCACTGTCGTTTTCCCGGGCTTCGATGGCGGCGGCGAATGGGGTGGACCTGCGTTCGATCCCACCACCGGCATTCTTTACGTCAACTCCAATGAGATGGCTTGGATTCTCCGCCTCGTGCCGCGCGAAATTGAAGCTCCTAAAAGCGGTAAGGCTCTTTATCTGAACGAATGCTCCGGCTGCCACCGCGCCGACCTGGCCGGCTCGCCGCCCGAGTTCCCTGCTCTGCAGCACATCGCCGATAAACTCGGTGAAGATGAAATTCGCAACGTCTTATTTCAAGGCGCCGGCCGCATGCCTTCCTTTGCGCGCCTGGGTTGGCCTGCTCTCAACGCCATCGTCGATTACATCTACTACGGCCGCGATTCCGCCATTTCAGCCGCCGAAGGCAAGCCATCTCCCATCGAGCAGCGTTTCCGGATCGATGGCTACAACAAATTCCTTGACCCCGATGGCTACCCCGCAGTCAAACCGCCCTGGGGCATGCTGAGCGCCATCAATCTCAACACCGGCGAATATATGTGGAAGATTCCCTTCGGCGAATATCCTGAGCTCGCCGCCAAAGGCATGCGCAATACGGGAAGTGAAAACTACGGCGGCTCCGTTGTCACAGCAGGCGGGCTGCTTTTCATCGCCGCCACCAGTTACGACAACAAAATGCACGCTTTCGATAAAGCCAGCGGCAAGCTTCTTTGGGAAGCGAACCTTCCCGCTGCCGGCAACGCTACTCCAGCCGTTTACGAACTCAACGGTAAAGAATACGTAGTGATCGGCTGTGGTGGAGGGAAGTCCAAACATCCCTCCGGCGCCAGCTACATCGCTTACGCGCTTCCGTGATCCGCCATCAGCTTGGCGAAATCATTGAATAGGTAGTGTGAATCATGCGGCCCCGGCGCCGCTTCCGGATGGTACTGTACGCAGAACACTGGATAGTGTTTGTGTTGCATCCCCTCCACTGTGTTGTCGTTTAAGTTTAGATGAGTCACTGCGACATCTGAGTCGGGCAGTGAGTGCGGGTCCACACAGAAGCCGTGGTTCTGTGAGGTGATCTCCACTTTGTTGGTGCGATAGTTCAGCACCGGGTGATTCGCGCCGTGATGCCCGAATTTCAACTTATACGTCTTGCCGCCAAACGCCAAGCCCAAAATCTGGTGTCCCAGGCAGATGCCAAAGATCGGCACTTTGCCGATCAGTTTCCGCACCTGGATCGCTTCATGTTCCAACGGTTCTGGATCGCCGGGCCCGTTCGAAAGAAACACACCGGTCGGCTTCAGCGCCAGTACGTCTTCCGCGCTCGTATCCGCCGGAACTACCGTCACTTGTGAACCAATCTCAACTAAGTGGCGCAAGATATTGCGCTTGATACCGAAATCGTAGGCCACAACGTGAAATCGTTTGTCGGCAGCCGGAACGCGCTTGTCCGATACCGAAACCGGCGCAATGCCTTCACTCCAGTGATACGGCCGTGTCGCTGTCACGCGCGCTACCAGGTTCTGTCCCGTCATCGAAGGCGATGCTTTCGCCGTCGCAATCAACGCGGCTGTATCCTGCTGACCAACCGCAATCACGCCGCGCTTCGCACCTTGATCGCGTAGATGCCGCACCAGCCTCCGCGTATCCACTTCAGCGATCACAGGAATGCCGCTCTTCGCGAGAAAGTGTTCCGCCTTGTCATCAGCCCGCCAGTTACTCACCATCGGCGAAATTTCACGCGTCACCAAGCCTTCGATATACGGTCCGCCCGATTCGCAGTCGGCCTGATTTGCGCCGTAATTACCGATTTGCGGATTTGTCAGTACAACAATCTGTCCTGTGTACGACGGGTCGGTAAATATCTCCTGGTATCCGGTAATGGCTGTATTGAAAACAACCTCACCGGTGCGCTGGGTGCTGGCCCCAAAGCTGACACCTTCGAAGATCATCCCATCTTCCAGGACGAGAACTGCGTGCTCCAACCGTTAGATCTCCTCGATTTGAATTAGCGGTTGATCGGAGTGGCCCGATCACTTTATTTGACCACACGCGCGCCGCTCGCCTCCAACACCACCACCCAATCGCGGAAGATCGGAAATTCAGGCGCTTGCCAATTACCGTCTTTGTCCGGCGTCACGGTGCCCATCTGGTGTTCGCTCCCGTCCGTCGGATTCCAGAATGTAGCGTTAAACCCCACCGGCGCTTCTTTAAACTGCAACGCCTTCGAACCAACCGGTGTAAACGCAATCACCAGTTCACCAGGCACGTGTGCGGCGAACGCCTGCCAATAGTTCTTTTTATCCCAGTGCGGCTCAACCAATTCCGGTTTTGGCTCCAACTTCCACCAGCGATAGCGGCTGAGAAGCTGTTTCGCCAACCCCAATTGTCCCGATCCTGGCAGTTGATAAGCAACCTCCCAGGGTGTGTCGCCCCAGGAGTGGCCATGTGGCGAAAGCCCATACGGCTTTTCACGCGTATTCACCTGCCAAATGCCGTTCGCGCCATAAGTGTGTCCAGCCGTTCCACTCAGAACCGAAGCCCAAAACATGAAGCGTTGCACTTCTTCGCGGCTTGCTTCTTGAATGCCTTCGTAACAAACTTCGCCCACCAGCACCGGCATCGTTGGCGCAGCACTTCGAGAACTCAAAATCGTCTCCACTGTGTTCGGCGCACTGCGGCGATCGTCATGTCCCGTCTGAAGCATGTCGAAGTCAAGCACAGACGCATCTTCCACGCAATTGCGAGAACTGCGCGACGGATGAATGGTGATCGGATGCCCGAACGCATCGGTCGCCCGCACATATCGAGCTAACTCCGTCCAGTCTTTCTTTTGTGCTGCTGCATCTTCATCCTTCTTCTGCGACAGATAGTAAGGCATGGTGCCTTCGCCCGCCAAACACCACATCACGGGATACGCGCCCCAGCGCGCAATCAAATAGCGCCAGTGCTGCTTCATCTTCTCCACACCCATGCGGCGAATAAAGTAGCCCCATCCGCCGACCACACACGGCACGATGCCGGAATCCACCAGATACTGGATGCGCAAGTCCGCCATATCGAGATAGGCCGGATTGATGCGCGCGAAATCGGACTCCCACGCTTGTCCCGCCTCATTTTCACCGCGAGGATCAAACGGCGGCATATCCGGATAGAGCCCCGCCACAATCTGAACCACGCTAAAGCCTTTTCTAACTCGATCGGCCGCGAGCGTTTCAAATCCATCCGGCCACATAAGCCGCTTTGTGAACCCCATCCACCACGTGTCGGCGAGCCAGAAAAATGGCTGGCCGTCCGCATGTTCAAAATGCCGCTCGTCTTCACTCACGCGAACAAAGCCATGCTCATACAGCTTGTTATTGCCGCTGTAAGGCGTGACATGCAGCTTCCCCGCCCTCCCGTGCAGATCTGCGTTCCCGGCATCGGAGCAGACACTCTCAAACGTATAAGCACCGATTTCCTGCGGCGCAAATCGCACCCGCCACGTCGCACCTCCATCCCAAAATGCGGGCATGCGCAGCTTGCGTCCCGACGGCCCTGTAAACACCACGTCTACATTCACTTCCCCAAACGGATCGCGGTAACTCTTGCCCGATTCCAGGCTCCATTCCGTAGGCACATGCAAAGTGCCATACCGCTCCTGCCCGTTCAACGAAACGGCCACTGCCATTGCGCCGCAAAACTGACGTCTGGAAAGTGAAAGCATCAGATAACTCCCTGAAGCATTCTATATGCTAAAGATTCGCGAAAGGGAGTGGATTGGATCGCTATTTGGTAGTAATGCTCGGCGCCGCACTCGGAGGCTTGGCTCGCTTCGTCGCCGGCACAGCCATTATGGACAAATATGGCGGCTCGTTTCCCTTGGGAACAGTGATCATCAACATCACCGGTTCCTTCCTGATCGGAATAATTATGACGCTGCTCACCGAGCGCTGGTCTACACATCCGAATTGGCGCTTGTTCCTGGTGGTCGGCGTTTTAGGCGGCTATACGACGTTTTCCAGTTTTGAATATGACACTCTGCTGGCGGCACGGAGGGGCGGCCCTGTGATCGCGCTGGCTAACGTCCTGGGCAGCGTCATTTTGGGCTACGTCGCCGTTTGGTTTGGCGCCTGGATTGTGAGCCGGTCATAACTATGCTCGAGAAAGGTCCCGCAAAAAAAGTCACTGTTTGGGTGAACGAAGAAACCAAACACCCGCACCATCGCGATAAGTTGTGGCTCGCCATCTTCGAATTCCTGCGCCATAAGCGCGTCGCAGGAGCGTCTGTGACTCGCACCCAAATGAGCTTCGGAGCGAGACACGTCGTTCACCGCGGTGATTCGCCCGAAACACCTGAGTTCGCCTATCGCATCGAATTCGTCGAAACCGCCGCGCGCGTGGACGAAGTTCTGCCAACGCTCTATGACATGGTGGTCGACGGCCTTATTGAAGTCCAAGACACAACCATCGTCAAAGACGCGAACCAGAAATCCGACAAGACACCTGTGGCCGCAGAACAGCCGCTGGAATACCGGCAGGAGAAAGCACAAATGATGCGCGCCTTTTTCGGCGAGCGCGACAAATGGCATGGCGAGCCGCTCTATGACGCTATTGTGAAACGCCTGCGGATGTTGGATATATCCGGCGCGACCGTCTATCGCGGCATCCTCGGTTACGGCGCGAAAGGCTCGCCCCACCGGGAACGCTTTCTCCACATCTCCGAAGACCTTCCGGTGATGGTAGCCGTTGTCGACTCACCGGAGAAAATTGCCGAAGCCGCCGCTGCTGTCGAAGCCATGCTTGGCGACGGACTGATTACTATTTCCGAAGTAGCCGCTTCCCGGCTGGTGAGACGAGCATGACAGACGCTCAAGAAGGCAAGCTGCTCGAGTTATATATGGCGGAGAACGATCGCTACCAGGGCCATCCGCTACACGAGGCTATCGTGGCCAAATGTCGCGAATTGCACATCTTCGGCGCCACTGTTTTCCGCGGCATCGAAGGCTACGGCCCGACTGCGGAAATTCATCGCAAGCGCTTGCTTGGAAAAGATCAGCCGATCGCGATTTTTATCGCTGATACCGCGGAAGCAATCGACAACGCCATCCCCGCCTTGAGTGAACTGTTAGGCAAAGGCCTGATGGTTGTCTCCGACATACATATGAAACGAGTGGAAAACAAATTATAACTTGGTTGCGGCTTGCACCTGCAAGAGCTCCCACTTGCCGTTGTCCAAGGGCCGAATTGTGTTTTCCACAACGGCCACTTCTTCCATTTGCCCGGCATTAGCAGGCCGCAGCTCTTTAAATTTCCGCGCCGAGGTCAGCACATTTTTCTCGAGCGACCCCACCGTTTGGTTATAGGTTTCAACAGTCTTAGTAATGGCATCACCCAGCCTTGAGAAATGCTGGCTCATGGTCAACAGGCGCGTGTACAATTCCTGCCCGGTATCGCGAATCTTGTCCAGATTCTCCATCACCATCACTTGCCGCCAACCATGCGCGACGGTCAATAGCAGGGTGATCAACGTCACCGGCGTCGCAATCACCACACGCCGTTCCAAGCCGTAATCAAGCAGCGTGGGATCATGCTCCAATGCCGCGCTAAATAGCGATTCGAGCGGCAGAAAGGCCACTACAAACTCCGGCGAACCGGGCAGGCGCTCCCAATACGATTTTTCACCCAGCGAGCGAATGTGCGTCCGTACCTGATTCGCGTGGTCTTTCAAATGGCGTGTGCGATCGGCTTCGTTCTCCGCCTCAATCGCGCGCAAATATGCTTCGAGCGAAACCTTGGCGTCCACCACCACCATGCATTCATTCGGCAGGCGAACGATCAAATCCGGCCGCTGATTGGTTTCGCCAAACAACGTTTTCTGTTCGGCGAAATCGCAGTGTTCCAGCATGCCAGCCATTTCTACTACGCGCCGCAACTGAATTTCGCCCCAGCGCCCGCGTTGAATGGGCGAACGCAACGCGGTTTTGAGCTGATCGGTAGATTGCCGCACCCGCTCCTGCAATAGGGTCAGCGTCTGCACTTGTGCCGTCAAATCCGCATAGGCTCCGACGCGCGTCTTCTCGATGGCCTGCACTTGCTCTTCAAAGCGGCGCAGGGATTGGTTTACCGGATCGACTAGATGCTGCAACTGATCGCGGCTGCGATCGAGAAACATTTGCCCATTCTTCTGCAGCGCATCCGCGGCCAGCGAGCGAAAACGGTCTTCCACTTGCTGCTGCGTCTGGCTCAGCACGCGCAATTGCGACTCGGCGATTTCCCGCTGCTTGCCAGCCTGCGCCGTTTCCTGGCGCGCCTGCTCCAAAGCCGCCGCCTGATGCTCTACCCGCACTCGCTCTTCACCGGCCGATTCGCGCCAGCGCCGCGCTTCCGAAAATTGGAACGCCGCCAACCCGACCGCCACCAGCAATGCTAGCGCCAGAACAATGGCCAAAACCGTCATTTCTTAAAACCCGTTTCTTCTTTCCAAGCCTCTAGCGTGTTGTACACAATTGGGCAATACACAGCGCGGTCTGGCATGTGCCACATCCGGCTCACTAGCGAGCCATTGCCCTTCACCAAGTGTGGAAACAACTCGCATGTATTGGGCCGGGCTTCATAAACCGAACAGAGGTTGCCAGTCAAAAACACACAGCCGTTTTCGTCGCGCTTCAGAATGCGGCCTTCGTCTTCTGTTTCCACTGTGTAATCGCGGAGGAACGCCGCCAGTTTCACGCGCAGGAATTTGGCCAGCCGCTCGGCATCCCGCTCGGTGACCTGCGTAGTGGCCACGCGGCAGCAATTTCCGCAAGTTGTGCAATCAATCTGCTCCTCAACCTCCTGCGCAATGGTCTTCAGACGCCGCTCGGCAAAGCTATGCCGGCGCAGCCAAGCGCGGAATTTTTGATTGTCGTCGCGCTGCTTTTCGCCAAGACGCTTGATCTGGACGAGATCGGTAAGCACTGCTTCCAGTATCTCAATAAACCATTCTGCCGGTTTTTTGTTTGAGGTGCGGCTACTTTTGTTCGGGGAAAAACCGCTCACGCAGTCCAAGCACCGGGATTTCGATTGCTTTGGCGGCGATAATGCCGAATGCCCCTGCGCCAATTACATAGCAGAAGAACCAGAGCAAGAATGAGCGGAGATGAAGGTGCTCCAGCAGCTCCTGGAAGAAGATGTGCCACAAATAAATGGAATACGAATATATACCCACCGCGGCCAGGAGCCGGCTGACGGCGCCGATGATGGAACCGCCCTCAAATGAGACAGCTTGTACGACCACAAATCCGGAAGCGAGGTACATGACAGTGAATCCCCATGTATGCATATGGCGGTTTTCGACGGGGAAAATGAGCAGAAGCACAAGGGCGAAACCCACAATGGCCCGCCCAGCAGACCAAGAAGCGATGCGCTTAAAGATGTGGGGGCGGTAATCATGGTAATAGCGAAGCAAGACTCCGAACATCAGGCCGTCGATTCGCAGGTGCGTAGGGAAATACCATGTGAGGAAGGCGTTGGTTCCATCCTGCTTCCATCCGACCGCGAAGCGACAGAGTAGGGCAAGAGTTGCGATCACGGCGAAAACCTGGGGCAAAAGATTAAAGCGTTTCGGACTCCACTTGACTAAAGCGACAAGCAGCAAAGGAAAGACGATGTAAAAGTGCTCTTCCACTGCGAGGGACCATGTATGGGTCCAGTAGCCGGGAAGGTAGCTTTGCAAGAAAAATATTTCCACTAGCCAAGGTTTGGGTTGGATCTTGTGTCTGAGTACTACGTCGATCAGCAGACGGACCGCTAAAAGAGCGTAAAACGCGGGCCAAATTTTCAGCCCGCGCCGAATGTAAAAGCGCGAGAGGTCGATTCTTTTGTGCTTTTCGTGATCGGCAAAAAGGAGTCCGGAAATGAGATATCCGGACAGCACAAAAAACAGATCGACGCCGACCCAGCCGACTCTCAGCCAGACTCTGGCCCATAAGTAGTGAGCGTAAGCGGGAAACAAGAAAAAGTGTCTTCCAAAGACGAGTCCAATCGCAATGGCCCGCAGGGCGTCGATGTTGGTGTTGCGTGACCGCCGACTTGCCGCACCAGGAGCCGTCGATGTACTGTCGTTGATCTTTCAATACTAGCGAAAGGCCTCAAAACTACGCTCAACAACGCTATGCGGCCGCGTCTCGCGGATAATAAAGGCGTGACCGATCAGTTATCCCTGTCCATTTGGCTCGAACGCGCCGCTAAAGCCCAACGGCTGCGGTACTTCGAAAAATTGTTGCGCCTGTTCCCGTTCTCGCAACGCTCCGAGCAGGGTCAAACTACCGTCAGCATTCTGGGAGTCGCCATTACCGAACCGCCGCTGCTCGAAAGCCCTATCAACGGCCCGCTGGATGTGGATGAAGCCCTGCGGGTTTTTGCCGATTACTCAGGAGATGATGTGGCATATTGCGTCGCCAGTTGGTGGGATCTGTGGCAGCACGAAGCGAGTGAATGGACGCTTGCGCCGGCACGCGTGCAACTGGCCTGCTTCCAATCGGCTTTCGATAGCGGTAACGATGCGGCGCAAGGGGAGCAGGAAGATCTGCGAATCGAATTCGGCGTCGATAGCCGTTATCTGCCCCGGCCGGATCTGCCGGGCAGCGGCCGCATGACGGAATCGAATATCAAGAGTCTGCTCCACCTGGTGCACGAACTCGACGCCGACCTGCCGATCCTAAAACGCAAACTGCAGACGGAATCGGGCGAGAACTTCGCCGACCGTCTGCAGCAAGTGTTAAATCAGGGCCGCGCGTCTTAGAACAGAGTCAACGGCACGCTCTTCGAACTGATCGACAATCCAAACGAAATTCGTTGTTCCGTGATGTTGCCGAATGAACCCGTTTCGCCACTGTAGTGAATCAAATCCCAGCGCGCGTTCGCACTCACATAACGGACCAAGTTCACCCCATAAGCCGCACTCGCGCCATAGTATGTGTAAGTGGAACCCAGCGCGGCAATCGCCACGCTGGAGAGTCGCGAATAATTGACGCCCACGCTGTAGTTCGAGCGGCGGGTGGAATAGGACATGGAGCCATTCGCGAATTGGTCACGCGAGGTGAGGTATAAGCCATTTCCCCCTGAGATCGTCTGCCCGCCCGTCACCGAGAACGAGTAGTGGCGGAAAAAATGCGTCAGCGTTCCTTGAAACGCTGGGCTGTTCACGGTACGCGAATAAGGGCAGTAGCAATAACCCAAAATCGGAACGCCACCGAAGCTGAATTCCACCGGAGTAAGTGCTCTGCCGGAAGCATCGCTGTGGTTTACGCCGGCCGACAGATCCAACTGCCAGTGATCTTGAAACTGATGCGAGTACGTTGCCGACCCACTCTCAACCTGCGCTGAGCCCGAATTAGCTGAATATTCATAATAGGTGTGCGAAAAAGTTCCACCGATGGTTGTTCGAGCCGTAATTCTATACAGCACTGAGAGACCGCCGGTCACCCCGCGAGTGCTCACTGGATCCGCTAACGGGTTGGAACGCACGCTCGAAGGCGTCAAGTAACCCGAGTAAAGAAAATTGCCGGTAAACACATAACTCAAGCGGCGCGTTTGGTTATAAGTCAGACTCAAGCCGACGTTCGCAAATCTCGATTCCACTCCAGCGGGATTGCCGGGCGTTGTGGACGTTACCGACGATGCCGAGTAAAACGAGTTACCGTATCCCAGAATTCCGGCCGAAGCATTCGCGTTGAAAGTCCAATGCCGGTTCAACCGCTTGTTGTACGCCAAGGAAAGGGTTTGATCCTGCCCCGTTCCTACAAATGCCGACTGATAATCGTGATACGCACCACGATAGCTGATCGTAAACGACCCGTCTTTGAATGTGCGGGTGGCTGCAAAACCACCTCCCGCTTCCCATCCCAAACCGTTTCGATACAGCTCCCCGCCCGTTGAGTTGAGCCCATCGGGTATTTTTGAATCCCAAACGCCATTTGCAAAACCAAAAATGTTCACAAAGTCATGGTCGAAAAACTGGCTCATGGCGGTGATGTGCTCGGTCGTGTTGCCGGTATCAGAGCTAGAGTCTTGCGCTGCCAAAGTTGCCGCCAGCGCGCAAAAAAGAAAAAGGGTCCTCACTAGACTGCTCCCCCAAAGATTTCGTAAGATAAACCGCCGTTCCATAGACGGGACGGTTGCAGAGAATATACCATTTAAACCTTTAAGTCTGACGGACATAGCCTTACCTGTCAAGCAGAGAATACCACTCGGGATAGCCGGGTCGATGCCTCGGCTTCGATTTCCGTCGCAGCCTTGGCTGTGTCCGAATCCGGACATCGCTGCTTCGATTCACCACACCAGGTTTACGGCAGCACCTTCAATCCAAACGGGTTACCACTCTGAAGACAAGCCACCCTTCGGTCGACGGAATCCGTCGAACTCGCGTTCCCGGAGATTCGATCCGGCCTCTTCGCGAGTCGCCCACTTGAGCCTAAATTCAGCACCACGAACAAGTAGAATGATTGGTCTGGCGCGATTTATGTCGCCCAAATAAGTAATTGGCCTTGGCGCCAAAACGCTGAACGGACGGCAAGGTACTAGACGTACCCGGCTTAGTACTAGAAGGCATCCCCCAGCGCTGACTTTAGGGGTTCCAGATCACCGGCTTCTCCAAATTTGACTCCCCTCAATGTGGGATCAATGTTTCGCGAAAGCCCATTGAGCACGCTGCCCGGGCCTATTTCGATGAAGCATTTAATCCCATTCCGGCTAAGTTCACGCACCGAATCGGTCCAACGTACGGGATTGGGAATCTGTTCAATTAAGCCCTGGCGCGCGATGGCCGGATCTTTCACAACTTGAGCTTGCCAGTTATTGATGAGCGGGAATTCGAGTGTGTGAAAAACGGTCACGTCAAGGGCCGGTTTCAGCTTCTCTTGAGCAGGACGCATGAGTGAGCAATGGAAAGGAGCGCTGACAGGCAGAAGAATGGCGCGCTTCGCACCGGCCGCCTTCGCGAGATCCACCGCGCGCGTTACGGCAGCAGCGTGTCCGGCAATCACAATTTGATCGGGTGAATTGAAATTTGCGGCAGCCACAATTTCGCCTTGCGCGGCCTGTTCCAGAATCGAGTCGAGCTTTCCTTCAGGCAATTTGAGCAGCGCCGCCATCGCACCCGTGCCTTCTGGAACTGCTTCCTGCATGTATTGTCCGCGCACGCGAACCAAACGCAATGCGTCGGCAAATTTGAGAGAACCCGTGGCCACTAAAGCTGAATATTCGCCAAGACTATGGCCCGCTGTGATCGCGGGGCGACAGCCTAACTCCGCCAGTACGCGATAAGCGGCAACGGAAACCGTCAAAATTGCCGGTTGGGTGTTCATTGTTTTCTTCAGTTCCGCTTCCGGACCGTTAAAACAAATCTCAGAGAGGGAGAAGCCAAGTATTTGATCCGCCTCGGAAAATGTCTGGCGGGCAACCTCGTATTCCGCCACTAAGCTTTTCCCCATGCCCGCAAACTGGGACCCTTGGCCAGGGAAAAGAAAAGCGAGATCTGACATAGCTCTCCTCATCTTATTCGACCGTATTCTCTTTACCACGGAGACCTACGGGTACTGGTGCCCCTTAGCAGCCAACAAGTGGTTTGGGTGATGCAAAACGCGCTCAATTTCGATAGAGTGAAAACAGTAACGGAGGGAGCCAGCAATTCGCCCGCCGTGAAGCTCAAACGCCTTTTGGAGGAGGAGACGTTTAGAATGGAGCAACTAACTTATTCTGATTCGGCACCGGCAGTAACTCAGCCGGTTTCTTTTGGCGGGCAAACCAGTGAATACCCTTGGTACGCCCTGAGGACGCGCTCAAATTTTGAGAACTTGGCCGCCCTTTCGCTGGAGCGCAAAGGGTTAGAGACTTACTTACCCACTTACCGCCATCGCCGCCGTTGGTCTGACCGGGTTGTCGAAACGCAAGCTCCGCTTTTTAAGGGCTACGTCTTCTGCCGCTTTGATAATTTGCAACGGCTGCCGGTGGTTTCAACGCCCGGTGTCATTTCCGTTGTTTCTTATGGGTTGGAGCCAGCTCCCATTGACGAGAAAGAGATCGAAGCGGTTCAAATGATTCTTCGCTCCGGCTTGGCCAGCGAACCTTATCCGTTTCTGAAGGAAGGTCAGCCCGTCAGAGTCTTGTGCGGCTCACTGAACGGCGTGGAAGGAATTCTGGTAAAAAAGAAATCCGATTTTCGCCTGGTCATCTCCGTCACCATGCTGCAGCGTTCGGTATCGGTGGAGATCGACCCAAGTTGGATAAGCGCCTGTTGATTGATCGGCGTCGTAGCATGCGAAAACTCGCGTGGTACGTTTAAGGCTGATCTCTCATGGCTTGGTTTACGCGGCAAAAGCCGTCTCTTGACCCCGGCTCTCTTGGTGAAGACGAGAAAACCGTTCGAACCGAGGGGCTGTGGCAAAAGTGCGATGGATGCGGTCAAATCATTTGGCGCAAAACGGTTGAGGAAAACTCGAACGTCTGCCCCAAGTGTGACTACCATTTCCGCCTGGGTGCAGCCGAACGCCTGCAACTGCTCTTTGACGAAGGAACCTTTCTGGAACACGACGAGCAGCTGCGTTCGTCCGATCCTTTGAAATTTGTCGACTCGAAGCCGTATGCCCAACGCTTAGTTGACATGGAAGAGGCGACCAACATGCCCGACGCCGTCATCTGCGCCAGCGGCACTCTGAACGGGCGTCGCATTCAGATTTGCGCGCTTGAACTGAAATTTATCGGCGGCAGCATGGGTGCGGTGGTGGGCGAAAAAATCACTCGCGCCATCGAACGCGCCATCGCCGAACGCACGCCTCTTGTCATTATTTCGGCATCAGGCGGCGCGCGCATGCAGGAAGGCGCGATCAGCCTCATGCAGCTTGCGAAACTGTCGTCTGCGTTGATGCAGTTAGATGAAGCCGGTTTACCCTACATCAGCGTTTTGACGGACCCCACAACGGGCGGCGTGACCGCCAGCTTTGCCATGTTGGGCGATCTGAATATCGCCGAACCCGGCGCGCTTATCGGTTTTGCGGGCCCGCGCGTGATTGAACAAACCATCAGGCAAAAACTGCCGGACGGATTTCAGCGCAGTGAATTCCTGATTGAGCACGGCTTTTTGGATGCGATTGTCAAACGTAGCGAAATGAAAAGCTATATTTCCGACGCGCTCAGTTTCTTTGCGGGTTGAAACCCGGCTCTATGCCGCCAGCGTGGCTTCCGCTTGCGCGATGGTGGGGAAATTGACGATGAACTCACCCACCCCCGAAACGGAAAGCATGTTCTGGATACGCTGATTGGCGCGCACCAAAGCGAACTTGCGCTGGTGGCGCGCGGCCGCGACGTGAGTGGCCACCATGCTGCCCAGAACCGCGGAGTCGATGTACGGCACTTCTGCCAGATCAACTAACAGGATCTCCGCTTCGCTCCGCCGCATCAACTCTTGAAATCCGCTGTAGTTCGTGATTTCGAGCGGACCATAGGCCTTGATGATCTTGACCCCGAAACGCGACCCATCAGCGCTCTCAATGCGAACCGGCGGGTTGGAATCTCTTTCCATCTTTGAATAGCTTCAAAATTACGGTAACACGCGCACCAGCTAAAGCACTTTCACTTCAACCAGGGACTCCGGGCGCGATTCCATTTTAAGCGGATTGCGTAGCGCCTTTCCAAAGCCGGAAAATGCTATTTCCATCACATCTCCCGCATCAAGTTTCAGGGCATCGCCAAAGCTGAAGGCATCCGCGCCAAAGAAGTGGATGTGGGCGTCGCCGGGTCTGCGGTGCGCCGAGTACTTAAAGTGATGATGCACCAGGTTCGCTAGCGAATGGCACATGTTCTTCCGGCCGCTATGAATGCGTTTGGTCCAGATCGTCTTTTCACCGCGCACAATACTGACGGTTCCTTCCACATCCTCAAACTGCGCTTCGCCGACGCTCAGTTCCGGCCCAATGGCGCAATTTCGTAATTTTGAAGGAGCCAAATACAAATAGTTTTTCTTTTCCATCAAGTGATCTGAAAATTCATTTCCGATGGCGAGCCCGACACGCCAAGGCTGGCCATCAAGCCCAATGAGGTACGCGCCGGCAATCTCCGGCTCTTCGCCGCCATCCCAACCGTACGCAGGCACGCACAATTCTTCGCCATGCGCTCGCAGAATCGAACCATCACCTTTGTAAAACCATTCCGGCTGCGCGCCGATCTTTCCCTGCTCAGGTGCTCCGCCATCGATCCCCAGTTGATACATCTTGGCGCTATCAGTTAGAGCCGCATTCACATCTTTGTGCATGGCGGCGCGATTCTCGGCACTCGCTTTATGCGTGAGTCCGGTGCCACTCACCAGACAGTGAGCGCTATCGGCCGGATGGTCAAAGGCCGGGAGCAAACGCCATTCCGGATGGCCTGCATAAATCGGCTCATAATCAAGACTCTCCGACCCATCCGCGCCATCTTCTAATCGGCGTCCCGTATTAAGAGCATCTAACGCCAAACGGTAAATCGAAGGCCAACGCGCGTCGAAGAGTCGCAATTTGCCGCCATCCACCCGCGCTATTCGCCGCTCGTCGGCGCGCTTGAGCTGGACGAGTCTCACGGCTGAGCCCGGTACCCTTGCCCCAGCAGCACCTTGCCGGGCAGCGTCTTTGTCATCTTGCCTTGCTCAATCACCGGCACACCATTCACCAGCACATACTGCATGCCTTCCGACAATTGATTCGGATTTTCAAAAGTCGCAACATCGCGCACTTTTTCCGGATCGAAGACCACAATATCCGCCCACAACCCCTGCTTCAACACTCCGCGATCCGTGAGACGCATCCGCTGTGCCGGTAGCGCACTAAATTTACGAATCGCCTCTTGCAACGTCAGCAGCTTCTCTTCGCGCACATACTTTCGCAGGATGCGCGGGAACGTTCCATAGGCGCGCGGATGGGGATGCTCTTTGCCCAACAACCCGTCGGGCGCGGTGCCCTGCGAATCGTTATCCACCGAAACCCAGGGCTGCTGCAGGGCCAACGAAATGTCTTTCTCATTCATGGCAAACACCGCTACCGACATGCCCGGATCTTCAATGAGCAAATCGAAAATTGTGTCGATCGCGTCTTTCCCTTGATCTTTTGCAATCTGCGCAATGGTTTTGCCTTGCAGCGGCAGCAGTTTTGGATTCTGCACCACACTCACCAGAATCGCCTCCGGACCGGGAATCTCCTGCCATTCGTTATCCCAAGACGAATCGGCCGTGGTCATTTCCTTGCGAATGCGTGCCCGCATTTCGGGATTCTTCAAGCGCTCTACCATCTTCGCGTCGCCGCCATCGTGCGCCCAGGGCGGAATAAAAGCGGAAAAACTGTTGAACCACGCCGGGTAGGCATAAGTATCAGCCGTAACATCCACACCCGAGGCCCGAGCCGCGTCGATCCGAGCCACTATCTCCGGCATGCGGTTCCAGTTCGGCTTCCCCGCTGCTTTCAAATGCCAAATCTCCACCGGAATCTTGGCTTCGCGGCCGATGCGAAACGCTTCGTCCAGCGCATCGTCAATGCCATCGCCTTCACTGCGCATGTGGGTCGCGTAAATGCCGCCGTATTTCGCAGCCTCGGCCGCCAGCGCAATCAGCTCCTCTGTCTTCGCATAGGGCGCGGGCGCATACTGCAGCGCGGTGGACAAACCAACCGCCCCTTGCTCCATTGCATCCCGGACCAACACCTTCATCTGCTCCAACTCTTGCGGCGACGGCGCACGATTCACATCGCCCAGCACTACGCGCCGCACTTGCGTTGCGCCTACATAACTCGCCAGGTTAATGCCCATGCCCTGGCGTTCGAGCCGCGCAAAATACTCATGAAAGGTCATCCAATCCGGTTTTACTTTGTAATGCGAAAACCCGCCGCGATCCGCCGCAATCAGCTTTTTCGTCAACGGTGCAATCGACCCGCCTTCGCCGGTAATCTCAGTGGTGATGCCTTGATAAATCTTCGACGGCAAGTGCGGATTGACCAAAATCGAAAGCTCCGATTGCCCCAGCATGTCGATGAAACCCGGCGCCACCACCATGCCATGCGCATCGATCACTTTCTTGGCTTGCGCATCGGCTAATACGCCGATCTGCGCAATGCGCCCGTCCACGATTCCCACGTCTCCCGCATACCACGGCGAGCCGGTTCCATCGATGATGTGACCGTTCCGAATCACCAGATCAAAAGTCTGGGCCGCAGGCAATGGCGCTACCGCCAACACCAGCACGAGTAGGGTTTGCAATTTCGGTGTCAAATCAGGATTATATGAGAGACTTTAAAAATGGCAGCGTCTCCGACAGGCAGTATCGCCAAAGGAATGGTTTGGATGTTGGTTCTTTCGATCCTGCTGTTTTGGATGCCGATCGCCGGTCCGCTCATAGCCGGCTTTGTCGGTGGCCGGAAATCCGGCACTGTAGGGAACGCCATTCTGGCGGCAATCCTTCCCGGAGTGCTCATTGGAGCAGCGGCTTTCTTTTTTGCATCATTGCTCACGCTGAACCCGCTCTTCGGCTTTCTCGCCGGTTTGGGAGGCGTCGGCCTGGCACTCGCTCATGTGGGACCGATGCTGGTGGCCGCCATCATTGGCGCAGCCCTCTAAACTTCAGGATTGCTGCATCACGCGGCGAATATACATCAAATTTCGCCGCATATCGGCTTCGAGTGTCTGTTCATGCGCATCCGTTTCTAAATTGGCGTAGCCGTTAAAACCGATATCGCGAATTGTGTGCATGATGGGTGCAAAGTCGATCTTGCCTTCCCCCAGAAAGTTCGGGTTGTCTTTGAGATGAAACTGGCAAATACACTCTTTCCCCAGCCAGCGAATCTCGCGCACCGGATCAAATCCCGCGTTCGTCGAATTACCAACATCGTAGTAAACCATCACACTCTTCGAACGCGCGCGCTCAATCATTCGCACATTGTCCTGGGCCGAAACTGTATCCTCAAGTCCCAAGATCACACCCGCTTTCTCCGCTTCCGGCGCAAGCTCGCGTAGCGCATCGCCGGTGTAATCCATCTCCGCCTGATTCGTCAGCGCCCATGGCCCGAAAAACGGAACCAGCAACACTTTCGTATGCAGGTCTCTGGTTAGCCGGATCGCGTCCAACACCCATTTGGGCGCCAATTTGTCGCTTTTCAAGCCGTTATCGTGCAGCCGGTCAACACAGGTGCCGTCAATCGGAATGCCGTTTTCTTTCGAAAGCTGCAAATACCGCGCAATCACATCGGGATTATCCAGCGGTAGCTTGTCATCCACCAACTTCCTGCCGAACGAAATTTGCACTCCTTCGAAACCCAATTGCGCAGCCAGCGGCACCGCTTTGGGGTTTGCATCGAGCAGCAAGTTCCAATCAGTAACGCCAATGCGCAGTTTTTCGCGTGCGCCAAAAGCCGCGCGGTTCGCGAACGCCGCGGCCGACAAAGCTCCCAGCCACTCGCGTCGCGTAATGTATGAACTCTTCATAAAGCGCTATCGTACACGAATTGCCGCCGTTATTCGATCGTCCGCACCACCAACCGCGAACCCTCCGCCCCGCCGCCGTAAACCCGCTCGGTGGCTTTCACGAAGTCACTCGCCTTCGCCGTGGGAATACTTTCAAACTGTTGCGGATTCAAATCCACTAGGGGGAACCAGGTGCTCTGAATCTGCACCATAATTCGATGTCCAGTCCGGAATGTGTGGCAAATATCCGGCATTACGAACTCAATCTTCGCAGGCTTGTTCGGCGTGAACGCTTCGGGCTTCGCCATGTTGTTTCGATACTTGCCGCGAAATGGTTCGCCGCGTACTAACTGCTGATAACCGCCCATTTGCAAGCCCTTAGGGTTCGGATCTGGATTCGGATAATCGTTCGGATAAACATCGATCAACTTGATGATGAAGTCGGAGTCTGTCCCGGAGGTCGCTACCTTTAAGACAGGCCTGACGGGCCCCGCCACGGTAACGTCATGCTCCAGCGGCTCGGTTTGATAGACCGCCACATCGGGTCGACGGCTGGCGAACCGCTGGTCGTAAGTCATGTAGTCGCCTGGAAACGCTGAGCCTATGTCGGTGCTGATCGGCACGGGCCGCGCCGGATCGCTCACATATTCATCCACCGCTTCCTTCTGAGGCTGAGTAAACGTAAGTGTGCCGTTGGGCCCGAGATACAGACTCTTCTCGACACTGTTCGCCGGCGGCCACTGAGCAAAACGCAACCAATCGTTGGTGCCGGTTTCGAATACCCATGCTTTGGGAATCTCATTATCGGGCGCCGCTTTGAGCCCGTCGCCCCTGCCTTTCAGGTTCTGAATGAAAAACGGCAGTTCAATGTGCTCGCGGAAAAACTCACTCGTGTTCCCAGCAAAATCAAGGTCTCCCAGCTTGGTGCCATCCTGGCGTGCCCAGCATCCGTGGCACCAAGGCCCCATCACCAGCGTGTTAGGCGATTTCGGCCCATCTTTTTCGACGGCGCGAAACAACTTCAACGGCCCCGACAAATCTTCCGCATCAAACCAACCGCCCACAAACAATGTCGCCGGCGTTACGTTCTTCATATGCGGCGCTTGCGCCCGGCTCTGCCAATATTCGTCATAGGCCGGGTGCTTCAGGATGTCGTCCCAATAGGGGTTTTGATTTTTCAGATACTTTTCGTTGTAATTCGACAACGGTCCCATCTGCAGATAGAACTCATAGCCGTCATGCGTACCGAAATCGACTGGGGCTGAAGGTTGCGGACGCTCCGGCTCTGCGCCGCGCGGTTTGAAAAACACATAAAAACCAAAATTCGCCGAGAGATGAAATGCGCCGTTGTGATAGGCATCGTCGCCATTGCCCACATCGCCCATCGGCGCTTGCGGCGAAACGGCTTTCAGCGCCGGATGCGCATTCATCAATCCGTAAGCAGCAAAAAATCCGGGATAGGAAATTCCCCACATCCCCACTCGGCCATTGTTGTTGGGAACGTTCTTCACCAGCCAGTCGACCGTGTCGTAGGTATCGGTGCTCTCATCCGTGTCTTTAGGCCCTTTGAATTCTGTCTTGTGCGGCGGCACATCGATAAACGTCCCCTCCGACATGTAGCGCCCACGCACGTCCTGATACACAAAGATGAACCCTTCTTTTTCCGCGGCTTCAGATGGCCCAACCACGTTCCGGTAATTATCCACACCGTACGGCCCCACCGAATACGGAGTGCGCTGCATGAGGATCGGATAGGGTTGCGACAAATCCTTCGGCACATAAACCGAAGTGAATAGCCTCGCGCCATCCCGCATGGGTATTCGAAATTCGTATTTCGTGAAGTGCGAGCGGGTGTAGTCGAGTTGCTTCTTTGCATCCGGGTTCGGCGCTTGCGCGAAAGCTATACAAACAAGCACGAAACCGCCGGCGAGAACTTTCGATAGGTGCATTTCGTGATTGTACGTCGTTTGTGAACCGCTGACACCAAGGGATTGACATTCGCCTCATGGACGCAGTACTCTGACCTCGTGTTATCGGTCAATCCACCGGGCCATCAACTTGGGCGTCAAAACTCGGTTTTGTCCGGCCGTGGCGCTCGCTATCACGTGCCGGATTTTGAAGGCTGCCTCTCAGTTAAGAGTGTTGTGGACGGCACCGCGGCCTGGGAAACGGAAGGTCGCCGTTTTCTGCTGAACGAGAATAGCTGGCTGATTCTCAATGATCGTCAGCGCTACACGATCACCATCGATTCTCTGAAACCAGTGGAGACATTCTGCCTGTTCTTCGAGCGCGGATTCGTTGAAGAGCTTCACCGGGTTTCTCTCACGCCCTGCGAAGCTTTGCTTGACAGGCCCCAACCAAAGAAGCCGGGCACAATCGAATTCATTCCCCACATCGAGCCGGCGGCAAGTGCACTGACGCATTGCCTAACGCGCTTTCGCGAAGGGCTTGCGGCAGGTCGAGTCTCGACAGCGCAGTGGGAGGAAACTTTTCTTCTGGCTGGAAAATTGTTAGTTTTTGAACGCCGGGATACACTCGACGCAATCGCCCGTCTTCCCGCCACTCGAAGCTCCACCCGGAACGAACTGTATCGCCGCTTGCTCCGGGGCCGTGATTTCCTTCTCTCGAACCTCTCAGAACCAATTCGCTTAAGAAATGCCGCAGCCGCTGCTTGTCTGTCGCCGTTTCATTTCCACCGCGCATTCGCTCGCGCGTTTGGCAACACTCCTCACCGCTATCTCACCCGCCACCGGCTCGAACGCGCCGCCGGCCTTCTGCGTCAGAACAGCTTAAGCGTGACTGAGATCTGTTTCGCCACCGGCTTTGAGAGTGTCTCGTCTTTCAGTAACCTCTTTCGCTCCCGATATGGTGTGGCGCCTAGCAAATTTCGCAAGATTCGATAAGCAATCCGCCCCAATCTGCGCGACAAAAGAGTATGAACCTAAAACTGCCTTTCGTCTTCGCATCCTGGCTGGCCGTTGCGGCAACTCCGGTTTCGCAGCTTCCCGGTCCCGGCACCGAAACGATTCATAGCACGGCACATGTGAAATCCGGGCACGAAACCGAATACGCCCAACTGAGCGCCGAAGCCTGGTCTGTCTACAGGCAAATGGATCTGGTGTTGGAGAAGCCCCATATCGTGGTTCGCGGAACCGACGACAAGGGCCGGACCTATTTCGTGGAGATCTTCACTTGGCGCAGTGGCGATATTCCCGATCACGCGCCGCCCGCTGTACGAGCGATCTGGAACAAGCTCGAAGCCGCCTGTGAGCCACGCGATGGCCGCCCAGGAATTGATTTTTCAGAAGTGACTGCCGTCCAGATTGACTGACTACCCGAAAATCTCCATCGATTTGATAACTTTCGCCAATGCCAAACCCAGCGTACGATGTTGGTCGCGGTCAAGGTGTACGCCGTCAACAACGCTCGAAGCGGTAACGCCGCCGCCGTCGAAGAAAGAACAGCTCACTTGCGAACAGATCGCTCGGTATGTCTCGGCGAGTCCCACGCAACGAAGCTCCGCGTTCCGAGCATCAGAATCACCAGCGCGAGCGGTGAATTCATTTCGATGCACTGAGCCAATCCCTTCAAGCCGTTGCGCCGCGGTTTGAACGGATCATCCCAAACCGTGCGCCGGCCATTGAGGCAGTTCTCAATTACGCGAGCGCGACGCTCACTAGCGTTCAACTCACGCTCCAGAACGCCGGGCCATCTTTCGTCAAACGGGAAGCGGCTTCGCGTGTTAGGTACGATTCCCCAAGTCAACGAGTCGGAATAGACAAGAATTTGATGCATCTCCATCAATCCGCCCGCAACGCTTCGACCGGATTCACCGACGCCGCTTTCCGCGCCGGCAGATAACTCCCCGCCAGCGCACAGCATTCCAACAGCACAGCGATCGCAATCACAGTGGGCACATCCCACTCGTTCACGCCAAACAACAAACTCCGCAACAAGGCCGCAGCGCCCACCGAACATCCCAGCCCAATCGCAATGCCAATACCAGCCACGGACCCAGCCTCACCCAAGATCAACCGATACACCGCGCCGCGCTCCGCTCCCAGAGCCATCCGCACGCCAATTTCACCGGTCCGCCGGCTCACCGAATACGCAACCACTCCATAAAGCCCAATCACTCCCAGCAGCAGCGCCAGAGCCGCAAATCCTCCCACTAGCCATGCTGCCGAACGATTGAAAAACGCCCCGTTGTTGAAGCGCTGCTCCATGGTAAATTCGTTTCTCACTCCGATATCGGGATCCACCTGTTGGATCGTCGATTCAAACGCAGGCATCGCCGCTTCCGCCTCCTGCTCGGTACGAACAACAAGAAACAATCGACCCTCCGGATTCTGCAGGAATGGATAATACAGTGCTGGGTCAACCTGCTCGCCCAGCGCACCTTCCCGAATGTCATCCACTACACCCACAATTTGCCGTAGCGAAGCCGGCGACAAATCTCCGTCGCCCACCATTCTTCCGATCGGATCCTCGCCCGCGAAATATTCCCGCGCCAGCGCGTGATTAATCAGAACCACCTTCTGCCGCGATTCGTCATCGGCTTGGTTCAACCAGCGCCCACGCAGCAAGCGTGCGCGCAACACTTTAAAGTAGTCCGCGCTCACAGTGCGTTCCAAGACTTCGCGGTGTTGGCCATCCCACGCGCGCCCCACCACCCGAAACTCGTTCGCCCCGCAGTTACAGGTCAGCGGCAGTTCACTCGTATTCGCCGCCGAAACCACGCCCGGCAGCGTAGATACACGCGCAATCAATCGCTTCGACAGGCTGCGAAGCTGCACATCGTTGTAGCGGATATCGGATGTGTCCATCTCTAACGTCGCAATGTGATCCGGAAGAAAGCTCAATCGCAAATGCACAAGGCCGTAAAGGCTTTTCTCCAACAATCCCGCGCTGGCAAGCAAAACCATTGCGATCGCTAATTCAACCGCAACCAGATTGGAACCGAAGCGCTTCCACGCTATGCTCGTCGAACCGCGTCCACCCTCTGCCAAAGCTCCGCGCAGGTTTGTACTCCAAAGCCACAGCGCCGGCATTAACGAACACAGCACAACCGCAAGCAAAACGCTGCCCGCCGCGAATAGAAGCACCCAGGGATGCAACCCGACACTGCGAAAAAACGGCATGCCGCGCAGCGACCGCTCTGGAATCAAAGCAAAGAGCCGCGGAATCATCCACGCATCTGCCGCTAATCCCAACGCTGCTGCGCACCCGGCAATTAACAGGCCTTCGGTGATATACAGCCGGATCAGCTTTCCGGCAGAGGCGCCCAACGCAAGTCGAATTGCCGTTTCCCTCCGCCGGTTCTCCGCGCGCACTAACATCAAGCCCGCCACATTCACGCAGGCGATCAGCAACAGCAGCCCTGCGCTCGCCAAAAGCACCATGAGCGTGGGACGCACGTCTCCTCGAATCGCTTCGCTTAGCGGCATCACAACGGCGCTTTGCCAGCTATCGGAATCCGGATATTCCTTTGCGAGTCGCGCGGCCAGCGCCTGCAACTCAGCCGTCGCCGTACCGACTGAGATGCCATCCCGTAACCGTCCCACTCCGTACACACTGTGGCACGAGCGCGTTTTCCCGCATTCATCAAAATCATGAATGGTCGTCCAAAGTTCGGCCGCTCGGAGGGCAAAATGAAAGTCGCTCGGCAACACTCCAATGACGACATACGATTCGTCGTCCAGCACGATCGACTGTCCCACCACATCCCGCCGCCCCCCGAAACGGTTTTGCCATGTCGCAAACGGAAGCACTACGGTCCGTGGCGCGGCTTGGGTGCCATCCGCATCCGCAAAGACGCGGCCCAGGATCGCTGACACTCCCAATGTCCGAAAAAACCCGCCGCTCACGCGCGCCGCCCGCAGCGCCTTCACACCCGCCGGACTTTTCCAACGGTGCAGCGTAACCTCTAGCGCATCGAGCGAACTAAAAACTGTGTTGTATTTTCGAAAGTCGAGATAGTCCAGGTAAGCCAAACCGCAATTGCGGCAATCATGATCGGTTCGAAACACGCTCATCAGCCGCGAGGGATCCCGATACGGCAGCGGCTCGACCAGGGCCGCATCCACAAAAGCGAACATCGCGATGCTCCCGGCCATACCCAGCGCCAGCACCACCACGGCTATAACCGCAAAGGCCGGATTGTTTCGCAACTGCCGCAGCACATAACGCAGGTCTTGTAGAATGCTCAAAACCCATCCTATCGTTGGCATTCATTATGATGAAGCGAGCATGGCCGAAATCCGCTACGCCCTCCGCCGCGTCTCTCGCTCTCGTGGCCATTTTGTCGTCGCCTCACTTCTCATCGCCATCGGCATGGCCGCTATCGTTCAAATCTTCTCCTTAACCAACGCGCTCCTGCTGCGTCCTCTTCCGGTGCACACCCCTGAAAACCTGATTCAGCTCTTCGATCAACAACCCAAGCGCCCCGCCGACCCGTTCTTCGACTATCCTTTTTTCCGTGAACTCTCTCATCACTCTTCTACCCTCTCCGACGTTATCGGCCAATTCGACACCGCGCGTCTTCTTGAATACAACCAGCACAGCGAACGCATTCATGACCTCGCTGTAACCGAGAACTACTTCTCCGTTCTCGGCATCATTCCCGCGTTGGGTCACTTCTTCGGCACAGGCGGCACTCACGTCGCCGTCTTATCCCACTCTTTCTGGGAAACTCGATTCCAACGCGACCCAAAAGTTCTCGGGCAAGTGCTGTATCTACAGGGCCATCCGTACACCATCATCGGTATCACGCCCAAAGATTTCACCGGGACCACCATCGACCTAAGTCCCGACGTCTGGACTCCCTACTCCGACCTCCCCGAATTCTCACACCGCCCCAACGCCACCCTTGATCAATTCGTAATTGAACTCATTGCCCGGTTGCGACCCAACGTCACTGCCAAGCAGGCTCGTCTCGAAGTTTCCACCCTTTGGAATCGCCACATGGATGCCACTCGCGATCCCAACGATCAATACGGCTTGACCAGAGGTCAGTTGGAGATCTATTCAATTACCCATGGTGTGTCCCCAGTTCGCGATCAGTCTGGCACGGCACTCTCGGCGCTGCTCGCCGGTACAGGCGTATTGCTGCTCATCGTTTGCGCCAATGTCGGAGGCCTCATGCTCTCGCAAGCCGCGGCCGCCGAAAAGGAAACGGCTATTCGTCTCGCGCTTGGAGCGAGCCAAGCCCGCATTGTCCGGCAATGGCTAGTCGACAGCTTTTTCCTCACGCTCGCAGGCGCGTCGCTGGGCTTGCTGCTTGCCTATGCAGGAATGCCGCTTCTCGTACGTTGGCTCCCGCCCGCGCATGGCAACGGATTCGATCCGGCTGAACTAAGAACGTTGACGTTAAATCCCTCACTGGATCTCCGGGTCGTAGCTTTCTGCCTCGCGGTTTGTCTCATCACCACCGCCGCCTGCGCCCTAGCGCCCGCCTGGAAGTCTGCTCGCTCCGATGTCAACTCCGCCCTCAAAGCCACTCTGAGTGACAAGCGCCATCGCGTCTTTCAAAGCGTTTTGTCCGTGCTGCAAGTCGCGCTCTGTACTGCTCTTCTAATCTGCGCCGGCCTCGTCCTCCGCAGCCTTGCGAACCTTCGCTCACTCGACCCCGGCTTCGATAAGGATCACATCGCCCTGTTCACCATTAACACCGCCATTGCTGGTTACAACAGCACGAACACATGGCTTCTCCAGCAGCGCCTGTTGGACTCCGTGCGAAGTCTGCCCGGCGTCGAAGCCGCTGCTTTCGCTGACCGTGGCTTGATGCGCGGCATCGGTTACGGCACCTCCGTCGTCTTTCCCGGAGATCAATCAGGCGGTGTCATCAACACGAGTACCAACACAGTCACACCCGGCTATTTCGCCGTGATGCGCTTGCGTTTCATCTCAGGCCGTGATTTCACGCCTTCCGATAGCGTCGGCAAAAGCAATTCCGACAAAGTTGTGGTGAACCAAGCCTTCGCCCGCAAGTTCCTCTACGGCAAGCCGGTCATTGGCGCAAAATTCGCCACCGGCAAGAGATTCGTCGCACCGGACTTCGAAATCATCGGCATCGTAAACGATTCGAAATACCGATCCCTCCGCGAAATCCCACCCCCGACTTTCTATATCTGCAGCTACGGACCCAAAGCGTACTGGGATTCATTCATCTTGCACGTGAGAACGAAAGGCGATCCTCACGCGATCACGGATTCAGTCCGGCACCTTCTCAATTCCATCGACCCGAAAGTGCCGCTCTACGCAGCAACCACACTCGCGGAAGAAGTCGACCGCTCCCTCTGGCAGGAGCGCATGCTCGCCGCCCTCATGTCGTGTTTTGGAGCATTTGCGCTCGCGGTCTCGCTCATTGCCATCTACGGCATCCTCGCTTGCTTCGTCGCCTATCGCAAGCGAGAACTTGCGCTCCGGCTCGCTCTCGGTGCGAATCGGACGCACACAATCTCGTTGCTCGCTCGCCGCATCATCCCTGTCCTTGCGTCCGGTATCATCGCCGGCATCGCCCTCTCCATCCCCTTAGCCACTTGGAGCCGCAACCTCCTTTACGAAATCCACCCCTTCGACCCCGTCACCGCCCTCATAGTCACGTTGCTCACTCTCGCCACCGGCATCGCCGCCACCATCCGCCCACTTAGGCGCACCCTGCGCCTCGACCCCGCACAGTCTCTCCGCCAGGAGTAGCTCTTTAGCGCATGACAAAACCGCCGTCAACCGAAATCGACTGGCCCGTTACGTAGCTTGCCGCTGAACTGCAGAGCCATAGGACGGCATCGGCGATCTCCTCAGGTCGTCCCATACGTCCCATGGGCACGTAGGTTTTCAACATTGCATTCAATTCTTCGCCCTGCCCTTCGGCGATCATCTTGTCGGCCATGGGCGTATGAATCATGCCCGGGCACACTGCGTTAACCCGAATGCCGCGCGTTGCATATTCAAGAGCCGCGCTCTTTGTAAATCCAATCACGCCGTGCTTTGCCGCATGATAAGTCCCCCGGCGTGCGCCGCCGATCAGACCACCCAGCGACGAGCAATTGACAATGGCGCCGCTTCCTTGCTCGCGCATCTGTTGCAGTTCAAACTTCATGCAACTCCACACACCGCGTAGATTGATGGCCATAATGCGGTCGTAGTCATCGCGGGGAGAATCGGCCGTTTCGGCGAGCACATTTTGCACGCCGGCGTTGTTGTAGGCTGCGTCCAGCCGTCCGAAGGTGGCCACCGCCTGCTTCACCATTGCTTCCACCTGCGCGTCATCCGACACGTCACAGCGAAGGGCCAGCGTCTTGTAGCCTTTATCGGCGAGTTTCTGGGCCTCCGCCTGCACTTCCTTCTCGTTCCAATCAGCCAACGCGACGCTCGCACCCGACTCGGCAAAAGCAATAGCTGTGGCCAGACCTAAGCCCGACGCTGCGCCCGTTACGAGCGCCACTTTTTCTTTGAACGAAATATTCATGTTTCGATCATTTCACCCGAGGCATGATCTTGCTTGTGGCGGCGCTTTGCGCAACCTCTCCAGAAATACTCACGTCGTGTTAGAGATTCGTCATTCGCTCCAGATCGGCGGGATAGCGGGCGCCTTCTACTTTGATCTGTGCGGCGGAAGACTCAATCTCGCGAAGGTCATCTGGAGTTAGTTCTACGGAAGCCGCGCCAATATTCTCTTCCAGGCGTGACACCTTGGTGGTACCGGGAATCGGGACAATCCATGGTTTCTGCGCCAGTAGCCAAGCCAGGGCTATCTGCGCAGGCGTCGCCTTCTTTCGCTCCGCCGTCGCGGCCAGCAAATCGATGATAGGTTGATTCGCCTTTCGGGCGTCTGCAGTGAAGCGCGGTATGCGGCTGCGCAGATCTTCCTTGGGAAATGCAGTCTCTTGCGTCATCGTCCCCGTAAGGAAGCCTTTGCCGAGCGGGCTGTAGGGAACCAAACCGATTCCGAGTTCTTCAAGCGTTGGCAGTATTTCCTCCTCCGGCCGTCTCCACCACAGCGAATATTCGCTTTGCAGCGCCGTGACGGGTTGCACCGCATGCGCCCGCCGGATCGTCTGTGCCGCAGCCTCCGACATTCCGAAATGTTTCACCTTGCCTTCCCGAATCAAATCCTTCACCGCTCCCGCCACATCTTCAATCGGCACCGCAGGGTCCACGCGGTGTTGATACAGCAGATCAATCGAATCGATTCGAAGTCTCGTGAGCGATCCCTCCACGCTCTGTTTGATGTGCTCTGGACGGCTATTCACTCCCACCGAACGGGGCACACCCCCACTGTTTTCAAAGTGGAAGCCGAACTTAGTGGCAATCAGCACTCGGCCGCGGAAAGGAGCAAGCGCTTCGCCCGCCAGTTCTTCATTTGCGAACGGCCCATAAACTTGAGCCGTGTCGAAGAACGTGACGCCGCGTTCCACCGCCGCTCGAATCACTGAGATCATCCCCACTTTGTCGGGGATCGGCCCGTAACCTCCGGTCATCCGCATGCAGCCGAAACCAATGGCCGAAACTTCCAAGTTACTTTTTCCGAGTTTGCGCTTTTGCACTTTTCTAACCACCCCGTTCGCCGTTTTTGGCTTGCATCCAACCTTGAAGCTAGCATACGAGTGGGTGCGGATGAGCATGTCTGCCTTCGCATCGTCACTCCCCAGAGCGCGCTGTTTTCTGTCATTTATTTGCAACAAAATATCAGTAACATGACGTGTGCCACAGTCGACGATCAAGATAGGCCAGATTGCGCTGGACAGTCAGCTACCACGATAAACACAAGTCTTCCTTTCTCCTGGCCAATGCCGATTACATCGGCTTCCCTCTCTCAGTGGTCGTGATGATCGGGTCGTGGATTTGGCAACTTAAGGATCGGATGAGCGAGCGGCAGAAGAACGCTGCCGACGCGCACACAGAGCCGCGTAATGCAAGTCATGACCGAGCCCCAGTGCGCCGAGTGGCTCTCCAATGCGCGCAATTGGGTTGGCTTATCGATCCGGAACCGCGGACCGTGGAGATTTACCGCCCGGATTTGAAGCCGAGAAGCGGAATGGCGTCACTCAATAGCGGGCGAGGGACCAGTCGAAGGGTTCGTTCTCGATCTCGCGCCGGTTTGGGATCCGCTGCAAGACTGTTGAGAAACGAGCGCCACGCTGCGAACAGATCGACCCTTAGTCGCTTCGCTGCCCTTCAAGCTCTGTGGATCGCCTCCATCATGTCTCGGACCGCAGGTCAGCAAGCCGCCGCGCCATAGTTCCGAGTAACTTCGGACGCACATCGGGCCGCGTCCAAGGGCAATCGGCAATGCAGATAGCACACCCAGCCGCCTCCGCAAAATAGGGAATGCACTTATCGAAGTCCACATACCAACGTTCCACTCCGCGCACCATCTGCTTCTGTTCGGCGATAGCGCCGGGAGGGCACGCCCTCGTACACACCTGGCAAGTCTTGCAAAATTCATCCCCACCGAAGCGGTCGGGCGCAGTCGCCACTAAAGGCATGTCAGTCGTCACGCCCGCCAAACGCACACCCGACCCGAATTGCCGGCTGATCAGAGAGCCATGCTTCCCTAGTTCGCCCAAACCCGCGCCGATGGCGGGTGGGATGAGCAACAATGCGCTGGCCGAAGGTCCCGGATAGGGATTAGCGGTGTAGCCTTGCAAGCGGATCCAATTGGCAAGCGCATAGGAAGCTTGTGTGCCGTGCGCGTACGTTTCGCCAACATCGGCAATGCCCGCGCCGTTTGTCTCATCCGAAGGAACTTGCTTCAGCCGTTCGTAATTATGGGCGAGCGCCAGCATAATCACCCAAGGCTCGTCAATCGTGTAGCCCTCGAAGACGTAAAGCGGGTCCATCGGCGTCATCCCAACACCGTCGGCCCCGTGCGCCAGCGCGAAGGCTGTAGCTTCTGCGGCCAGTTGCTCAGCGCGAGATTCGTTTCGCACTCCCGCTACGGGAATGAGTTCCGGATAGGTGCGGGCACCGGCAAAGGCCATGTCATATCCCGGGCATTTACTCATGTTCTGGCGCGCGGCGATCTGCAATTCTCCGTAGGGATGCTGATCGGGCGGATGCCAGAAGAACGGCGACGGCCTCCGCGGCGTAGCTTCACCGAGTCCGTTGATCGGATTGCCGGAAACCTTGAGTAGCGCGAGCGTCTCGGCTTTCGCTCTGTACGCCCCGCGCTTCGGGCGTCGAGGATTGTGTTGATCTGTCATGGCCAAAATCAGAAAACCAGTTTCAAAGCCAACTGCACTAAACGCGGCGGTGCAGCCTGCAAGATCTGTCCAAATTCAGGCGAGGCAAGATCGTTCTCCGGAAGCATGAAATTCGGATGATTCAACGTATTAAAAGCTTCTGCACGAAACTGAATATGGCTTGCTTCCGTAAGTGCAAAGTTTTTGAATAGCGACAGATCTACGCTGGCAATACCCGGCCCGCGAACAGCGTTGCGGCCTTCGTTGCCGAATTGCCCGGGGTTCGCTTGCGGCGTCAATTCCTGAAAGGCGCTCGCGCTTACCCATTGGTTCGGCGTGTGTGGGCCGTTGTTCGGATTAGACAACACATTCGGCCGGCTTGAATAGAAGCCGGTGATCTCGGGCGCCGTGCCTTCTTCCGGAGCGTTATCGCTATCGTAAACGGTGAACGGAGTACCTGAGGAGAGGCTGATAATCGTGTTCAGTTGCCAGCCGTTCACTAACTCGCTCGCCGCGCGTGGGGCCGCTGGCCATCTGGGAAGAGCGTAAGTTCCGCTCAGAACAAACCGGTTCTTAGCGTCGAACAAAGAAGGACCATGTTCGGCACGCAGATCGAAAGGGTTCTGTGCAAGATCGTTTTCCCCGGCAACCAGCGTGGGTGCCGAGCCCGCAATGTTCAGCGATGAAACATAATCCAGACTCTTCGAAAACCAGTAAGAAGCCAGGAATGTCAAACTTCTCGTCAACTGGCGTGAAAGAGAGACCTGCAAAGCGTTGTAGGTGGAACTGTTGTTGTCTGCAATGAGTCCAACAGATGCAAATGCACACGCTCCGGAAGGGTTGCAATCGGCGTATTCGCGGCGTTGATCCGCGTTGCTTGTCGTTGCGCCCGGTCCGAAGATGGCTGGGTTCGCTTCAATGAAACGGGGTAAATGCGTCCCCTTGTTTCCGACATAGCGGATGTCAAACAGGTAGCTGCTCGCGAAGCTGTGCTCTATGGAAAAATCCCAGTTCTGCGAATACGGCGGCAGCATGCCCGATTGCACAGTGAGCACCGTCGCAGGACTCACAAACTGTTGCGTCACGAAGGGAGGTGTACTGCCGTTATAGGGATTCGCGAAGTTCATACCCGGCCCTGGTAACTGGTAGGCCTCCGTCCAAGGTAGAGCGCTCACACCCGCCTGCAACGGGCCGCCAGTACCGTTGGTGTAGCCGTCATAGAAGATGCCGTAGCCGGCACGAATGGTGGTGTGCGCGCTGCCGGTTGGATCCCAGGCCAAGCCTACGCGCGGCATGAATTCCTTATAATCAACCGCTGCAATCCCCGCCGGAACCCCTTTGTCACCTGGAAAGAGAAGCCCTTCGGGCGCGCTCGGATTCACCGTCGATTGCTGGCCCGGCGTCCAGGCATTCAAACGGTTGCGAATGTCAGTGTAAGGAGTGTTGACTTCGTAGCGTAAGCCATACGTCAGCGTGAATTTCGGTGTCACGCGCCATTCGTCTTGCGCGTAGCCGGCGACAATCCACTTGCGCAGCCCCCGGTTGAAATCGCCGCCGCCCTGAAAAAACTGCACCGGCTGCCCGAGTAGAAAGCTGGCAAACGCGTCGCTAGCCGGAAACGGCGCAAAGACAAAGAAGCCATTGGTAGCAATGCCAAGCAGCACATTAATCTGTTGGCGGTCAATATCGGCGCCGAACTTGAGATTGTGTTTGCCCCTCGTCCACGCCAGCGAGTAGTAGCCCTGATAGTCGTTCTGATAGGTATTCTGCGGACCAGTGATGGGATTGCCAATGTCAGTGTAACCACTGATGATGAGATACGGATCGCCTAGTTCGGAGGCGAGAGTTGGCTGGTAAGTGAAACCAAGATCGCTGGCCGGGCTGTGATTGGTCGCTGCTCCCTCCAGGAAAACATTTCGGAAAAACGCCACGCGCGCCGTCTGCACCAGCGCCGGCGAAAAAAGGTGAACGTGCGACATGGTAACGGAATTAGTGGTGATGTCATCCGCTACCGGAAATCCGGGAACGCCCGAGCCGTTTATCGGCAGCGGGTCAAGCTCATGCTGTGACGAGGTCGCATAGCGTGCAAAAAACTGATCGCTATTGCCAAAATAGTGATCCAGCCGGAAGCCACCTTGATCGTAGTTATCGGTCAACAACTGAGTGGAAGAAAACAGTGACGGCCCAATATTCGGAAGCGGGATCAGCGATTCCGCCTTCAGCGAAATGGGACTCAACATGTACGGCGCGAGCTGATTCGTGGCGCTAAACGGCTGCCCGCTGAATTCATTGATCAGTGGCCCCGATAGCCCGGAAAAATCGCCTGTCCGTTCGGCGGCCGTCGGTACAATGGCCGTGCGAGTCTCACCTTCGCGAGTGCGCTGCCCTTCGTAGTACGCGAAGAAGAAGTCTTTATCGCGCCGAATGGGGCCGCCCAAAGTGACGCCGAATTGATTCTGATGCAACGGCTCAGTGGAGGCCGCGAAGAAATTTCGCGAATCCATGGCATTATTGCGCAGGTAATCGTAGAAATCGCCGTGGAATCCATTCGTGCCGGATTTCGTAATCACCGTGGTGGTAGCGCCGCTAGTCTCGCCATATTCGGCCGGCGCATTCGAAGTCAGTATCCGAAATTCGGACACCGCATCCGGCGGCGTGCGTAACGCGAACCCGCCGTTCACACTGTCGACGTTGGTGACACCATCCAGAAGGTAGTTGTTCGATTCCGGCGGCTCGCCGTTCACCGCATACGCTTGATTGGCCCGCGCGATACCGCCGGATTGCAAAAGTCCGAAAGTCAAGGGCGCCACACCGGGTTGCAGCAGGCCCAGTTGAGTCAGGTTGCGGCCATTGAGTGGCAAATCAACGGCATCGTGAGTGGAGACGACGCTCCCAAGTGTCGAGCTCACGTCGACACTTGCCGCAGTCGCATTGATCTCGACAGTCTCTTTGTTTCCCACTACGGACAGGGCAACCGGCAAGTTGACAACGCGGTTGACATCCACCCGAATGTCACGCGTGTCGAGAGTGGCGAAGCCTTTCACGGTTACATGCAGGCTATAGCTGCCCACTGGCAGATACGAAAAACGAAACGATCCGGAGCCAGATGATAATTCGCTGGCGGTGAATCCGGTCGCAGAGTTGGTGATCGACACGGAAGCGTTGGGAACCAGCCCTCCGGATGGGTCGGTTATCTGGCCCTCTACAATTCCGGTGGGGTCTTGGCACAGCGCGATTGCGGCGCAAAACAATAGTCCTGGGAGAACAACGAGGGTCGGGCTAAAGAGTTTAGACATGAAGCGTTCCCAGTAGCGTAGAGGAAAACACTAGCGTTCGTCTTGGACCTTTGGATCGGACTTTTCGCCAACCGTTCGGTGGAGTTCTTCACTCGAACATTTGCGGACACAGCGGCAATCCCTATCGAAAATTAGCAACAGTCGGCAGATTTAGGGAGAGACATGGGCGTGGAGCGCCGACGCCAGCTTCTTAGCATCGAAGCCAAAAGGGCCAGCCTCTGTTTTGAAGCGAATGTTTCCAGCATCGTCGATGAGGTAGATGCGGTCCGGCCAGCCCGTATAGTCTTGTTCCACGCGATTATCTATCGAATCGATGAGCGCGGGAATGGCGATATGCAGGTTCCGCACGCACGAGTCGGCAACTTTCTCGCGTTCCGTGTCGGTAGTTGGATCGGCAAACAAAACACCTTCCTTCACGTTGCTTTGCATTTGCCAAACATCGCTGGGATGAGCTTCATTGATGTAAACAACGAAGAACGATACCTGGTTCTTATATTGCTGGTACAACTTATTGAGCGCGGGAACCTCCCGGCGAAAGGGCGGTCAAGTGTAACTGCCGAAGATGAGAACCACCGGCTCGCGCCCCCGGAAAGAAGACAAGCTGACAGAGCCCGAACGATCAAGCAGCGGAAGGGTAAAATCAGGCGCTTTATCGCCAATTCGCAAATGGCCTGCTCGCGCGCTCTTCCACATCGTCTCGAACGGAAAGAGCAGAAAGGGCACCGGCCCCACATGCATCATCACCCGCGAAAACGCCTCCGGCGGCTGATGCATCGAATAATCAAAGACGCTAAGGACCGCAAAATAAAGAATCGCCAGCGCCGCTCCCGTTCGCAGCAAGCGTGTCTTCAACCTGCGTTTTGCGGTCTCTGATGGAGTTCTATACTCGACGCCGTCTTCCAGTTGCTTCTTCCTCAATTCACAAAGCATATAGCAAGATGAACGCTGCGCCATCAACCCAAAGTTGTACTCGGACCTTGCCTTCTCTGAATACTCCTCCCTCTCCAGGAACGGCTCAGCGATCGCTTTGGGTCGCCCCCGCCGTTGGCGGCCCGGCTTCGGGCGCTGATCGAATTGACCAAAGGCACCGGTAAGCTGCTGCGGATTTTCATCTGGAGTAGCTTCGTAACGACGAAACCCGCGCCGAAGGATCTCGATATCCTTTTAATCTTGAGCGAGGATTTTTGAAGTGGAACAAATCCCAGAACCGGCGCGGGCTATTTTCGATTCAGTCAAGGCCAGACTGATGTTCGAAGCGGACGTGTTCTGGGCACGGCGCTCGATTGGAGAGGAAATGCTCACCCTTTGGCTAGAGACTTACCAGACATCCAGGACCTTTACCAAACGCGGTATTGTGGAACTGGAGAAGTTGTGATCGAGACTGACGAACAAATGCTGCTAGCTCAGCAGGGCACGCAGAACCTTCGGAGAATTCTGCTGGAGGCGCGCAAAGTGCATTCGAGGCAGGATTACACCCTGATGGCAGAACCGATCCTGCTCGAAATCCAAAGGCGCGCGCTGGAAATCTTTGAATACCTGAGCAAAGATTTCCACGAGCCGATTGCAAGCTAATCGAAATCGCGGCGTTCGGCTGAGTTGGCGTAAATCCGTGGCCGCCGCCCCATCTTTCTTCAGCTTAAGCATGCATCCCACCGACGCCGCCCGGCAGCTGTCGTGATTCTATTGGGCGGTATGTACATGTCCCGCCGGATTGGCCGCGCAGACGGTTAGATCTCCAATTGGGACCAGATTTGGGAGCTATCTAATTGAGCGGAACGTACCGATGCGCACGGCCGCAGCCGCATCCACGACAACTCGTGCGACCAGCTATTGATGAGAACGGAGACCTCGAAAATGAAGCCTAATGAACCCAGCCGCACAGCCCTTATGATCGCTCGACAACGAGCTGCTCATCAGGTGCTCGATCATGGTTCCATCCTCTATGACCCATTTGCCATGCGGATTCTGCACGAAGACGAAAAGGAAGTGCTTCAATTTGCGAACGGACACCCCTTGGCCAGCATCGGTCGTCTGTTCACCGCCGCGCGAAGCCGCATTGCCGAAGATGCTTTGTCAAGAGCTGTAGAAAGCGGGATACGGCAGATCGTCATTCTGGGCGCCGGACTCGACACTTTCGCTCTCCGGAATCCCCACGTCGCACAACAGATCGGTATCTATGAGGTGGACCACCCCGCGACGCAGGCATGGAAACGTCAGCGCTTGGCTGAGGCTCAAATCGCACTCCCGCCTTGGCTTATTCTCGTGCCTGTCGATTTCGAGCGCGACGATGTGGGAGAGAAACTCGTCGCTGCAGGTTTTCGCCAGAACTCGCCCACATTTTTCACTTGGCTCGGGGTTGTGCCGTATCTAACACAGGACGCTATTGACCGCACTCTGAACTACATGTCATCAATCCAGAACTCGGAAGTGGTGTTCGATTACCTGGAACCCCCCGAGGCATTGTCCGAAGAGCTAAAGCAATTAGAGAGGGAGCGGGCCGAACAGCTGAAGAAAATTGATGAGCGTTCGGACAGCCGTTTCGAGCCGGGTGGCATCGCAGCCACTCTTCGCTCGCACGGATTTTGTGCCATCGAAGACATCAATTTCCGGGAGATCGTATCCAGGTTCGGCCGCGCCGTTCAAGGGCTCACGCCCGGACACCTTGGTGCCCATATTGTTCATGCCAAGCACTAATTGAACCCGGCTTGCAACAAAAGCAGGCCGCTGCGTTTTAGCGATCCAAAGGTAACCTTCAAAGCTGTGGGATTCGCCGGTCAGTGCGCCATCGCCTGAGCCGGCGTCCCATCCGACCATTTGTCCACCAAGACCATGAAAATCGTCGCCCGTTCTTGCGGGTCATCCGCCGCAATGATCGGCGAGTCCGGCAGATTGGCTCCCCAGCTTTTTGCCGCTCGCCCCGGAACGTAGAACATCAAATGCGGATGCCATTGTCTGGCATCATCGTTCAAATATTGTTCCTTCGAAAGCATGTAGCACATCGCTCCCGGCTCCAGCGCGGGCAATTCCTTCTTATCGAGTGCCGCAGCGGTGGCCCGAGCGATTTCCTCCCTCGACTTTCCCGCCAGCACAAGCCTGGTCTTCATTAGAAAGATGGGCAGAAACGTGGTTGCGGCCGGCGAATTAAGGCAATGCGGAGCGCGTAATTTCGGATTCCAGAATTCCGGATCATCGGTGGCTTTCGCCCACGATCGTTCCACTATGCAAAGAAAGCCGTTCTTACCCGCAACCGCTGTCGTGTATCCCGTCTTTCCCAGCACCATTACTTCAGCTCCGTCCGAAATCGAGGCAGGCGCAGCGCTACGAGCCAGCGCGATTTCAGAATTCGAGTCGGCTGTCAAATACTGACCGAGAGGCGCCATGAAGGGGTAGGGAGCCTTCGCCGCCTGCGCTTGAACGGGACGGACTTCGCCCAGAAAGGCGAGCGACACGAGGAATGCCAGGACTATGATCTTGATACTCTCGCAAAGGCGCAAAGTTTTGCGGACGCGGTTCATTTTCATAAGTGTTATTTCCTCTTTCGTTTGACGGTCTCTGACTGACCGAATAGAACCATCAGACAGCGACGCAGGTGTTCCAGGTTTTGCCGCACCACCTCTTGGCCTTGCTTTGCCTTTGCAAAGATGAACGAGCCCTGCAAAACGGTTTGCATAAAGTAGCCTACGCTTTGCGCGCTCCATACCGCCTTGGGCGCGTACAACCGTTTGGCTGCTTCGATGTCGCGTGTAAGCTCGGCAATGTGAGAGTCCAATCCTCGCTCGCAGGCCGCGCGGATGTCCGGGTGCGTCGCGTACGTTTCCTGGAGCAAGGTTCCGACGAAACAGGTGTAATCCGCCAATTCCCCCTTCAGAAGAGCGACGCGCAAATCCAGATAGCCGAGTAGCCGCGCCAACGGGTCTTGCAATTTGCGGTATGCTGCTGCCTCGAAAAACCCTTCCGTCGTTGTTCCCCAGTGAGCGATGGCCGCCAGCGCCAGATCGTCCTTGCTCTTGAAATGATGGAAAAAGCTGCCTTTGGTTACGGCAGCGGCCTGACAGATGTCATCGAGCGTTGTGGCTGCGTAGCCCTTGACACGGACGGCATGAATCGCCGCGTTCAATAGCTTGGTCTTAGATTGGTGCGGGGTTTGAACGGTCATGGGCCAGTACTAGGTATGATACCAACCAGTTGGTATCATGCCAATTCCCCGGGGCATCGTTAATGAGCTTTACAGCGGTTGGGGGTTCTCTCTGAGCAGCTCGAGAAAAGCGGGTCTGGTGCGAAGAACACTGAACTCGGGAAGGCCGGCCAATTTCTTCCGGTCCTTCAACCCTTCTTCGAGCGCTTTACGGAGGTAAGTGAGTGCTTTCTCGTCTGCTCCGGCTTTGGCATAGGTTTTCGCCAGGTAAAGATGAAACAGCGCTATTTCTTCCATGGAACGGTCGACCACAAGTATGCCGCCGCCATGACGGTTATCCAACACCTCCGGATCCAGTTTGAGCGCTTGATCGAAATAATGAGAGGCTTGACGGTAGTCACGGCGGTTGAAGTAGGCGGCGCCGAGATTTGAATAAACGGAAGCGACGGGGCCTGAACATTTCAGGGAACGCTTAAAGAACTGGATGGCCCGCGAATAGTTGTGGTTGGCGAAGTAGGTGGTGCCAAGGTTGTTGATAGCCACGGCAAAGTTGTGGTCCATCTTCACCGCCTTTTCATAATGTTTCCGGGCGAGGTCAACAAGGGACATTTCATGGAACGCCACGCCGATTTTGTTCTCAATCCGGGCGCTCGGTGGTGCTTGCCGGTAGATGTCAATGGCATCGAGGTATCTTTTCCGGGCCACTAGAATGTCCGCGCGGACTTCCGATGTGAGGGCGGTAGTGGCGGCGGGTTGGGTTCCCGATTGAGCAGTGGCAGAGGGCGACAGACAGAACAGCGCTATCGAGACCAATAGGGGCATCTGCATATATACCAACTGGTCGGTAGCATACCAAGTAGTCGGTATATTGTCAAGTGCGAAATTGATCGTGTCTATTGATACCGGGATCACTGCGATTACCGCCGATGTTCACATCCTCCACAAAGAGATTCGCCACTATGCAGAGGTTGAATTGCATTTGTCGACACCAGCCACAGGCGCTGGTTCGCACTAGGCCGTCCCAACTTCCGGTTACGCCGTGACCCGGCAGTTGAGTTGAGGCCAGTAGCCGTAGCAGCCGCTTCGACGAGATACCGACTTTACGTCCGAGTCGGTCGCTGACGCCGTCTCTCCACCCTCACCTTACTGTGATTCCGCTTTGGGATTGAGTGGGAGCAAGTCGATGCCGTCCATCGCATAACGGGCATAAAGGAAGTCGTGGATGGAGACCACGCGATCGCCATCGAAACCCAGGGCAACAAAATAGGCAGGCGTCAAAAGTGAAATCTCGCGATCGTACACGAGCATCGCGGCGCGGCCATCCACGACGCCCGCCGCGTAAGCCCAGTGTTTGGCGGCTGCATAGGCAGCGTAGTATTCCCTGACCTCGCTCTTTCCTTGCTTGCGCAGCTTCGCGACGAGGTCGAGCCTAACGTCGTCAGCCAGCATCGCGCGGACAGTGTCGAAGTCTCCGATCTTGAACCCCTCCACATAGGTGGTCAGCCGGGCACGCATTCCATCGGACAGCGGTGGCAGTGAGACGTCGGCGGGCTCCTTGGCAAACTTTCGCAAACGGACACGCGCTCGCTGGAGCGCGGATTTCGCGGCGGCCTCGCTCGCACCCGTAATCGACGCAACCTCCTCCACTGAGTGGCCAAGCACATCCTTCAGGATCACCGCGCTCCGCTGGAGCGCCGGAAGCCGCATGAAAGTGCGCAGACTCATCGTGGCGGCCTCGTGGCCCTGATCGGGGGAATCCGAAGCGACAACCATGTCGAGGGCCTCGTCATACTGCATCATCGGATCGCGCGCGCGGCGACGGAGAAAATCAAGCGCGGTGTTGTGGGCGATACGGAACAGCCAGCCTTCAGGGTTGTCGATGACACCGACGTTGGGCAGGGCCGCAAAGGCTTTAATCAGTGTGTCCTGGACAATATCCTCTCCATCGACAGCAGAGCCGGTCATGCGGGCGCAGTATCGATGGAGCTTTGGACGGAGCTCACCCGCTAACTGCGAGAACTGATCATGCCCATCATCGGTCATTGACTATCGCGTCCTCGGAATAGCAGCGCTCTCTGGATCATACGTTACGTCGAGTGGCAGGATGTCGCTCTCGTTGCGAAAGCCGTAGGCGACGCCGTACCTATAACGCGGATCGCCGAGCAGCTCGGCGACTTGTTCTCCAACCCTCGCTGGGCGCAGGATCGAGCCATAACGTTGCATGACATGCTCCTCGATGCTGACACCCTCGATCTCCGCGCAGGCGGCCGCAACCTGATGGCCGAGCGTGGTACCGGGAATCAGCTGCATTGGCACGAGCACCTGAAAATGGATCCCGAGGTCACGTTCGCGCGAGACCGCGTTTGCACTGTGAGCCATGAACCATAGCATCCGTTTGGCGCCTATGTAGCCTCCAGAGAGCCTCAAGTTTTCGGGCGCGATGAAGGGCACCGCAAGCACCATTGCTGCTCCGCTCGACATGACCAGAACACGGCCGCCTCGCTTCATCGGAGTGTGGAGTGCGGCCTGAATTCCGGCCAGTCCTGCCTTCACATCGGTGTTCCAGATGGTCGAGAATTCGTCCCAGGTCTGCTGGTCGATCGGCTTTATCGGCAGCCGCGCGCCGGCGTTGAGGATCAGCACATCGGGCATCTCCTCGCGGACGACCTTGTTCATAAGGGTGGCCTGGGTTGCGTCGCCGGCAATCACCGCGGCACCGGCATGCTCGGCCGAAGAGAGGTTCGCTCGGTCGCGGCCAATTGCGATTACGTTCGCGCCGCAGGCAGCCAGCGCCTCGACCATCGCGAGTCCCAGCCCCTGGCTTCCGCCCGTGATGACCACACGTTTTCCGTTCAAGTTCTGCATGTTCATTCTCCTTTCTCCCGGCATCAGGCGTGGTGGCTGTAGACGACGTCGCCGGCGAGGCTGTCGAACGCGGCGAGCGCGGCGATCCTCGGGAAGTAAGCGACCATATCGGGGTTGGTCCGCATCGCCTCTACCGCAGCAAGGTCGCGCCACTGCGAGTAGATGACCACGTGACGCCGATCCGTAGCGGCGATGAAGCTGGTCGAGACCCAGCCATCGAGCCTGCTGACGACACTTTCAGTATTGTCACGGAGGAGCTTGATGAGCTTTGGCTGGTCCTCAGGCTCGACGGTCAGGATGTTGATGAGTGTGGTGACCTCTCTGGTCACCTCTATCGTCGTGTTCATGATGTTTTCCTCTCTAAAGGCGTTGTTCGGTGTCTTACACCATGAAGACGATTTTGTTATTCACAACGGATCGGTCGGGCAAAAAAGATGTCGATTCTTTATGCGGAAGTCGGGTCTCACGGCTCTATGCCCTTCGAGCGTGCTCCTATGCATGCTCATCGCTCCTCCGCGGAGGGCATCGGCCAGGCAAATCGTTCCACCCACATCGAACCGCTCATTGTGACGTCCGCTTCGTGCCGTAGGTCGGTGTCAATCGGTGTGTAGCCGGCGATGTGATCCGGACCCCGATCCGGCGCGTCAATGCGCGGTATAGCCGCCATCCATCATCAGAATGGAGCCCGTGAAGAAAGTGGCATAATCGCTCGCCAGATAAGCAAAAAATGCCGCCACTTCAGCCGGGGTGGCTATCCTCCCAATCGGGTGATTGCCACGCAGCATTTCCCAGAACGCCTCTTCATTGCCCGAGGCTTTCGCTGAACTGTGAACTATTGGCGTATCTACCGTGCCACATCCAACCGCATTCACGCGAATGTTGTGCTTTGCGTAATCCACAGCCATCTGGCGCGTCATTTGATGCAGTGCGCCTTTCGAAGGTCCGTAGGCTCCTTGCGCCTGAATCCCAACTTCACCCGAAATGGAACCAGTCATCAAAATCAAGCCGCTGTGCTGTTTGATCATGATCGGAATCACATGGCGCGCGGCCCAATAGACCGCCTTCACGTTCGTGTTCATCACCGAATCCCATTCTTCCGGTGTGTGATCATGAACGGCTCGCACAACGCTAACTCCGGCATTGCTCACCAGAATGTCAATACGGCCAAAGTTGTCCAGCGCCGCTTTGGTGTACCTTTCTGCCGTATCCTCTTCCGCCACATCTCCAGACACCATCACCAGCCTTGAGCCGAACGTCTCCTGGCACACGCGAATCTCGTCGGGTATGCGAGGCTGCCGGTCTACTCCGGACCACGCCCTCGATCCCGCACTCCAGGAACTGGCGGGTAATCGCGAGCCCGATCCCGGACGCGGCGCCGGTAACGATAGCTACTTTGTTTGCCAGAGAAATGTTCATATTCAAGTTTCGGATAAAGTTTTACTTTGACCGTCAAGCGACTTGCTTCCCACTGTGCAATGTCGGGATGCTCGACCACAATGTCCAACTCATCCAACGCCGCTGTCGCCATTTAAAAAAAGATCAGCTGATGGTCCGAAAGATTCGATTGACCTCGTTGCGTACCTCACCAGACATATCGACATGTTACCGTTCGTGCCGCCGCTTTGCCGCCTAACGCGTTACCTTTAATGTGACGGCTACCCTGCGCCGTAGATCGTTTCAAATCGGTTCCGAATGGCATTCTGGACCGCAGTAGCGCTGGCCACGGTCGCAGCTGACAGAGATCGTGAATACGGCCGGCAAAGTGCGTGGCCGCAAGTCCGAAGGCAAAGGACCGCGTTACCCTCGATGCTCACATCCGCCGGAAACAGATTAGGCTACCGTGCACAGGTGAAGCTGTGCACCCAGAACCGGTCCCGAATTCTGCCCGCCGCGCGGAAAATGCATTCGCAAGACTACGCTCCCATGGCAGAACCGACCCCGCTTGAACGCCAAAGACGCGATTCGGAAATTTTCGAATATCTGAGCAGACGCCTCCAACAGCCGACTTCAAGCGTTAACGGTCGACTAATGTTGATGCGTAAATGTCATCGGTGGAAAGATCGCGCAAGGCCAAGGGTGAATCGTCGGGTGCCAGACCAATCCAAGTACCGAAAATTGTCATCGGCTGTTCGACGTTTTCTAGGCTGGCCACTTCCTCGGCGTTGCGGCTCCGACAATTGACCCGCCAAATCGAGCGGTGCCCATTTGTGGGAAGAAAGAAGTACACGAAGTCCCCGTCGTGTGACCAATTTGGATAACCTGCGTCGAGCCTTGTCAGATTCGACCAGTTCCCGGTAGAAAAATCGTATATATCGAGACCCCGCTTGGCCACGTTAACCGCAACCATAAACCGCCCATTTGGCGACCATCGCGGAGAAACGTATCCGGTTGAACCGGGCACCGTAGTTGACTTGCCAGTCGCCAAGTCAAGCGTATGGATCGCCAACTCGGGCGGATCTTCCATAACATTACCGAACAACAGCGTGGAATCATCGGGAGACCAATCTGGATCTGCAGCACCCTCCTTAAGGGAATAACCTCGCAAACCGCCTCCGTCCGCGTCAACCGTGAAGACGTTCCATTTGGCTCCATAGCGTCGCCCCATGAAGGCAATAAAGCGACCATCATGTGACCACCGCGGCATTGCGACTTGCTGGAAGTCAGTTGTCAACTGAAGCATCTGACCGCCATCTACCCTAGCGCGCCAAAGATTGTTATCCCTTGCACTTCCGAAGGCGATCCAGCCGCCGTCGGTTGAGAAGCTCGCCGTTCGCGCCGATATACCAGGCGGGAGGGTGACGAAACGTCGTGATGCTTGGTCAAAACGGACGATTTCCACCTTAACCAACTCGGCCCGAAAGAATATTCTTCTTTCTTTGCCTTTGCTTGGAAGAGGTCCGAGATAGCTCATCGGTCCGGAAGTGAGTAGCACCGGAATGCGTTCAGATGAACTAAGAATGCCCACGCGCGCTCGACTAGCCATAACCTGAAAACTACTCTTATCGCGAATCTGGAAAATGAAAAGCCGTCCATCCTGCGTCCAAGAACCGCAGCACTGCTGCGAGTCGCCCCCAAGCTGCGGGAATACCCGGTGCAACCGACCACCGTTCTCGTCGGCCTCCCAAATCGACTTTGCTTCGCTGTGGCGATCAATGACGGTAAATCGAAACGCTTTGGCGTCCGGCGACCAGCGAATCCAATAGGCATCTCCAGGAACAGTCAGCAGTTTCCTGACCGCTTCGCCCTCTCGGTCACACCGATACAGCGAGCCGTCGGCGGTAAATAAGATCTGATGCCCATCCTTAAACCAGGCTGCATCATAAGCAAGAATCGCGCCAACTCTCCGCGTTTCGTCTCCCACCAACGACTGAACATACAAAGGTTGGTTGCCCTCGCGCCATTTTGCGGGGTCAAGATCTCGTACGAGAAGCGATCCTCCGTCGGGAGAAATGTCGCAAAGTTCCGGATTCGCCAGATGCGTCGGCAAGGTCACCGCGTCCCCACCATTTGTCGCTACCTGGGCTATCGAATAGTGAACCTTATCAAATTTCTGATAATAGATGCGCACGCCATCAGTAAGCAGCGGTGACAGGATTTGCTCCGCCGAGTGAGTGATCCTTGTCGGGTTAAGGAGCTTCGGCTCACGCTTTTCCGGCTTGAGCCAAATTCCGGTCAACCCGATAAACAGCCCAATCAAACCCAACCCGGCGTAAGGCCAACGACTCCTGGGTGCGGAAGCGGACCTCGTAAAGCGTGCGGGTAAAGCCCCTTTTAGCAAACCCGGCACCGGCGGATCATCCTGTGGGCTGGGGTTGACGACATAAGCGTCCGCAACGCCGACACTATGACTCGGCGCTGGATCTGCACGAACAGAGGCGGCCTGTGTAATCTGGATTACATCCGCAACGAAGCGATAACCGTGCCCGGCGATCGCCTCGACAAATCGAGGGTTGTCGGCATCGTCCGTAAGGGCCCTCCTCAAATGACTGATGGCCTGATGGACCGTTCCGACCTCGCGTCTAGCCTGCCATACCGTCTGGAGCAACTCCTCCTTAGAAACCACGCGGTCTCGGTTTTCGATTAGACACACCAAAGTCCAGTAGGGCTTGGGACTGAGCGGGACAGGTTGAGATTGCCGGTACAATCGGCGCGCACCAAGGTCCAGCCGGAACTCTCCGAAACAATAACAAATCTGCGCCGAGTCTTCATGTAGTGCCATTCGAGGAAAGAATTCAGCCTTTTCAGAAGAACGTAAGCAATTTTTCAGAACAAATTGTGGAGTACTCAGTATATCTTCAAAGCGTTAACTCGGGAATTGGCGGCGTTGTCACCCCCGCAGTCCCCCGGCGAAAGGGCCATAACTCCATGAATGTCGTAAGGTTGCGCGGATCGAAAAACCTGATTACTCTTATGAGCCTCATGACGGCGTCAAGTCTCTATGCCACGGCCAACTACGAGACAGAATGGAAAACCTCCCTTCAGGAATCCCTCTCAAGCAACTACGAACTCACAAAAACCGGAATTGACAGGATCCGAATCACGAAGGCCGGTACGTTACTCGTGATTCGCAAAGAGAACATCAGTGGAGACCTTGCGTCGGAGATGACCTTCCTGAACAACAAGGTGATCGACGGCTCGGTCCAGCAAGGAAGCGGCTTCGCGGCATCTTTTGCAAACAAAGTGACAAGCCGTGTTTTCAAACCCGGCGAAAAGGTTTACCTTTTCAAAATAGAGGTGAAGGATGACGCAATCCAGCTCTTCGTCATTTCCGGTGACACTTACGACGTGAACCTAAGAGGATCCACCCGTCAGACGCGGTACAAGTCTCTCATCAGCTTCGAATTTCCAAATGGCTTCCTGGAAACCGCCGACCCTGGCGCTGTAAAAAAAGTTATTGACGACGTACTCGCCCCAGAAGCCACAATCAGTGCGGCCAGCACTAAAACCGTTGAACTCGGGCAAACGCCGGAACAAGTGGAGTCCGCGCTTGGCAAACCAGACACTGTTGTCAATTTGGGTCCAAAGAAAACTTATGTTTACAAGACAATGAAGGTTATTTTTCAGGATGGCAAGGTGGCTGACGTTCAATAGCCGCAGCGCACAACAATCAGGTCGACCCCAATTTGGACACGCGTTGACGGACCGCTGATACTCGCTTCGCGTGCGACACGAACGGAGGTCGACCATTCTCGATGGAGGAAAGAGAATGGCAGACGTAGTCTTAACAAAATACACGACCCTGGCACCGGAGGAGGTTCTAGTCCGAGCCGTCCAGTTTTTCACAAATGAGAAATGGCGTGCTCAATCGCAAACAAATAGAGTCGCGACATTCGTAGGTGTACCCCAAATACCTTGGCTTCAGCTACTAGTCGCCCTGTTTCTCGCCTTGTTCTTTATTTTTCCTGGCCTGATCTACTACCTCTTCGTAATAAGGAAGCTCAGGCGTTTGCAAAACTTGGTAGTCACAGCGACACAAACTCAAGCAGGATCGGAAGTCGTTGTTACATACCCATCCTCCGCGCAAAGATACGTCGATAACTTTTTCGCAGCCTTGCCCGATGCCGCGCTGCAGCAACTTGCGCCGAATTTGCAGGGGGGCGTCCCGACGAGTTGCGGAAAATGTGGGAAGGCAATCGCCAAAGACGCCCACTTCTGCACTACCTGTGGCACCTCTCAGACTCTTTCGTCACCGGCACTGCCGCCGGTCTAATTTCGTCTGATTTCTCAAATGGCACCCCTTCAGGATCAAAAGCCACATTGGGCTCAATCTCTCCGAGAACAGCATTCGCTCAGCCGACGCAACTGGCGCACGACACTCTATCTCTCGATCCTGCTCGGGGTCTTCGGCGCTGATCGCTTTTATCTGGGCCGAATCGGTCTTGGAATTTTGAAACTCGTTACGGGAGGCGGCTACTTGATTTGGTGGCTGGCAGACGTTATTCTCCTGCTCAACGGACGCATGAAGGATGATTTCGGGCGATTTGTCCGAAGACCAGAGCGATAGCCGCCTAACCTGGGCGGGCAGTGCCAGCAATTTTCGGAGCGTCAAAAAACTATGAATTGGAAATTTTCGCTGGTTTTAATTGCGTGGCTGGTCTCCATGGGCGAGACTTCGGAAACGCAAAGCAGTGTCGAGTCGAGCGCAACGGCAACGAAGATTTGGGAAGGAGATGTTGTTGGGCCGAAATGGACCAAGCATGAGAAATTCCTGCTCAGAAGACAACGGGCGCAGATCACCGGTTATTATCTGTCCGAACCGAGCAACCTTTCGGTGCTGGGCGGTCCCAAAGAGGTGGTGGGCTCAATTAGCGCAGACGGCAGAGTCCGTATTATGAGCGAAGGCGGATTGGTGTGGAACGGGAGGCTCTCTTCTCCATACCTGATAGAAGGCAAGAAGCCCAATGGCATCGAAGGAAATTCTCCAGAGTTCCCGTTTCTGCTCCATGAAGTTCGTGATGCCGTGCAGGCCGATCTACCAGCCCCCCTGCCGGCTACAAATTCCAATTGGGATGAATTTATTACGCACTTTAAAAGTGCGGCTACACGGCGCAATAGAGCCGCTTTGACAGGCATGCTGACTCGGAAGTTTTTCCTTCAAAACTCGCGCCTTCGTAACGCCGGCGACGTCTTTGTCCAGCTTAGGTGGAAAGAGCTTGACAAAACATTAGCGGTAGGTTCGATCGCTAGAAGCAAATCGCCGATCGGGCGCGAACAGAAATCCATTATTGATGCGCACCCGTGCCCCGGTTGCGGCTATGCCGTCATGGTTTCATTCCGGCGGGACTACGACGGCCAATGGCGTTGGTCCGGTATCGCATATCCCGGCGACTGAGAACGATAAAGACGCAAGGAGAATTTCCGGCGTGATCCACAAGACAACCTCAAGCGAGATGCAGTTCGGTTACGATCGGCCCAATCAGCGGGCCAACTGACGACATAGGCCACGATATTGATGCTGCTAATGCACGCAATCTCAATCATAAGAACCCGACAAAAGGGAGGAACGAATGCACAAAATTGACCGACCAAGAGCCCTTATTTGTTTGTACCTGTTCCTTGTTGGCTGCAGCTCCCAGGGCCTTACCAGAGCCAAGGCTAAAGACATCCTCGAAAACTCCGATCTCTACAAGATGAAACCCCAGCGGGTCTCAATCACACCGGAGGAAGTTAACCGCCTGACGAAAAATGGCTATCTGAGATGGCAAGGCATCGGCATTCTAAGTTTGACTACCACGCCAAAGGGACGGCAGTATTTTGACTCGGCGGCTGGGGAGATGACGATGTTCGGGACACCCGGAATGGTTTCTTACTCGGTCGTAACCAAGAAACCGATGAAGCCAGAAGTTGTAGAGATTACTGGAATTACAGGGGATGATAACAGCACGGCCAGGACCGTTGAGTACCGATGGCGCTGGCTGAGCGATGCGCAACCGCAAGAACTAAAGGCAATGCTACCGTCCCTTGCCGCCATAAATGAGCAAGCCGTAACGATGCGCCTATATGATGATGGTTGGCGCCCTCAGTGGAGCCGCTAATCATAATCTTCACCAGCCTTCACCAGAAAAGAGCGCTCGCCACAATTTTCGGCGCGTTCTCTCCTGAGGTAGTGTCAAGTCTTTTGTGTAAACGCCCTCAAAAAAATTCCACTTAGTTTTCCGCTTCGCCCTCCTATAAGGGTCTTTTGGGCAGGGTGGGGAGTTCTGTCAAGGTCGAGCGGAGCGAGCCCGCCAGGGTTGCCTTGACAGGGCTCCGCACCCTGCCTTATCTACGATCAGGAGGGCGAAGCGGACTCTGCGCCGGCCAGCGGAATCCGGCCCGGCCACAGGATCGCAAATCGGTTCAACGCCTCCTTCCAGTTCTGAATTGTCTGCCAGTTCTTCGACACATTCCGGAGTGCCAGATAGAGCAGTTTACGCGCTGCGTCTTCGTTGGGAAACGAGCCGCGTGTCTTGATCACCTTGCGTAGCGTCATGTGCAATGACTCGATGGCATTCGTCGTGTAGATCACGCGGCGGATCTCCATCGGGAAAGCGAAGAACGGAATCACCCGCTCCCAATGACGCCGCCAAAGCGGACCAATCGTCGGATATTTCGCGCCCCACTGCGCCTCAAACTTTTCCAACCGATGCTCCGCTTCCAGCGCCGTTGTGGCGCGGTACACTTCGCGCAGATCCGCCGCTACGCTCTTGCGCTCTTTCCAGTTCACATAGTTCAAGCTGGCGCGCACCAGGTGCACAATGCATAACTGCACTTGCGTATGCGGAAACTCCGTCTCAATCGCTTCCGGGAAGCCTTTCAACCCGTCCACGCAGGCAATCAGAATATCCTTCACTCCCCGTGTTTTCAGCTCCGTCAGCACTTGCAGCCAGAACTTGGCGCCCTCATGAGCGCTGCTCCATAAGCCCAACACTTCCTTCTTGCCTTCCAGCGTAATCGCAATCGCCGTGTAGACCGCGCGATTCTGCACATGCCCGTTGTCGCGCATCTTCACATACAACGCATCCAGGTAGACAATCGGATACAACTGCTCCAGCGGCCGGCCCTGCCAAGCGTGCACCTCTTCCAGTACCGCATCGGTCACCTCCGAGATCAACGCTGGACTCACTTCCACTTGATACATCTCTTGCAAGTGCGCCTGGATATCCCGCGTCGTCATGCCGCGCGCATACATCGACAAAATCTTTTCGTCGAAGCCAGGGAAACGCGTTTGCCCTTTGGGCACAATTTTCGGTTCGAACGTCGACTCCCGGTCCCGCGGTATGTTTAGCTCGATCTCACCCACATCCGCCTTCACCTTTTTCTTGCTCGTTCCATTCCGGCTGTTCCCGCTCCGGTAGCCCATTGGGTCGTGCTTCGCATAGCCCAGATGTGACGTCAACTCCGCTCCTAACATCCTCTCCAGCAGCCCCTTGGTCAGCTGCTTCAGGAGTCCGTTCTCCCCCAAAACGTCTTCCGGCTTTTGATAATTCTCTAACAGTTTGTCTAATACTTCTTCACTAATTGCCATTGCCACAGGTCCTTTCTTTTTCCACCTGCGTTTACACAATCTTTTTTACACCCTCTTCGCCCTGAAGCACGTCTTGACACGAATCGCACCAATTCGCAAACCCGAGTACACCTGATGATCGACTCAAAAAGCGGACCCTCCGACAGCGAACGTCCGCGCCCACCTCACTCGACAGCATAAGCGTTCCCGAATCGTGCAAAGAATTGCAAATATCTAACGTCGAGCGTCTACTGGTCGAACTGATTCCTAACTCCTCAACCGCCTTTCGCCCGTCAACGCACCATTAAAGCAATGCTTCATTTTTCGTTCGTACATCGACAAATAACCATCCTATTTTCAATCTATTACGGCCATTACCTCATCTATTTTCCAATCCCGTTTTTCCGATCACAAATCTTGCAAAAAATTTCATTCCCCGCAACCCAGCCTCCCTCAACTACTTAGCTCGATTCGCCTCTTCTCACTCCCTTTGACTCCATCCGCGCGTCGCTTACCCTCGTGCTTTGGGAGACCTCTTTCCAAACATGAACTTTTACTTGAACATCAAAATCCACGGCGCGCCGCCCAAACCCTCCGTGTGCCCATTCGCCGCCCCCAGTTTTTTCCCTTTCACCCGCGGTAAAAACTCCCTCCTTTCCGCCCTCCAAACCTCGAGTTTTTACCGCGCCTTATCTTCTTATCTTTATAGGCGGCAAAAACTCACCCAAAATCGCCCTTCCTCAGCCGAGTTTTTACCGTCGCCCAAAGCGCAAAAACTCCTCCCGTATACCCTGTTAGTCATGCCCCTTTTGCGCTTCAGGTTCGCTTCCGTATTTTTCCTCTCCGCCCTTGCCGCCGTCGCTCAAACCAGGCCAAACGCTCCCACTGGCACATCCGTCAAGCTGGCGTCTGCCGCCACTGCCGAAGAACCGAAAGACAAGAACTCACCCGAAGACAAAGACAAAAAGAAACTCGAAGAAGGTTTTCAATACCGCTCCATTGGTCCCTATCGCGGCGGTCGTTCCCTCACCGCCGCCGGCATCCCCGGCAATCCCAACATCTGGTACTTCGGGTCCACCGGCGGCGGCGTTTGGAAATCCACCGACGCTGCCCTCACTTGGAAGCCGGTCTTCAATCACGAAAAAACTTCTTCCATCGGCGCCCTCGCCATCGCGCCGTCTGATCCTAACGTCCTCTACGTCGGCACCGGCGAAACGTGCATCCGCGGCAATCTCGCCCAAGGCGATGGCGTCTACAAATCTCTCGACGCCGGCAAGTCCTGGAAAAATGTCGGCCTGAAAGATTCACGCGCCATCGGCAAAATCATCATCCATCCCACCAACCCCGATATCGCCTACGTCGCTGCCCTCGGCCATCCCTATGGCCCGAACACCGAACGCGGCATCTTTCGCACCACCGATGGCGGCAAGACCTGGCAAAAAGTTTTATACGTCGACGACAAAACCGGCGCGGTCGACGTCGAGTTCGATCCCAACAATCCGCGCGTCCTCTTCGCATCTCTATGGCAAGTCCTCCGTGAACCTTGGACCCTGAACAGCGGCGGCCCCGGTAGTGGTCTCTATCGCTCCGACGATTCCGGCGACACTTGGAAAAAACTCGGCGGCGGCCCCGCCGGCAAAGAAGCCGAAGCCGATGGTCTCCCCGAAGGCCCCTACGGCAAAATCGGCATCGCCATCGCTCCCAACTCCGATCGCATCTGGGCTCTCATCGAAGCCAAGAAGGGCGGTCTCTATCGCTCCGATGATGGCGGCGGCAAATGGCAGCTCATTAATCCCGACAACCGCTTCACCCAACGCGCCTGGTATTACATGCACGTCTTCGCCGATCCCAAAGACTCCAACACTCTTTGGATCCTCAACGTCGATATGCACAAATCCACCGACGGCGGCCACACCTTCAACAAAGTCAAAGTGCCTCACGGCGATAACCACGGCCTCTGGATCGATCCTACCGACACGCGCCGTATGATCCAAAGCGACGATGGTGGCGCAACTGTCACCTTCGATGGCGGCCAGCATTGGACTCCCGAAAACAATCAGCCCACCGCGCAGTTCTATCACGTCATCGCCGACGACCGCTTCCCTTATTACGTCTATGGCGCGCAGCAAGATAACACCACCGTCGCCATCGCCAGTCGCGATCTCGAAGGCCCTATCGACCGTCAGGATTGGTATCCCGTCGGCGGCGGCGAAGCCGGCTACATCGCACCCGATCCGCGCGACCCGCTCATCATCTACGCCGCCGATTATCAAGGCAACATCACTCGCTATGACAAACACACCGGCCAACTCCGCAACATCACCGTCCACCCCGTCATGACCGACGGCAAGGGCGCAGCCGGTCTTGAACACCGCTTCCAATGGACGGCGCCGGTTTTGATTTCTCCCAACGATCCCGATGTTCTTTACCACGCCGGCGAGCGCATTTTCAAAACTACCGACGGCGGCACACACTGGGAAGCCATCAGCCCTGATCTCACTCGCAACGATAAGAGCAAGCAAATCCCTTCCGGCGGCGACATCACCATCGATGACACCGGCACAGAGTATTACGACACTGTCTTTGCCATTGCCGAATCACGCATTGAAAAAGGTCTCATCTGGGCCGGCACCGATGACGGTCTCCTCCACATCACTCGCGATGGCGGCAAAAATTGGACCAACATCACTCCCAAAGATCTGCCCGAATGGAGCAAAGTCAGTCAAATCGACGCTTCTCCGCATGACGCCGGTACCGCCTGGGTCGCTATCGATCGTCACGCGAACGACGACATAAAACCCTACGCCTACGTCACCACCGATTACGGCAAGACGTGGAAGAAAATCGTCAACGGCATCCCCGACGGCTCCTTCGTTCGCGCCGTCCGCGAAGATCCCATTCGCAAAGGACTGCTCTTCGCCGGCACTGAGACTGGTGTCTTCTGGTCAAAAGATTCCGGCGCAACCTGGGTCTCGCTGCAGCTCAATCTCCCCACTGTTCCCGTTCACGATCTGATCGTCAAAGGCGATGACCTCGTTCTCGCCACTCACGGCCGTGCGTTTTGGATTCTTGATGACATCTCACCCTTGCGCCAGGCTTCAGACGAAACAGCCAAAGCCGATCTCTGGCTGTACAAACCTCAAACCGCCCTCCGCCTGCACTCCGCCGGTAATGACGATGATTCACCCAGCACCGGCGCTAACCCTCCCGCCGGCGCGCTCCTCTATGCCTTCACTCGAACCAAGCCCAAACACGCTAGACTCGAAATCCTCGACTCCTCGGGCCAAGTCGTCCGCACTCTTTCAAGCGACGTGCTCAAAAACAACGACGAGCAGCTCGATCCCGAAGACGATAAACCCAAACCGCAGCTCGAACTCAAAGCCGGCCTCAATCGAATCGTTTGGGATCTCCGCTACGAAGGCGCGCCGCGGGTAACGGATTACTACCTTTACGAATATGAAGTCGGCTCTCACGGCCCGTTCGCTCTTCCCGGCCAATACACCGTCCGGCTCACCGTCGATGGCAAGACTCTCACTCAACCGCTCGAACTCAAACTCGATCCGCGTCTAAAAGTCTCACAATCCGATCTCGAAAAACAGTTCACGCTTTTGCTTGATATTCGCGGCCAGCTCACACGCGTCTATCAACTGGCAAATGAAATCATTGATCTCCGCAAACAAATCGCCAACATGAAACAACGCGTTGACCCCGCGCAGGCGAAGTCCATGCTCGTTGAAGCCCAGGCCCTCGACGAAAAACTCGAAGCTCTGCAAAAGAAATTGATTAACACCGAAGTTCACGCCAACGAAGATTCACTCAAATTCGGGCTCGGTATCGATGGTGATCTCGCAGATCTCGCCATCATCGCCGGCGAAGGCGCTGATTCCGTCCCAACCGAATCCTCCGTCGAACGCTTCGCCAAAGTGAAAGCTATGGTGGATGATTACTCAAGCCGTTGGGCCAACATCGTTTCACAAGATCTGCCGAAATTCGATGACGCCGCCGCCCAACAAAACCTTAAAGTATTAATTGTGAGGAAGCAATAGTGTGCGCGTCATCTCCGTAAATGTAGGCCAGCCTCGCGAAGTCGAAACACCGCGCGGCAGTATACTCACCAGCATTTTCAAATCGCCCGTCTCCGGCCCAATCCCGGTTCGCGGCTTCAACCTCGTCGGAGATCGCCAGTCTGACCTCAGCGTCCATGGCGGCCCAAACAAAGCCATCTACTCTTACGCTTCCGAACATTATCCATACTGGCAAAACCTGCTGCAAGAACAACTGAGCGATGGAAACTTCGGCGAAAACTTGACCACCGAAGGCCTGCTCGAATCCGAAGTCCAAATCGGCGACCGCTACCGCATCGGCACAGCGATTCTGAAAGTGACTCAGCCGCGCATGCCTTGCTTCAAACTCAATTTGCGCTTTAACCTCGCAACCATGGTCAGGCTGTTCTGGCAAAGCGGATTCTCCGGCATCTACTTCGGCATTGTGTCCGAAGGCGAAATCGGCGCCGGCGACAACATCGAACTGCTCGAACGCCCTTCTGCTTCGGTCACCATCGCCGAAGTCGTCACTGCTTTCAAAGGCGAATCCAGCGACGAGTCACTCTACGACCGCGTCCTCGCCGCACCCATCAGCGGTAGTTGGAAGGAAGAAATTATGGAACGGAGAAACTCGTGATCGATACCACCCCGGCCAAGATGCCGGAAAGAATCAAAATGCCGGGCCGTTATGTGACACTCGAACCACTCAGCGCCGCCACTCATACCGGCGACCTTTGGGAAGCCGTCCGCGGCCCGCGGAATGATGCGCTCTGGGCTTATCTTTGGGATGGCCCCTTTACCGGCCGCGCTGGGCTCGAAGCTAATCTCGCTGCCAAGGAAGTTTCAAAAGATCCGCTCTATTATGCGATCCTCGATAACGCCACTGGCAAATGCGTCGGCCATGCCTCGTTCCTGCGCATCGATCCCAAACACCGCGTCATCGAAGTGGGCGCAATTCTCTTTTCTCCGCTTTTACAGCGCACTCGCGGCGCCACCGAAGCCATGTACCTGATGATGCGCTACGCTTTCGATGCTCTTGGCAATCGCCGTTACGAGTGGAAATGCAATGCCCTGAACGAACCCTCTCGCCGCGCCGCCCTGCGACTCGGCTTCACGTATGAAGGCATCTTCCGCCAGCACATGATCGTCAAAAACGAAAACCGCGACACCGCTTGGTTCTCTCTTCTCGATAGCGAATGGCCCGCCGCCAAAACAGCTTTTGAAAAATGGCTCGACCCGGCAAATTTCACCTCCGACGGAGCACAAACGCAATCGTTAAGGGAATTAAGAAAAGGTTGAACGATGGAGAGAGACGCTTCGGAGGATAAGTGCCCCTCTCCACGGAACGCCACGGGAAGTCCGGATCGCCGCAACGCATCGTTCCTATAAATCGTGCCCGTTGCGGAACAACTATCTCAAAAAATATTTATTCGCTCTTTGTTCGTCTAACGAAGAACTTTAACTTATCTACGCTAGGGTCCACAGCTATATCAAAAAATCCAACCATCATCTCCGCCCAAGTCTGTTCCCCCCATTCAACCGTCGCGGTCGGGTTAGGATTATGCGGATTGTTTTTCGAATTATCAAACGTCGCCACCGCCTGCAAAATCGTCCCTGCTTGCAGCGGAATCGGCGTCGCCAATTTGTAGCTGAGTTGCCAGAAGAAATCGTAATGCGGAATTCTGAGCAGCGTCCGGATCCTGCCGTGCGGCTGAACAATGTTGTACTCAAATGTTTTGCCCCGCAAATGCATATGCGGAAAGAAACTCAACAGCAGCGCATCGTTCGGAAGCGAGCCGTGCACTTCCACCCGGTAATCGTCTTCGCCCGCCGGAATGTGAAATGTGTCATTCGTCAGTTGCAGCGTCAACACCCGCTTCTCCGGCTTGCTCTTTGCAAACACCAAGCCGATGCTGGTCTGGTCTTCCGTCACTTTGCCCTTGGTCGTGTAATGCATTTGCAGAACGATGTCCGAACCGGCTGGTATCAGCTTTGCGTAGCCATCCGGCCACCTGTCTGGCAAACTGCCTGGCGCATACACGAGCAGAATATCCGCAAGAGTGAACGATGCATCCACCCGCAGCGAACCCGGCGGCAGATCCTTCTCACTAAACGCCGTGCCCACCGGCGCGCCTCGCAGCCAATGCGAATCCGGCGGACGCACATAAGCAACTGCATGATGCACCACTGCGCGATTGCTCGGCCGGATCTCCGCCATGCTCACCCATAGGTCTTCTTTGAAGTGAGTCGGAATAATGATGTACTGATAGGCCACATCGCCCGATGCCGGAATCTCTTTCGGCCTCGGCATCGTACATACGACTTCAGGTTCGGAGATGTTCCAACCCTTCGTCCACTGAACCGGTGCGGGCGCGCTAGCCGGATCACCCGCCGGCGCCTTCGCATCGGCCCAAGCCGCCAGCGTCGCAATTTCCTGCTCACTCAGCGAACGGTCGTTCGAGAAATGCCCGCAACAAGGGTCCGCAAACCAAGGCGGCATCTTGCGCAGTTTTGTTTGCTCCCGAATCGCCGCCGCAAACGGCCGCGTGTGTTCGTAGGTGTCGAATGCCATCGGCGCAATCTCGCCCTCCCTGTGACACGTCTGGCAATGCGTCTGCAAAATCGGAAGAACGTCGCGGTAGAAGGTGGGCGTCTGCGCGCTAAGAACGGCCGCCGCCGCGCAAGCTAGGCCAATGCGGCTCACGCTTCTCACGAAACGCCGCCACGCCTTCTTTGTAATCGGCGCTAGCCGCCACTCTTGCCCGCAATCGCCTCGCCACTTCACCAGGTTCGTTCGCCGCCCTATTCTCAGTCTCGCGCACGTATTCAAGCCCAGCTGCAATCGTCGTTGGGCTCATGTTTGCAATCTCGCGCGCCACCTGCTCCGCTCGGGGCCAACTCTCAATCTCCTGCACCAAGCCCCACTCATACGCCTGCGCGGCCGTAAACTCTTTTGCCGTCAAACTCAAGTACAGTGTTCGCCGTCTTCCGAGCGCCGCTTCCAACGCTCGATAAACCATAAATGGCCACAACCCAATCTTCACTTCCGGCAACCCAAACACCGCTTCTTCCGCCGCCAGCACAATATGCCCTTGCGCCGCCAATCCCAATCCGCCCGCCAGCGCCGTCCCGTTCACCCAAACCACGATCGGTTTCTTCGCCCGCGCTCCAAGTGTGAACAGTTCCTCATGCGCCTCCAGCACCAAATCCACCGGGACATCTTCCTTTAAATCCATTCCCGCGCAAAATGCGCTGCCATTCCCACTCAGCAGGACGCAGCCAACGTCAACTCTTTCTTCCGCCTCCCGCACCACTGCCACGATGTCTTTGCACATTTGCAGCGTCAGGGCGTTCCGTTTGGCGGCGCGATTCAAAACCACGCGCCGAACCCGATCTCGGTCTTGAATCTCGATATCCATCAGAGCTTCATTCCCTGCCCTAGCGACGGCTCAAAGTCGAGCAACTGAATGGGCAGATGTTCCGTATGGGTCTTGAAGCACGCCGCATCAAACGCCAAGCTCAGAACCTCACGCGTCTCCGCCGGATCGATCAGCGCATCGCAATGCCCCCGCGCCGCCGCATATTTCGCATCCAGCCAGCGGTCATAATCCGCCCGCGTCTGTTCAATCCGGTCCGCTAACTCCGGCGGAACTTCTTGTCCCGCACCCTTAAGCTTCTCAAGCTCCGGCCCATGCACGGCTTGCACAGCGGAATCGCCTTCCATCACGCCAATCCGCGCGCTGGGCCAGCCGAACGTAAAGTTCGGATCGAAGCCCTGCCCGGCCATCGCGTAATACCCTGCCCCACTCGCGTGGTTCACCGTCAACACAATCTTCGGCACAGTCGCGCAAGCCATGCTCTCCACCATCTCTGCTCCGGCGCGAATAATACCCGCCGTCTCAGCTTCCACGCCCACCATGAATCCCGATACATCCTGCACATACAAAATCGGCAGCCCATGCCGTTGCGCCGTCTCCACAAAGTACGCCACCTTGCGCGCCGATTCGGTATACACAATGCCGCCGATTCTCGGCCCCGTTTTCGTCTTCAGAAAACCGCGCCGGTTCGCGATCACCCCAATGTGCCGCCCCTGCAACGTCGCCGCCGCGCACAAAAACTCAGGCGCATAGTCCGGTTGAAATTCAACTCGCTCCGTTCCATCCAGAATGCGGTCGAGCAGATCCTCCATTTTGTACGGCAGCCTGTGATCGGGCGGCAGAACACCATAGATTCCCTCAGCGGGCAATTTCGGTTCTTGTCCAACGCTCTTCGCTGGAGGTTCCGGCATCTGCCGAAACTGTTGCCGGATCATCTGCAAGCAAGCCGCATCATCCGCCGCCCGATAGTGCGCTACTCCGCTGATCGAAGTATGCATCGCCGCTCCGCCCAGCGTCTCCGCATCCGTCACTTGGCCCACGGCGCCCTTCACAAGGTTCGGTCCGCCCAAGCCCATAAAGCTGACCTTATCCACCATGATGATGATGTCGCTCAGCGCGGGCAAATACGCTCCACCCGCAATACACGGCCCCATCACCGCCGAAATCTGCGGAATGTGCAACCTGCGCCGCATCAGCGAGTTGTAATAAAAGATGCGCGCCGCCCCATATTGGCCCGGAAAGATACCATCCTGCAGCGGCAAATTTACACCTGCGGAGTCTACTAGATAGACAATGGGCAACGCGTTCCGCATGGCAATTTCCTGCGCTCGCAGGATTTTGGTGATCGTTTCGGGCCACCACGCGCCCGCTTTCACAGTCGCATCGTTCGCGACAATCACCGCCGGCCGCCCCTCGATCTTAGCCACGCCGGTCACAACGCCCGCCGCCGGCGCCTGCCCCTCGTAACGATCGTAGGCAATGAAGAGTCCAATCTCCAGAAACAAACTGCCGGGATCAATCAGCTGACTAATCCGTTCCCGCGCCGTTAGCTTGCCGTCTTTATGCTGTTTTTCAACTTTCTTTGGACCGCCTCCAGCCACCAACCGGCGCTCCAACTCGCGCATTTCACTGACAAGTTGGCGCAAATCACGCGTAGACCCTGACATAGCAGTAGCGAAACAACTGCTAGTCTAACAGTCATGTTTGGGATTGACGAAAAAGCGTTACGGGTTACCTGGACGATTTTCCTTTTTACACTGTTCTTGATCGTTCTTTATTCCGTTCGCGAAACGCTGCTGGTTTTTGCCGGCGCCATCTTTTTCGCGTACGCCCTTTCGCCTATCGTCACCCTCATCGAACGCTTTATCCCGAAGCGCCGCGCCTTGGTTCTCGGCATCGTTTACGTAGTTTTGTTAGGCGCTCTAGTCGGTTTGGGTTTTGCTCTTATCCCCCGCTTGGCGCAACAAGCCACCAGCCTCTTTACGCGTCTGCCCGCCCTCGTCATGAGCGGCGGTTGGGCGCGCATTCCGCTGCCGGGTTGGGCAGCACCCGTTCACGACCAAATCATGGATGCACTGCGTAACTGGGCATCGGGTCTCTCGAAACACGCTGTCCCCTTCATTCAGGAAGCCGGTTCAGAAATCGTTTCGGGCGTAGGCAGCCTGGTCCCGATGATCCTGGTCCCCATCCTCGGCTTCTTCTTTCTAAAGGATGCGCGCGACATTCGGACCGGTCTGCTCAACATGACCCACGGCAGCTCACGCACCACCTTCAGTCAAATCATGGATGATGTTCACGTTATGCTGCAGAGCTACATGAAGGCGCTGATCATCCTGGCCGCCGCCTCGTTCCTGGCGTGGCTGGTATTTCTTAGCATCCTCAGTCAGCCCTACGCACTATTGCTCGCGGGTCTGGCGGGCGTGCTCGAATTCATCCCTGTCATCGGACCGGCCGCCGCGTTGGTCATCATCTTAATCGTCGCCATCGCTACCGGCGCGGGTGGTTGGTATTGGATCCTCGGCTTCTGGTTGTGCTATCGCATCTTCCAGGACTACGTCCTCAATCCCTTCCTGATGAGTTCCGGCGTCGAGATCCACCCCATCCTGGTTCTCTTCGGCGTTCTCGCCGGCGAACGGCTCGGCGGCGTTCCGGGTATGTTTTTCTCCGTTCCCATCATCGCCGTCCTTAAGGTAATCGTCACGAATCTCTCGCGCGCGACCTCCGAACGCGAGTTAGGCGTCATGAAGTAGCCTCTATTTCTGCTCCAACAAAGCTTGTAATAAGTTACTGAGTTGTGGCTCGTAGAGGCGTTCTTTGTCGGCGTCCATCGCGCAGCGCGCAGCCCATTTCAACTTCCCATCATCCTTCAGCTCTTTTGCCGCCTTCGCGTATTCCCAATAAACTAGCGGCAACTCCCGCTCATCCCTGCTCGGCTCAGCCAGCGCCCGATCGAATTGCGCCTCTGCCGCCTGCCAATTTTTCCTTTTCGAAAGGACGCGGGCCAGCATCCGCTCATCCCAAAAGCGCTCGCCGTAATAGTCCGGCGTTTGCAAACTTTCGAGCTGTTTACGCAACAGAGCTTCGGCCTCGTCCAGCTTCCCTTGATCGAACAGCGAATCTGCTTTGAGCGCCGGCCCACGCGCCAGCGCCTGCGCTCGCAATTCGGGCGTCCAATGCAAGACTTTGAAATGCGGATCAAGCGCAATCTCTCGAACCTGAAACGGAACCCGCCATTCGAACTCCGTGCGTGCTCCGTCCACGGTCAGGATTTGAGTCAGCCGCTCTGCATTGACGCCGCGCAACTCAATCTCGAGAGTCGCTCGATAAAACGGCTCAGCCTGCGTAACCGCTCCTTTCACAGTTCCCGCAGTTTGTTTCCAGCTTGTTTCCCAATTCGGCGCTCCCGCCTGTTCAAACCATTGCCGGTAAAACCAGCCCAAGTCCTGTCCAGACGCTTTTTGAGTTCTTGCCAGAAACTCGTCCCAACGAATCGATTGAAACGCATAGTCTTGCGTCACGCTCCTAAGCACTGCATCAAATCGTTCTCGACCCACCGTGCTCGCTAACAAGTCCCAAACCAGGAACCCTTTGCTATCGGCCAACTCATGCGCATCCGCGCCTTTCAAATGGCCCAGCGGCAAATCGCTTCCCGACTCCGCGTTCCGCAAATAGCTGTAGCCGCATTGCGACGAAATATATCCGGGATACCCGGTACGCCGGTATTCTTCTGCCGCAACAGTACCAGCAACTTCGTCCACCACTTGCAGCGACCCAAACTGCGCCATGGCTTCGTCGAGCATGAAATTGCCTTGATCGCCGTTATTCGAAACCACATTGCCCCACCACTGGTGGCTGATCTCGTGCCCGTAGTAAGCCAGGTTGAAGGGTGTATCCAAATCTTCCGAATCGGCCAGCATAAAGCTGTTCATGCTCGCGCCGCTAAATCCTGTGTCATGTGCCTTTTCGGTAGCCACTTCCGCAATCGCAAACTCGGCAAATGGATATTTGCCAAACTTTTTCTGTAACAAGGCCAACACGGCAGCGCAGCCATCCAGGTAGTCATCTACATTCGCCCGCGCTTTAAAGAGATAAGCGCGGATCGGCACAACGCCCTCGCGCCGAAACACCTGGTACTTCGCCGCTGCAAACGAAAACTGGCTCGGCACATCGTTTTCGTAAACGAAAACTCCGTCGCCACCGATATTCTTTCCCGTCGCCAGCACCGAATAGCCCGCCGGCACAGTAAAACTCAACTTTCCGCAGCCGCGAGCATTCCCTTCAAACTGCGGATACCACTTGGTATTCGATCCACCCGCATAGGAGCCTTCCGGACCCAGGTAGAAGACGAACGCCTGCCCTGCTCCCAAATACGAGAATCGAATCAAAACCGGCGCGTTCGCCGCAATCGCATGCTCGGGACGAAGTTTCCAACGCACAAACTTTTCATCGTCTTCTTTCTTTGCGCCTTTCGTAACGCGCATTGATCCGGCGCTTGCCGCAGGCTCGACGAGCTCAAACTTGACGTCGCCCATCAAGTCGCTCAATTCAAGTTCGATCAGATCGCGTGGCGCATCCGCGGTTGGTAGCCGTAGCGTGCCGGCCACTTGCATGCGATGCGAATCCGGTAACAGCGTAATCGCCATATCGAATTTCGGCGTATCAGCAATCACTTTGCGCAGCGGCTCAAACTGCTGCGCATTCAGAGAACAGAAGCAAACCAGCGAGACAACCCAAAGCCGCATGTCTCGGTTATATCGGAACGCAACGCCCCCTGGCTTGAACAGGATTAACCTGCCGGGCGATCAAAACGAGCGCACTGCCTCATCCCTGGTGGGACTTTGGGAAATCACGCTTTCCAGCCCGAGAAGTTTGAGCGTGCTCACGACGCGCTCATTCGCTTCGGCAAGAAGCATTTTGCCGCCCGCCTGCTTTGCCAGCGCCGCGCCCTTCAACAACACGCCAATTCCCGCGCTGTCAATATAGGCAAGCTTAGCCGCGTCCACCACGATTCGGCCGTGACCCTTCTCCGCCAGCTCTTCCATCAGCCACTCCAGCCGCTGCAGTTGGGTGCCCATTGTGAGAGAGCCAGAAATCGCAAGCACCACCACCCCCGATTCGAGGTTTACCTGTTCCACTTCCATCGGCATGATGAAGTCAGTGTACTCTAAACGCGCCGGTCTATATGTCTACGAAATGCGCTGGGTGTGAATCCTGTGGATTCTTTGAATTTGCGGCACAAATGCGCATGATCGGCAAAGCCGGAGGCGTAGGCTATATCGGCCACCGATTGCGAACCGCCCGCGCCCAACATTCCAAGCGCCTTGCGTAATCGCACTCGCGCCAAATAATCTCCAAATGTGCAACTCCAAAACCGGCGGCAAGTTCGCGCCAGATGCACCGGATGCACGCCGGCCTCCGCCGCGGTCGCGCTCAACGAAAGAGTCTTGTCGGATTGCTGCTCTACTAATTCGCGCACCCGCTGCAACCATTTGGGTGGACGAATGTCAGCACGGCCCGCAAAAAAGAAGCTGGTCAATTCACAGGCCAAGTCATCCAGTTCGAGACACTCGCGCCCCAGCGCCCGGTAGAGCCGCAACCCTAATGCATACGGCAGCCCATCTTGAAACCCATACACAGACGACAGCGGCTTCAACTCCTGGCGCGCCTCCGCCAGCCAGGCCTGACTCATCTCCAGATTCAACATGTGCCCGCCGGCCACACCAAAGCGGTCGGCATGCGCGTCAAACGCTGGATGCCACAACACCATCCCTGCCCCACACGAAAGTTCGCGCGCGCCATTCGATTCCATATATTCGCCACTCAGCAAGAACGAAATATAGGGACTATCATGCTGGTGCAGCGGCAGCACGTTGTTCGGCGCATACGCCGACTCCGTAATCCGGAACGGCCCCGCTCGCTTCGTTCGCAGCGTCTTTCCGGGAAACCGGTATTTCACCTCACCGCCTTCACCACCAGACAGGTGATGTCGTCATGCTGGGGCGCATTATTCACAAACTGGTCGGCTGAATTCACCAGCGCGCGCACCACGTCTTTCGCCGGCGCTTGCCAAGTCGCATTCAGCGTCGCCAGCATCCTCTCTTCGCCGTACTCCTCTTCCCTGGAGTTTTCGGCTTCCACCAAGCCATCGGTGAACACCAACAACACATCCCCTTCGCGCAGCGCAACCCGGCCACACTCATAGCGCGCATTCTTAAGCAGGCCCAGCGGCACTCCACCGGTTTCCAAACGCTCCAATTGCCCTGAGGCGCGCCGGAGCACCGGCCAATTATGCCCCGCGTTGACATAGGTCATTTGCCGCGAAACCGGATCGAGTTCCGCTAAGAACGCCGTGGTAAATCGCTGCCCCGTGACGTTCTGTTTACAGCAATAAAGGTTCCAGCGCTCCACCAGTTCGAGCGGACTTTTGCAAACATCCGCCAGCGTCCGCAAACTCGCTTGCAGCGTTGCCATCAGTAAAGCAGCCGGCACACTCTTACCCGCCACATCCGCGACCGCGAGAATCAAAGGCGGGACACCATCGGAAGCCGTGCGCGAAAACGCATCATAATAATCGCCCGCCACGGTATTCGCCGGCCGGGTGGCAAACCCAATGTCAATCCCCGGCGCCGTGGGCGGCGTCGCCGGCATCAACCAGGTCTGAATCTCCTTCGCAATCTCCAAATCGCGCTTCATCGTCACGCGGTCGGCCAATTCCAGGGCAATCAGAATGACAAGCAGCGCCACGCCGAAAAACGAAAAATTGGGCAACTCCAAGTCAGCCTTTTCGTAGTGAAACTGCAAGGCCGGAAACAGGCTCAAGAAGATGGCTATCAAAAACAGTATGCGGCGCGAAGGCGAAAGCTTCAAGATCATCGCCCAAAACAGTCCTGTGCCCACCACTCTCACCCGTTGTGAGCGCTTCTGGTTTTCGGGCCGCTTCAGCTCAATATCTTTCGAATAGAGCCGGTAGCTGGCGCGCGCCTCCCCGTGAAGTTGCGCCCACAGGTCCTGGACGGCGATGCCGTCACTGATGCGAAGCCAGAATTTTTGGAGACGAGACCCCATCGCTGCCTCTACTTTACAAGTCTTGCACCTTCGTCGAGACACACTACGAGCTCAGCGTTTGGATGTGAAGTTCGCTACGCCGCGTCGGCGAGCCCGAAATTGCCCTTTCTGAGACCGAGGTTTACGAATTCGGCTTCGAGTTCGTCGTCGAAGTTGGGAAATTGTATGCGCGCTTGCATCAGGTTGAGGAAAATGCGGTTTGAGGCTTCGCCATCTTTTCGCATGACCTCCCCAGAGGTAGTACTTTCAACAACATTCCAGAATTATTGGGCTTTTTAAGTACTACTGGGCACAGGACGAGACGACTAAAACCCATGCCTATTACAGATGGCGGGAGGCTATCTGGAATGCCACCGTCGTCTTCAGATTGATGCCCGTTCAAAGGCTCAGGAACCACCTGATTCATTGTCATCATGGATTTCGCCTCGTGGCGGCAGCCTTCGCTCTACGACTGATCCATCTGCTGCCACGTCGTATGCCGCTTCCTGTTTCGAGAACTTATGGTTGATCCACTCTACGGTGCTGAAAGCACAGCTAACAAGCCGCGCGTCGTTTAAGTTGAATAGCGCGAACGAATGACCCCCCCTCGCCCAAACTTGCGTCAGAGCGTAGTCAGCTTTCGTATCTGACTCCGTAACGGGTTCAGAGAACGCGTTTGAAATTTCCCCCCAAACCGCCTCTTCAAGGTCGGGTATCCCACGACGCATGCGACTCCATAAATTGAGCGCAGGCGTTGTGCAACCCATCAGTTTTAAGGCTTGTATAAAGACGGCATTGAGTTTGTTAATCGGCCTGCTGGTCCCCTTCTACCGGACGTTCGCGTTCTATCTGCTTTGGAATTGGTTCGCCGTCGAAATCCTCCATGCAGGCATTTCGTATTGGCAGGCAAATGGGGGTTTGTCTGACCCTGCACGTCACGCGACGGCAAACAGCCATTGCCCGGAATTCACGTGACAGTCTGTCGGCGACACTTCGAAGTGCCGGTTGTCCGCCGCTTGCGATGAACCGATTACAAAGTAAATCCGCCTGGTCGGCGTGTGTCGATTAATCGCCACATCGCCGTTAGGCACGAGCTATTTTTTCAACGTCGGCATGGCTAAAGATGCATAGCGAGGATCACCCGGGCCTGCCATTGATCTATTGTTAGATTGTTATGGCAGCTCAACCTGAAAAAGAGGTCTCTGGCTTCGAATTATTGCGTCACCCGGCATCGCTCGCGCTTGCACGATATCTCGAGGATTTACGTTCCATGTTGGGGTTTCAGGCGTACTTGTGGCGCATGATCGTAACGGTTGATTACGGCCACGGAGACCCCGCGAAGTTTCCGAAACCAGGTGGCGATGCACGACCGGAAAGCGCAGTCGCTGAGATGGATATTCACTCTGCGGTTCTTAACGAGATGGCATTCTGCCGAGCCGTTAATAGCTTTCTGACGTACCTTGCCGACTTGATGTCACTGATCTACGACAAGTACCCTAAGAAGCTTCCGCTCAACAAACAAACAACGTATGGTTTCTGCATCGAGCACCATTTGGCGGGAGATTTGGTATCGGCATTTGCCGAACAGACCGTGATGGCGCTGACGCACCAAAACCTCGACGCATTGACGAAGTATTTTTCGAAGCACTTGAATATTCCATTGTTTTCAAAGGAGACGCAGACGGCCAACGCGTCGCTGTGTGTTGATATTCGCAACATCATCACCCACAACCGAGGCATCATAAACCGCTTCTTCATTCATAGAAATCCGCGCTTTGCCGATGATCTTGGCAAACGTATTATGATCACAGACGACGAGAGTCGAAACATGCTCGGTGACCTCGGGTATTGCGCTCGACAGATCGACATTCGCGCGATCAACAAGTTTGGATTAGCGACGATTGAACCGATTTTCGAGAATCCTGACGTTTAGCAGCTCTGACTCTGAGTAGCTCTACCCTTCGCCGTTAGGGGCGATCTATGCTGCCGACATGCTCTACTTTTCCATCTTTGCCCCAAACCTGCCGTAGACCGTTACAGGATGTTTGCAGACTTTCAATTTCCGATGATGCAGGTTCCGACGACGGCACCGACACATGCCTTCGGAGTAGCCGGCAATAGAGAGCTCCCAATATCCCGCTTGCTCGTGCGCATGGAAATACGTTATTGCCGCTGAGATTTAAAGCGTTTTCAGGAACGCAATAAGATCCTGTTTGTCTGTCGCGGGCAAGTTCAGACCGAATGGATGACCTTGAATCGGGCCGGGCTGGAGGTGGAAGCCCTTCGGCACGTAGTCCGGTTGGAGGCGCGCGGGGTCGAGCCATTCTTCCAGCGTCTCTGCCTGACCACCGTGTCCAAAGGCATTGCGGAACCAAACGCCTTGAAGGGATGGCACCTTATAGAAGCCGGTGCCTCGACGTGTTTTTAGCGCGAGATACGGGTCGGTTGCAACGCAGATGTCCAGAATGTCGTCGGTGTTTCGAAGATCATCAGGGATTTTGAACCCAAGTGCGGGCGTGAGCTTGTTGTTCGTGTACAAAGGCGGTGTGTGGCAGTTTACGCAGCCCTGCTGCTTGAAGATGATCAGCCCGTGCGTTGCGTGCTCATCGAATTTGTTCGGGTTCGGCGGCGGCTTTAGTGAATAGATGTAAAGAGCCAGTGCGTAAAGTTGTTCGTCACTATAGCGCGTTCCTTGCTCGGCGCTGAAGCGCGTTGCGCTCTTGCTGGGTTGAAAACTGCCAAAATGAGCGAGGGTATCGAGCCCCTGGTTAAGGATGGCGTAGCGCATGAGATCGCCGATCGATCGATTTCGGACGAGGCCGGTAGCATCAAGATATCTGCGATCTTGAAGACCAATAAGCGACGGAATATGGACTGGATGCGACCAGCTTGTGCCCTGCCGAAAAAACATTCCCGGCCGGCGTGCCGCGATTTCCAAAGCATACTCTTCAGACGTGTACTGAGCTTCGAATTCCTCACGGCTCATCACCCACGGGGCGCCGAAATCGACCCAAGCGTTGTTCAACCGGCGGCGCACCTGGTCGGGAGTCTCCTGTTTTGCACTAAGTATTTCTGCTTTTGAAGGGGTGAGACCGCCCTGGGTTCCCCCCAGGAAAGTGCCGTCCGGCATCGCGCGAGTATGGCAACCCGCACAGGAGTTGAATCCGACCTCCAGAACACCCTTTTCGCGGATGGTATATCGATACAGGAAACCGGGAAGCATGCCGTTTTTCGAAACCGTCGAAATCGGCACCAGAAGGGCGTCTACTGTGGGTGGTTCCGGCGATGGAAAGAACGTTGTCCCGGACTCGAAAACCAGCTTGCCCGCCGCAATCCAGTCGTCTTTGCTATGGAGCCTGGAGGGATCGAAGATAATTTCGGGCTCTTTCCGCTTCAGTGAATCTAGGTAACCCGCCGGCTCGCGCCCTTTCACATAAATGGGATAGGACCGGTAGATAGGTCGAACTCTGAGCTTGTAGTATTCCTCTGCGCTCATGTAGCGCGGCGAGCGGTCACGCTGGGCAAGCGGGACTTCCAATCCTTCGACCGCTTTATCTTCCCAGGCCTTCGGAATATCTGGGTGGAAATCCTGTGACCAGCACCGGAGCGCAAGGGCGAGTATAAGGAAACTAACTGCTCGTAGACAGAAAATTACACGTGGCCATCCCATTCGCCCGGTAATGTATCACGTTTTGTGGGCAGCTCGCCGGAGCATTCACGAAGTTGCCGCCAAGCCGCCGGCCAGCTTCGCCCTGCGACCCGCTATCTAGACGGAACCCATCCAGCAGCCAATACATCCGCCCTCGTCGGCCAGCGTAGATTAATCGCCACATCGCCGTCACACGTTATTAATGTCTCCGGACACTAGTGAAATTAAGTCGATGACAGCTTTGTGCGAGTTGCGCGTTTATCCGGCCAATCGTGATGCCCGCTGGTATATAAGGTCAATGAAATCTAGCGCGTGCACAGATTGGACCTGATAAACGCAAATAAAGCGGCCAAAATATTTGATTCTAAGTCGCTTACGCTGAAATTTAAGGTCAAACACTTTGGCCGCCTTATTTCAGTAATCTGCCCGAAGGTGGCTGCACATCGACGCACGCCCTCGTGTGCGCTGGTGCGAAGGCGATTTACTAACAGGAATCGAAGCGCCGCCAAAATGCTGAATTCTCAAGCGACCGGTGTGGCCAATCTCACCGTAACCGACAACAAGTCAAAGTGGATTCATTTCGTATAAAGGATGTCGGCAGAATGGTAGACTGATGCCTGCTGTGTCGGTTTTCAGTGAGGTTTGGCTTTGAATCTTCTTCGCCTTCTCTCGATGTGGGCTATCGCAATTGCGGCGCTGGCCCAGTCCTTTCACCCGGAGGTCCCCAGGGCGTGGGATGACCGAGAGGCCGGCACTTTCGAGATGCCCCTTGTGCAGCCGGAGCATTCGCCTCGTTATCTCTCCGCAGCCGAGTATTACGCGCTTGACGTCATCCCTATTTACCGCGGCTACCCGGTTTACGTTCGCGAAAAAGAGCCGCCCGGATATATGGCGACCCTTGAGCAGAAGGACCCCGAGCTCATATTTGATCCTGCAAAACTACGGACCAAACAGGACTGGATCAGAGCAGGCTCGGACGTGTTTCGGGCTCCTCGCGAGTTTCATCCCGCGAGTGGTGCAGTAAATTTCGAGGTGTTAAGAACTTCTGGCGTCCTGCCAAATCGCGATGGCGTAGTACCTTTTTTTCAATACGTCGTGCGCAAAAAAGGTCTCATTGAGATTGGCGTAGCGGCATGCGCAAATTGCCACACTCGCGTGCTCCGCGATGGCACAGTGGTCGATGGGGCGCAAGGGAACTTCCCGTGGGCCAGGAGGGACTCTTTAGCCCGTGCCAATCGCCAAACGCCCGACCCTAATCGGCGTGCGCTAGCCGAAGAAACCATATTTTACGCCGCGCCCTGGGTCGCTAGGCCGGATGAGCTTTATGCCGCTACCGCCGCCGAGCAGATTCGCCGCTTCGCAGCCATGCAACCCGGCGTCATCGCACGCGAGGGAACCAGTTCGGCTTTTCCGGTGCACGTACCTTCTCTTATCGGGGTCAAAGACATTCACTATCTCGACGCCACCGGCCTCTCGCGGCATCGATCAATCGCAGATCTAATGAGGTACGCCATTGTAAATCAGGGTTTCATGGGCGGCCTTCAAGTAACTGCACACTTTGGTGATTTCCAGCCCATCATGCTGAGGCAAGGCCGCTATAGCGACGAACAACTGTACGCTTTGGCGCTCTACCTGTACTCGCTGAAACCACCTCGTAATGAAAATCCTTACAACCAAGTGGCGCGTCGTGGGCAAGTCATCTTTCAACAGCAAGGGTGCGCCAGTTGTCACCCCCCGCCACTCTACACCAATAACAAATTGACGCCGGCTGTAGGGTTCGACATTCCTGCTCAACTGAAACGAACGGAGCAGATTCTCGACGTGACGGTCGGCACGGACCCCACTCTCGCACTTCGGACCCGGCGCGGTACTGGATTTTATAAAGTGCCCTCATTGCGAGGAGTGTGGTTTAGGAACGCATTTGGACACCTCGGACAGGCGGAGACGCTGGAAGAATGGTTCGATCAGGCTCGCCTTCAACCTGATTACCTACCCCATGGATTTCATCTCGCTCCAGGTCCAATCAAAGGACATCCATTTGGCTTGGCCCTTTCAGCCAACGATAAGCACGCCTTAATTGCGTTTTTGAAAACACTGTAGGTCGAAAGATTCCGCACCGCTGACCGAAGAGAATGTTTACCGGAGATGTGTAGAAACGGACCTTGCAAAAGTCTTGAAAACAAGGCTGAGCATAAGCGCGGCTAGAACCACGATTTACTCTCCCCACCCAGGAAGCCGTGATGAGGACTTGAAACCAATTGGATATCGACGCCTTTCTTTCTCTACCGGCATTCGGTTGAATCGACGAATCTCCAATCGGCAAAATGCCTTCTGCGGCATTGAGTGTCTGTAGTCGGCATGTGTAGATTAACCCGACTTTCGCAGTTGAGTGGGTTCACAGCAAGGAAGTCCTTTATTTTCAATAAAGACATCCCAAAGGTCTCCACTACATTTTGAGTTGTGGGGCGGTTGTCGCCGAAGTGGCAATGGAAATACGGGGCGGGGGCTGCGGTGGGAGCATGAGCTTCAGATGATGCAAGAGAAGGGCCTGCTCGGCATCAGGTTCGGTATAGCGCGGCATGGTAAGACGGCGGCCATCGGTAGTGGGAAACGAAACATCCAGCATCTGAATGGTGGCCAACTTTTCCAGCACGGCGCGAGGCGTGAGTCCAGGCGCGTACTCTGTCAATCGATGCTTCAGCGTGACGATCAGACAGTAGGCCAAGAACGCCACCAGGATGTGCGCGTCTACGCGCTGTTCCTTTTGATGATAAATCGGGCGAATTCCCAGATCGTTCTTCAAACACTTGAAGGCGGCTTCGATCTGAGTCAGTTGCATGTACCGATCCCACAGCACCGCCGGATCTTCGCTGACCAAATTCGTACGTAGCAGATAGTGGCCGTCACAGAGTTCAGCGTCTTTCAATTTCGCCTTGTCGAGTTTGAACGTGAACGTCTCCTTCGTGACTTCTTCTCCGGCCTTGGGCAGGTTGATCGTGACGAATCCGAAGACACGCCCGACGTCCGTTTTGGCCGCTCCGACACGCATCAGTAATTGATCGCGCTTCGGACCACTGCGCCTCATCGCCCGCAGTTTGCGCAACAGTCGCGCCAGCTTCTTGCGCCGGATCGCACTCTCCTTTTCGCGCCGCCCTTCGCTCTTGGCGAGCACATATAACTCGCCCGCTTCGGCGAACAGTTTCACTTCCACTGAGTCGCGCACCTTGTGCCAAGGCAAATCAAGCCACTTCTGCGCATACTGCTTGACCTTCGACCGCGCCGTCCCCACCAGATAAAACGTCTCCTGTCGCGACTCCCGCATCTCTTTCAACAATGCTTCCGTGGGTATCCCTCGATCCATCAGCCAAACGCGCCGCGCTTTGCCGTACATCGTTTCTATCCGGTCCAGAAAGCCGCGCAAGGTCGACTTGTCCGCCGTGTTGCCGTCCATCACTTCGTAAGCCATCGGCAGGCCGCTGGGCGTGATCACCAGCGCAATCACAACTTGCTTGCAGTTTGGTTTGCCGTCCCGGCTATAGCCGTACTTGGCCTTCGGATTTTGTTCGGCTTCCCCTTCCACGTAACTGCTGGTGAGGTCGTAGAGCAGCAGATCGAATTCCGCCTGGAACAGATCTTGCCAGCGTTGCCGCAGATGCACGAACAACTCTTGCTTATGCTCCAACACACGATCCAGGCAGCGGTACAGCCGGTCCTTTTCCGCCACCGCAAAATCCTGCCCCAGCAACACATCCATCGCGCTTTGGTCAAACCATTGCCGGTGTAATCGAAACTCGCTGCCGGGATCGATCAAGCGGTTCACCACCAGCAGTTCCAATACTTGCGCCCACTCCACCTTCTCCCGCCCTTGTGGTAACTTCTTGTTCCAGAACTGATCCAACTGCAACTGTTCCCACAACTGACAGCCCAGCCAGCAGTTGCCATAGGCGCGAGTCCGCTCCAGTTTCATCTCGCTCAGCTTCACTTGCACGCTGTCGAGGGCGTCGGCCGGCACAGGGCGGTCTTCGGCGAACAGGCTCAGCGGCGTCATCCGTTGCTGCTGCTCATCGAAGACTTCCAGCGTCTTGCGCCAAGCCGCTTGCTGGCTGTCGTTGATCTCTCCCAGGTACAGCACTTGCTTCTGCACCACTCGACCCACTCCCACACGCCGGCTTTCCACCACTGTGTAATAGCGGTGCTCTTTGCCGTCTTTCACTCGCTTGTTCCTGCGCAAGTACATGCTTACTTGGCAGCTTGCCAGATTTTTCAGCCTCTGCCTAGAGGGTAGGTCTCCACTACAAGCACCTCAGGAAATGTTTTATTGATAGCTAAGGACTTAGCTCTGCGATTACCACGTTTTTTGCCCAAAATCGGGTTTGGCTGCGAAAGTGAGGTTAATCGCCATATCGCCGTCAGGCACGATCTATCTGCTGAAAGCCAGCTTCCGAGATCGCTAGCGAAAGGTGAGGGTCATTCGAGATCGCCGATTCGCAATTGTGGAGCCTTCCCTTTACAAGAAATGAAGGTCTAATCTACAAACAGGAGTCAATTCGGTGGCGACGAACTGTCGATTCGGCGGGGCCTTACCGCAACGATGGAAATTCACAATCTTATTAGCGAGAAATTCGCCAGTCAATTCGCACGGGGTTCTTAGCCTATGAATGAAGCATTCTGGTCTGTTGATGATCTCGACCTCGAAGATTCGCTGAACTGCGAAATCTGGCGGGACTCGCCGGAGCAACAGGAGCAAATCCAACCGTACAAGACTTGCTGGGAAGTCGGGGCCGTCGGTGCCCAGCAGGCCATGCGATCCCCTTATCGCCTTCCGTGGGTACCGGACCCGGTCGGGCGTGATTGGAAAAGCCGGGATGCTCTTTTCGTTTTCGGATCGACCTATGGCCCATTCGTCGGCGGACACGGTCAGGTCCACGAGATGCGTCCCGCAGACTATGACCAACGATCGAGCGGGGAGTTTTTGCGTCACTTCTTCCGAGATGTGATCGAAAACCGTCTTTACTACAAAAGGATTGCCGGCCTAGCATCGGCCGTGATCCCCTCATGCCGGCTACTTGCGCCAGTCGATCTGTGCCGGGTTGCTTTCGTGCGGCGAAACCCACCGCGCGACAAAGGGGGCGATTCAGTAATCAATTTAGAGCCTGAAGTCTTTTCTAAATATGTTGAGTCGGAGACAGCGAGCGATTGGCTCTGGCGGCGTTTGCTCGGCAGCGAGGCATCTGCACTTATTGCTCTGGGTACCGTGGCCGAGCACGGGCTTCTCAGGCTTTTCCGGCGTCATCTCGGCAAGCTATCCATCCGCGATTCGCACGACACGAAGATCTGCTTCAGCGCAAGCGATAACGATATTCGGTGGCCATCGCGCCACGCCCACGGCCTCCGGACACTGACGATAAGGAAAAACGCGGCTACGCCTCCGTTTTGGAATATCGAAGGCGAAGTCGCAGGATTGCGGCGAGAGTGGCGTCTCGCGGTTGTGCCTCATCCAACAGGGGCAAGGGGCCAATGGAGCGATTACCCAATGAAGGCGGCTCGTGCTATTTACATTGCAGCAAAAGAGCGCAAGATTGCACGTACATCGTCGGCCTAGCTTCTCCTCGTCCTAGGATAAGGTGACTTCTTATTCGACGCTCCAGCCGACGGTGATCCGTCAATCCGCATCAGAAGCGGTTCGGAAGCGGCGTTATGATAGATAACTCCTGCGTAGTCGGCATGTATTTAGTAATCGTCAACCAACCACCTTTCACCAAGCCCACACAGGCGGTTCAGGTCGGGCTAGAGCGCCCAGCGCAGCCGCCCCGTCAACCCGGCCTTTGTTGCCATTCTTAAACCCTCAGCTCTCGTTCTTAGGCAGTTCAAATCTCGCACATTTTTTATTTCTTTTAGTTTCAATCACTTAACCATCGGAATTCAGTCAGCCCGATTGCCCCTCATGCGATCTTACAAGCGGAATGCAAGACTCAATCCGAATTTCGCCCTTTACCACCCCCGCGCCCGAACTGCGCCCACTTTCGCCCACCCTCACCGCCAAAGACATTTTCGAGCGCCCTTCCACTTCTCGAATCCGCAGCAAGGCCGCAGTGAATTCCCATACATCGCCTCTCGCTATACCGCGTCACGCTATAGCCACCGCAAACCCCGCCCGCAGCAGCACTACCGCTCCCTCTGAAACCGCTTGCAAGAAAGGGCAAAAACTACCCCAAAATACTCCAGTTTTTACCGCTCTCTATCTTCTATTCTTTATAGGCGGTAAAAACTCCCCCGTTTTTCCCGAGTTTTTACCCTCCCAACCTCCTCAAAAAACCTTCGCCACCGCTCGCCAAGCAAGCCTCTCTTGTTCCGCAAAAATCGCCCTTTCTTCGCCCAATATTTCCCGTCCGCGCAACGGGAAATATTCGCTCGGCGCGCAACCCAAAATCTCGAATTTTTCCCGTCGCTTTTCACTTAATATTTACAAGCGGGAAAAATTCGCTCAAAATCGTCCTCAAAACGCCGATTTTTTCCCGTCCAGCCGACGGGAAAAATTAGCCATAAATCCCTCGTATCCGTTTCGTAAAAATCGCCGTTTCTTCGCCCTTTGGCTTCGAAGCGCAAATCGTCGGTTTCGCCACACCAGTACCCGTAAAACTCCGACCGCGCTTCCCTCGTCTCACTGCCTTGACTTATCCCCTCACTTGCGACATGATCCAAAACTATTGGGTATTGGGTGTAACTCTACCTCGACTGCCGTCACATACTACTCAGCACCCATCGCTTGCCTGTTCGTTAGGAGGGAATCGCAATGAAGTCACGCCTCGCCATGGCCGCTGGCGCCACACTCGTCTCATCACTCGCATGTTTCGTCGCCTGTACCAGCAGCCCAAACCAACCCAAATCCGGCTCCGTCGTCGACGAAGCCCGCCAGGTCGGCCGCTCCGTCGACTCTTTCCCGGCCGCCGACGAAGATTATTTTCACGACATGGATAGCGGCATCAGCCTCACTCCTGAGGAAATCAAAGGCCGCAACATGTGGATCGTTTGGGCCGGCGGCAATGACCACATGTGGAACGAGCTGAACACATCCAGTTTCGGTGGCGTCGATCTTCTGAAAACTGTCTCCTCTCACCCAAATCTCAAGTACACTCGCGATACCCGTTGGAATTATCTCGGCTTAGTCAATGAGCCCTGTTTTGATAAACCCACCGGCCCCGACCCCAATCGCTACGGCCTCTGGCTCGACAAACGCTCGGCTTCCTGCCCGCCTGATCCCTTCGAAAACGAAAGCAAATATCCCGGCGTGAAACTCGGGGCGCGCGGCAAGAATATGCCCGTCGGCTCCTTCTACGGCTTGGCCAGCGGCATCGTTGGCCTGCGCCTCTTCCCAAACCCCGATTTCGATGATGCTGCCGCCAAAAAGTGGGACCCGGTTCGCTATTACACCGATCCCACTTACTACAATTCCAAAGACCTCATCAAACCCTATCGCGTTGGCATGTCCTGCGGCTTCTGCCACGTGGGTCCGAACCCCGTCAAGCCGCCCGCCGACCCGGAAAATCCCAAATGGGAAAATCTCGCGTCCAACGTCGGCGCCCAATACTTCTGGGTCAATCGCATCCTCGATTGGAATGGCGACCCCTCTAGCTATCTTCACCAGTTGCTAAGCGCTTCCCGCCCCGGCACTCTGGATACGTCACTCATCTCCACTGACAACATCAACAATCCGCGCACCATGAATGCCGTCTACTCGCTCGGAGCGCGTCTCGAAATCGCCAAACGTTTCGGCAAAGAGACTCTCGCCGGCGGCAGTGCCAATAACAAGCAGTTCAATGATTTTGTGCCGCCTTCCTCGCCACTCAGCGCTTTCTTCGTCGCTCCCAACACGTCCTATTCGCCGCGCGTCCTCAAAGACGGCTCTGACTCGGTCGGCGCCCTCGGTGCGCTCAATCGCGTCTATCTCAACATCGGTCTATTCAGCGAAGAGTGGTTTCTCCACTTCAACCCTCTCGTCGGAGGCAAGCCGGTCAGTCCCATTGAAATCACTGTCTCTCGCAAAAACTCCGCCTATTGGCAAGTCACCGAAGCGCAAACTCCGAACATGGCCCTGTTCTTCCTCAAGAGCACCGCCCCGCACTTACTCAAAGATGCTCCCGGCGGCGCTGCCTATCTCTCCAAATCCGCCACTGTCATCAATCAAGGCAAAATGGTCTTTGCGGAACGTTGCGCCCGTTGTCACTCAAGCAAACTTCCCGCCGCCGCTCCCGGCATGGACCCCGGCGGCTGCTCCGGCTCGGGCTATTTGGATTGCTGGAACAAATATTGGGCCTGGACTAAAACCGGCGACTTCAAAGCTAAAATGCGCGCCATCGCGTCGGCCCCTGATTTCAATAAAGACAATTACTTCGGAGCCGAATTCCGTGTCCCCGTCACGCTGCTCCAAACCAACGCCTGCAGCCCGCTCGCTACCAACGCCTTACGCGACAACATCTGGGATAACTTCTCTTCAGAAACTTATAAACAACTGCCCTCCGTCGGCGAAATCACCATTTACGATCCCTTCACCGGCGCTCCCAAGCAATATAAAATGCCCGATGGCGGCCGCGGCTACACCCGTCCCGCCTCTCTCATCAGTCTCTGGTCCACCGCCCCATTCCTGCTCAATAACTCCGTCGGCAAGTTCAACCCCGACCCCTCCGTCGCTGGCCGCATGGATTCCTTCAACGATTCCATCAAGAAAATGCTCTGGCCCGAACTCCGCGACAAAGACACCGTTCTCGGTGACAAGATCCCCGGCTTGATCGACCGGGTAGACACTCGCTCCTATCTCCGCATCGCACCCGGCTACGTTCCCGATAGCATGAAGAGCCTTATCGGAATCGGTCAACACATCCTCCCATCCGCTTTCGGAGCGGACGGAATTCAAATCGGCCCCATTCCTCCCGGAACGCCCGTCGATCTTTTGGCGAATCTCGATATCTTGTATGAAGGTAAAAACCCCGCCGAAAAGATCGCCCACGATTCCAAGGTTCTCGACGTCGCCGTCAAACTCAAGCACGATCTCGAAGCTCTCCCTGCTAATGCTTCTGACGACGCCGCCCGCAAAGTATTCGCGAACCTCGAAGGTCCGCTGATGGATCTCAGCAAATGCCCCGATTTCATTGTCAATCGCGGCCACTACTTCGGCACCAGCATGTTCAAGGAAGAGCCCGGTTTGACAGATCAGGAGAAGAACGCTCTCATTGAGTTCTTGAAAACCTTATGAGCGGAGATTTTGATTACGTCATTGTCGGCTCCGGAGCCGGCGGCGGCCCGCTAGCCGCAAATCTGGCCAAAGCCGGCTTCTCCGTTTTGCTTATGGAGGCCGGCGGTGACCCTTGCTCGGAAGACGAAACCGGCAAGTGGATGTACGAAGTCCCCCTCTTCCACGGCCTCTCGACCGAATACAAATCTTGCGCCTGGGAATATTTCGTCCGCCATTACTCCGACGATGCCCAGCAGGCCAAAGACTCCAAAGCCGTTAAGTTCCGTGGCAAAGACAGCGTCTTCTACCCTCGCGCCGGCACTCTCGGCGGCTGCACCGCTCACAACGCCATGATCACCGTTGTTCCGCAGGATAGCGATTGGAACTACATCGCCGATCTGACCGGCGATGAGTCTTGGCGTCCCGCGAAAATGCGCTCCTGCTTCGAGCGCTTGGAAAACTGCAAATACGTCCCTCCGCCCGGGTCAGTGCGAGGCTTTATTAGCAACGTCTTTGGCTCTCTGGGCGAGTTACTCAAAGGTAAAGAAGATTTTCGCGATTTCGCCCATGGCCACGGTTTCAACGGTTGGCTCCCCACCTGTGAGTCCGATCCGAAAATGGGTCTCCGTGATCCGGAGATTCTCGAAATGGTTCTGAGCGCCATTAACTCCGCACTCTTGAAACATGTGGGAAATCCACTCATTCGCCTCGACACTCGCTTCGATCCGAACGACTCACGCAATGGTTCCGACAGTCCCGAAGGTCTCGCCTTTACCCCGCTAGCCGTCGAAAACGGGAAACGCGCTGGCACGCGCGAATATCTCCTCCGCGTTCAGCAAGCTTCGCCCAAGAATCTAACCATCCAGAAGAACGCCTTCGTGACGCGTGTCTTATTCGATGGGAAACGCGCCATCGGCGTCGAATACATCGACAAAGCGCACGTCTTCGAAGCCGATCCCGAAGCCGCCTCCGATCGTGCTAGCCTCCCTCGCACCCAGGTTCGCGTCAAGCGCGAGGTCATCCTCTCTGCCGGCGCCTTCAACACTCCGCAATTGCTCCAACTCTCCGGCATAGGCCCGCGGGCCGACTTAGAACGCCTCGGCATTCCCGTTCTGCTCGATCTCCCCGGCGTCGGCCAAAACCTGCAAGACCGCTACGAAGTCGCCATCATCTCCCGCTTTGCCCGCGATTTCTCGCTTCTCTCCGGCGCCACCTTCAAACCTCCGGTCCCTGGTGTGGACGATCCCGATTTCACTGAGTGGCTCAACTCCGGCACCGGCATTTACACTTCAAACGGTTCCGTCGTCGGCATCATCAAACGCTCGAACAAAGCTCTTCCCGATCCCGATCTCTACATCTTCGGCCTACCCGGTTATTTCAAAGGCTACGTCCCCGGCTATTCCTCTCGTTTGGAGCAATACCACAATCTCTTCACTTGGGCTGTTCTCAAAGCCCGCACTAACAACACCGGCTACGTCCGCCTCACTTCCGCCAATCCGTGGGATCAACCGGAAATCAACTTCCAATACTTCGGCGACGGCCAGCGCGCCAACGACCCCGATCTCGACGCAGTGGTCAGCGGTGTCCACTTTGCGCGCCAAATGAACCAAGCTTTGTCGAACCTCGGCGTGATCGATAGCGAACTGCTCCCCGGCCCCGCCTGCCAAACCGACGACCAACTCCGTACCTTCGTCCGCGACGAAGCCTGGGGCCACCACGCCTCCTGCACCGCCGCCATCGGCACCGTCCTCGACAGCCGCTTCCGCGTCCTTGGCGTCGAAGCTTTGCGCGTCGTCGACGCCTCCGTCTTCCCCAAAATCCCCGGCTACTTTATCGTCACTCCCACATACATGATCAGCGAAAAAGCCAGCGAGGTCATAGCAGAAGACGCCACTTAATGCGGGGCCGCCGTATACTTGTTCAAGCTCGCCACCCGCGCCGCATCTCCCCGATCAAGAATCCCTCGACGGAACCGCGCCCTCACTGACCTCCTGCACAACGTACGACGGAACCGTTAATGCCTCCGCCTCATCCGCCGACGCAAACTCCGCCTCCGCCAGAATCAGCCCCTCCAATTCACCCTCAAACACATCGATGCCGAACGGAGGCACGCTGCAACGAGTCTTACTCAACTCCCTCGCCGAAAGTTGCGCCAGCATCTGAAACTCGTTCTCGCTCAGATATAGGTTTGTAACGAAACCTTGCTGCCCACCAAGCGCCGGAGCGGGAATCTTCTGGGTAAGCTTGAAAACCGCCGGGAACTGCTTGAGGAGGAATCGCCGTTCACGCTCGACCCTGCTGTACTTTGACCCGCCCTGCCTCTTCACGGACCAACTGTTCGTGCCGCCCTTCATCTGAGCCCCTTATCGTTGCTTTCACCTCCGGAGCGGCCCTCATCACCAGAGAATTTGAACCATCTGTCCACCTACCTGACAGGGTAGCGATACCGCGTTCGATCTGGTTTTGCTCGCAAGTCGCGTGTTGGTACCGCCCGGTTTCGCCCATCGCCGCCATTGCTCACGCCAAGTCCAATCGCGCTTCGAAGAATTCATGCATCCGCTGCTCTCTCCGTCTCATGGCCGATCTGACGCGATCATGGTTTCGCTATCAGATATTTGGATTGCAGGAAAATCTGCCTCCAGTTGAGCGATGTTATTCATAAAATTCGTCATTCGGAATTGAGCCGTCAGGCCGGCGGAAATCAAGTCTGGACACCTGTACACCCAGAGCTACAGCTTTGACAACTATGGCAACAATCTGGGCTTGCGATCTTCGACTACTCCGCCAAGAACCCATTTAGGCAGGCTTGCTCGGGCGAGTACGTACGGCACGGTTACCGGTCCTGACGGAGCTACCGAGTCGTTTAATGCGCTCACGCAGGCGGTAGGAAATACGGTCCTAGACTAGGCAGTGCGTTGCAGGCGCAGAACATAATTATGGCGCGTAATCCGGGTGCGCTCGTGGTCCAGATTGTTGGCGGGACAAACACTTGGAAAAATGGTGGTGTGAACATAGATATGCCCGCCTTCGGGCAAAGCTGCCCGGCAGGTACGTCTGCTGTAGGCCGGTAACGATTTACCGATCGAAAGAGCCGCGGAGTTTGAATGATAATGATGGGGAGCGATTGATGCGTTTTCGCGTAGCACTGATTCTGGTGGCGGCTGGCTGCTTAGGGGAGCCGGTCACGGCGCAGAGTGCCAACGCCACTCCCAGCGATTCTTATGTATGCAATTTTGCTAAGGTACACGTTCACTTGGCGCAGAATGGCTTCGCAATAGTGCGGTCAGGCGCCGGAATCCGATTTCGAAAGGTTGATCGGCTTCGCCCCGGTATGGGAGTTTATATCTGCGACGAACGCGGAGATTGGCTCAAGGTTTTCTACAGTGGCCCCTGCGGACCGACCGCCCAGGGCGGCTTGAGTGTTCGGAAAACAAGGGGCTGCCGGTCTGGGTGGGTCGAGAAGAGATGGATCGATGTCATCTCGGGTTAAGGAACCCGTACCACGAATCTTAGGGGAAAAAGGGGCGACCCTAAGACCTTCCTTGCGCTTGCGTCCATCGACTTAGGCGTCGGGCCGACTAACGTTCCCTCGTCCCTGACGCGCGGCAATGGCTTGCAACTGACGACGCAGTTAACCAATCGCGATTGGTACAACTGTGACATCGAAACCATGGTCAATCCTCCCTCCGGTTCGCGCAACGCGACCGGGGCGCAATTGTGGGCCGGCTGCCTCGGCTGGAACACCAACGGAACAGCGGCCTGGCACGCGTCCAACGACGGCGGCGCTGGTTATTCTGCAACCGCCGGTTTCGCGGATTTCTACACCTACGACAACATCAACCGGCTGAAGTCGGTAAACGACACCTTGAACACCGGCACTCAACAGAATCAAGTCTGGACCACCCAGTACACCCAGAGCTTCAGCTTCGACAATTACGGCAACATCTGGTTCCCAGGCGCGACGGGCAACACGCCGGGCACCGACGTCTACAGCGCAACAAACAACCAAAATTCCAGTTGGGCATACGACGGCGCAGGAAACCTGAAGACCATCAACGGCAACACCGCGTCGTACAATTTGGAAGACGAGATGACCTCGATTGCAACCAGCGGCGCGACCGAAACCATGGCGTACGATGCCTTCGGGCGCCGGGTGCAAAAGGCCGTTCCGAGCGGACCGACCTACAATTACATCTACGACGCTTCCGGGCGTCTGGCGACAGTGTATTCAACCGCTGTCGGTTGGTACAAAGACAACGTTTTCGCCGGAAGTGGCAGCGCCATCATCGCGAGCGAGAATGCCAGCGGCGGCGCCTGCACAACGTGTTATTACACCACCGACCATCTCGGCAGCACTCGCATGCTCACTGATCAGTATGGCAATGCGGCGACCCGGCATGACTACATGCCGTTCGGTGTGGAAATATCCGCGAATACTTATTCGAGAGGTTCGACGTTCGGATCGACAACGGATGTGATTGAGAAGTTCACCGGCCAAATTCGCGATCAGGAAGCGGGGCAGGATTATTTCAATGCGCGGTTCTTTACGGCGGCGATAGGGAGACTCAGCAGCCCTGATCCCGTAAATGCTGGAGCGAGTCTGTTCAGCTCGCAATCTTGGAACGGATACGCATATGTACTTGGCAATCCGATAACCTCGACCGACCCGAGCGGAATGGACGCGATCGGCATACCCGTAGTGCCCTGCAACGGATGCACAACGACGGTGACCGGCGATCCTGGAGCAATCAACACGTGGGACTGGGCAGATCAGGCGTGGATGGAAATCTGTCCGACCTGTCCCACCTTTTACGCAACAGCCTACGCGGCCACCGGTACGACCCATGGCGGAGGTGGCGCAGCAGGCGGTCAAGCGACGCCCCCAAAGAACGGCATAACATCGGCGCAACTCCAAATCATTCTGAACGCAGCGAAAAAGGATGCAGGCAGCTGTGCCGGTACGTTTTCGGCGGGCATGAGCCCATACGGTCTTAAGTTTTCGCTTAAAGCCTTCGATGCGCAGATTCAGAACACGAAATACCTTCAATATCCAAATCCGGCAAGCAGCCCGCTCGGACCGCTCTCAAGCGTCGAAGCCCAGGCATTGAAGGGGTCGATTGCACTGTACCCGAACTTCTTTACGGATACTTCCGCGAGGCAGGCCGGGATCGTCGTACATGAGAATCTTCATATCTACACCGGCTGGAACGACGCGAACGTATTCTATGCGTTCCAGCAGCGCGGCATAACGCCTAACGAGATAAAGCTGTTCACGAGCTACGGTAATACGGACGGAATCACGATCTGGATACTGCGAGGCTGTAAATGAATCTCCGCCCCGGACTGATTGTTGTCCTGTGTTTGTTGAGCGGGTTTATCGGAGCGCTGGCGATGAAGCTTCTGGGCGGCCCATCGCAGACGAGGATCGTACGGACCGACCGATTGGAGTTGGTGGATTCTCATGACGTCGATCCCGGCCTGCCTCGCGGAAGTATCCGTAAAGAAGTTCGGGTACAGTGCAATCGACCCCTTCAATGCCTGGGCTTCGACGCTTGAGAGCGGTCCGAGCGGGCTGCTTGCCGGATTTGGATATTGAAGGTATTTCGTGTTCTGAATCTGCACATCGAAGGCTTTAAGCGAAAACTTGGACCCATATAGGTCCATGCCCGCCGAAAACGTACCGGCACAGCTGCCTGCATCCTTTTTCGCTGCGTTCAGAATGATTTGGAGTTGCGCCGATGTTATGCCGTTCTTTGGGGGCGTCGCTTGACCGCCTGCTGCGCCACCTCCGCC
>CAVYUL010000027.1:0-5734 GCA_963771405.1 Bryobacterales bacterium
ACCCTTTTCGGGCCCGCCTATCCAACGGGAATTTCTACCTCAACATAGCTGCCGGGTGTGGCAGCGTTCACGGCGGCAACAACAAGCTGCACATGCGGCTTTAAAAGCGGGCCATAAGAAAGCCCGATTCCCGCGCGGATGTTCCCTGGCCACGGCGCGCTTCTCGCAGCCCGCCAAGCCCGCTTGGCGCGTATATGATCGTTTACCTCCCCGCTGAGCCGCACTTTGCGCTTCGACGCCACAATCCTGCCGCGATCAGCGTCAGTCCGCACAACGAATATGTGACTGCCTCAGGTGCGGTCGCCGGAGGATTTTGAGGGCACACTCGAAACGAGTTGAAGAATCGGGAAATCCGGCGTTGACGCATCCGCAACCCCGATCGTGTTTCCGACTCCGGCGAAGTTTCCGCCCGCTCCGCAGAGCCCAAAAGCTGCTGCTGCGCCGACGCAGATATTCTGACTGATAGCAGCCGTTTGCGCGTAGAGGTCGAGCGAACTATCCGGCCCATTGGAAGCCGGTAGGAAAGAAAAGAGCTGGAGGTCCCTTAGATAGAAATAGCCAGTCGCGTCGCCCACGGAAGTGGGAACGGTGAAGCTGGCATTGAAGGCGGAAAGATCGCCCAGCTCGATCTGTCCGTCACCTCAACTGTTCCGGTAAATGAGCCGGTCAGCGTGCCGCCGCCGGTGTAACCACTTTGCGTGAACGAAAAGGTATCGATCGCAGAGGCCCTGGCCGTGAGAAGCAACGAGCATGAAAACTCACCTTTACAAACAAACTCGCGCTCGATGGCAGTCCCGAAACCTTTTTCCGGGACATTCTCCTCCCCAAAAACTCAGTCACAAATATTAAGATACTTTAACTAATTGCATTTCAAATCTTATCAATAACTTACAGCCCGTCTCCGCAAAACCCCGAAAATTTGGTTCGGAATCGACCCTTCGTTTGCTACTCTCAAACCGGAAAGAAAAGCCCAGTGCGAGCATCCCTCGCTGCTGGGCTTTTCCATTTCCAAAAGGAGTTTCGTACCTATGTCGAATCGTGCCGAACGTCGCGCCGCCGCGCGCCTTGCCCTGAAAGCTGCCGCCGTGCAAGCCAACCCCGCCGCCATGACCGCTACTGCCGCCGCCGCCGCAGGTTCCGGCTTCACTCCGAACGTCGATTTCTCCGAACCGCAACATTCTCAACCGCGTCCCGTCTCCGACGCCCAATTTGCTGCCAACCGTGCGAACGCCCAAAAATCCTGCGGACCTGTCAGCACCGAAGGCAAAGCCCGCTCCAGCATGAACGCCGTCAAAACCGGCCTCACCGGTCAAACCGTTCTCTTACCCACAGACGACGCCATCGCTTACCAAGCCCACCTCGACCGCCACTTTCACCGTTATTCTCCTGTCGACGATCAAGAACACACTCTCGTCCAATTCATCGCCGATTCCGAATGGCGTCTCCTCCGCATTGCTCCCCTCGAAGCGTCCATCTACGCCATCGGCCGCCTCGAAAACCCTGACCTGTTCCCCGATGAAAAAGATCCCGTCGCCCGCGAAGCCCTCATTCGCGGCAAACTCTTTCTCCTCTATCGCCGCGAACTCAACAACCTCGCACTGCAGGAGCGCCGCCTCCGCAATCAACAAACCACCGATCTCGCCAAACTCGACGCCCTCCAGAAGGAACGCAAAGAAAAGGAAAAGACCGCTGCCACCGAACGCCGCCGCAGCATGAACCATGCCTGCATGGCGCTCCAGAACGCTCGCGCTAACGATCTTGCCTTCAACCCCGCCGATTTTGGCTTCGTATTTTCAATTGAGGAAATCGACCACTTTAACGCCGTCGCCCACACCCACAAACAAATCAGCGGCAGCCTCCCCGACGTCGAAAAAGTCCTCGCCGCCTTTCACAACTCACAGAAAGCCTGCGTTCCCGGTCCTATTGATAGCGAGGTGGCCGCCTAACTAACAAAGTCCACAAGTCCTCAGGTTGACCCGCAGGAGCGCCGCACGATCAGTTGGCAATCCAGCAGAATATCGCGCGCCGGCATGTTTGGATGCTGAATACGCTCGATCATGGTCCAGACGGCGGCGGCGCCAATCTCGTGGCACGGTTGCCGCAACGTGGTGAGCGGGACATGAAGGATGCTGGCGTATTTGGTGTCGTCAATGCCGGTAATCTTCATTTTGGTCGGGATTTCCACGCCGAGTTCATTCAAACGAACCATGATTTGGCCTGCTGTCCGGTCATTCGCGCAGACGAAACCGTCCGGACGATGGCGCATGAGCAGATCGGCAATAGCTTCGCGGCATTCCGCGTCGCCGCTCTCTACAATCTCGGGCTTCGCCGCTTGGCGTACCGCCTCGCAATAACCCGCCGTGCGCTGGTCCACCGTGGCCGCGGAGTTCGGCCAACTGAAAAATACCGGACGCTCGCAACCTTGCTGGAGAAGATGCTGCGTCACCAAATAACCGGCACGCCGGTTATCGATGCCAACCAAGTCGCAATGGCTGCGGTGTGGGTACGGGTAAACATCGCGATCGAGCAGCACCACCGGGATTCCGATCTTCTGAAAACTCTCTAGAATCCGGCGGTTGACCTCAACCCGGCGAGGTGTGTATTCCAGTGGCGCAAAGAAGACGCCGGAAACATCCTTGGAAATGTAGTATTCCGAAAGCTGTATAGCCTGTTGTTCGTGCGACTCCACGTCTTGAGACGCCCCACCCCATAGCAGTTCGTCGTGAGTGGTCCGGCTGGCGCGCGCCATCCCTTGGCAGATCGGCTCAAAGATCTCGGTTTGTCCGAGTTCGGGAATCAGCAATCCGAACGTTCGCCCTTGGGTGCGCACCGCTTGCTTGACATAGCTGCCGGAACCGGGGCGGCGCTCGATGATTCCCAGCAATTCGAGGTCTTTGAGCGCTCGGGCGACCGTCAAACGTGATGCGCCGCACGTGCGGCTCAACTGCGTTTCGCTAGGGATCCGCTGCCCTTCTTTGTACTTGCCTTCGGCGATTGCCTGCTGCAGTTCCTCGAAGATTTTCTTGTACTTGTTGGGTCGTCCGGATGATGGTTTGTCGAGAACTGCGTCGTTCATAAGGCTATTCAAGGCCACTAAACAAGTCCTGGCGGAATTGTAGCAGGATTGACTATACCGTTGTCTAGGGGGCTCGGGCAGAATTTGCAAGCGCTTTCCTTGGGAGCGACTGCCAAAAGTGTCAAAATTATGTTGTATGTACTACATATTCGTGGTCGATGACCCGTAAACGGCTGAAAACTCAGTAGAATCTACAGTCAGAAGGCAAACCTGCTAAGGTACCGCCTAAGGTATTCTTGGCCTGTCCAACTTGACTAGTAGCTATCGACCAGAATATGATCGTCTACGTTTCGTTCGATTTTTAGCCATTTTCTGGTAGTCAGTAGTATTCGGAACAGGTTACACTAGTAAACGGTTAGTTTTGTTTGGATATCCGGCTCAGGGGCTGGATAACTCTGAAAGTTTCAAGAATTGCTTCCAAGGAGAAGGTATGTTTCAATCTCGCGGGGGATTTGTCTCTCCCCTGTTGGCACTAGTCTTCGCTTTTACAGCGTTGACCAGCGCTAACGCGCAGCAGGTTTTCGGTAATATTTACGGCACAATTACAGACGCCACGGGAGGCGCTGTGACGAATGCCAAGGTAACAATCACAGACACGGCAAAGGGCACGCAGTTCGTTGTCATGTCCGACGCATCGGGCAACTATGCCAAGGGGCAATTGGTTCCCGATCCTTATACCGTTTCGGTAGAGGCACCCGGTTTTGAGAAGACCGTTTCCAACGCTCTCGAAGTCCGCGTTGACGAAGCCGCGCGTTTCGACGTCGCGTTGAAAGTCGGTGAAGCAAAGGAAGTAGTCGAAGTAACGGCTGCCGCTCCGTTGCTACAGACGGACCGCGCCGACGTGGCGCAAGTGTTTGACACAAAGCAGATTAACGAACTGCCGAATATCGGACGCAACACCCAGTCGATGGAGTTGTTGAATCCGGGTACGGCGAAAATCGGCTGGCAGCACGCGTCTGACGAAAATCCGCAAGGCAGCGTTCAGATGGTGGCCAACGGCCAGTTGTTCGATTCCATGGGTTACGAGTTGGATGGAACGACGAATCAAGATCCGATTCTTGGGATCATCGTCATCAACCCGACGTTCGATTCGCTCTCGGAAATGAAGATGGCCGAGCAAAACTTCGACGCCGAATTCGAATATATCGGCGGCGGCGTGGCTTCTTACTCGACCAAATCCGGCACCAACGACCTTCACGGCGATGCATTCGAATATTTGAATTTGAATACGCCCGGTTTCGTCACATCGGCCGCTAACCCATTCCAACGCCCACTGCCTTCGCCGCTCTACCGGCAGAATCAGTACGGCGGATCGATCGGCGGACGCATCATTAAAGACAAGCTGTTCTTCTTTGGCGATGCCCAGTTGAACCGCGAGTTCGAAGGCGGCGGTATTGTCACCAGCACACCGGATGCGTTAAACCGCACTGGTAACTTCAGTGACTGGTCGGGCTTCAACGCGTCAACCTACACGATCTACGATCCCACGACCGGCAACGGAGTTCCTGCCAACCGCACTCCCTTTGCAGGCAATAAGATCCCATCATCGATGATTAGCCCGCAAGCGATGTCATTGATCAACAGCTATTTCCCATTGCCGAACGCTCAGCAATACGCGGGCGAACCGTTTGCCAACAACTATGAAGGCAACGGCGGAACATCAATCACCGCCAATCAGTGGGACACTCGCGAAGACTACTACATTAATCAGCAGAACACACTTTTCGGCCGTTATTCGGAAGCGGACTTCACCGAAGCCGCGCCTGGCATATTCGGCGTTGTGGCCGGCGGACCGGATTTCGTAAACTATGCCGGCAGTTCGCAAGCGAGCAACCGCAGCTTGGCGATCGGCTGGACTCAGACGCTTTCGCCGACATTGGTGAACGAAGTCCGTTTCGGCTACATGCGCTACCACGTCTTCGACGTGCCGCAGGGTTATGGAACTCAACCGGCTAATGCGGCTGGAATCCCTGGCCTCAACCTCGACAACACCTACACCTCCGGCTTGCCGTACTTCGACATCAACGGAGTCAATGGTTTGGACCCGATGCAACTCGGCTATGCGCTTGGCGTCAACCAGTGCAACTGCCCGCTGACGCAAACCGAATCTCAATTCCAGTTCATCGACAACCTCAGCAAGATTGTCGGCAATCACACCATTAAGGTTGGCGCCGATTTGCGCTACGCCGAGAATTTGCGCGTACCCAGCGATTCACACCGCGCCGGTGAAGTGTACTTCGACCAGAACCTTACGGGAAATAACTCCGGCAGCGGCATCCCGCTCGCTACCTTCCTGTTAGGCGATGCCACTTCTTTCGACCGCTATGTGAGCACCAGCACCAACGCCCAGGAGACCCAACCGCGCTTCTTCTGGTATGGACAAGACGAATGGCGCGTTACTCCGAAGTTGACGGTAACCGGCGGACTGCGGTGGGAAATGGTATTCCCCGAGTCGGTCAACGGGACCGGCAACGGCTCTACCCTTAATCTGAATAACGGTTTGATGTATGTGTTCGGCTACAAGAATACGGAGTCTATGTGCTGGTAGTGCTAGTCGGCGGCGGATATACTTTTATTTATTTTAAAAAACGTTCGCGAGCTTTAAATCACTTTCTCGACAAATATATGCTGAAATTTCAATAGTAGGCGTCATTCTGA
>CAVYUL010000028.1:0-15173 GCA_963771405.1 Bryobacterales bacterium
ATACTCCGGAAAATGTTCCAGATACCAGCGCAATTGCTCCATCAACGATCCCGGATGACCCGCCACAGCGGCCCCATACGGTGACGGAATTTCCTTCGCAGCCAGCGATTTCCCATCCCGAATCCGCGTAAGTTTGAATTCCGCCGGCAATGAGCCTTCTACATGCTCAATGGCCAGTTCCGAGGTCGGCGCTAGGCGTGCTTCCATTTCACCGATTCTAACGACATGAAATCGAACTTACTAACCACCCGACGCTATACTCACCCGGGTATAAAATTGACGCATGAGTGGGATCTCTCGACTTTTGGCGTTGTCAGCAGTTTGCGCGTTCGCGATAGCTGCGCAAAACACCTCGCTTAAGTCTTCCTGTTCAGTCTCCGTAACCGCCCCACCAGCCGACAGCCGCAATCTGTTCACCCTCGCCCAAGAGCAAGATTTGGGCGATGCGCTCGCCGAATCGCAACTCCTCGACCTGCGCGTTTTGGCCGAAGCTGACCCGCGCTTACAGCAAATCGCCGAACGCTTAGTGCGCAACACCCCGCTGGCGGCGCTGCAGATTCGCACCTTTCTCATCGAAATGCCTGAGGCCAATGCGTTCGTACTTCCCGGCGGCCGTGTCTATGTATCACGGCCTTTATTAGCCCTCGTCCAAAACGAAGACGAACTGGCCGGCGTGTTAGCGCATGAGTTAGGGCATTTAGCCGCGCATCAGCAAGCCATAGCCATCTCTCGCTTGCTGAATGCCACCATGGGCGTCACGTCGCTCGGCGATCGGCGTGACGTCTTCGACAAATATTCCCAGTTATTAGAAAACCAGTGGCGCAAGCGATCACTGGCGGTCTCGCTCGCTGACAAGGAAGAAAAAGACCAGATCGAAGCAGACCGTTTGGGTCTCGCAATGCAAGCCGCCGCGGGGTACGACCCGGGAGCGCAAGTGCGGGCGCTCGATCGCGTGCTGCAGACCAACGGCAAAACCGGCAGTTTTCTTTCAAACCTGTTCAACTCCGCGCCAAACCAAAAGCGGTTGGGCGAACTCATGAAAAATCTGCCGCCGGAATGCGCTGCCACGCATCCGGCCCCCACGCCCGAATTTCTCGCCTGGCGCAAACAGATCCTTGATCTGAACGCGCCGCAACTCAAAGAAGCGCTGCCGGCGTCAAAAGCGCGCGTCACTTTGCAATTGGCCATCCGGAACGATTTAGAGCAAGTTCACTTCAGCCCCGATGGTCGCTTCGTGCTGGCTCTCGACGATTTAGGAATCACCGTTCTGAGCGTCGAACCGTTCAAGACCTTGTTTCGGATTTCGGTGGAGAACGTGGCCGATGCCAACTTTACTCCCGATTCCTCGGAAATCGCCTTTGTCAGTGCAGCGACTCATGTCGAGCGTTGGAATGTCCCTTCACAGAGCCGGACAAGCGCCACCGACTTGGTCATCCCCGAAGCCTGCGTCCACGAGTTGCTCGCGCCCGATGGAAAAGTACTCGCCTGCCACCAGCGCAGCGGCGTCTTGCGGCTGTTGGATGTAGGCTCCGGCGTCGTGATGGCGGAGAAGAAAGAGTATGGAGTGTCGGAAAAAATCTCCGCGTTGTCCGACTTGTATGTCCTGTTTGGCGGCGATAGCAACGCGGCGGAATTCGCATTTTCACCCGATAGCCGCTATTTCCTGGCCTTCCCCATGCGCGGCGCTTTCAGCGAGCCTTGGGCGGTAGATCTCAAAGACAACGCGGAATTCAAGTTACAAGGCGACTTAAAGAAGGTAGAGCATCCACGTTTTGTTTTCCTGGACGCAAACCGGCTATTGGTCTCGCCCGTAGGTTTGGGAGCGGCGCCGGGGGCGAACGTGAAAGCCGCGATCTATTCATTCCCGGATGGAAAAGCGCTGGCCACCCCTACTATTCCTTACGGACCGCTATTCCGCGCTACCGATCCAAACTATGTAATTATTCGCCCCTACGGTAAAGTGGCCGCGCTGGCGATGAACTATACCAACGGCAGCGGTCTGAGCAGCCGCGTGCCCGCCATCGACACGCGCAATGAGTTTCACGTAGCCGAGCGAACCAATGGAGAGTTGGCGCTTTATCGCAATGTGAAAGACGTGGTGGCGGTAGAGCGGCTGCCGCAGGCGGAGTTGCGCGCTGTTCATAGCTTTGCCGTTTCCCCCGACCTCCATTGGCTTGCGCTTTCGCTGCTCTCGCGTTCCGCGCTTTGGAATCTGCAAACCGGTGAGGCTCTTTCACAAGCCACGCGTTTCGACGGAAGCTACTTCGATGGAAATGGCCGTCTGATTTTGGATTTTTCAGCTTTTGGCGACGTTCCCCGCCACACTATGGAGATTCATCTTGCGCAACGGAATGCCACTCGCGGCGCGGACATTAGCGCCAGACAGGCACGGCAGCATGGCCGCTACATCGTCGAAATTCAGAGGGAGGAGAAGACTGCGAGCGGCGGCCTCACCTTGTATGTGAAAGATGCCATCACGCTTAAGGAAGCTTGGTCAAAGAAGTTCAGCGGCGAAGCGCCAACGGTGTTTTTTAATCGATATGGGGAAAACGGAGTTTACCTGTGGAGCGCGACGAGCCAGCGGGTGGAGAACGACGCTGCCTTCAAAGCGGACGCGAAGGACGCCAAAAGAGACGTAGGCGCCGAGGCTTGTAGCTTTGCTGAACTGTTGCGCCCGGATTCCTTGTTCGGCGGTTTCTCTGCCACCAGCTACCATGTGGCCGAAAGTGTCAGCCTGGCGACGGGAGACCTGATCGGACAGCCGGTGGTGGTAGATATGGTCGACCGCTGTATCGGCATCAAGCAGGCGCTGCCGCTGAATGGCTCGATTGTCGTCGGAGACTCACGCGGCCGGGTTCTGCTTTTTACCGGAAACAGTGGCGCGGCTCGCTTGCGCTTCTTCGGACATCTGCTGGACGCCGATGCCGTTCGCAATCGGATCCTGGTTCGTAAAGAAGCGGGCCGTGCCGTGGTTTACGACGCGCAGAGCGGAGCGGTCGTGGAAGATTTTCACTTTGCATCGCCCATCGCTGCGGCAAGCTTTGCCGATGGCGGAAAATTGCTTCTAGCCATCACCGGAGCGCAAGAAGCGATCACTTTGCCGGTGAGGTGAAGAAAAGGCGGTCACAGCTCTTGCAACAAAATTTTCCGCAGTTAACTCGCTCAAAACAGTGCTCCTAACCAAAATCGTATGTGCCGATTCGTTCGCCGGGTAAGCTATCCTGGCTTCAACTGGGGGAGTTATTCCGATCCGAACCGCGACGGTAACCGAGGGGCCAATTCCGCTGAAAGAAAGCGCTTGCAGGAATCGGGCATATTCGGCCCGGTTAAACGTTTTGCAAAAAGGGCAAAAACTCAAGCAATTTGACTTAGTTTTTCCCGTCGATTTTCAATTAATATTTATAGGCGGAAAAAACTACCCCATTTTGACTTAGTTTTTCCCGTTTTTTGCAAGGGCCAAAAGCCTTGCAAACAGGGCAAAATTCTATCGTAGTCGTTCCGCAAAAATCGCCTTCTCTTCGCCTTCTTCGCGAAAGATACTGTGCCGGCGCGATCAATGGCCGGGGATTGACTTCAAAGTCTCGACGGGATTGCCTTCGCGGTAGACCAGCATCCGCGTTTTTGCACTCACATGAACCTCCAGTGGAACAATAGCACTGAAGATACGCGAGAACCGCGCAAGATTGGAGAGATGAATGTCCGGGAAAACAGATGCGAGTCGACTGAGAGTCGAGATTGACCGTTCGGCTGGTAGCGGGGTGATTGTTGTGCGATGCCACGGCGAGTTGGTGGCCGGTGTTACCGATTTGCTTTATCGCGAGGTGAAGCAAGTGTTTCCAGAGGCGCAACGGATTGTTCTGGATTTGAAAGACCTCACTTACTTGGATAGCAGTGGGATTGGGGTGTTGGTGCGGCTCTATGTTTCGGCGCGGTCGGCGAAGTGTGATCTCGCCCTTGAGAACATCAGCGCGCGGGTGAGGCAGGTGTTGGGCATTACGAATATGTTGGAGGTGCTGCAGGTGATTGGAGAGAAAAACATCAGAATGTAGGAATGGGCGATGTCGAATACAACGTTGGCGGTTTATGGGACGCTGGCCCCGGGGCGGGTGAATCATCATCAATTGGCTGGGTTGCGGGGGACGTGGCGGCGCGGAACGGTGCAGGGGACGCTGTATGCGTCTGGCTGGGGAGCGGCGCTTGGGTGTCCAGGATTGGTGCTTGATCCGCAGGGGCCGGTGGTGGATGTGATGGTGTTTGAGTCGGAGGATCTGCCGGCGCATTGGGCGCGGTTAGACGAGTTTGAAGGGGTGGGGTATCGGCGGGTGCTGGCGCAGGTTCGCTTGGAGGATGGCGAAGTGCTGAGCGCGAATCTGTATGAGCTTCAACCCGCTTCTGATATATAGGCAGGGATGAAACGAATTGGATGTGTGTTGCTGCTGGCAGTAAGTGTCTCTGCCGCGACGACGGTTGTCAAGACGCACGCTGGGCGCTTAGAGGGCATCGCGAACGCGGATGGGACGGTAACGAGTTTCAAAGGGGTTCCGTATGCGGCCGCGCCGGTCGGCGCGTTGCGCTGGAAGGCGCCACAAGGGGTTGCGCATTGGAGTGGGGTGCGGCGGGCAGATCATTTCGGGGCATCTTGCATGCAGGGACCGAATAACGAGTTCGGGCCCTGGACGAAGGAGTTTCTGTATGTAACGCCGGTAAGTGAAGACTGCCTGTACCTGAATGTCTGGACGCCGAAGGCTGGGGTAGCCGCGGCGAAATTGCCGGTCCTTTTCTTTATTCACGGCGGAGGGTTTTCGAGCGGGTCGGGCGATGTGCCGGTGTATGACGGGGAAGCGTTGGCGAAGACGGGGATGGTGGTGGTGACCATTAACTACCGCGTGGGCGTGTTTGGTTTCTTGGCGCATCCGGAGTTGACGGCGGAAGGCAAGCAGGGTTCGTCTGGAAATTATGGGTTGCTCGATCAGATTGCGGCCCTCGAGTGGGTGAAGAGAAATGTTGGGGAGTTTGGCGGGGATGCGGGGCGAGTGGCGATTGCTGGGCAATCGGCGGGGGCGATGAGTACCGCGGATCTGTTAGCGTCGCCGCCGGCGAAAGGATTGTTTCATGCCGTAATTGCAGACAGTGGGATTGGCGGGCGCGGCGTGCCGATGAAGACGCTCGCGGAGGCGGAGAAGGCCGGTGTGGAGTTTGCGCAGAAACATAACGCGAGTTCGATTGAGGCGCTGCGGGCGATGGCGGCGAAAGATTTGATGCCGGCGAATCCAATGGATGCGATGCGGTTTGCCCCGAATGTGGATGGCATGGTGGTCAGTGGGGTGCCGGTGGACGTGACGGCCAACGCGGGCATTGATGTTCCGGTGATCACGGGATTTCAAGCCAATGATTTTCGGTTGGGGCCTGGCGTCCATACGGTGGAAGAGTTTCAGACAAGGTCGCGGAAAGCGTTTGGGCCAATGGCGGATGAATTCTTGAAGCTGTATCCGGCCTCGAATGAGACCCAGCTGAAAGAAGCGGAAACGGCGAGTGGTGAGGACCGGCTGAAAGCGGGCATGTACTTCTGGGCGAGGGAGCGGGCGAAGGCCCACAAGAGCGCGGTCTATGTCTACTTTTTCGATCGTGCGATTCCGTGGCCGGCGCACCCGGAGTTTGGGGCGTTTCATACCGGCGAGATTCCGTATACGTTTGGGAATTTGGGGAAACTGGATCGGCCCTGGGAGGCGGTGGATTGGAAGATATCAAAGATGATGATGGGGTATTGGAAGAATATGGCCGGCGCGGGAGATCCGAATGGAGAGGGATTGCCGCAGTGGGAGCGAGTGGATGCTGCGTCCGGGAAACCTGAGGTTATGCGGCTGGGAGCCGAGTGCGGGCCGATAGCGGCGTCGTCGGATGCGGCGCGGCTGGATTTTTGGAAACGCTATTTTGAATCGCCGGAGAGTAAGGGGTCGGGGCCGTTTTAAGGGCGGAGCTTTTCTTCGAAAGCTTCGAGATCGGCCTTGGTAATCGGAGGGCCTTGGCTGGGTACGGCTAGGTCGAAATCGAGTTTCAAGATTTGGTCGAGCGCGGCCGCCCAACCCGCGAGTGTGCCGCCGGCAGCGAGGTCGGGAACCGGATTGGGCATCCACAGATCGCCGAGGGCGATGACTTTCAGGTTGGGGAAGTATACGACTGAGTCGCCGTCTGTGTGGGCATTATTAAAATGCAGAACTTCGACATCGATGCCGCCTAAGTGGAAGTTGATTTGCCGGTCGTAGGTCTTGGTCGGCGCGGCATTGGTGGGCACGCGGCGACTGAGATTCGCTTGAGCCAGGATCTGCGTGCCGTTAGCGAGAAAGTCGGAGTTATTGCCGGTGTGCTCCGGATGATAATCGGTGTTAATCAGAACGCGGATGGGCTGGTCGGAGATCTTTTTACTGGTCGCGACCAGGGATTGATATTTTCCGGGGAGTTTGCTATCCACAACGATTAACCCGTTCGCGGTGAGTCGAAGTAGTGAATTGCAGCCTCCACCGGGGAGGAGATAGAGGCCGGTTTTGAGGAGCTGAGCCTTGGGTAGCTCAGCCGCCGATGAGTTAAAAAAAACGGCCGCGGTAAGGATAACGATAAGGACCGCGGCCGTCGATCGGAGGCAGTGAGTGGACTGGGTCAAGTTATTTCGAGAATGCGTAGAAGGTGGTGTTGCCGGTGTAGCCAGGGATGCCGAGGTGCGAGTAACCGGAACCCCAGTAGACAGTATTTCCGGCGATTACCGCGCCGGCGTTGACTGACGAACCAGCCGCATAGCGCCAGAGTGTGTTGCCGGTCGCGGCGTCGAGCGCGAACATGGTGTTCATGCCGGTGGAGCCACCCATCGAAGCGGCGTAAACAACGCCGTTCGAAGCAGCCATCGGAGCGATATCGATGGCGCCGTTGGGATCGGCTTTTTGCCAGATGATCTTTCCGGTGGCGGGGTCAAGAGCGGCCCATGAACCGGCGCTGCCAGCCGAGTAGGGGATGCCGTAAAAATTGGCGATTGCTACGTAGATGCGTTGGCCGTCGGTAGCGGAGCCCCATTCCATGCCGCCGAGGCTGGAGCCGGGCCCTACTTGGGTTTGCCAGAGCAGCGAGCCCGTCTCGGGATCGAACGCGTAATAGATGCCGCTTTTCTGGCCGGCCCCGAGGATGGTTTTGTAACCGCGATCAGTCTTGTAAGTGATTAAGTTCGGGCCAGAGCCGAAGTCGTAATCGGGGCCTGCGGCCGCGGGGCAGTTTGCGGTTCCTGGCGCTACGAAAATGCAATCGACGTTCCAGGAGTCACTGCCGTTGGCGATTCCGGTTTGATTCCAATCCATCAGACGCTTTGTCCATCTGATATTGCCGGTGAACATATCGAGGGCGACGATTGAATCGGCGTGATCGTCGGCAGAGAGACAGGACGCTTCCACGCCGCCGGCTTTGATGCAGGCGATGTAGGCGGCGTCGGTGGGAGTGCTGTAGTTGTTGCCGGTGCCGATATACAAAGTTCTGTTCTCTTCGTCAGCGACCGGAGTGCTGCCCCAAACCGCGCCGCCGGAATAGCCGGTGGGAACCGTGTAGCGTTTCCAGAGAACCACCGGACGAAAAGCGCTGATGGCGACGATGCTGCCGCGCGTCGAGCAACAAGCATACGTAGAACTGGCGGCGGCGCCCTCTTCGTTCGATGTCATGCCGACGTAGACAATACCCGCGGCCACGACCGGAGAGCCGGTAATGACCGGGATTGCGTTAGATGTCTCGGGCTGCAGTTTCCAGAGGAGCCGGCCTGTGCGTGCATCGACGGCTAGCAACCAACCGGTTGGAGGCTGAGGTGACGTCGCATTGGCTGGCGCCACGTATTGCGTGCCGATGTAGAGGATGCCATTTGAGACGGCTGGGCTTGTACGGGCAACGGTGCCGGAGGGCACGCCATAATCAGAGAGTTGATGACTCCAGATCTTCTTCCCTGCATTGGCGTTGACCGCCCAGAGGCTTCCGCCCCAATCGGGGAAGTAGGCCACACCGTCGACGACGGCGGCGCGGGCCGAGACATCGCCAGTGGTGGTGAAGGTCCATTTGACTTTCAGCTGACTGACATCACGGGTGGAAAGATCGGAGGAGGAACTTGCGGTATTGGATGGACTTTGGCCGAACATCGGCCAGTCTGAAGATTGTTGAGCGGACAGTACGGGCTCGAGTAAAGAAGCGAGGAGTAAGGGCGCGATCGTGCGAAGCGTGCGGCGATATGTATTCAGGCTCATACGTTATTTCTCGTAGGGAAGTGTACTTACTAACACGAAAAGCTTCGTGGTGTTTGTCGTCGACGACATTACAGAACTAAGCCCAAGTTGACTTGCCGGACTCGTTGTGAGAGCGTTCCGGAAATTGTCTTACAGCGTTACGGTAACAGAAGGTGGCAGTCGATAACAAGATGTTTGCTGTGAAGGATTTGTAAAAACTGAGTCGGCGGCTTAGCAATAATACAAGCTGGCGGGACGACCGAAACGATGACTGGCGCGAAGCGTTATGACGGAGTGGTGATTGGATCGGGGCCGAATGGACTTGCGGCGGCGATCGTCTTGGCGCAGAGCGGGCGGAAGGTGCTTGTTCTTGAGGCGGAGAAAGAAATTGGCGGCGGTGCGCGGTCGGGCCCGTTGACGCTACCGGGGTTTCTGCACGATCATTGCTCGGCGGTTCATCCGTTGGCGGTGGCTTCGCCATTTTTTCGAAGTTTGCCGCTCGGGGAGCATGGGCTTGAATGGATTGATCCGCCGTATGCGCTCGCGCATCCATTTGATGATGGAACCGCGGCGACGCTCGAACGCTCGATTGAGCGGACGAGTGATGGACTCGGTTCAGAGGATGCGAAAACGTACAGGGACCTGATCGGGTCAGTGGCGGAGAAGTGGGATTCGCTGGCGAGTGAGATTTTGGGACCGCCGTTGCGAGTGCCTCGACATCCGGTAGAGTATGCACGGTTTGGATTGAGTGCGCTGCAGCCGGCGACGATGATTGCGAAATCGAGGTTCGCGTCGCTTCAAGCGCGTGCTCTTTGGGCCGGATTGGCGGCGCATTCGGCGCGTCCACTCGAAGCTTGGGGAACATCCGCGATTGGGATGGTGTTGGGGGCGGCGGCGCATGTAAAGGGATGGCCGATTCCGAAAGGTGGATCACAGAAGATTGCAGATGCGCTGGCTTCGTATTTGCGCTCGCTGGGAGGGGAGATACAGATCGGGGTAAGGGTGAAGTCGCTAAAAGAATTGCCGACGGCGGAGGTTGTACTGTGTGATGTATCTCCGCGAGGGTTTCTAAAGCTGGCGGGCGGGGGCGTGCCGCCAAGTTATGCGCGGGCACTGGAGAGATATCTGTATGGGCCGGGAGTGTTTAAGATCGATTGGGCATTGCGGGCTCCGATTCCGTGGAAGAACGCCCTTTGTGCTAGGGCAGGGACCGTTCACTTAGGGGGGACGATGGAGGAGATTGCGGTGAGTGAAGCGGCCTGCTGGCGGAATGAGATTGCTGAACGGCCGTTTGTGCTGCTAGCGCAATCGAGTTTATTTGACGCAACGCGCGCGCCAAAGGGGCAGCATACGGCGTGGGCTTACTGTCATGTGCCGAATGGTTGCGATGTGAATGTGGCAGACAGGATCGAGGCGCAGGTGGAGCGGTTTGCGCCGGGGTTTCGGGACGTGGTTCTGGCGCGTGCGACGAGATCTCCGGGCGAGTTTGAGCGCGAGAACGAGAACCTGGTGGGTGGAGATATCGGCGGCGGGGCGAATTCGCTCAAGCAATTGCTGTTGCGGCCGACACGGCGATCTTATGCCACACCGCTGCGCGGAGTGTATTTGTGTTCGGCCTCAACACCTCCTGGCGCCGGGGTGCATGGAATGTGCGGATACCACGCGGCGGCGCGGGCTGCGGCTAAAGCTGGGTGGGGGGAATTTCTGTTATCCTAACGTCCTAGATAAGGAGGTTTCGGATGGCGACGGCTGAGCCTGCGGTTGCGCGTTTAGAGGAAGAAGCCGGGGAAGAGCGTTGGGGTTTGGGCGCGCTGATTGGGTTTCGATTTTGCGTTGTCTACTTCGGATTGTATTGCGTGACCAGCCAGATTGTTCAAAGCCTGGCGCCGCTACCGAATGTGGACTTGCCCGATCCATCGACGCCGCTGTGGCCACTGATCAGATGGGTGGCCGCGCATGTCTTTGGAGTGAAATCCCAGTTGGTCTTTGCGGGGAGCGGCAGCGGCGATAAGACGGCGGATTGGGTGTTGGATTTCTGTTTGCTGACGGTTGCGGTAGTGGCTACGGTTGTGTGGTCATGGTTTGACCGGCGGCGAGCGAGCTATCCGGGTTTTTACCGTTGGTTTCGGCTCTTCATTCGGGTAGCGCTGGCGGGACAACTGATCACCTATGGCCTGGTGAAGGCGATTCCATTGCAGATGCCGTTTCCCTATCTGACGCAGTTGCTGGAGCCGTATGGACAGTTTTCACCGATGGGCGTTCTTTGGTCGTCGATCGGGGCTTCGCGAGCGTACGAAATCTTTGCCGGTTCTGTGGAACTAACCGCCGGTGTGCTGTTGATGATTCCGCGGACCACTGTGATTGGTGCCTTGCTGGCTTTAACCGCTATGACGGAAGTCTTTATGCTGAACATGACCTACGACGTTCCCGTGAAGCTGCTTTCGTTCCATTTGATTTTGCTGGCGCTGTTTCTGCTGGCGCCGGACCTTGTTCGTTTAGCGAAATTCCTGCTGCTTCGCGGCGATGTTCAGCCTTTGCCAGACCGGCAGTTATTTGCGAGTGTGCGGGCGAACCGAATCGCGTTGGTGGCACAAATAGTATTTGCGCTTTGGCTGGTGGGTTTAGGCGGGTATGGGGCTTGGAAGCAACGGTACGAATACGGTAGTGAACGGCCGCATTCGCCGTTGTATGGGATTTGGGATATAGAGCAACTCTCTATTGACGGACAGGTGCGATCTCCTCTTTTGACAGATCATGATCGCTACCGGCGGGCGATTTTCGATTTTCCACAGATGATGACGTTCGAGAGGATGGATGGATCGCATGCATGGTTCGGGGCGGCGATTGATGCGAAAAAACAGACGCTGGCTTTGACGAGCAGGGGCAAAGACAAATTCAAAGGAGACTTTGGGTATCAGCGGCCGTCTGCGGGCGAACTGATTTTGGATGGGCAGATACAGGGCAAGAAATTCCACATGCAGCTCAAGCGGATGGATGAGAAGAAAATGTTGTTGCTGAGCAGAGGGTTTCACTGGGTGCAGGAATACCCGTTTAATCGTTGAAATGAGCTAAATTGCTCAGAGTGCAATGTTGCAGTGCGGGATGTGCTTACAACAATCTAAACCGGACTTCCACCTGTGCCTGCGTGGCTACGGTATGCCCACCTTTCATGCCCGGGCGAAAGCGCCACTTCGCTACGGCTTCGATGGCCTTTTCGTCCAGGCCTAGGCCGAGCGGGCGAATCACAATGATGTTGTGCGGCAAGCCATCCACGCCGACGACGATCGACAGGAGAACACTTCCCTGATATCTGGCCTTACGCGCTTCTTCCGAATATTCGGGTTCCAGCTTAAAGAGAAGCACAGGCGCCGACACTTCGCCGCCGATCTGATAGACACCGCCCCCCATGCCTCTACCGGAACCGACTCCGTAGCCATTGCCCGTTCCCGAGCCGATGCCTCCTCCTGATCCAGAACCCAATCCATGCGATCCAGGGCCGCCCGAGAGATCGGTCACTTTGCTCAGTGGGTCACCGTACTGGTCGGCAACGATTTGCGGAGCGACGGCAGTGATTGTGGGAACCACTGGTAACTTCGGATGTTCGATTGCCAGAGAGGGCGGCACGAATTGTTTGGGAGCGAATTTGGGAGCTTCGCCGCGGCTCACCGGTTTCGGATTGTGCATGCCACCGCCACCGCCGCCTGAGCCAGGCTTAGCAGCGGGCGGAAGTTGGGATTGGTAAGGCTGGACTGGAAAATAAATGTCGGTGATTTGCTTCACCTGCCTCTGTGCGATGGGAGTCTGGAAAAGCAGCAGCATTAAGATGATTGCAACTGTGTGGATCAGCACCGAGAGCGAAGTAGACCAGCCTCTGGCTCCGCTATAGGCACCCCAGATGGGCGCGATTTCAAGGGGCTTCGAGGTTGTTTGCAACGGCGCCAGTTTGACGGGGTGCGCAAAATCGCGAAGGTCGTCAAGAAGTGATTTGACCCAAGACTGCTCCAAACGTAGGAGGTCGCCGTATGGACTGCCTTCGACCGGATGGGAAGTCAGTTCCATGGGAGGAAGGTTGGGAGGATGCAATATTTCGTCGATATTTCGGGCGAGGGACTTGTACCAAGGCTGCTCAGTGCCGCCGGTATTTTGAAACATGGAACCGCTGGAGCTTGCCGGCGACAGGTTATGCTCATGCGCGAAGGTTTTCATGAATCCTTCTTCCTTCTACGAAACACGCGCCAGACGGCCGCGGTAATTAGCCGCCCGCTCAGCCAACAGGCAGCACGCCAGCTTCCAAACTGAAAGACTCTGCTTGCGTTGTGCGCGTCAAAAAATACGCCACGGACACCAGATATCGACAACGTGTGTTCGTGGTTTCGCTACCGGCACAAGAACCGAAGAGTCTGGAAGGAGCATCGCCTCGCCCTCGGAGCAAGTGGGTACGAACTGACGCCTTGAGAAGAATCGAGCGAATGTTTTCCGATAGTTGAAGCCCGATTGATCGTCGGACAATGAGATGAAAACTTCTTTTGAGAGAGGGCTGCGGCGTTTCATGACTGAATCAAACTCCTTCGCCTGACACCCTGCATTTGCTATGCCAGACGAAGCGCGCTGGGCCGTCTTGGTTTTCAACCCCACTCTTCTTGGGTCGATGTACGAATGTGATGCGAGCATCCTGCCGCTTCGCTATCTCTTCGACGCGCGTAAGTGTTTAAGGCCACAGTGATGCGCGAAATGCCGCATGCACGCGGTTTCGCGTCATTGAATCGCGAGTTTTCGTTACAGGCTCTCGTGCGGTCACATTGTTCATTAATCGAGGATCGGAGAATTGAGCACCGGGGATGCGCTAGCGCAATGATGATCTCACTGCTGAACCCTGCGCGCAAAGCGACTTTCTTAGATCCGATAGAACCGCTGCGCTACGAATAGCGGTTAGCCTATGGCTTAACTTTGCGGATCACGCTGCCCAGATGATCTTCAGGCGTAGCGCGCGTGTAATCGGTGGAGGATTTAGAAGGCGGGACCGGCGTGGCCTTCACCTTTTCGTTGATTGCCCGATTCTGGGCAATTCGAAGAATGGTCTTTTCCTGGGGCGTCAACAAGTGGAAGGGTTTGGTCTCCATGATCTACTTCTATGATCTCTCATTGGGCATGAGCGAGGCAATTGCCCTTATGGGAGGGCGGCGGTTTAGAGGTAGGGTCGGGCCTTACAAGTCTATAGTAAGCATTGATGGTTTTGCGCTATTTGAGTTCTTTGCTGCTGGAACTGCGCTATGGTTTGCGGCGTCTCCGGAGGGCGAAGCAATTCTCTTTCATTACCGTGGCCACGCTCGCGCTGGGCATTGGGGCCAGTTGCTTCATCTTTGAGCTGATCAACGCGTTTTACATTCATCCGCTCCCGTTTCGGGACGCGGAGCGCCTGGTGCTGGTTCGGGAGACATTTGAAACATACATCGGTAGCGTATCGTATCCGAACTACCTCGATTGGGCGAAGGAAAACCGCTCATTCACGCAAATCGGGTTGGCTTATGAAGATGGCGCGAATTTGGCGATTGCTCCGAATCCGGCGCAACGAGTACGCGCGGTGTTTTTTACGTCGAGCATGCAAGACGTCTTGGGTGTGAAACCGATACTGGGCCGTTTCTTCACCGCCAACGATGAGCGCGGGGAGCAAGCGGCGGTCCTTTTGCTGACCTACTCGTTTTGGCAAAAGCGATTTCAGGGAGATCCAGGAATTGTCGGGCGGACGGTTACGATTGACGGGGCTTCCGGAAAGGTTATCGGGGTGATGCCGGCGTCGTTTCGTTACCCGATTATCGGGCTTTCGGACGATGTGGTTCTGCCTTTCGCGATTTCCCAGGAAATTAAGACTTCACGCGGAGAGAACATGTTCGCGTGTTTTGCGCGCCGGAAGCCCGGCGTTTCGATGGCCGCGGCTCTGCGCGACATGCAGCAAATCTCGCTCCGGCTCGCTGCCGCCTATCCAGAGAACGATAGAGGACGAAGTGTGCGGCTGGACTCGGTGGTCGAAATTTCGGCGCGTGATCCGCGCGAGCCAATACGGCTGCTGTTTGTGGCGGTTCTCTGCTTGCTGCTGATTGCGTGCGCTAACGTTTCGAATCTGATCCTCAGCCGCGCGTCGGTACGGCAAGCCGAGTTCGCGGTGCGAGTCGGGTTGGGTGCCAGCCGGTTGCGGCTGGGTGTGCAGTTCATTTTGGAAGGGCTCGTTCTTGCGGGGGCGGCCGGGGTGATCGGACTGTTTATTGGTATCGGCGCTCTGCGGTTGCTTGCGGCGTTGAGGCCTGACATGGATTACGCCTTGCGCTTTGCGTTTGACCCGGGCGTGCTTGGCTTCGGTTTGTTCTTGGTTTGCGTTGCGGCAGTGGTGCCGAATCTTGCGCCGCTTTGGAATATTGTGCGCCGGATGAATGTTGGCGACCCTTTGAAAGAGGGAGAACGCGTCACCGCGGAGCGAAGTACACGCAGGTTGCGAAACGCTTTAGTTGTGGCGCAGACCGCGATTGCGTTTGTGTTGCTTAGCGGAGCGGGTTTACTGCTGAATAGTTTCGTTCACTTGACCCGAATCGATTCAGGACTCGATACGCGCGGGGTGACAGCGGCATTCATTTCAATTCCAGACGAGCGTCCAGCCCCGTTCTTCGAGCGGCTGCTGGCGAGATTGCGAACAATTCCGGGTGTCTCGTCAGTAGGGGCAGTCTCTTTGCTTCCCGTGGTGGAATCGTTCTCGAATACGAACATCTACATTGATGGCGTGCCGAAACATGACCGCTTGAAGATGGTGGAATTCCGGGTGGTAGCTGGGGACTATTTTCAGTCGGTGGGGATTCGGCTGTTGCGAGGCCGCTATTTTTCGGCGCAAGACAGCGGGGATAGCGAGCAGACCGTGATACTGAACCAACGGACGGAGGCGGC
>CAVYUL010000029.1:0-32630 GCA_963771405.1 Bryobacterales bacterium
AAGAGTGATATCTAAAAAAGATTGCCGGATTACCCGCTTACGAGTGTCTGGCGATTGTCTTGCGCGTATTTAGAAGCGTGGAGGTGAGAGATTCGCGCGGCACATTCTGAATAAACGGTTTAATCATCCAGCCCATACCATTCGGAATACTGCGCGAAAGCGAAATGGTTCGGCACTCTGCCAAAACTCCGTTGCCGCTGACTTCAATACTCCAGAATGCATTCATGCGCCACAGCAATCCGAGCCCCTCGCCTAAAGCAGAATCATGCTCCTTCCGGGTTCCCGCGTCTTCCACCTCGCGAATGTCATTGGCATAAGCGCGGCAGATCCAACGGCCCGGGGCAACTTCTTGGTAGTGAGCCTCCTGCTCGACATCGAACACAGCCGGCACAAATTGTTGTTTGCGCTCTAGCCGCCAATATCCGGTAATATCATCCCCGTCCCGCTTCACCAGGCGGGAGCGAATGATTTCCGGATAGATCTTCGAGTGCCGGTCAAAATCTTGCAGCACCGCCAGCACTTCGCTTATGTTCGTGTTTGAAATGTAGATCGCACCCACCCAATCGTGGATCAGGCCCTGTGAAATTTCCATCGGATTGGGTGAGCCGGCCGGCCGTATCAACAGTTCGCCCTTTAGCAGCCGCTTGCGATCGTCTTCCGACTCCGCCAAAGAAAGAAAGGGCTGCCGTCCCGACCACCGGGTGTCCAACTCCTTCTCAGCCGCTTTTACATGCGTCTCAAAGGCTTTGGCCGTTTCCGGGGCCAATTTCATCTCAAACTGCGAACACAGCGGGCAAGCAAACAACCAAATCGCAAAACAAAAACGCATTCTCTTCCCTAGTGCGCCTGGCTCAGCTCGCTGTAGCGAAGTTGTTGCACAACATAATCTCTCGGATAAGAAATCTCAACCGATTTCACTTTCCCGTCGGATCCGAATTGGGCGTTCAAATCCGAATTAATGCCAGTCCAGTAGGTGGGTAAGTTCAGCTTCGAATAACGCGCCACTACTTCGTCGCGCAATTTCGGGTCGAAGTGTACGCCATATGTATCAATCAGTTGTTTGATGGCCGGATAGTCGCCTTCCGCTTTGATCCGCATCAACTCTGCCAGCAGCATTCCAACGCCTTTATGCATGCCCTCATAATCTTTGACCACCGCATAGGTTTTTGCGTTCCGAGATTCGAGAACAATTGCGCCGGTTTTATCCATGATGTAGCGGGCAATCAGCTGCCGGTCGCGATGGTGATCTTCTTCAAGCGTGTCGCCTTTTGGATTGCGCGCCAATTGTGTCAGCATAACGCGTGCGGCGCTATCGTACATCGCGCGGCCTGTCTCATCCGAAGTCACTAGCCCCAATTCCTTCAGCTTTGGGTCAAACACATTCCAGAGCGCAACCAGATCGGCCCGCGCTTCTTCGAGAGTCGAGTAATATTCCTTTAAGTAAGAGCCGGGGTCGCCAGTAAGTTTCGGACTGAGCTTGCCGGAACCATGGCCAATGACTTCGTGCATGGCCGTCATCAGCTCTTCGGCGCCCGGGCCGTACTTCTCAGCGCGCGCCAGAGCTTCCGGCGAAGCGGAAAACTCTTCCGCCACTTTACTTCCTGTTGCTTGAGCAAAGGCACGAGTCGCGCTTGAGAACAGGAAGTTCTTGGTGCCGAATTTCTGATGAACTTCATCTTCGTTTGGCAGGTTGTCTCCGATGGTGCTCACGTGAAAATCTCCGGTTTCAACCACAGTCTCAACTGCTTTCGCCACCGGCGGCCGGGCATTCTTTTGTTTATAGCGAGCATCCCACGGCGCGCGTTCTTCAAAATAGCCGGCATTGGCGGCAATCTTGCGCATGCTGTTCGAAAGCTTTTCGTCGGTGACACAGACAAATGCCTGCGAAGTGCCTTTGGCGGCCCGCGCATCGCGATAAGTCTCAATAAAGCCGTTCGCGAAATCAACCGGCCCATTGTCTTGCACCCATGACATACCGAACTTCAGCCAATCGCCGTATTCGCCCGTCTCGAAAAAACGGATCAGATCCGCAATAACCTCCGACTGCCGCGGTTCGGCATAGCCGCGCACTTGTTCCAAATATCCGATTGCCTTGTGCAGATACTCCGAATAGAGCCCGGGCTTGACGCGGCCATCCGGCGTGCCGGCGCGGTAGACTTCCTCGTTCAAAGTACCGCCGTTGTTCACGACGCGCGAATCCAGGCGATAGTGTTCCGTGAAGTTCTTAAGATCTTCGAGTTTCACGCCAAGATAGAAATTGTTGGAACTCGATTCGATGATGTCCTTTCCTTTTTCGGGTGTCTTGGCAGTGAGAAGCGGCGCGAAATTGGCGTCAAAAAGCGACGGCGCCAAGCGGTCTACGGCAGCGGCCAGATCGTGCCGGCCTGCAGCCGTGAGCGCTGCCTTCAGATCCTCCGCCGTGAATCCCGGCAAAAGCTTCTGTCCAGTCTGCTCATGATGATTACCTTTGTTGGCCCAAAACAGCTTCGTGAACTGAAGAACCTTCGAATACGTAGCGGGGTCGACGTTATCTTTGGCGCGGACTACCGCTTCGAGCATTTCTTTTTGTTTCAGGCCGAAGCGCGATAACTGGTCGTAGATGATGGGGTCGGTGGCAATCGCAGCCTGGGTCAACCAATACGTCAACGCCTGCTGACGCGGCGTTAAAGCGCGAAAGCTATTTGCCTCAATTTGGATGAAGGCGGTTTTGTCGACGCGTTCTACAAGAGGGGATTCAGAGAAGACGAGAACAGGGCTCGCAAACAAGGCAAGGCCAGACAACAATGCGCGACGGCTCATACACGCAGTGTAGCGATGATTGCGCTAACGTAAGAGTGTTTTGGGCTACCAAACGACTGTTGGATCTTCGGTTTACGGCTTTCGCGATTTGAAAACGTTGCTGGCCAAGGCCACACCGTTGCGCTCCGGTGATGAACTGGCAGGCTTAGCCGCCGCAAGTGCGGAAGAGCGGGTGGCGGCGCAAATCGCGCTGGCCGATGTGCCGCTTCGGCGCTTTCTCGAAGAACCTTTAACGCCCTACGAATCGGACGAAGTCACACGCTTGATCTTTGATTCGCATGACCAGGAAGCGTTCCGGGAAGTGGCCCATTTGACGGTCGGCGGATTTCGCGATTGGCTCCTCGAAAGTTCGACCGATGGCGAAACGCTGAAGCGCATCGCACCCGGCATCATACCCGAGCAAGCAGCCGGAGTTTCCAAATTGATGCGGCTGCAGGATCTTGTGAAAGTTGCGAGCAAGATTCGGGTGGTTACGCGCTTCCGCACAACGGTCGGTTTGGCGGGCCGAATGTCTACGCGGCTGCAGCCGAATCATCCAGCGGATGACGCGCGAGGTATCGCCGCCAGCATCATCGATGGGCTAATGCTGGGGAGTGGCGATGCCGTGATCGGTGTCAATCCGGCGTCCGACAATCCAAATACGGTCAAGCGACTGCTCGTCATGATTGACGCCATTCGCGAGCGCTATGGCATCCCAACCCAAAGTTGCGTCCTGGCGCATGTCACAACGCAGATCGAAGCACTACGCGCTGGCGCGCCGGTTGATCTTGTGTTTCAATCCATTGGCGGTACAGAGGCCACGAACGTTTCGTTTGGCGTAACTTTGGCCTTGCTACGTGAGGCGCATGAGGCCGCGCGGGAACTGAGGCGTGGCACGGTGGGCGATAACATCATGTACTTCGAAACCGGCCAGGGCAGTTCGCTTTCCGCAAATGCACACATGGGCATGGATCAGCAAACGTGCGAAGCCAGGGCGTACGGAGTGGCGCGTGCGTTCCGGCCCATGTTGGTCAATACCGTCGTCGGGTTTATTGGACCCGAGTATTTATACGACGGCAAACAGATTTTGCGGGCCGCGCTAGAAGATCATTTCTGCGGCAAGCTCTTAGGGCTGCCGATGGGTTGCGATGTCTGCTATACGAACCACGCGGAAGCAGACGATGACGACATGGATGCAATCCTGACGATGCTCGCTGCCGCCGGAGTGAATTACATCATGGGTGTTCCTGGCGCGGATGACATCATGCTCAACTATCAGAGCAGTTCCTTTCATGATGCGCTTTACGCGAGATCCCTTTTCAATCTGCGCCCAGCGCCGGAATTTGAAGAATGGCTCACGCGGCGGCCTGGATTGGCGGAAATGGCGGCACTACTCGAAGCATGAAGAAACTCACTGATTACACGCCGGCTCGAGTTGGATTGGGAGTGGCCGGGGAAAGTTTGCCGACCCAGGCGCTGCTTGATTTTCGTTTGGCGCATGCACGAGCACGCGATGCGGTGCACGTTCCGCTCGATGTAGCAGGAGTGGCGGCAGAGTTAAGTGAAAGCGGATACTTGGCGATGCATTTGACTAGCGCGGCTAAGACTCGCGACGAGTTTTTGCGCCGTCCCGACCAAGGCAGAGAGTTGAGTGGAGACTCAACGAAAATCATTCGCGAATATCAGCATCCAACGGCAATCGTGATCTCAGATGGCCTGTCTGCGTTGGCTGTGCACCGGCATGCGGTACCTCTATTGAAGGAATTCGCGCCGGACAATCGCATCCCCATTTGGATCGTGGAGAACGGACGAGTTGCGATTGGCGATCACATCGGGGCGTTGCTGAGATCCGAATTGGCGATTGTGCTTCTGGGCGAACGTCCCGGACTGAGTAGCCCGGATAGCCTGGGAATTTACATTACGTGGGCACCGCGGTTTGGCCGCACGGACGCCGAGCGAAACTGTATATCGAACATTCATGACCGCGGTCTTTCTTACGCCGAAGCGGCGCGAAGACTCGCGTTTATCACCAATGAAGCACGCACGCGCAAGCTCACCGGAGTGTCTTTGAAAGAATGCGACAAAAGCTTGGGGATATGATGAAACCGAACTTCATGAATCGACGCACATTCCTACAACAGAGCACCGCCTTCGCCGCTATCGCTACAGCCCGAGCCGAGAGCAAGCGTTCCCTACGCAAGGGCATCATGTACGCCACCATCGAAATGAAGGGCGTGAGCGTGATGGACAAATTCAAGGCGGTAAAGGCGGCCGGGTTCGACGGGGTAGAGCCGATGAGCCACATGACGCAATCCGAGGTGTTAGATGCCTTTCACACCACCGGGCTTTCGGCCGCCAGCGTTTGCTGCGACACGCACTGGAAATATCCAGTGTCCGACCCGAATGCCGAAGTGCGCGCAACCGGAGTTCGCGGCTTGGAACGGGCGCTGCACGATGCCAAGGCTTATGGCGCAAGTTCGGTCCTATTTGTACCGGCGGTGGTGAACAAGGACGTGGCCTATAACGACGCGTACACGCGTTCGCAAGCGGAGATTCGCAAGGTCTTGCCTCTGGCGCATGAACTGGGTGTAAGGATTGCAATCGAAAACGTTTGGAATCATTTCCTGATGAGTCCGATGGAATCGGCCCGCTATATCGACGAGTTTGAAAGCGACGCGATCGGCTGGCATTTCGACGTTGGCAACGTGATCACGTTCGGTTGGCCGGAGCAGTGGATTCACATTCTGGGCAAGCGAATTCAAAAGCTGCATATCAAGGAATACAGCCGGGCTAAGCGTGACAAGACCGGGCCCAACTCCGGTTTTGACGTGAAGTTCCTGGAAGGCGATAACAACTGGCCGGTGGTGATGGAGGCGCTGGACGACATCGGTTATCACGGCTGGGGCATCGCGGAGCAACCGGGCGCGGATTCACCGGAAGGTTTGAAAGATCTTTCGGACCGGATGACCAAAATCTTCGCTAGTTAAGTATGACGGCGGCGCAAGATGTCCGCTTCGCTTTACGCCAAATGGCAGCGGAAGCCGGGATTTGCGCTGATTGCCGTTGCGGCTCTCGCGATTGGAATTGGCGGAGCAACGGCGGGCTTTGCGGTGCTGTACCAGGCTCTGCTGAAGCCGTCGCCTTATCCGGAAGCCGGGAGGTTGCTCTTCGTTCACAACGTGTTCCCGAAAGGGCAAATGTCTTTGGCCGGCGTTTCGGTTTCGATTACAGCGAAATCAAGCAGCACACCAAGGTTTTCGATAGTAGCGGCATTTACTTTTACAACGACTTGAATCTCACCGGCGCGGGCGACGCGCGGCATGTGGACGTGGTGAACGCATCCGCTTCGCCCTTTGACACTCTCGCGATCTGATTATCGTCGCCCAAGTGGCGGTGGCGGTGACGCTGCTGTTCACAGCGGTGCGGTTGAGCGATGACTTTCTGAGGTTGACGCGCATTCCAGCCGGGTTTGACACGGGGCTGGTTTGGTCGGGTTCGGTGGATGTAGCGAGCGGGCACTTTGAGCCGTTACTCGATTCGATTTCCTCGATTCCAGGAGTTGGTTCTGTGTCAGGGTGCAACGCGCTGCCGTTCAATCCGAGCGGCGTTTGGATTGAGCGGCTAAATTTGCCTGGGCGTGTCGAACAGAGGCCGCCGGCCGAGGCGCAGGTTGGCTTGGTGTTTCCCGCCGACTTCCAGACGATGCGCATTCCGATTTTGCGGGGACGTACCTTCGCCAAGGCGGACCAGCATGCCGCCGTGATTGATGCAGAGTTGGCGCGGCGCTATTTTCCGAACGAAGATCCGATTGGCAATGGCGAAACCATCATTGGGGTAGTGGGAAGCGTTCACAATTCCGATTTGGGCGGTCCGCGCGATCCGGAGGTTTACTACTCCGAGTTTCAGCAACGGGCAGAGGCAATGTACCTGACGTTGCGAATGAAGAGTGATGTCGATCCGACAGCGGCGGTTCGAAAGGGCATCGCAAGGCTCGATCCTGGAGCAGCGCTCTGGGATGTGCAATGGATGCAAGAGCGCCTCGACGCTTCGCTCGAACTGAGAAAGTTTGTCGCTTTTCTTTTGGACGGATTGGCTCTCATCGGTTTACTGCTTGCGGTGATCGGTCTTTATGGTTCACTCGCGCAACTGGTTGAATTGCGGCGGCGGGAGATTGGCATACGGATGGCAATGGGCGCGGGCAAGCCTCAGATTGTCCGGCTGATCTCGACGCGCGGCGCAGCGGTTGTTGGTTTGGGTCTGCTTGTGGGTGGGTTTGGCGCGGCATTCGCGGCCGAACAAGATGCCGGCAGTTGGATCGCAGTCGTGTTAGCAATTGGGACGGCGGGCGGCATTGCAATTTATCTGCCGGCGCGGCGCGCTTCTCAGACCGATCCAGCTACGGCGCTCCGGCACAATTAGCCGGTTTGGACGATCTTAAGCACCTCCGCCAGGTAATCAGAGAGTCCTGTGTCTTCGGCAATGAACGGCACCTTTTGCCGTACATGATCGTAATAGGGTTGCGTGCCTTGGGCAAGGCGGGTGGCTGCGCCCATAACGCGGCGGCGAAAATCAATACCTTGCGCGGCGGCCATGAGTTCGATAGCAACGATCTGTTCGACATTCGCCGCCACTTGACGGAGTTTGAGTCCGGCGGTGCAGCCCATGCTGACGTGATCTTCGACGTTAGCGGAAGTCGGGATGGTGTCGACGCTAGCGGGGTGGGCGAGGACTTTGTTCTCAGTGGCGAGAGCGGCGGCAGTGTATTGGAGAATCATGAAGCCGGAGTTGAGACCACCATTGACTGCCAGGAAAGCCGGGAGTGTTTGGGTGTTGGAGGCTTCGTCGGTGAGACGCATGATGCGGCGCTCGGAGATATTGCCGAAGCCGCAAAGAGCGATGGTTAGGTAATCCATCGCGATGGCAAGAGGTTGGCCATGGAAGTTGCCGCCGGAGACGACATCGATGCGGTCGCCATCGCAGAAGATGAGCGGGTTATCGGTGACGGCGTTGAGCTCGATATTGAACATCCAACGGGCGTAGGCAACGGCATCGCGGGCGGCACCGTGCACTTGAGGAATGCAGCGAAGGGTGTAAGCGTCCTGGATGTTGGCGGGATCGTGGGGACGGACGAACTCGCTGCCTTGGAGGATGGTTCGCAGGCTGGCTGCGCAATCGATTTGACGCGGAAATGGGCGGAGATTGTGAATGCGTTCGTCAAAGGCGAGAGTCGTTCCGTGCAGAGCTTCGAGGCTCATGCAGGCGGCGATATCGGCCATGCGGCTGATGCGTTCGGAGCGGACCGTTTCGAGAACGCCGAGAGCGCACATCACAGCGGTGCCGTTGGTGAGCGCGAGGCCTTCTTTGGCGGCAAGAGTAAGGGGCGCAAGGCCGGCGCGGCGCAGAGCTTCACGACCCGGAAGAACTTCGCCCTGATACTCGGCCTTACCTTCACCGATGAGCGGCAGGCTCATGTGGGCTAACGGCGCGAGATCACCGCTGGCACCGAGTGAACCTTTGCTCGGGATCACCGGATGAACGCCCGAGTTCAACATGTCGAGCAGCAGTTGCAACGTGCCCAGGCGAATGCCCGAGAATCCACGAGCGAGCGTGTTGGCGCGAATGAGCATGATGGCGCGGGTGGTGGCGCGATCGAATGGCTCGCCAACACCAACGGCGTGGCTGAGCAAGATGTTGCGCTGGAGCGCTTCCACTTGATCGGGCGGGATGACGCGGCTCTTGAATGCACCGAAGCCGGTGGTGATGCCATAGGCGACACGGCCTTCGCGCAACAAAGTTTGGACGGCTTGCGCGGCGCGTTCAACTTGGCTGCGGGCTTGGGCTGAAAGCGCGACTTTCGCTTGGTCTGGTTCGGCGAACGCAACTTGGACCAGTTGCTCCATGGTCAAATATTCACCGTCGAGAGTCAGATCTGCCATAACTATAGATAGGGTTACACCTTCAGTCTGTATGTCCACCTGTACCACCGGCATTCTTGTGCCACAGCACATTTCGGCGCTCAAATCGTATGAGGCGGGGCTGAGTGCGGAAGAGATCCAGAAAAAGTACGGCCTAGCGCGAGTCGTGAAGCTGGCGTCGAATGAAAACCCGCTGGGGACGTCGCCGCTGGCGGTTGAATCGGCGCAGAGGGCATTAGCGAGCCTTTCCCGCTATCCAACCGGAGGCTGGGCGCTGCGCAAGAAGCTAGCGCAGTTGTTCAGCGTGGACGTGCGCAACGTAATTGCGGGGTCGGGCAGCGAAGGAATCATCTCCAATATTGTTCGAACTTTTCTCCACGACGACGATGAGGTGCTGACGACCGAAAGCGCGTTTCTCGGCTTTCAGACTTTGGCGCGCGGACGCGGCGTGGCGTACCGGACGGTGGAGTATCGTAACTGGCATTACGATTTGAACGGATTGGCGGAAGCGATCAACCCGAAAACGAAACTGATTTATCTGGCGAACCCGAACAACCCGACAGGGACTTTTTTTTCGCGGCAGGCGTTCGAACAATTTCACAAGCGCGTGCCGCCGCGGGTGCTGATTATTTTGGACGAAGCGTATTACGAATTCGGCATGGTGGAGCAATCGTATCCGGATTCCATGCACTACCGGTTCGACAACGTGATTACGTTGCGCACCTTCTCCAAAGCATATGGACTCGCGGGAGCGCGCATCGGTTACGGGTTCGGGCATGAAGATTTGATTTCGGTGTTGCTGAAGGTGAAGCTTCCTTTCGAGCCAAGCGGGCCATCGGAAGCGGCTGCGCTGGGCGCACTTGAAGACCGGGAGTTCATGATTCGCACGGTGGCCAACAACGCGAAGGGGTTGGTTTATTTGACGCGCAGTTTGCGCGAACTGGGCTGCGAGGTGGTTCCTTCGGCGGGGAACTTTGTGATGGTAGTTTGCGAGAACGAGCAAAAGGCGAGTCATGTCTTTCAAAACTTGCTGGAGCGCGGCGTGATTATTCGGCCGCTGGCGGCGACCGGGTTGCCGCAATGCCTGCGAATCTCAGTAGGAACGACGGAAGAGAACGAATTTTTGATCGAAACGCTCAAAAGTATTTTGCGACCAGGGTAATCGCCGGCAACGCACTCGCGGGAAGCTCGGCGATTTTCGTGAGTGTTGACCGAGCACCCGCTCGGCTACCGTGGCTCGATAGTGTACTGTGGGCATTAAGTAGAAAGCTAAACCGAGGAGTGGATGGGCACCAGAGTCTCGCTGAATCACCAGACGAACTACAAGTACGATAAACGCGTCACGTTAGGTCCGCAAATCATACGATTGCGCCCGGCGACGCATTGCCAAACCCCGATCAGCAGCTATTCGCTGAAAGTCACGCCAGAAAAACATTTCATCAACTGGCAACAAGATGCGCTGGGAAATCGTTTGGCTCGCGTTGTCTTCCCGGAACAGACTGACGAGTTCAAAGTAGAAGTGGATTTGATTGCGGATATTTCTCCGAGCAATCCGTTCGACTTCTTTCTGGAGCCGTACGCGGAGCAGTATCCGTTCAAATATGCGGACGATGTGGCGCGCGATTTGGCGCCCTACCTGGCGACGACGAAGCCCGGGCCGTTGATGGCAAATCTGCTCTCGAGCATTTCGAAGAACAAGCGGGCCACGGCTGGGTTTCTGGTGGACCTGAACAAAACGGTCCACGACGAGATTGCGTACGAGACGCGCGCAGAACACGGCATTCAGACCCCGGAAGTGACGATTGAGAAAGGCAAGGGCTCTTGCCGCGATTCGGCGTGGCTGATGGTTCAGCTGTTGCGGCAGTTGGGTATTGCGGCGCGGTTTGTCTCCGGATATCTAATTCAACTGGCGACGGAAAAGAACAAGACCGACACAGCCGATTTGCACGCATGGGCAGAGGCGTTCTTACCGGGCGCGGGCTGGATCGGATTAGACGCGACATCGGGATTGCTGGCGGGCGAAGGGCACATTGCGCTTGCGTGTACGCCGAATGCGACGGATGCGGCGCCAATAACAGGGACGGTGGAGAAGACCAAAACCACTTTCACCCATTCGATGACGGTGGCGCGGTTATCGGATACGCCGCTATTAGCGGCGCCGGTGAAAGACGCCGATTGGACGCAGGTGGAGGCGCTGGCCAAGAAGATCGATGAAGATCTGAAAACGGGCGATGTGCGGCTCACGATGGGCGGCGAACCGACGTTTGTGAGCGTAGACAATCCGGACGACGTGCAATGGAACACGGCTGCGCTGGGAGACGAGAAGCGCAGGCTGGCGGATGGCTTGATTCGAGGATTGCGCAGCAAGATGGCGCCGGGCGGGCTGCTGCATTTCGGCCAAGGGAAATGGTATCCGGGAGAACCCACGCCCCGTTGGGCGCTGCTGTGTGGCTGGCGCGGCGATGGAGTTCCGATTTGGGAGAAGGCCGAACTGATCAGCGCGATCGATAAGGACAACGGCTATAAACAGAGTGACGCGAAGCAGTTTGCCGATGCCCTGGCGCGGCGTTTAGAAGTGAGCGCGAGCAACATCATGCCGGCGTATGAGGACACGGTGTACTACATGTGGCGGGAGCGAAAGCTGCCGGTGAATGTGGACGTCAACGATCCGAAGCTCAACGATGCGAAAGGACGTGAGGAGCTGATGCGCGTGTTCGACGGCAAGCTGACGGAGCCGGTGGGCTATGTTCTACCGTTGCGGCGGCGGCAGTTGAAATGGCGAATGTATTGGTCGAGCCAACATTGGTTTACGCGGCCGGAACGTTTGTTATTGGTGAGCGGAGATTCGCCGATTGGATACCGGCTGCCCCTCGAGAGTTTGCCATGGGTTGATCCGGATAAGGTTGAATACGACCACGAAGCCGATCCGTTTGCGACGCGCGAGAAGCTGCCGACACAACCGGCGCGGAAGCCAGAGTTGTTCGACAAAACGCCGGCAGAAGATCCGCAGCCGGCGGCGCCACAAGGCGGACAATCAGGCGGTGAAGCGATTCGTCCGGCTCTGTGCGTGGAAGCGCGGGCAGGACGGCTGCATGTATTTCTGCCGTACACAACGAAGCTGGCCGATTACCTGGACTTGATTGCGGCGATTGAAGACACCTGCGCACATCTGAAGAAGCCGGTTTGGCTGGAAGGGTATGCGCCACCCGCGGACCCGCGTTTGAAGTCATTCACGGTGACGCCGGATCCGGGCGTGATTGAGGTAAACCTGCCACCGGCTGCGAGTTGGGACGAACTCGAAAAGGTCAACCAGACGGTGTTCGACGAAGCGGCGGCGAACAAACTGCGCGCCGAGAAGTTCGGGCAAGACGGCAAGCACATGGCAACCGGCGGCGGCAATCATATCGTGATTGGCGGGCCGACCGCGGGCGACAGTCCGCTATTGCGGAAGCCGGCGCTGTTGCGCAGCATGCTCACGTTCTGGCAGAATCACCCATCGCTTTCGTACATGTTCTCGGGCGTGTTTATTGGGCCGACGAGCCAGTATCCACGCATAGACGAGGCGCGGATGGATTCGATGTACGAAATGGAAATCGCCTTCGCCCAGGTGCCGACGGGAGAATGCGCACCGTGGCTGGTGGACAGGCTTTTCCGAAACTTGCTGGTTGATTTGAGCGGCAACACACATCGGGCGGAGTTCTGCATCGATAAGCTGTATCCACCGCAAGGATCGGGATCGCGGTTGGGCTTGCTCGAGCTGCGCGCCTTTGAAATGACGCCCGAAGTGCGCATGGGGTTGCTGCAGCTGCTGCTGATTCGCGCTTTGGTATCTGCGTTCTGGAAGAAGCCTTACACGAACAAGCTGGAGCGGTGGGGGACGGCGCTGCATGACCGTTTCCTGCTGCCTTACTATGTACGGCAAGATTTCCAGGAAGTGGCGAAGTACCTGGAAGATGCAGGGTATGGGCTGAAAGCAGACTGGTTCACGGCGCAATGGGAGTTCCGTTTTCCGAAGTTGGGAGCGGTGACTGTGAACGGCATCGAACTGGAACTGCGACAAGCGCTTGAACCTTGGCATGTATTGGGTGAGGATGCGAGCGGCGTTGGCGCAACGGCCCGGACAGTAGACTCCTCGCTTGACCGGCTGCAGGTGAAAGCAAACGGCCTGACGGAAGGGCGCTACGCGATTGTGTGCAACGGCCGGCGAGTGCCGATGCAGGCGACCGGCATTCCGGGGGAAGCAGTGGGCGGCGTTCGCTACCGAGCCTGGCATCCGGTGACATGCTTGCATCCGACGATTGCGATTCATGCGCCATTGGTGTTCGATATTCTCGACTTATGGAACGGGAGATCGATTGGTGGGTGCACATATCACGTGGTTCAGCCGACAGGCAAGACATACACGACACCGCCGGTGAACGCAGCAGAGGCGGAGAGCCGACGGCAAGAACGTTTCCAAAACTTTGGCCACACGCCCGGACCGATGACCGCACCCGCTGAGGAAAAGAATCCAGTCACGCCGATAACGCTGGATTTACGGTGGCCCGCGGCCGACGGTAAATGATCTCGAACCTGCTGCAAGCAACCCTGCACGATCCGGAAGTGTTTGACGAGCTTTCGGCGGATGGGGTGACGCCACGCAGCCACTGGTCGGGTTTTCTCGATTCGCTGAGCGCGCTGGGAGCGGCAGAGCTGGAAAGGCGTCTGGCCCGGGCGCAGCGCCGGATTCGGGAAAACGGCGTTACCTACAACGTGTACGGCGATCCGCAAGGAGTGAGCCGGCCGTGGAAGATTGACCTGGTGCCGCTGCTGATTCGGGCCGATGAGTGGCGGCATATAGAGCAAGGCCTGATTCAGCGAGCGGAGGTTTTGAACCTGCTGCTGGAGGACATCTACGGCGAGCAGAAGCTGTTGGCCTCGGGACGATTGCCGGCGGCGCTGGTCTATGGGAACCCGGCTTTCTTGCGGCCGCTGGTTGGGTTGCAGAAGGTGAAGCACTCTCACTTGCACCTGTTGGCGGTGGATTTGGCACGCTCGCCGGATGGGCAATGGTGGGTGTTGTCGGACAGGACGCAGGCACCCTCGGGAACAGGCTATGCGCTCGAGAACCGAACGATTGTTTCCGATATCCTGCCGGATCTGTTTCGCACGAATAACGTGCAGCGGCTGGCGCCGTTCTTCCGTGCCGAGCGGGATACGCTGATGGCCTTGGCGCAACATAGGGGGCCGCGCGTGGTGCTGCTCACGCCGGGACCCTACAACGAAACCTATTTCGAGCATGCGTATCTGGCGCGCTATCTGGGATTCACGCTGGTAGAAGGCGCGGACTTGACAGTGCGGGACCGCAAGGTTTACGTGAAGACGATCACGGATCTGGAGCAGGTGGACGTGATTCTGCGCAGAGTGGACGACAGCTTTTGCGATCCGCTGGAACTGCGCGGCGATTCGGTATTAGGCGTGCCGGGATTGGTGGATGCGATCGCGGCGGGCACCGTGAAAGTGGTGAACAGCCTGGGCAGCGGCACGATTGAGACGGCGGCGATCATGCCGTTCCTGCCGGGTTTGTCGGAGCATCTGCTGGGCGAGACGTTGAAGCTGCCATCGGTAGCCACGTGGTGGTGCGGAGAAGAGTATGCGCTCGACTGGGTGGTCAAGAACTTGGACCAAGTGGTGATCAAGCCGGCATTTCCTTCGCGGCCGATGGAGCCTGTGTTCGGAGTCGGATTGGCGAAGGAAGCGAAGCAGCGGCTGGCGGGCTTGCTTGAGAAGCATCCAATGGAATACGTAGCGCAGGAACAAGTAGCGCTTTCGACCGCGCCCGTTTGGGACGGCGGCGGATTGTTGCCGCGAAGCGTGGTGCTGCGGACGTACGTGTTGAATTCCATGAATGGCTGGATGGTGATGCCGGGGGGATTGGTGCGGGCATCGGGTTCGGAAGGGCCGGTGGTTTCGATGCAGCGCGGCGGACATAGTAAGGACGCGTGGGTGCTGTGGGACGCACCAGTAGAAACGTTCAGCATGTTGCGGCCGCGCAGTGAGCCGGTGGAATTGCGCCGGAGCCCGATTGACTTGCCGAGCAGAGCCGCGGACAATCTGTTTTGGTTGGGGCGATATGCGGAGCGCGCGGAGAACATGGCGCGCTTGCTGCGCACGCTGATTGGCCGAGTGCGGAAAGCGGACTTCGCAGAAATGGGATGCCTGCTGCGGTTGCATCATTGCTTCGAATCGCGGTTGAGCAAGCTGCCTAAGAAGCGGATAGCGGAACCGGCTGAACTGGAAGCGGAAATCATTTCGCTGATGACGGACACGGAACGCGCGGACAGTCTGGCTTCGACCTTGGATGAAGTTCACCGGGTGGGAAACAGTGTGCGAGAGCGGCTTTCGGCCGACATGACGCGGCTGATAGGACAGCTGAACGATTCGGCAAACGTGCAGGAGTACATGCTGTTTGTGGAATACGGCGCGGTGCTTACGGGCTGTTTGGAATTGCTTTCGGCCTTTTCGGGGATGGAACGCGAGAACATCACACGTGGGCCGGGCTGGCTGTTCATGAGCCTGGGACGGCGGCTGGAGCGGGCGATTTACGCACTGCGGCAGGTGCGGGAGATTTTGAAGCCGCTGAAAGAAGACGAATGGACGCTGCTGGAATTCATGCTAGAAGTGGCGGACAGTTCGATGACGTACCGATCGCGCTACTTCACGACGTTGCAGCCGGTGGCGGTGCTGGACGTTTTGATGGCGGATGAGACGAATCCGCGATCGCTGGATTTTCAACTGAGTCATCTAGTGGACCTCTATAAGAAGCTGCCTCGGCATGTGCCGGAGGATTTGCAAATGGTGGAGCGGGCGCTGCGGCTGCTGCGCGGGTTTGCGCTGAAAGATATTCGCTATCCGCTGCCGGGCGCACCCGAGGGAGCGAGCGTTTCAGCGGAGCGAACGAGGCTGGAACGAACTTTGAAAGAGCTGGCGGGAATGCTGCCCGGATGGTCGAATAATTTGTCAAACAACTATTTCAGCCATGCGCGCGGACTGCCGATCACGATAGGCGGATGACTTACCGAATCATTCACCGAACGACTTACAAGTACAAGTATCCGATTGCCTTCGGAAATCACATTGCTTGTTTGACGCCGCGGAGCTGGGAGCGGCACCGATGCCTGTGGAATGAATTACGCATCGAACCCAAACCGGCCACGCGGAGTGAGCGGATCGATTATTTCGGGAATTCGATCAGTTTATTTACCGTGAACCATCCGCACAAGCAATTGGTGGTGGAAGCGAGGAGCGAAGTGACGCTCGAACGGGGAGGACGCAGCGGACTACCGGAGAGTTCCCCACCCTGGGAAGAAGTGGCGCACACGGTGCCGGACGGGCATGACTCGTTGAGCGCCTATGAGTTTGTATTTCCTTCGCCGAGGATTAAGATCTCTGGCGAATTCGAACAATACGCGAAGAAATGTTTTACCCCCGGGCGGGCGTGGGGCGACGGATTGCACGATTTGACGGCGCGCATTTATAGAGATTTCCAGTTCGATGCGAAGGCGACAAACGTGCGGACTTCGTCCGAGGAATTCTTTCGCAAGAAGCGCGGCGTTTGCCAGGATTTTGCGCAATTGGCCATTGGGTGCCTGCGTTCGATTGGATTGCCGGCACGGTATGTGAGCGGATATTTGCGGACCTACCCACCGCCCGGCAAACCGAGGCTGGTGGGGGCGGACGCTTCGCATGCATGGGTATCGGCATTCTGCCCGGGGTTCGGCTGGGTAGACGTGGATCCAACGAATAATGTTCTGGCTGGCGAGGGACATGTGACGCTCGGCTGGGGGCGCGATTACGGAGATGTCAGTCCGTTGCGCGGGTTGATTTTGGGCGGTCGGGATCATGTGTTGAAAGTGTCGGTAGATGTGGAACCGCTGGACGCGGATGGGTCGCAGTAGGGACAACCATCGCTGGCTGCCCCCGCACAGATCCGTACGGGCGGCATTACCGCATACGGCTACTGCCTTGGATTCTGGCGTCAAAGCGAAGGTCGGGGTAAGGATGCCGAACCTCGGGAGTGCGAAGCCAGCGTTGGGAAAGTCGAATCATCCGTTCCATGGTCGGGCGAGCGCGTTGGCTGCGGCGTGCTAATACATGCCGCCAATAACGGATCACCCGAAGTTGGAAACGATACAGACTACTCAGATCCCCCTCCACACCGTGGTATGGAAATACCCGTTCACCACCCGTTGCAGCCATCTGCCCATCGCCGGAATCGGGTCGTGCATACGCTGGCGAAGCGCCTGCTTCACTTGCTGAAGCTTGGCCTCCAAACGCTTGCGCTCCGTGCGCCGCTCGATGCTGAAATGGCCTTTGCTGTTGTTCCCGCAGCGATGCGCGAACCCCAGAAACGTGAAGCTCTCCGGTTCTCCCTCGCCACGCGCCCGCCGGTTTGCCTGCGCGAACCTGCCAAACTCGATCAGCCACGTATTAGTGGAGTTGAGTTCCAACCCGAACTTCGCCAGCCGTTGCTGAAACGCTTTCAGAAAACGCTCGGCTTCGGCTCGGTGTTCAAACCCCACCACTAGCTCGTCGGCAAAACGCACCGCGATCATCTCGCCGTGCGCCATCTTCTTACGCCAGGCTTCCAACCACAGATCGAAAACATAATGCAGGTACACATTCGCTAAGAGCGGCGCGCTGTCTCCGCTGCTGGCCAACATCTACTTGGATGCACTGGATCGGGAATTGGATCGGAGAGGGCATAGCTACTGCCGGTATGCCGATGACTGCAACCTCTATGTGGGTAGTCAGGCAGCGGCGGCGGTAAGAATCTGGTCGACGCGGTGCTCGGCGGCACTCTGTCGCTCCGCAGTTTGTACAAGTAATGTTGTGACGCGGTCCAGATTGGCTTCAATACGCTCTGGCCGTACGGTGCTCATTTTTCTTCACCTTAGCATTCTAAAGACTTGCGGGAGAGCCTGACGTTGCCGAGGCGGCCGAGCATGGCGAGACCGATTGTCTCGGAGCGGAAGCATTCCTGGGCAACACGCTGGACGTCTTCGCGGGTGACGGCTTCAATGCTCGCGAGCATTTCGTCGAGCGTGAGGAATTTGTCGAAATATAATTCCTGACGGGCGAGGTTGGACATGCGGCTCGAGGTGGATTCGAGGCTGAGCATGAGCGAACCTTTGAAGTTTTCTTTGGCGCGGCGAAGTTCGTCTTCGCCGATCAACTCTTGTTTGAGCCGGCGGAACTCGTCGACAACGGAGTTTACGACGCGGCCGGCGGTTTCGTGGGCGGTGCCGGCGTAGATGGTGAAGCAGCCGGTATCGCTAAAGAGATTGAGTTCGGAGTAGACGGCGTAGGCGAGGCCTTGTTTTTCGCGGATATTTTGGAAGAGGCGCGAACTCATGCCACCGCCGAGAACGGTGTTGAGAACGTACAACTGGAAGCGAAGCTTGTGGGCGAGCGGATAGGCCGGTACGCCGATGGTGATATGCACCTGCTCAAGAGAATCTTTGCTCTTCAGGATGAAGGGCGCATGGGTTTTGGGCACCGAATCGGTGAGCGAGCCGGGGCGAGCGGGTAATGCGGAAAATTTTTCGCCGATTAATTTGGAAATCTCGTCATGATTTAAATTGCCGGCGGCGGTAATTAAAATATTTCTCGGCATATAGACGCGGGAAAAATATTCGCAGAGAGCGTCGCGGCTGAACTTTTTGACGGTTTCCTTCGTGCCGAGGATGGGCTTGCCGAGCGAGTGGCCCTTCCAAAAATTGGAAACGAAGGCTTCGTGGAGGACGAATTCGGGTTGATCGGCTTCCATCTTGATTTCTTCCAAGATGACGCCTTTTTCCTTTTCGATATCTTCTGGGCGGAAGACCGGGTTCAAAACGAGGTCGGCCAGGATATCGGTGGCGAGCGGGAGGTGTTCGTCGAGAACTTTTGTGTTGAAACTCACAAGCTCTTTGCTTGTGAATGCGTCGAGGCCGCCGCCGACGGAATCGACGGAGCGTGCGATGTCTTCGGCGGAGCGATGTTTGGTCCCTTTGAAGACCATGTGTTCGATGAAATGAGAAATACCGTTTTCGGGACCGTGCTCGATGCGCGATCCGCTGCCGATCCAAACGCCTAAGGAGACCGATCGCACATACGGCATGGACTCCGTGACCAACCGAACACCGTTCGGAAGGGTGGCGCGCTGGATTTCACGAGAGGTTGTAAGTGCTTGAACCATAAGAATTACGCCTAATTGAGTGTACGACGAGGCTAGACTGGAACTGAGGCCTGAAAGTGTCGAAAAACGTTTCGTTGGTTGGAATGGAGCTTGCGGATCTACGCGAAATTCTTGGGGCTGACCAACCGAAGTACCGCGCCCAGCAATTATTTGACGCGCTGTACAAACAAGGAGTGGCGAATTTCTCGGAAATTTCTACGCTACCGAAAACGCTTTTAAATCAACTAGTTACAATAGCGACGATTGGCGGGCCCAGCAGCGAGAAGCGGTTCGATTCGAGCGATGGGACTAAACGGTATTTGCTGCGGTTGCATGATCACCGAACAGTGGAAACAGTGCTCATGCCGGAGGAGCATCGCAACACGATTTGCATATCCAGTCAAGTGGGTTGTCCGGTGGATTGCAAGTTTTGTTTGACGGCGTTGATGGGATTGGAGCGGAACCTCACGGCGGGCGAAATTGTGGGCCAAGTGCTGTTTGTGGCGAAGGAAAACGAGCTGGATGCGCGCGATTCGCGGGTCAATGTAGTGATGATGGGGATGGGTGAGCCGCTGTTGAATTTGGAAAACGTGCTGAAGGCGACGCGGATTTTGACGGATGCGGGTGGCGTGGGGATGTCGCAGAAGAGGATTACGGTGTCGACGTCGGGGATTGTGCCGAAGATGGAGGAATTGGGGCGAGCAGAGGTGCGGCCGAGGCTGGCGATTTCGTTGAATGCCTCGACCGAAGAGCAAAGGCGGACGTTGATGCCGATCACGAAGAAATATCATTTGGCGGATTTGCTGGAGGCGTGTAAGGCGTATCCGCTGCGGACGTGGGAGAGGCTGACGTTCGAGTATGTGCTGCTGAAAGATGTGAACGATACGGATGCGGATGCGCGGCGGGTGGTGAGGATGGTTTCGCGGTTGAATTGCAAAGTGAATTTGATTGCGCTGAATCCGGGACCGGGAATTGCGTTTGAGACGCCGACGGCGGAGCGGGTGCAGAGCTTTCAGGAGATTGTGAAGAAAGCGGTGCCGTGTTTTGTGCGGAAGCCACGGGGACGGGATATTTTTGCGGCGTGCGGGCAGTTGAAGTGCGAGGGTGCGGGCTCGTGAGCAGTCAGGCTTAGGTTTCGAGAGGCTGGCCGATTTCCCAGTGCAAACCGAAGGGGTCAATGAGCCGGCCGATGCGCCAACCGTGTTGTTCGGTCACAGGAAATACTTCAGAGGCACCGGCCGCCAAGGCGGTTTTGAAAGTTGCATCGGGATTGGGAACGGTGAGGATCACGCGAACGGAGCCGCCGCCGACTGGATCGGAATCTTTGGCTTCTGAATCGGAACTGAGCCAAAATTCCGAGCCTTGGACAGAGAGTCTGGCGATAAGTGAGCCGTCACCTGGTTCCAAGCGGTAGACCTCGGTTGCGCCAAAAGCGGATTTGTAGAATGCGACGGCGCGTTCGCCGTCAAGAACTGACAGCCAAGGGGCGATCGAAGGCTGAATCATCATTTGCTTAGGCCCAGATGGAATCGAGTGGGAGAGTGAAGCCAGATATCGGACCTTCGCCTTTGACTTCGGAAACGGCGACGAGTTCTTCGACCGAACCATCGGCGCGGTAGATTTCAACGGTACGAGTTTCGGGGATGATGAGCCAGCCGAGAGAAATGCCGTTCGCAATCCATTCGTGCATTTTGGCGCGGAGGGCATTGACGCGGTCGGATTTGGACTTAAGTTCGATGATGAAATTGGGGATGACACGCCAGAGGGCGTCGTCGTCAGGCAGATTTTGAAGGCGGTCGTGGGCGATCCAAGCGGAATCGGGGGAGCGGCGGGCGCCATTGCGGAGGAAGAAGCAAGTGCTGGAATCGAATACATCTCCACGCGCGTCCTGTTGCGCCCAGACAGATAACTGGGTTGTGATTCTCGCGTTTCTACGCCCGGTGCGCGGAGAAGCCGGAGGCATTATGATCACGTCTCCTTCCGCACTGCTTTCGACGCGATAGTCAGGATGTTGCTCGCAGAGCGCAATGAATTCTTCGTCAGTCAGCGGTCTCGACTCCGGCTGGAGTATTATTCCGGCGAACTTCTCGAAGTGGTCGACCTGCAGTTGCATCAATTTTGAGTCTAACGCGGGTTCTTAGTAATGGCTGACGTGGGTGTCGGTGCGACCGTCGGTCATGCCTAAAACCCATTTGATGGCTTCGAAGTACATTTTCTGGATGTCGGGGTCGTCCCACGCTTCGCGGGTGTGGCCGAGAGTGGAGTAGAAGACGCGGCCTTTGCCATAGGTTTTGGCCCAGGCGACGGCGAAATCGTGGTCTTGGCGGTGGACGCGGGGGTTGTTGTAATCGAGCTTTGATTCGTCGAGGCGGAGGAGGACGTTAACTTTGTCGCGCGACCAGGATTTGGCTTGATAGATTTCATCGCGCTTGGTGAAGCGGGCCGGGAAATGGCGGACGGCGGGGAAGGTTGGATCTTCGACGACGATAGGAGCGTTGAAGGTGCCCCAGGGATGTTCGTCGAACCAGCCGCCGATCATCTCGCCATATTCAGGCCACTTGTAATTAGTGTCAAGCGCGGCGTGGATGCCGACGAAGCCTTTGCCGTCTTCCTTGATGAAAGACATGAAGTCGGCTTTTTGCTCGTCGGTGAGGTCGAGTTCGCCGGTGGTGCTGGCGAAGACGATCGCATCGAAATAGCCTAAGTTTTTGAAATTGCCTTTTTTGAGATCTTTTTTGGTGAGATTTTCGGTATCGGTGCGGAGAGTGGTTTCCCAGAGGCGGGTATCATGGCCCATTTTGTAGACGGCGGCCATGGCATCGGAAACGGAATCGTGCTCAAAACCGTTGGTCTGGGCGACGACGAGCACATGAGGAACATGATACGGTGTTTGCGCTTTCGCCAAGGTGAGGTAAAGGGAAGCTCCAATGAGGCCGATGCCGAGGAGCGAGGCGAGAGTGATCCGATGGTTTTTCATTTAGCTCACATGAAAAGTTATCACAACCGTCAAACGGATTCGTAGTCCACTTTGGTAACGGATGGGCCAACGGCGCGTTTGCGGGGCTGATAGCGAATTCGCCAGACAGTGGCGGCGACGATCAGTAGCGCGCAAACTTCGACCAGCACCTTTTCGCCGTCGAGAAAGTCGGGTGGGTTTTCTTTGAGTTCGGGGTCAATCATGACGCCGTGAACGAACAAGAAGGCTGCGGCGGCGTAGGAGATGTAATGGAGTTTTTTCCAGAGGCGGCTGCCGAGGCGAGCGCGGAAATAGGATGTTACCACCACGAAGACAATGCAGTAGAAGGCGCAGGCGCCAAGGCTGTTGTACAAAGTTTGATGCGGCGAGCGGATGGGCACCAGCACATCGACGACATGGAAGCGCGCGGTACCAGAAAACAGCAGCAGGGCCGGATGGAGCACGATGAGGGAGAGAGCGATGTACGCTGTCCAGTTATGAATGTCGAAAATCGGCAGGCGGCGGTGGGGCCAATCGCGAACGCTGTTGTAGCGAGCCGAGAGGATAAGCCCCAGCAGAATATTCACGGTGAGGAGCACCATGGCGATCAGGCCCAAGTCGCTGGAAAGGTCAACGGCTGTCATTCATCGATTCATGCAGCGGCTGCAGTATTTGTTTAGCGGATGCCATTCCAAACGAAACGGAGACCACCATAAACGCCTTGGAGCGTATCGGCGCCGTACATGTCAGTTTCAGGGTTGGTCTTGAAATGAATAAATTTCTCGCCGCCAACGATTTCTATGCGGGATACGCGAACGGCGATTAAAGCTTCGAGGTCACCGAGGTCACTGCGATGAGGAAGGCCCATTCCGGAGGCACGTACTTCCCAACGGAAGAATCTGCTGAACTGGGAGCCAATCGCCAAACCGAAGGTCGGTAGAATGACGTTCTTCGAGCCGCTGGTTCCGGTGAGGTTGCCGCTGCTCAGAAGGGCCGCCGGGATGGAGATTGGATTGGAATTGTAGGCGCTGGTGAGGTACTGGACTTCGTAGAGCGTTTTGAGGTGGATGTTGGTCTTGGCGGTGCGCCACGTGTAGGAGAGATAGTTCCAGGACAGCTTGAGTCCTTCCGCTTTGTAGGTGGAGCCCAGCACGTAACCGGCATAGTATTGCTGGCCGAAGACGATGGCTTTGTTGGAAAGCGTGATGTTGGATTCAGCATCGACTCGGAATCCGGTGAGAGTAATGGTATTGGAACGGCCGGCGGGGATGCCGAGTTCAAAGCCCTCCGCAGGTTTGAGTTTTCCATTGTACTGGACGTCGGCAATATCAGGCGCCTGAAGGCCGCCGCGCAAGCGCGGTTCGCCCGAGACGAGCCAATAGAAAGGCTCCAAATAAATGCCGCCGTCTTCGAGAATGTAGGGCTCCTTAGGCGGAGGCGGCGTGGCGGGGGCGACGGTCATGGTGGATGGGACGCCCGGACTGGCAGGAGCAGGAGCAGCAGGGTTTGAACCGGACGGCGGCTGTTGAGCTGTCGGCGACTGAGGACTCGGCGGCGGGGTATTTTCCTGTGCCATCATAGAGTCCGAAAAGAGACAAAAAACGAGTGGCAGCGCCACCAGGCCAAAGCGAAATGTTTTACTCATTGAAAAAGACGACGTACAACAAATTGTAGCGGTTTAAATATTTATTTTTTGAGACCCCGAGCAACCGCCCTGAATACTATGCTAACCATTGAGATTTCCAAACCAGGGCCGCCCGACGTGTTGCGGCCCGTCGAGCGACCGATTCCGACACCGCAGGCAGACGAAATAGTGATTCGCGTCGCGGCTGCTGGAGTGGCCCGTGCCGATCTACTGCAAAGGCAAGGCCACTATCCACCACCCAAAGGTGCGTCCGACATTCCAGGGTTAGATGTGGCGGGCACGGTGCACGCGGTGGGGGCGGCGGTCCGTTCCTGGAAGGGCGACGAACGGGTATGCGCGATTCTCACGGGCGGCGGTTATGCGGAGTATTGCGCTGCGCCGGCGGTGCAAGTGCTGCCGCTTCCTGAGGGGTGGTCGTTTGTCGAGGCAGCGACGCTGCCGGAGAATTTGTTTACGGTTTATGACAACGTTGTAACGCGCGGAGGGCTGCAAAAGGACGAAACGATTTTGATTCACGGCGGGGCCAGCGGCGTCGGGAGCATGGCGATCATGCTGGCGCGGGCCAAAGGCGCGCACCCGTTGACAACGGCGGGCAGCGAAGAGAAATGTGTGGCGTGCCTGCAGCTCGGCGCGGAACAGGCCTTCAACTACAAAGAGCAGGATTTTGTAGAACAAGTGCACAAGTTGACGCATGGGTTGGGTGTGGCGATGATTCTGGACATCGTGGGCGGGTCATATTTGGATCGGAATTTGGATGCGCTCGCACCGGAAGGGCGCTTGGTGATTGTTTCGACGCAAGGTGGACGCTCGGCGACGCTCGATATTGGAAAGCTGATGCTGAAGCGGTTGCGGGTGATGGGTTCCACCATGCGCGCGCGACCAAGTGAGGCCAAGGGGAAGGTGGCGGCTGCGCTGTTTAGCGACATCTGGCCGCTTTTGCCGAAGAAGGACCCGATTCGGCCGGCGATCGATACAACCTTTCCCTTGAAAGACGCGCGACTGGCGCATGAACGGATGGAAAGCGGGAAGAACATCGGGAAGGTGGTTTTGGTTGTCGAGTAGCAGCGTCGCGGTGGGTGGCGCTGGTGTTTTCGGGGCATGGATTGCATATACGCTACGGAGGGCGGGACATGCGGTGACGTTGTTCGACCCGTATGGGGTGGCTCACTCGCGGGCAAGTTCAGGCGGGGAATCACGGATTATTCGTTGCTCTTATGGCGTGGACGAAATTTATACGCGGATGGCACAACGGTCACAGATGCTTTGGAACGAGTTTTTTGCAGCTACCGGAAACGCGCGGCTGTTTGAACGGACGGGTGTCTTGTGGCTTACCGATCTTGACGATGAATATGCGGTTTCGAGTTGTGTGGCTTTGCGAAAGGCGAATGTCGAATTTGAGGTGCTTTCAAATAATGTAGTCGCTCAGCGATACCGGCAAATCGACGTGCCGGCGGGCTCGGGAGCAATATTCGAGCCGAATGCGGGCGCGCTGATGGCGCGGCAGGCGGTGCGAGCGGTAGTGGAAGAGTTTGTGCGTATCGGCGGTGTTTATGAACAACGGGCCTTGAAGAGTCCGAGCGAAGAGCGGGAGACAGCGGATATTTTGATCTACGCTTGCGGGCCGTGGTTGGGCAAAGTGTTTCCAGAAATTATGAGCCCGCGGCTTTTCGTCACGAGACAGGAGATTGCTTTTTTCGGCATTCCCGCCGGCGATACGCGGTTCCAAGCGCCGCAAATGCCAATTTGGCTCGAGTTCAAGCAACGGGGGATGTATGGGTTTCCGGATCTGGACGCGCGCGGATTCAAGGTGGCGTGCGATACGCATGGGCCAATCATGGATCCCGATCAAGATGACCGTTTGGTTTCAGAGGGAACGATATGCCGCATGCGCGCTTACGTGGCAGAGCGCTTCCCTGCCCTGAAGGGTGCGCCTGTGGTGGATGCGCGCGTTTGCCAATACGAAAATACTTCGAGTGGCGATTTTATTATCGATCGGCATCCGGAGCGGGAAAATGTTTGGCTCGTGGGTGGAGGTTCGGGGCACGGCTTTAAACATGGACCGGCGATCGGCGAGTATGTCTGCGCGATGTTGAACAACGGAGGGGGTGGCGAGGCGCGATTTGGGCTGGCAGCTAAGAAGACAACTCCGGAGCGCGCGGTTTTCTAGAAGGTAAGGAGTTTATGGGGTGGCGGGCGCTCGGGGTTTCGGGTTTGGGGAAGAGCGCCCGCCGGGTTACGGGGATACCATAGAAACGACGCGGGTACCCCCGAAGGTTACAGTCCCTAAAAATTTTTTAGTCGAACATTCCCTCAAAAAGCACCGAGCTAAGGTAACGCTCGCCGCTGTCCGGAAGAATTACTACGATGGTTTTACCAGCCATCGCCTGTTCCTTTGCAATTCGCACCGCTGCAGTTACGGCGGCGCCGCAAGAAATGCCTGACATGATGCCTTCTTCGCGCGCCAAGCGGCGCGACATTTCGATTGCTTCTTCGTTGCTGACCTGTTCGACGCGATCAACCTGTGACAGATCAAGATTTTTAGGAATGAACCCGGCGCCGATGCCCTGAATTTTGTGGGGTCCGGGTTTGACTTCGAGGCGCTCCAGGGTTTGGGTGATGACCGGGCTGGTTGTCGGTTCAACGGCAACGGAGAGAAGCGGATGTTTCTTAACGCCCTTGATGTAGCGGGAAATGCCGGTAATAGTGCCGCCGGTGCCTACGCCGGCAACTAGGACATCCACTGCCCCGCCCGTATCCTGCCAGATTTCCGGCCCGGTGGTCTCCAGGTGGATGCGGGGATTGGCGGGATTATCGAACTGCTGAGGGAGGAAGTAATGATCTGGGTCGGATGCGTGAATTTCTTCGGCTTTGGCGATGGCACCTTTCATTCCTTTCGCGCCTTCGGTAAGAACTAGGTTGGCACCGAAGATTTTGAGGATTTTGCGGCGTTCGAGCGACATGGTTTCAGGCATGGTGAGGGTGATTGGGTAGCCTCGGGCCGCCGCCACAAATGCTAACGCGATGCCGGTATTACCGCTCGTGGGTTCGATGATCTCTTTACCTGGCCGCAGTACACCCCGTTCTTCGGCATCCCAAATCATCGATGCGCCGATGCGGCACTTGACCGAATAGGCCGGGTTACGGCCTTCGATCTTAGCGAGAACAGTGGCTTGGGCGCCATCGACGACGCGATTTAACTTGACGAGAGGGGTACGTCCGATGGCTAAAGAATTGTCTTGAAAAATCACAAAGAAGGCTCCTAGATCTCCCAATTGGGAATATACTTTCCGTGCTTGGCTTTCCAACTGCGGGCCAGTTCCCCAAAGTTTGTTTCATCCAGAACTCCCGAGACGGCGGCGTCCACGCGATGCCAGATCGGGGTGAACGGATCGTCCTTACTGCGCTTGCCGCCATTGCGAATGCTCTCTACAGCACGCAGCACTTCGCCGACAGTAATGGCGTCCGGTTGCTTGGCGAGAAGATAGCCGCCTTCTGCGCCACGACGCGAATCGACAAAACCGTTCTGTTTGAGACCAGCAAGTATGAGTTCCAGAAACTTTTGGGGAATTTTCTGGCGCCTGGCAATATCGGCGATCTTTACCGGGGCCATGGTGGCGCCTTGAGGAACCGCCAAGGACTGGGAGACCAAATCGAATATCGCTTTGAGGGCGTATTCGCTCTTGACCGAAATGTTCATGCCTTGTTCACTAACCCACTCCTGATTCTAAACCCGAGGGTGTTTGTCGATAGGGAAGGTTGGGAAGCGGAACAGCGGGGGGCTGCGAAAAACGACAAGTACTGACGGGACTGTCCTGCTATTGCTACCAGGTCCAACGGTTGCTAGAGTCGTTCTAAAGATGAGACTCGTTCCGACCGGCCTGATTTTTTTCGCCGCCTCCCTTTTTCCGCAAGTTCGCTCAACGCGCAAGTCAATGTAACGACTGAGAGATACGATAATGCGCGCACGGGGGCCAATTTAGCGGAGACCACTCTTACTGCCAGCAACATTTCTTTCAATACCTTCGGCAAATTGTGGAGCTATACGGTGAGCGGGTCGGTTCAGGCACAACCGCTCTACATGCAGAAACGTGAACAACGCCGGAGCAAATCACAACGTGCTCTCCTACGTAGTCACGATGAATGATGTTGTTTATGCGTTCGACGCAGACTCGAGTTCGAATATCCCTCTCTGGTCAGTGGATTTGACAACGCAGCCGTGCCGATTGTGGATATCGTGCAGAGCGACAGCTTGAACATTGTGGGGAACGTCGGCATTGAAAGCACTCCTGTAATCGATACTTCGACAAACACGATGTACTTGGTGGCTCGGACGAAGGAGAGCGGGCAATACTTTCAACGCCTGCACGCCTTGGACATCACAACGGGTGCGGAAAAATTTGGCGGGCCGGTGGCCATTAGTGGATCGGTGAAGGGCACGGGAACAGCGGGTTCGGGCGGCGTGCTGGCGTTTAGCCCATTGATTGAGAATCAGCGGTCGGGTTTGGCGCTCGCGAACGGGCAGATTTTCATGGCGTGGGCATCCCACGAAGACTTGAATGCGTATCACGGATGGGTGATGTCGTACAACGCGGCAACGCTGGCACAGACCGGCATCTTTTGCACGACACCAAACGGATCATTGGGCGGGGTTTGGATGAGCGGGCGCGCACCCGCAGTGGATTCAGCGGGGAATGTCTATTACATCTCGGGCAACGGGACTTGGGACGGACTGACCGCCTTTAGCGAATCGTTCATGAAGTTTTCGTCGACGGGTGGCCTCGCATTTCTTGATTGGTTCAAACCGGATAACTACGCCGCGTTGAAGAATGCTGATGAGGATTTGGGATCGTCGGGACCGATACTCATCCCGGGAACGGACTTAATCGTCGGCGGCGGGAAGCGGAGCATTTTTTACTTGATGCAGACCAGCAGCCTGGGGCATGAGAACGGCACGAACGGGGAGATTGTGCAAACGCTGAACAACAACGGCGGCCCGATCCACGGCGGACCAGTGTACTGGAATCGGAGCGCGGCGTTGGGCCATGGCTGTACGATTGGGCCAATGGAACCGAGCCGTTAAAGGCCTATCACTTCAACGGGACAACGTTCGATACGACGACGGTCTCCACGAGTTCAATAAACTCGGCCTCGGGCCAAAGCGGCGGGGTGCTGACGCTTTCGGCGAACGGGAGCACGGCGGGGACGGGTGTCGTTTGGGCGTCGATGCCAACCACTGCCGATGGAGATCACGGCGTGAACGCAGGAATATTGCGCGCCTTCAATGCGGACAATCTTTCGCAAGAGTTGTGGGACTCGAGTCAGAACGCGGCGCGCGACAGCGAGGGGAACTGGCCAAAATACAGTGCACCGTTAGTGGCGAGTGGGCGCGTGTATCAGGCGTCATTTCCATCGGACGGCGTGAGTCCGGCGGCGCTATCGGTTTATGGGCTATTGAACGCATCGTTTACGGTGAGTGCGATGCCGGCCAGCCAGTTGGTGAAACCGGGCGGCACGGCAAATTACACGATTACTGTAACGCGACTGGGAGGATTCAGCGGCACTATCAGCTTGGCGGTGACAGGCCTTCCAACCGGCGCGAGTGGTTCCGTAACGGCGACCGGCGTCGCGGGCGTATCGACGCTGACGGTAACAACGACATCTGCGATCGCAGCTGGAAGTTATCCGATCACGATTACGGCGGTGAGCGGCACGAGTTCGGCTCCCGTAAACGTGACCCTTAATGTGAGCAGCACAACACCCGGGCAAGGCGCGTTAAGCCTCAACTTTGTGGGTACGGGTAACGCAATGGCTCCTTCTGAAACAGCTGGTGTGGTTTCGAAAGTCAACTGGAACCAGGCAGCGGGTGCTGCGGGCAGTCTGACTTTGGTGGATGAGACCGGGACCGCGACAGCGGCAACGGCAACTTGGTCTGCGCCGGGAAGCGCGCCTTCCCCGGGGATATGGAAGCTGCCGATCACCGATGCGCCAAACGATATCCGGATGATGGAGGGCTATCTGCATCCCATAGGCGGTTCGGCAACGGTTTCGATAACGGGATTGCCGGCGACAACCTACGGCTATGACGTGTACGTTTATGCCGATGGCGATAACGGCACAGCAACGCGAACGGGCAGTTATCAGATCAGCGGATCGGGCATTACCACCGCGAGCATCACGCTTAGCGTCAGTGCGAACACAAATTTTTCAGGCGCGTATACGCAAGCCAGCAACTCGGCGGGCAACCATGCGAAGTTTTCAATTGATGCCACGCAGTTTACGTTGACAGTTTCAGCGGTATCGGCCAGCGACAATACGCTGCGGGCGCCTTTGAACGGAATGCAGATTGTACCGAGAACGTCGGCGATTGCACCAAGTGGACCCAACGCGATTAGCATAGATCTGGTGGGCAGCGGGACTGCGATGGCGAGTACCGAGGTGGCGGGCGTTGTTCCGAATGCAAACTGGAATTCGGCACCGGGAAGCAGCAGCACTAGCGCATTGGCGTTGAAGGATTCGACAGGAGCGGCAACCACCGCGACGGCCACCTGGAGATCAAACGGCGTATATTCGCTTCCGATTGCGAACACAGCCGGCAATTACCGGATGATGCAAGGCTACTTGGATCCAAACGGAACCAACTCCACGGCCACCGTTTCCGTAACCGGCTTGGCGGCACATAGCAACGGATACAGCATTTACGTGTACACGGATGGGAGCAACGGATCAGCGACGCGAACCGGTTCCTATTAAGATCAGCGGGCCCGGGATTACTTCGGCTGCCGCAACGGCAACGGATGCGGCGAAAACCAACTTTGCCGGGACGTTCACGCAGGCCAACAATTCCAAAGGAAACTACGTCGTCTTCACGATGACCGGGACGCAGTTCACGTTTGACGGCTACACCGGGGACTGCGAGCGATGGCACGAAGCGCGCGCCCATTAACGCAATACAGATCGTGCCCCGGTAGGCGATTCCTTAGGCTTTCAGAGACAAAAATAGCCTTCATATCACAATGGTTATAGCTTGTTCTTTGAAAGCTAACGGAGTAATTCTTGTCGAGACAGTTATTTGGTACTGACGGTATTCGCGGGGTAGCCGGGGAACCGCCGATGGACGCTCGCACGGCGCATGCGTTGGGGTTTGCGCTTGGAACCTGGGCGCAAAAGACACACCCTACCGATTTGCCGGAAGGAGGAGCGGAAGTCGTCATCGGCATGGACACGCGCGAAAGCGGCCCGTGGCTCGCCGAGCAGGTGGCGGGAGGGTTGGCGCGAGTTGGGGTGAAAACGCGTTTCGCCGGGGTCATTACGACTCCCGGAGTTGCGTATCTGACGAAGACGGGGCCGTTTGTGGCGGGCGTGATGATTTCCGCCTCACACAATCCGTATCAAGATAACGGGCTTAAGGCGATTAGCCATTCGGGTTATAAGTTGCCCGACGATGTGGAGTTGCATCTTGAACGGTTGATGGCGGAATGGCTGAGTTCCGGGCAAGCGGCGGAGGCGAAGAAACTGACGGTGGATCCTTCGCTCGACAACCTGTATATCGACTATCTGGCGTCGACCGTGGATACGCAGTTTCCGCTGAACCTGGTGATTGATTGCGCAAATGGAGCGGCGTCAGAAGTAGCGCCGCGCTTGTTTCCGCGTTTGGGCGCCAAGGTGGATTGGATCGGCAAGGAGCCGAACGGGCGCAACATCAATTTGAATTGCGGATCGCTGCATCTGGATTATCTGCGCGCACGCGTTTTGGAAACCAAGGCGGATATGGGTATTGCCTTCGACGGCGATGCGGATCGCGCGCTCTTTGTGGCCGGCAGCGGCAAGGTGGTGGATGGCGACGCGGTTTTGTTCCTGGCAGGAGTGAGTTTAAAGGACGCCGGGCAGCTGCCGGGAGATTTGGTGGTGGCCACGGTGATGTCGAATCTGGGTTTAGAGAAAGCCCTGGGCGCGCATGGCATTACGATGCTGCGCACGCCAGTGGGCGATAAATATGTGCTGGAAGAAATGCTCAAACGCAGCGCGGCCATTGGCGGAGAGCAATCGGGCCATGTGATTTTCCTGAAGCAATCAACCACCGGCGACGGTTTGTTGACAGCGTTGCGCGTTCTGGAAATCATTCGCAAATCGGGCAAAACGTTGGATGGATGGATTGCGGAGATCAAGACGTTCCCGCAGAAACTGGTGAATGTAAGAGTGAAGCACAAGAAGCCGCTCAGCGAATTGAACAGCGTGCAAGCGGAAATTCAAGCGGCGGAGAAAGCGTTCGCCGGGAGCGGCCGGGTGCTGGTTCGGTTTTCGGGAACTGAGCCGTTGGCTCGCGTGATGATTGAAGCGAAGACCAACGAAGAAGTGGACATTTGGACAGGCCGGATTGCGGATGCGATTCGCGCGGAATTAGGAGCAGCGGGCTGAGTGGGCGGGACGGTTACGCTCTATCGCCCTACCGGCGAACGCGAGCTTCAACTCATTGAAGAGAGCGGATGGCGGGCGTTCCCGCCAAGACTTCCGGGACAGCCGATTTTCTATCCGGTGCTGAATGAAGCCTACGCTACACAAATTGCGCGCGATTGGAATACCCGTGACGGTGGCAAAGGGTATGTTCTGCGCTTCCAAGTGGATGCGAATTACTTAGCCAAGTATTCGATTCAGGTGGCAGGATCGAGACAGCATCAGGAGTACTGGATTCCGGCGGAAGATTTGGCGGAGTTCAACCAGAACATCGCCGGAACGATTGAGATGATCGCAGAGTTTCCAAATTAGGATGCTTCGACTTCCGGCGCAGCGATATTGACGCGCTCGCGGACGAGGTAAATCGGCCGTTTCTTGGTCTCCTCGAATAATCGCGCCATGTACTCGGAGAGAATACCAATGCAAAAAAGCTGCGTTGCTGATAGCACCAGGAGGACAAGGATCAAGCTTGTCCAGCCTGGAACGTGGCGCGGGTTATAGCCGAACATAGTGAGATTAAACGCGTATTGCAACACGACCACAACGCTGAGCGCAATGGCGAATCCGCCGACCAAGGCGCCGATGGACATGGCGACATGCAGCGGCTTCGAGGAAAAATTCACAATGCCATCAAGCGCAAGCTTTACTAACTAGCAATACGTACGAGTCGAGGCGCTGCGAAGGCAA
>CAVYUL010000030.1:0-8338 GCA_963771405.1 Bryobacterales bacterium
GTGTTTAGATATACTGAAACTCTAGATGGATCGCAAACCTCAGTCGTTTCAACCGCTTGCTCTCGTGATGACGGTGCTGGCCGCTCTCGTTCGTCTTGCTCCGCATCCGCCGAATTTTTCGCCGATTGGCGGCGTGGCTCTGTTTGGAGGCGCAAAATTGCGCGGCTGGCAAGCTTACGTGGTTCCGCTTTTGGCGCTGGCGATCACAGATCCGATTCGCAGCCGCATCGAAGGTGGTTATCCGGCGTACTCGCTTGAGACGATTGTGGTGTACGCCTCGTTCCTGATTAGCGTGTTTCTCGGCCGCACCTTCCTACGTAACACCAACAGCCCGCTACGCATCGGCACCGTTGTCTTTGCCGGAAGCTTGCAGTTCTTCCTTATCACGAACTTCTTCTCCTGGTTAGGATTGAGCGACATTTATCCGCAGACTCTGGGTGGATTGACGGCCTGCTATGTGGCGGCGCTTCCGTTTTACGGCCGCACGCTGCTGGGAGACCTGTTCTTCTCCGGCGTACTTTTTGCCGCTTACGCCTTGGTAAGCCGCAGGCTGGAATCCTCGCGCGCCGTCGCTGCCTAAGCGCTTGCTTCGCTCGTCCGTTATCGCTTTGCTGTTGGCCGCGTCAGTGCAGGCCGCGGTGACCCGTGTGGATGTCGCCTTTCGCGGTAATGTCACCGGGATGCCGGTTGAAGTGACGAATGGCAAGGTTTATTTTGCAGTCGACCCGAAACTAGCACCGAACCGTATTATCCGCGATCTCGATCTGGCTCCGCTCGATAGCAAAGGTTTTGTCGAGTTTTCCGCAAACTTCTACGTGATCCGGCCTCTGAAGGCAAACGGCACGGCGCTGGTGGAAGTTTCAAATCGCGGCGGGAAAGGGCTTCTCAACGTCTTCGATTTTTCAAAATCCGGTGGCGATTTGACCCGACCCGAGGCGATGGGCGATTCGTTCCTGTTGCAACAAGGCTTCACCTTGGTTTGGCTTGGATGGGAGTTCGATGTGCCAGATCGGCCCGGTGTGCTGCGCGCCGATCTGCCTGTGGCCACTGAGCACGGCAAAGTGATCAGCGGCCTGATTCACTCTGAGTGGACCGGCGAGAAGACAGAAGAGATTGTTTCTACGGGAGACAAAGCGCAAACCGGATATGAGGCATTAGATCCGTCATCGGCCAAGAGTCAACTCTTTGTACGTGATGAAGTGGCCGAAAAGCGAACGCTCATTCCGCATTCGGAGTGGCAGTTTGTTGACAGCAGTCATGTGAAGTTGAAAGGCGGATTCGCTCCGGGGCGAATCTATGACATCGTCTACGAAGCGAAGAATCCGGTGGTTGCGGGTTTGGGGTTGGCCGGCTTGCGCGATTTTGTTTCTTACCTGAAGTTCGGGGACGATGACCAATTGCGCGTCAAATTCGCAATTGGTTTCGGAGTTTCGCAAAGCGGACGTTTCTTGCGCGAATTCTTGTATGACGGTTTCAACGAAGACGAGGCGGACCGCGAGGTTTTCGATGGAATTTGGGCGCACGTGGCGGGCGCGGGGCGGGGAAGCTTTAATGAGCGTTTTGCGCAGCCCTCGCGCGATGGCCAGCCGTTTGTCAACGTCGCCTATCCGGTGGATGTGCCGCCGTTCGACGGACGCCATTTGGTGGAGCGCGCCGCGAAGGCGCATGTGTTGCCGAAATTGTTCTTGACCAACGGGTCGTACGAATATTGGGGCCGTTGCGCATCGTTGATTCATACAACTCTGGACGGCAAAATGGATGTAGCGCCTTCTGCCAACACAAGAATTTATGATTTTGCGGGCTCTCAGCACGGAGCCGGCTCGATACCGCCGGCGCATGTCGAGGGACAGAACCCGGCAAATGTGAACGATTACCGTTACGCCCTGCGCGCGCTGTTACTTGCCATGGATCGTTGGATCAAGTCCAACGCCGCGCCGCCCGATTCGCGTTTTCCGCATTTATCAGAGCATGAGCTAACGCCGCTTAGCGACCTGCATTTTCCAAAAGTTCCGGGAGTAGAAGTGCCGCTGCACAAACGCGAAGCCTACCGGCTTGATTTCTCCGCCGAGCCGCCCAAGGTCGGGACGCCCTATCCGGCGTTGGTTCCGCAGGTGGACGAGGATGGCAACGATTTGGGTGGGATTCAGATGCCGGAAGTGAAGGTTCCGCTGGCCAGTTACACCGGCTGGAACCGGCGCGCGGTTGCGATTGGCGGGTCCACCGAAATGCTGAGCTACACAGGCTCGTGGATTCCGTTGCCCCTTACCCGAACGAGCGGCGACCCGCGCAAATCGATTCAGGAGCGTTACAAGGACAAACAGGACTATTTGGATCGGATTGATCGAGCTGCTCGCGCGCTGGCTCGCTCGGGATTTGTGCTGGAAACGGATCTTCCAGCCCTGCACGAGCGTGCCGGGCGCGAATGGGATTACCGGCTTACCATCCACTGAGCTATTCGTAGCGCAAGGCTTCAGTGGGGTTCAAACGAGCTGCTCGTCTGGCCGGCAACAGTCCGAAGCTAACTCCGACTACGAAAGATACCGCGAAAGCCACGATTACAGAAATCGGCGACACTGGTACCTTGATCGAAGCTGGTACGTCGAAGAGGGCCATGACAAATGGAATGCTCAACGGTAACGCCACACCGATGATGATGCCGGCTGCTCCGCCTACGACGCTCATGACGACCGCTTCCACCAGGAATTGAAGCAAGACCTCGCGGCGGGAAGCGCCGACCGCCATGCGCAGACCGATTTCGCGTGTGCGCTCTGTAACCGTGACGAGCATGATATTCATGATGCCGATACCTGAAATCACCAGGGCAATCGTGGAGACGAGAATGAGGACGATCGTCAGAACTGAAGCGATGGTATCGGCGGTGTCAAGAATCGACACCATGTTCTCAACGTCGTATTTGGCGCCTTGCCGGTGCCGGCTCTCTAGAATTTGATTGACCTTTTCGGTGACGGCGGGAACGTCTGCGGCGTCGCGCACTTGAATATAGACCGGCTCGACTTTTTCATATTGCATGAAGTACTTCATCACGCTGACGGGGATGAGAACGGTTTCATCGTTGATTTCACCCACATTGAACGTGCTGGTTTTTTCACGGAAAGTGCCGATGACGGTGAACTGGAGTTGGCTGATCTTGATGGTTTGGCCAATGGCGGCGTCCAGGCTGCCGAAGATGCGCGCGGCAAGCTTTTCGGTCAGCATGGCTACTCGGTCGCGCAAGGCGACGTCGCTCGCATCGAGTGCGCGTCCCCGCGAGATGATCAGCGGCCGCACGAGAGGGTATTCTTCATCCACGCCATCAACCGTCAACTCGCGAACCTTGCCGTTCACCACGATCTGGTCATGGGAGGCCATTACGGCCGTGGCAGCGACAATTTCTCCAGCGAGGCCTTCGCGAAGGGCCCTCACGTCGGCCAGTTTGACGAAATCAGCATCCACTTTGGCGGTATTCTGGCCGCCCGCTTGATAGTACGCGTAGACCAGATTTGAGCCGACGCCGCGGATTTGATCGAGGATCAGATCCTTACTGGCTAGTGAGATGGTTACAACCAGAATCACGGACGCGTTGCCGATGATCAGGCCGAGCGCGGTGAGGAAGGTGCGTAGTTTATTTGCTTTGAGCGATTGGAAGCTGAAGCTGATTGCTTCGGAAAGATCCATTCCCTACCAAGCTTACGCCCCGTCGGCTTCTTTCAAGAGGCGGCGAGCTTCCTGCTTGGGCGGATCGTCAGGTGTGAGGGAAGCCTGCATGTATTTCTCAAGCATGGACTTCGCAGCGGGCAAATTTCGTTTCTGCTTGACCAATACCGAAGCCCACGCGAAGAGCACTTGCGGAGCATTAGGGTGCTTGGTTTGGGCATCAAGGAAGAGTGCGTCGCTTTCTTTATTGCGACCCTGATTCGCTAGGAAGCGCGCGAGCGCAATCACGTGGCCGACTTGGTGTGGAGCAACGTTGATGGCTTGCCGCAGATGTTCTTCAGCACTCTGAAATTCTTTGTGCTTTTGAGCAAGTTTTGCTTTTTCGAAGTAAGCTTGAGCTGGATCAAATCGAGCGGTGCGTTCGGCAATTTCGTAGGCCTTATCATAACCGCCACCTAAAAAGCCGGGAGCTTCCAGATAATAGTCGAATAAATCGCTAAGTGCGTCAGAGTTTTTTGGGTCAAGGTCAACAGATTTTTCAAACGCATCTCTGGCTTTTGATGCAAAGCCGGGGGCCATCAAGGGATTGCCGCTTTCGGCACGCTTACCATAGGCGCGGCCAAGCCAATCGAAGTATTCTGAATTGTTTGGTTGTTCGGAGACAGCTGTTTGAAGGTAATCGGCCGCCTTTTTGAAATCTCCGAGCATGAAATAATCCCTAGCTATTAAGAAGTTTGTACTAGGGTCGCTCGAATGCTTGTCGAGAACGGAGAGCGAGCCGTCAAAATCGGTATGTTTGTAGCGGTCTTCCGCGTTCGAAAGGTCGGAAGCAGATATTGAAAATGCTCCGAGCAGAAAAACTCCACAACCTAAAAGAAATCTCCCCATGGACACCCATCGTTTAGATGTTCCGGAACAGTACTAGGTTGCAAGAACAAGCTTTGGCGCACTGCCAAGCGGGCGAGGGTATAGTATCTTTGAGGCTTGAGAATGAAAAAAAGGAGACGGGAAACCACACATATGTTCGCCCAGTTGCGAAGTTCATTGATTTTAAGTAGTCTCGCGTTGGTAGTGGCTGGTGGCGCCTGGGCGCAGACCACGACCCTCGAAGGCGATGTGAAAGATGCGAGCGGGCAGCCTCTGAAGGGTGCCGTGATTGTTTTGGACAGAACCGACATCAAGGGCCATTACACGGTCAAATCGGACAAGAAAGGCCACTGGCTATATACGGGGTTGCCGCTCGGGACGTTCGATATCAGTTGCCAGGTCGATGGCCAAGTTGCGGATTCAGTAAAAGGCGTGAAATCGAAGTACAGCGATACCACGACAGTCGACTTCGATTTGAGCAAGGCCGTTAAGCAAAAGGCAGCGATGGAGGCGGCGGCTGCGACCGGCGACACTTCGAACGATGCGCTGCGCGGCATGAGTAAGGAAGAGAAGGAAAAGTTCGAAGCGGCCGCGAAGAAGAACTCCGAGGTAATGAAGAAGAACAAGGCGTTGAACGACGCGTTTAACGCGGGCGAAGATTCAAAGAAGGCCGGCGATGCCGAGGCGGATAAGGCGCAGAAGGTGGTGAAATATCAGGCCGCCATCGACAATTTCAACAAGGCGGGCGAGCTTGACCCTTCGCAAGTTGCGGTTTGGGATGCATTGGGCGAGACGTATAGTGCGATGGGCGATGCGCAAACCGGCGACGATAAGACAAAATCGTACGATCAAGCGATTGCCAATTACAACAAGGGTTTGGCCATCAAGCCGAACGAAGCGGGCGTTTATAACCAGATCGGGAATTTGTACGGCAAGGAGAAGAAGATTCCCGAAGCGACGGACGCTTTAACGAAAGCAGCGCAGTTGGATCCGGCCATGGCGCCGAAAGCATACTTCAACATGGGCGCGAATTTGGTGAATGGCGGACAGCCGGAGAAGGCAACGGATTTCTTCAAGAAGGCAGCCGATGCCGATCCAACCTATGCCGAAGCGTGGTACCAATACGGCAGCTTGTTGATGATGCAAGGCAAAGTGGATCCGAAGACCGGCGCGCAGACGTATCCCCCCGACACGTCGACAGCGTTGAAGAAGTACCTTGATTTACAGCCGAGTGGTGCGCACGCCCAGGAAGCGACAGCTATGCTGCAGGCGATGGGTGAGACGGTGCAGACGAAGGTCAACATTCCTCAATCGAGCAGCAAAAAGAAGAAGTAAAGCGAGAAGCCGTAGAATGGGAACTGGGGACGTTGTTAAAACGTTCCCAGTTTAGGAAGCCCAGCCCATGTTTCGCGCACTCTTGGAATTGATTTTCACGATAGTGATAGCGATGGCGGCAAGGGCAATATTGGGTAGTCTGTTGAAAGGATTTGGCGCGGCAGCGGCGAATGGCGCCTTTCAGCAGAAGCACCAGCAGCAACAAGGCCAGCCTCACGATGCGCCGCGGGTAGGCGAACTGCACAAAGATCCAGTGTGCGGGACCTACGTTTCCGAAGCTACAACCTTCCGACGTCAGCTTTCCGGTAAGACTATCTACTATTGCTCTGACGCATGCCGGCAGAAGCACGCGCTTTGATCCTGCGCGGTACGCCGGAATTCCGGCGCACCAACCTCGCGCTGTTTTCGGCAGGATTCGCCACATTCGCGTTGATGTATTGCGTGCAGCCGCTTTTGCCGTTGTTTGCACGGGTGTTTCACGTGAGCGCGGCGGTGAGCAGTTTGGCGATCTCGACGGTGACGGGTTCGGTGGCGGTGGCGATCCTGTTAGCTGGATCGGTTTCGGAGGCGTTGGGGAGGAAGCCGGTGATGACGGCGTCGATGTTCGCATCGGCGGCGTTGACGACGCTTTCGCCCCTTGCGCCGGACTGGGCCTCGCTGCTCACGATGCGGACGCTCGAAGGCGTTGCGTTCAGCGGATTGCCGGCGGTGGCCATGGCTTATTTGAGCGAAGAAATGCACCCATCGGCGGTTGGGTTGGCGATGGGTTTGTATGTTGGTGGTACAGCGGTGGGAGGATTATCGGGACGGCTGCTGATCGGATTCTTCACGGACTGGTTGGGATGGCGGCCGGCTTTGGGAACAGTGGGCGCCATCGGGTTGGTGGCGGCGTTCATTTTTTGGAGAAGCTTGCCGCGATCGAGGAACTTCCATGCGCGGCCCATGCATACAGGTGAACTGATGCGTTCGCTGGCGCACCATTTGAGTGAGCCGGGATTGCAGTTGTTGTTTTTGGAAGGCTTCCTGCTGATGGGGTCGTTTGTCTCGGTGTACAACTACATCAGTTTCCGGTTGACGGCGGCGCCGTATTCGTTGAGCCATTCGGCGGTGGGGTCGGTGTTTGCGGTGTATCTGGTGGGGACGGTAAGTTCTGCGTGGGTGGGGCACCTGGCGGGGCGATTAGGACGAAGGAATGTGTTTTGGAGCGTGGTGGCGTTGATGTTGGTGGGTCTGGTTATCACGCTGGCCCGGCCGTTGAGCATGATCATCTTCGGGTTGGTTTGGTTTACCTTCGGGTTCTTTGGGGCACATTCGGTTTTGAGCAGTTGGGTGGGGCAGCGGGCGCAGCATTCGAAGGCGCAGGCTTCTTCGCTCTATTTGTTCTTCTACTACTTGGGATCGAGCATTGCGGGAACGGCGGGCGGGTTGTTTTGGAAGTGGAGCGGATGGCCGGGAGTAGTGGCGTTTCTGGCGTCGCTGCTGCTGATTGCGTTGGCGGTGAGCTTGCGGTTGAGAAAGCTCCAGCCGATTACTCAGGTTGCAACAATTCTTCCCCTTTCTTAATGGCGTGAAGAGTGAGGGATTGCGCAGATAGGTTCGGGCGGGGCGATTTGCGGCAGGGTGCAGTGACGGCTTCGCCGGGGTTCAAGTCGCGAGAGGCGAAACAGCCGAGTTCGGTGGCGGAGACAGCGCGGAGAACGAAGCACTTCTGACGGGCGGCGTGGCGGCGGATGCCATCAGCAATGATCAGGTGAAGAAAGCCGGCATGGCCCATGACTTCGTGCCTCAAGATGTAATCGGCCGAGCCTTCGGCGCCTTCGGGGTAGAAGATCGAGCACTCACAATTGATTTCAAGAAAGAAGAGCTGACCGGCGGTATTGGCACGGATGTCGATGCGGGCGTAGCTTTCGGCGTCGAAGGCGCGGAAGATGCCGAGTGCCATTTCTTTGAGGCGGGCGGCGAGTGTGGGATCAGTGACAGGGATGTTGTTCGTGTCGTGGTGTTCAGTCACTTTCATGCGGTAGGTCTTGAAGTGCTCGGGGGTGTCGAAGACGAACTCGAAGGGTGTGAAGGCGAGCGGGCCGTTTTCAGTGGAGGCGACGAGCACTGTGAATTCGCGGCCATCGATGTATTCTTCGATGAGAAGCTTGTTGAATTCGGGCAAGAGTTCAAGACAGTGGGCACGGAGTTCCGAGGGGTTGTGGATGAGAGCGTGTTCATCGATGCCGAGACTGTCGCCGGAGTCGGAGGGTTTGACGAAGAGGGGATAGCGCAGAAACGAGGGGATGGTTTCGAGGTCGGCGGCATTGTGGACGATCCACCAAGGGGCGGTGGAGACACCGGCAGAGTGGGCGACCAGTTTCATGGTTTCCTTCGAATGAAGGAAGTTGCGCATGGTGGTGCCGGTGAACGGGAGGTTGAGACGCTCGAGCGACCAGATGACATCGAAGCCGGGGATGTCCCATTCGGGGTCACAATACGT
>CAVYUL010000031.1:0-106080 GCA_963771405.1 Bryobacterales bacterium
CAGCCGTTCCAAAAATGGTTACGTGAGTTTACGGCCGCGGCCGCGGCGGACAACTACGCCGATTTGCTTCGCCCAATCGAACGCCTTGAGCTGAAATGCTCTCCAAAGAACGCGATGGCAGCAACGATAGCTCTGGTTAACGCAATCGTGGCCTACTGCCAGTTAGATGGAAGAGACTGCGAGGCCTTTCTTAATTTGCAGCAATACTGGCTTAACTCTGATGGCGGAAACAAGTACTGCTTGATCTTCGATTTATCTGGCATGACCAGCAAGTATTTCGGCCGCATTCTGACGGATATCAACTTCACATCGATTGATCTTGAAGACCTCTTTGATCACCCGTGGCCAATGTCAAACACAGCGGGATTTTCGGATATCTACATTACCCGGCTCGATGGCAAGCGAATCGGTACACGCGAAACAAGAAGGCTTTACAAGGTTGTGGCATCGGATATGTACTACGGGCACAGCGAGGAAGAATTATCGGTTGATGTAATCCCCAGTGATTTCGATGACACAGTAGTGATTTATGCCGTGGAAACGGACGGCGAGGATTAGGGGTTGGGGTGGCTGGGCGTTCGCCAGTGTGCCGCCCCCCGGCGGATCTATTGGAGAAAAGCGATGGCAGAAATCACGCACGCAATCAGCATTCGCCAGCCATTTGTCGAGCAGATTCTTCTGGGCATCAAGAAATACGAGTACCGCAGCACCTTGACGCATATCCGAGGGCGAGTTTACTTGTACGCTTCGAAGAAGCCCATTGACAGTTCCAATGATTGGCGGATAGCCAAGAGTGAACGCGGGAAGCTACCCACAGGCGTGATCGTCGGCAGCGTTGTGATCGCTGGGTGCGCATGGTCGGCGAAGGACGACTGCTTCCGATACAAGCTGGAATCCCCGAAGAGAATTCGAAAGTACTTGGTGCCCAAAGGCCAGCCGCAGCCGAAGTTCTTTCGTCCACGTTGTTAATTCTCTGGCGGCGCGCCGGCAGGTGCCCGAGGTCTGACAATTCCAAGATAAATGGGTGCCAGAGGTTTCGCCTTGGAAACCTGGAAAGTCTCAAAAGCTTCAACCCATACCTATTACTCCCCAAATGTCGGGCCATGTGGAGGCGGGGATGACGCCGCCGCAGGTTGTGACGATGAGTGCCGAGTGGGATGGGAGTAAGGGGAAGGAAACGCTGCGCGGACGCTTAGCGGATTTGGGAAATGTGGAGCGGGTGGAGGTGGGGTTTCAGTATCGAGTGAAGAAAGATGGAACTGACCTTTCCGAGCGAACCGAGCCTTGGACGGATTTGCCTTTGAGCGCGAGGACGGAAAGCGGTGAGTTCAGTTATTCGTTAGACTCGCTTTCGCCGAACCGCGATTATGAGTTTCGAGCAAAGGTGAAACATCCGTTGTTGACGACGTACGGGCAGGAGAAGACGTTTCGTACGGCGGAGAAGGCGCGATAGCTCTTAGTCTGGGATGCGAGTTAATAGGCTTTTCGTCAGAGCGATTGGATCTAGGTCTGCGGGTACGCCGGCGTATCCGACGAGGCGGCGACCGCGGCGAGCGACGCAGATGCGGCCGAGGTATTTGTCGGTAGTTTGAAAGGCGTCGTCGGCAAGCGGTGCGGGCTGAGCAGATTCGAAGCGGGTGCGCAACTTATCTAAGGATTGTTTGGCTGCGGTATCGGAAACCTCAGTCACAACGAACGCCTTCGCGGTTCCGTATTGAGCGACGTAACCACGATGCAGAGCGCGAATGCCGAGGACGCTTTCCGGCACGAGACGCGGAGGACCATTGGTGAGGCCTTCGGTGGGGAACCAGGCGATTTGCTCCGGTACGGCTGTGGAGCCCGAGATGCGGGTTTCGAGGGCGCCCGCAGTGGTTCGCAAAAGATCGGAGTAATCTCCCTGGGCTTGGGCAGCCACTTCCACGAAATATTTGCCCTTTACGAAGATTGCCTTGCGCGGGACGATTTGGCCGCCGGCGCCGATGCGTTCGGAGGGAAGTTTGACATCGCGGTTGGCGGCAAAAATTCCATAGGCGCTTTCTTCTTCCTGCATTTCGGAAATGTCGATGAGAACTTTTTGCTCGCCGTGGGCGCAAGTGACGCCATTCATGCGAACGAAGCCATAGACAAAATAGCCTTCGGAGTTGCCATCCATGTATTCGAAGAGGCGGTCGCCTTCATAAAGGCGGCTGACGCCATCTTGCGTCCAGCCGGGCATCACGTCGCAGGAGGGGACGGAACCGGGGGTGGCGATTCCTACTGCCATCGCCACCAGAGCGACGAGTGTCATGCGAAGTACTCTTGGGCGCGGCTGAGGCGTTCGACCACTCGCACGCCGTGGGGGCAATTTACGGTGCACTCGGGGCAATCGGAGCAGCGGACTTGGCGCAGGTTGGCCGGCATCATCTGGAATTGCTCACGGCCCAAAGCGAATTCGCCGTAGTTTTCGCTGTACATAAGGAAGCGATGCAGATCAGCGACGGGCAGACCATGGCGGCACTGGCCGAGGCATTCGTTGCACATGCGGCAATACTCAGGCGAAATGCGCTCCAAGTGGGCCGCGAGCACCTTGGCGTCATTCGGGGTAAAGCTTTCGGACATGACGCGACGGTTTTCGTCCAACTGATCCATGTCGGTAATGCTGGGGATGGTTGTATGGACGCTGGGATTTCTGAGAACCCATTTCAATGCGGCCAGCATGGCGCCTTCGCGATTGAGGATTTCGAGGTCCTTCTGGGATGCGTTTCTGGCTTTCGGACCACCGGCCATTACCTTCATACCGATAACGCCGAGCCCGGCATCGGCGGCGGAGCGAACCACTTCGTCGAGCGTCGAACCCATTGTGAAGTTATAGGCGAGCAGCACGACGTCAAAATGTTTTTTGGCGAGGGCGGCGGCGACTACTTCTTTGTGATTGATGTGGCAACTGATACCCGCAAAACGAATCTTGCCAGCTTTTTTCGCTTCATTCTGAGCCTGAAGCAATTCGTCGGTTATTTCGTTCGGATCGCCGACGGCGTGCAGATGCCAGACATCGACGTAATCCGTTTGCAATTCACGCAAGCTGATTTCGAGGTCGCTGAGCGCGCCTTCTTTGGTGCGAGTGTGGGTCTTCGTGGCGATATAGAGTTGCTTGCGGCGGCTCTTCAAGGCGGCTCCAACCATTCGTTCGCAATTGCCGTTTTGATAGCCGCGCGCGGTGTCGAAATAATTGACACCAAGATCGGCGGCACGTTCAAGGACGGTGCCATCAGAGGTGATCATGCTGCCGAAGCCAAGGGCGGTCACTCTTAATCCGGTGGTCCCCAAGGTTCGGTAAGCAAGCTTGAGCGGCGTCGTTAACGATGGCGCAGCTGTGGTTTTTTCGGGTAGGTGTGTGTTGGTAGCAAGTAGAACGGGCGCTGCCAGCCCCGCACCTATAAAGCTCCGTCGGGATTGTTTCGAGCCCATATAGGTAAATTTACATACTCCTTCTTATATTCTAGGACTAGGAGGCCGAAATGAATCTCCATCTGACCCGCCGGCAACTTCTGCTAGGCGGAACTAGCACTCTGATTCTGACGAGTGCTGCCAAGCGCGTGGTGGCGCAAGCTCCTGCCGCTCTGCCTGATCCGCTGCTCGCCGATAATGGGCGTTCCCTGGTTTCACTGGTGAGAGGCGAGCAAAGGCGCGCCAACGCTTACAACGCGCTGCTGGCGATTGATAAACAACTGACGCCAGCTTTGAAAAAGAAGAAGTATGTTCTGATCAAACCGAACAACGTATCGACAGTGAACCAAATGGCCGCCACGAACGTGGATGCTTTGCGCGGCATTTTGGATTATGTTTCGGAGCGTTTCCATGGCCCGGTGGTGATTGCAGAATCGAGTGCGGGCGAAACGTTGGAAGGGTTCGAGCAATTTCGATACGGACAGCTTGTGGCCGAGTATCCGCGAAAACAAATATGCTTGATCGATTTGAATGCGGAAGCGAAATATGAACTGCTACCAGTGTTGGACGCGGACTTGCACATGACGCCGGTCCGACTGGCGGCGCGCTTGTTGGACCCGGAAGCGTTCGTGATTTGCTCGGCGGTATTGAAGACGCACAACACGGTTGTGGCGACGCTCTCGGTAAAGAATATGGCGCTGGGCGCGCCGTTGCATCAGGCTCCGAAAGAGACCGTGAAGTGGAACGACAAACGCAAATATCATGTGGGCATTCGACAAACGCACTACAACATGATGCTGACCGCGCAGAAGCTGCAACCGTTCTGGGGTGCGGCTTTGATTGACGGGTATGAAGGGATGGAAGGCAACGGACCCACGTCAGGGACGCCCGTGCCGTCACGCATCGCCATTGCTTCGACCGATTTTCTAGCTGCTGACCGGGTTGGAGTGGAAGTAATGGGCATTAATCCAATTTGGATTGGTTATCTTCTTTATTCCTGGCAGGCCGGAATCGGACAGTACGATTTGAGCAAGATCGATATTGAAGGTGAAAAGATTGCTTCGGTGCGAAGGGATTACAAACTGCATAACGACATTGACCGCGAGCTGCAATGGATGGGCCCGATGTTGGACCTGCCGCCGAAAGTTGGTTAGCTGCTATTTCGGGCGCGTGGCGCGATCCATGGTAAGACCGGTGTCATAGTCGAGTTCGCGCGGGAGGTAGCCGTCGTTTTCGCGTTGGCGCGTCATGCCCGCGTTCGCCCAGCTTTCGACGAACTCAGGACGCCAGGGGCGGCGGCCCCAATAGTAACCGCGGAACGGATCGCGCGATTCGTTCATCCAGGCGAGGAGATGATCGTGAAGATCGTTGCGGGCGGCGGCGTGCGGTGCGGAATCGATCAGATTTGTGAGTTCGCCCGGATCGGTTTGAAGATCGTAGAGTTCGTCAGTTGTCATCAGATTGATGACGAGTTTGTAGCGGCCACTGCAGACGCAGCGAATGGGTTGGAGCGCGCCGAAGCCATCGTGATCGACTTCGTAGCGACCCCACTCAATGAACACATGGCCGCGAATACTGCTGGTGGGATCTTGCAGCAACGGCAGGAGGCTGCGGCCTTCGAGCGTTTTGGGAATTTCGAAGCCGAAGAATTCCATGAGCGTGCCGGCGAGATCAACGTGAGAAACGAGCGACTTCGACACAGTGTTGGAGGGTGAGTGGCCGGGCCATTTGGCGATGAAAGGAATGTTGGTAATCTCCTCATACATGGCGGGACCTTTGTCGCTGAGGCGATGGGATTCGAGGAAGACGCCGTGGTCGGCGGTGTAGATAACGAGAGCGTTGGGCGCGGTCTTTTCGATTTGGTCGAGAATGCGGCCGATTTCGGTATCGATGAAGGTGTGGGAGCCGAAGAAGTGTTTCGAGCGGATGGGTTTCGGAGGGCCGGTGAGGGTGTTTCCGCCGTGGAGAAGAGACTCGGCCCAGATGCGTTGGTGAGCGGGTTTGTTCGTAAGCGGATCATTGACGTTTGGGTCGCTGGGGAAGGTGAAGTTTTCATACATACGCGAGTATTCGATGGGGCAGAGGCTGGGGCCATGCGGTTCGTCGTGCGCGACGACCAGTAGGAAATCCTCGTTCTCATGGGTGGCGAGGAAATCAACGGCGCGGTCTGTTACGCGGTGGCCGTAGCAGAGCTCGGCGGTCCAGGTGGGATCGTCGCCGGTTTCGGGTTTGCGGGAGCGTTGACGATCTTTGGGCGATAGCTCGCTTAAGTAGCGGCGCATGTCGTACCAATAAGCGCCATTCCAGCCGGGCGCTGGGTTGCCGGTATCGAAATAGTCGGTGCCGGAGAGGTGCCACTTGCCCATAAAAGCGCATTCAATGCCGCGATCATGCAAGCGCTGGCCGATGGTCTGGACGGTGTCGCCAAGCGGCATGCTGTTGCCCCAAACGCCGTTGGTGTGCGGATAGAGTCCGGTCCAGAGCGCGGAGCGGGCGGGGGCGCAAACGGGCTGGCAGTTATAGGCGTGATCGAAGCGGATGCCCTGGGCGGCGAGGCGGTCGAGGTTGGGAGTGTGGAGGCCAGTTTGACGATAGCAGTTGAGCATGTCGCGGCGAACGGATTCGCCGCAGATGATGACGGCTTGGCGGGGAGGGTGGCGAGACGGTGGTTGCGATTGGGCATTAGCGGCGACCGCACTGCCGCCGGCAGCGCCAGCGGACTTGAGGAAGTCTCGTCGATTCATGCAGTGATTGAATCATAGGCGATTTTTGCGGTGGTGCGAAACGCTGGACGTTGCTGTCATGCCAAGCAGGGCAGACTCCTCTGTCCACCGAAGTTAGATAGCGGACGTTAGGGGCTGGTGCGTGTTGGGACAGAGGATCGCGTTGCCGGGGGTTGAGGTGGCTGGAGCCAGCAGCGGCTTTGCGCTATGAATAGGTGGTGAGCCGGGCACAACTTAGAACGCTAAAGGTGGGCATCATTGGAGGGGGCCGGTGGGGTAGCCATCATGCGCTAGTGTTCAAGACTTTGCCACAGGCGGAAGTAGTGGCGGTGTGCGACGTGGATCGGGATCGAGCCGAGGCGGCGAAGATCGATGCGGGCGCTGCTGTGGCTTACACCGATTATGAAGATTTGATCGCAAATGCGGCTGTGGAGGCGGTCTCGATTGCGACTCCCGACGCGACTCATGCGCGGATCATTCTTGCCGCTCTGGCGGCCGATAAGCACGTCTTGAGCGAGAAGCCGATGGCGACGACCGTTGAAGAAGCGGAGGCGATCGCCAAGGCTGCGGCGCGTTCCAAAGGAAAGCTGATGGTGGATTTTCACAATCGGGTGAACCCGGCGTTTGTACAGATGCAGGAAGCGGTCGCGGCGGGTGAAATCGGACGGCCGATTCATGGCTATGCGCGCCTCAGCAACACAATGTTCGTGCCGCTGGAAATGCTCAGGTGGGCGGCTGAAACTTCCGCACTGTGGTTCCTGGGTAGCCACGTGGTGGATGTTCTCCGCTTTGTGCTTGCCGATGAGGTGAAGCGGGTATTCTGTGTGTCGCGCAAAGGTGTCCTTAGTGGCCGGGGAATCGAAACAGCGGACGTTCACCTTTCCACCATTGAGTTCCGCAAAGGCACGGCAATCGTGATGGAGAACAGTTGGATTCTGTCGGAGGACAATCCGATGATCTTCGATTTCAAGCTTGAATTAGTAGGTGACAGAGGGCAGATCCAGGCGGATGCTTCGCACAACGGGGCAGTGCGCCGTTTGACAGGAAATGGATTGCGATATACGGATTTGCTAGGAATTGCGCCGACGGGCGCAACGCGGATTGGCGGCTTTGTTCTCGAATCGATCGCCCGCTTCGCCGATGCGGTTCTTGATGATGCGCCGCTGTTGGCGGGTGTGGAAGATGGGTTGGCAGTGACGCGCGTGCTGGCGGCGATTGAACGTTCAGCGGCTACCGGGCAGCCGGTTGATCTTTGATGTCATGGATACCTGACGCAACTGCGGAACGGAGACTGGAATGGGATTCACGGAATGGTTTGGACTGGCTCAAAAACGCGCACTGGTGACGGGCGCGAGCCGCGGCTTAGGCCGTGAAATGGCGTTGGCGTTGGCGGAAGCCGGGGCGGACATTATCATTACGGGCCGCACGCAGGCGACGCTTGACGCCACTGCCCAAGACATTCGCGCACATGGAAGACAATGCTGGACGGTGATGGCGGACATGGCGAAGCCGGAGCAGTGCGAGTCAGTCTGCCGCCGAATCTTGGGTGAACTGGGTCCGATCGACATTCTGATCAACAATCTGGGAGATCGCGCGGTCAGTCAGTCGATTCAAGAGGAGACGCTGGAAACCTGGCGAGAGATGATTGACTTCAACCTGACGAGTTGTTTTCTGGCCACGAAGATCATAGGCGGCGCGATGGTTGAGCGCGGCGGAGGCGGAAGGGTAATCAACATCGCCTCGATTAGCGGACTGATTGCGAACCGCGGTATTGGCGGACGGCATTATGAGACCGCGAAAGCGGCCGTGATTCATTTCACGCGCTGTGCGGCAGCGGATTGGGCGCCGCACGGTGTGACGGTGAATGCGATCTGCCCGGGGTTGTTCATGACTGATGTCAACCGCGAGTGGAATGCGAAGCGCCCCGATGTTATACAGACTTTTGTGGCCAACATACCGATGGGTCGGGCGGGGAATCCGCACGAGATTGGTCCGCTGGCCGTTTATTTGGCCAGCCCCGCGGCGGCTTATGTGACGGGGGCTGCGTATGTAATTGACGGTGGGTACACGCTGTGGTAGAAAACTCGCGATAAGTCTTCTCTTATAGTGGATTTTCGATTGGAGACTGTCGAAAAAAGGCGATATGCTGCATCAAGAAAAGGAGATCTCCGTCATGATCACTCAAACTTTTCGGCTCCTCTGCCACCCAGAAACAAGCTCCGATTACATGCAGGTACAATTGCCTGTCCGGAAGCGCCGGGCTGGATCCCGGCTTGTAATCACTTTGGTATCAAGCCTGTTACTCGGGCTGGCGCCGATTGCGAGCGCGAACGGAAGTAACAGGGGGCAGCAACCTTACTTTGGCTGGAGCAGTTTTAGCGAGCAGACACTCAACTCCAGCTTTCTCACGCAGGCGAATATTTCGGCTCAATCGGACGCGCTGGCGGCTTCGGGATTGCAGACGCATGGCTTCCAGTACATCAATATAGACTCCGGCTGGCAGGGAAGCTTCGATGGCTACGGCCGGCCGACTCCGAATTTGACCACCTTTCCGAACATTCAGGCCTTGATCACGCATATCCACCAGAACGGGCAAAAGGCGGGTATTTACTGGATTCCCGGTGTGGAGTATCCGGCGGTCGCGGCAAATTCGCCCATTTTCGGCACCTCGTATCACATCCAAGACATTCTGGTGGTGCCTTACACGGCGGGCAACGCTTTTGGCGGGTCCGGAACCTCGCCGTATCATTACAAAATTGACTATACGAAGCCGGGCGCACAAGAATATACAAATTCGGTGGTTGCGCTGTTTGCATCGTGGGGTGTCGATCTTATCAAGCTGGATGGAGTGACGCCTGGTTCGGACAGTTACAATCTTTCCATTGACAACAGGCTGGATGTGGCGGCGTGGTCGAAAGCGATCGGGGCGAGCGGGCGTTCCATCTGGCTGACCATTTCCTGGGCGCTTGATCAGGACTATTTGAGCGTCTGGCAGGAGTATGCCAATGCGCGGCGGATAGACCAGGATGTGGAATGCGAGGGCGACTGTTCCACGCTGACGAACTGGCCACGCATCTACGAGCGATTTCGCGATCTCCCGGGTTGGGAGAATGCTTCCGGTGCAGCGGTGGGTTGGAATGATCTGGATTCGCTTGATGTTGTAAACGGCGCGACGGATGGTTTGACTAATGAAGAGAAGCAATCGGCGCTTTCCTTGTGGCTGCTGGCCAATGCGCCGCTGACTCTGGGCGGGGATCTGACGGCGATTGACAGTTTCGGCAAGCAATTGCTTAGCAATGATGAAGCGCTGGCGGTTGATGTTAGCGGTCATCCCGCACGGCAAGTGCTGGACGGCGATTTAGAAGTGTGGGTAAGCAATCTCAGAAACGGCAGTTATTACGTCGGCATTTTTAACATGAACGCCACGGAGATGCGTGCCAACATTCCCTGGAGACTGCTTGGATTTGCACATGCAACGCGGGTGCGGGATTTGTGGAGGCGCTCCGAAATCGAGACGTCTGGAGAGGGATTCTCAGCCGTATTACCGGCCCATGGGTCGAGGCTGTTGAAGGTCAGCGGTTTTGGACAGTCGCCAGCCATGCCATCCGCTAGTTATGAGGCGGCACTCGCCACTTTGGGTGGTTCGGCTGCCGTCGCTGCCTGCCCGGCGTGTGCCGGCGGCGAGAAGGTCGGCAACCTGGGACTGGGCACGCAAAACACGGTGACCTTCAATAATGTTTCCGTGCCGCGAACGGGCGAGTACCTCATGCAAGTGGATTCGATGACGATCGGGCTGCGCTCTTATCTTTACAGAGTGAACGGGGGGATGTACCAAACGCTCAACTGCAGTGGCGGAAGCTTCCTGCTGCCTGCCAGTACGACTGTGCCGGTGCATTTGGAGAAGGGCGTCAACTCGATCGAGTTCGGTAGTCCGGTGAGTTATCCGCCCGATCTGGATGAGATCGTGATCAGCGGCAATGGGGACTTTCCGGCACCGCAATCTGTGACGTATGAGGCGGAAGTGGCGACGCTCAGCGGGTCGGTGACTGGCGGATTCAGTAATTACTCGTCCGGACTTGGGAAGGCGGGCAATATCGGCGGAGGCACCGGCAACACGGTTACTTTTTCGAACGTTACCGTTCCCACTGATGGGATGTATCAACTGGAGGTCGATTACCAGACCAGCGGACCGCGCTCGTACTTCATGAGTGTGAACGGAGGGGCTGCCACGGAACTAGATCTGAATGGGAGCACTTTCAATGATCCGGTGCCAGTGGTTCTGCAGGTGCAGTTGCATGCAGGCGTGAATACGATCGAATTCGGAAATTCCACTGGTTATGCGCCCGATCTGGATCGAATTGTCGTTGCGCCGTTAGTGTCACTGCGTAGCGATCCGCATTAGCCGCGAGTTTTTGTACAGGCCACTTAAGATGCTAATAGTGGCCTCGCAGCGATCGGCATCTCCTCATAGCCTTCGGGCCATTCTATTTTGCTTTTTCATTTCGGGCGCGGCCGGCCTGATCTACCAAGTTGCTTGGGTGAAAGCACTGACTTTGATTTTTGGGCACTCGCTCTATGCGGTGGCAGCGGTGATTGCGGCTTTCATGGGTGGCCTTGCGGCGGGGAGCGCTTATCTCTATCGGTTTGCTCGCACCGGTGAAGCAAGTGTGACGTTTTATGCGCGAATTGAGTTTTTGATTTGTTTGACCGGGGCGGTTTCGCTGCTTGGCCTTCAAGGCGTTCATTCGCTCTATCTGACGGCTTATCCTTTACTGAGCGATTGGAAACCGGTCTTATTCGGACTGAGACTGATATGCGCGGCATTTGTGTTGCTGATTCCCACCTTTTTAATGGGAGGCACATTCCCGGTGCTGGCCTCGGGCCTTGCGGATCGTGCTGAGGGTGCGGCCGCGTGGGTCAGCCAATTGTATTGGGTCAACACCGCAGGCGGCGTTATGGGCGCGGTTCTGGCGGGATTTGTTTTACTTCCGATTATTGGTTTGCGGCTGACGATCGGCGCGGCGGCCGCGCTGAACCTCGTAGCCGGGTTGGCGGCTCTGCGGTTTGGCGGCGGCCGAATTTTTCGGGAGAAGGCAAAGACACCAGATTCGAAGCTGCCGGTAGGCTCGAAAGGTCTCCTCTGGCTGTTTGGTTTGGTGGGCGGAAGCGCGCTTGCCTTTGAAGTCGCGTGGACGCGGATGCTGGCGGTGACGATTGGCAGCTCTACTTACGGGTTCACGTTGATCCTCAGCGGCTTTCTGGCTGGGATCGCGATCGGCAGCGCGCTCTTTCACTGGTCAAACTCACGGTCAAAAAGGCCATCTTCTATTGGCCAGTTGTGCTGGGCACAATTGACGATCGGATTAGCGGCTCTGCTCTCTTTGATTTTGTATCACTGGATTCCGAATATCATCTCGCCGTTGCTTGACGCCACAAACCGGACGTTTGGCGGGTTGCTGCTCACGCAATTCGTTACTGCCACCTGCACGATTGTGCCGACATCTATTGCGCTGGGCTTCAACTTTCCATTGGTAGTGGCGCTGTTGAGCCGCAGTGGTGTGGGCGTAGGAAAGGCCTATGCCGCCAACACAGTGGGCGCGATCGCAGGTTCGTTGGCCGCCGGGTTTCTGCTCATTCCTTATTTTGGTAGTTTTCGCGTGATCGTTAGCGTAGCGGTGGTGAATCTGCTACTGGCCGCGGCGGTTCAGATTCGTTTGCAGAAGCCTCGACCGCTCTTACTCGCAGGCACATTAGCGATGACCGGCGCTGCGGTGTTTCTGCCCTTTTCCTCTTTGTTTTATGATCGAGCGCTGCTCTCTTTCGCCCCTGTCCTCTACGGCAGGTCCTATCACGGCAGCCTCACGCTGGCTGAGATCGCGGCGACAAAGGAATTGGTGTTTGCGACGGAAGGCGTGAACGACTCGGTAACGGTTGTACGCACAGACGGAGATCTGGCGCTCCGCATCAACGGCAAAATCGACGCCTCAACACAGGATTCGCGCACTCAGTTGTTGTTAGGACATCTTCCGGCGGCGCTTCACAATCGTCCACGGCGGGTTTTGATCATCGGATTTGGCAGCGGTATGACCGTCTCGGCGGTTTCGCGGTATCCGGACATTGAAAGGATTGATTGTGTCGAGATCGAGCCAGCGGTTTTGCGGGCGGCGCCGTATCTGACGCCGCTGAACCGCGATGTTTTAAAAGATGCGCGTGTGCACATTGTCATAGATGACGCAAGGGACTTTCTGTTCACCTCTCGCGACAAGTACGACATCATCATTTCGGAGCCATCGAATCCGTGGATTGCCGGTGTTGCTTCTCTCTTTACTAAGGAGTATTACGCGGCCGCGCGGCAACGGCTTGCGTCGGATGGGATATTCGTTCAGTGGCTGCAAGCTTATTCGCTGGCTCCGGCCGACATGCGGATGATTGTCGCCACGTTTGCCGGCCAGTTTCCCAACGTCACTCTTTGGCGGGCTGGCGAGACGGATCTCATGCTGGTTGGACGTAGCCGGGCGGTGCCTATCCAGTTCGACCGACTGCGTTCACTCTGGACTGCGCCCGGTCTTCGCGAGGATTTCAAGACGCTGAATATCAGTGAACCGGCGGGAATTGTCGCTTATTTCCTGTTGGATGACCGAGGGGTGAGGCAGCTTGCGAGCGGGAGCGTAGTAAACACGGACGACCTCACCCTGCTTGAGTATGATGCGCCTCGGACGCTGCTGTCTTCGAACCTGATTGACCAAGATCACGACCTGGTGAGACTGTTTCGGGAAGGAGCTTTGCCAAAAGAGCTTGCGGCTTCGGAAGGAGCGCACGCTTTAGCTGAGGGGCTGACGACTGCTTTGGATATGAACGATGCAGCCGGCGCAAAGGATTTCCTCAACGCTTCGAAACCGAATGAGGAATCGGCCGGTTATGAGGTTGCGCAAGGCCGGCTCGCCTTGATGCAAAGTGAACTTCCCCAAGCGCAGCAGTTCTTTGAGGCAGCGCTTCGATTGAATGCGGGATCGCCGGAGGCGCTCTACTGGCTGGCTACAGCGGAACAACGGGCCGGGGATGAGGCGTCGGCTTTCAGCAGGATCGAGGAAGCGTTGCAAGCGAATCCGAATTCATTGCCCGCGTTAGAAGAGTATATGGTGTTGTCGGCAGGCCGGAAAGACTTTGAAAGCGCGCTTTCTGCACAAAGAAAGAGAATGGCGCTGATCTCAAATCCGCCAGCCTACGAATACGGGCGACTCGGCACACTGCTGATGGAAACAGCGAATTTGACAGAGGCGGAGGGTGTGCTGCTCAAAGGGCTGACTAGAGATCCATACTGCTATGCGTGTCACTTCGAACTGGGCGAACTCTACGCTCGAGAGAACAAATTGACGCGTGCCCGTGAGCACTTGCAGTGGGTGGTCCGTTTCTTTCCGGATGCGGGAGCGGACGCGTTCCGGCTGCTGGTTGCTATTGACCTAACAACGGGTGACCGGCAGGCTGCGCGGAAGGCTCTTGATGAGGGGCTTCGGCTCTTCCCGGACGAAATAACCTTGCAGCAAGACCAGAAGCAACTTGGAAGTTTGTAAGTGAGGGTAGCTTTCCTTGGCGGGCAGGCTGAACTACACTTGGGAAATGCGTAAAGGGAAGGGCGCGGGATTTCTATGTGGTGGAGCGGTGGTCTCGCTCAGCAGTTTTTATAGTTGTCGATCAAACGTAAAACAGCAGGGGGACAATCGCGCATACCTGAACGCTATCTTCGAGCAAGCGGATCGCCTGGTTGATCATAAAGTGGAGTCGGATCCAGCGGTGGCTCGATTGAAGGAAAAGTTAGAAGATGATCCCGAAGATGAGAGAGCCCAACTTGGGCTGGAACAATTTTACTTGGGTGCCATTTCGGCATGGCGATCGCTGAAGTATCAACAGCGTCGAGACTGAACGAAACGAGCGTGAATGCAATTCAAGGCGCAGAGGCGGCCTCGTTTTTCGAGCAGTGCGCCGATACAAAAAAGCAAGCGGTTTTGTACATCGCCGGCAGGTCTGAAAAGCCGATTTTTCAGGATCAGAATGGAGCCGCGAAAATCTGGTTGCGCCTGCCGGGCACACCGGCAACTCAGTGACTCAATTGACGCTAGTGCTTAACAAAATCGAAAGTACACGGGCGGCCAACGACGCCCATGCCGACGTTCCTGGTTCCAGTGCCTTCGGTTTCGCCGAATTGGGCTTTGATGTCGTAATCGTAGTCTGCGCCCTTGTGAGTAAAAACACCGCGACTGTATTTTCTGGATGCGACGATGCCAGATGCCGCTAGCTTGGCGCTGCCGTCGGGTGCAAGCTTGCCTTCGATCAGCAGGTAGCCGGGTTCGCCGGCGGTACCGTGCTCGCCGTGAAAATTGCCGTTCTGAACGGCGCTATCAAAGGTCCAGGTGTAGCCTTCGGTGTTTCCTTTTGCAGGGCAAGTCATTTTAGTCAACCACTTGCCGTCAAAACGGGTTTCCGGCGCTGAAGAGGTTTGGCCGAAAACGTTAGAACAAATGATAAGCGCAGTTGCTAGTCCCAGCGCTGTGCGAGTGATGATAGTCAAGGGCATAAAACTCCTCCATCCACATTCAGGCAATCCGGGGTCCAACAGACGCGGAACCCCGGAAGATGTGATGAGCGCCACGGCGGGCGACTCTTAGAGGGAAGAAGGTTTTATGCCTGTGATGCTCGATGCCGACAGCGGTTGGATGGTACCAGGGCTTGGTGCGCTTATTGACTCAGTCGGATGCGCACCTGTGCTCAGTGTCCCTATTCAAGCCTAAGCTCGGGCCGCTTGTGCGTTTATCTGCGACTCGGCGATATCGGTCAGTTTCTCACTGGCGGCTTCTTCTTCGCCGAGGGTTTCGTCCAAGAGGCTGGCGACTGCGGGAAGGTTGAGTTGCAGGGCGAGACTGCGGGCGGTGGAGTAGCCGGCCATCTCATAATGCTCGACGCGCTGGGCGGCCGCAATTAGAGCAGCGTCTTTTACGGTCGGATTTCCTTTGGCATCGACCATTTGCGAACCTTCGTCGATGATGCCTTTCATGGCGAGGCAGGTTTCGCGTTTGGGGTCGGCGTTGATTTGCTGAAAAACTCGCTCCAGGCGCGTGACGTGACCTTCGGTCTGGTCAAGGTGGCTGGCGAAGGCCTTCTTGAGAGACGGATTTTGGACGCTTTCCACCATTTTCGGCAGCGCTTTGGTGAGTCTTTGCTCGGCATCGTATAAATCTCGAATTTGATCGAGGAAGAGATCGTTCAGCGAATTGAACTCTTTGCTGGTGAACAGGTTCATGTAATGTGTCCTCGAAGGAGAGACACCCACCAAGGAGTTGTTGTGTCTCGGTAGAATTACGCCGAAAGAATCGCCATTGTTTATTCTGGGTGCATGAATTGTGGGAAACGGTTGTTATGGTGCGGGATCATCTTGGCCTCAGCCATGTTGGCGCAGAGCGGCGGTCGGCAGCAAGAGGAGATGATGCGGGCGGACCGGGCGATTTGGGAAGCGATGGCGGGTGAGCGGCCGAACAGCGAGCAAGTGATGAAGGCGCTGGCGCCCGATTACATGGATATCGATGGCGGGGTCAGGCATTCGCGCCCCGAAGTGCTTCAGTTCCTAAGCAGTTTGACGAAGTTTTCTTTTCAGTACGTACATGCGCGGGCGTATGTGCTCTCGCCGACGTCTGGATACGTGGTGGCAGAACTGAGTTATTCATCGGTTGATAATGGGAAGCCAGGGTCGGGGCGGGTGCTGACTACGACTGTGTTCAGCAAAGAGGGCGGACGCTGGCTGGCTCATCTGCACACCGAGATGGACATGCCGGCAGCGGCGAAGTAGGCGGCGAAAGCGGATCAATCGAGGATTGCTGTCATCGGCCCGAGGCCTTCTTCGATCAAGTGGAATGGACGTCCATTCAAAATGAAATCCATTTTGGTGTGATCGAGGCCCATCTGATGAAGAATGGTTGACTGCAGATCGCTGATGTAATGCGGCTTCTCTACTGCTTGATAGCCGACTTCGTCGGTTGCGCCTTCGATCACGCCGCCTTTGACTCCGCCACCGGCGAGTAAGGACGTGAAGCCTTTGCCGTTATGATCGCGGCCGGTTGTATTCTGCGACCACGGCGTGCGGCCGAATTCGCTAGTGAAGACAACTAGAGTGCTATCGAGCATGCCGCGCTGTTTTAAGTCGCGGATGAGGCCCGAGATGGGTTTGTCTACGGCGCGGCACAACGGCTCATGCGACTTCATGTCGTCGTGAGCATCCCAGGCGCCGTTGCCTCCGCCCGCGTGACAGAGTTGGATGAAGCGGACGCCATTTTCGGCCAGACGGCGCGCGAGCAGGAGTTGTTTGCCGAAATCATCGGTTTCGGGAACGCCAATGCCATAGAGATCGAGCACGTGCTGCGGTTCGGTGGAGAAATTTACAATCTCCGGGGCTTTCAGCATCAAGTTACCGGCGAGTTCATAGGCCTTTGAGCGGGCGGCGATTTCAGTTTCGATGGCGTAATCCTGGCGAAACTGTTGGTTCAAAGTGTGCAATGCTTCCATTTGACGATCGCGCTCCGGCGGGCTGCAGTCTTTGGGCGCGGCTAAGTTGGGAATGGGCGTGTCGCCGGGTTGAAACGGGGTAGCGGAGTAAGTGGCGCCGAGATAGCCGCCGCTGAGTTGCACAGGAGAGGAAGGCCTTCCAATGTTGACGAAGGTTGGGAGATTTTTATTGGCCGTGCCGAGGGCGTAGGAAATCCAACTGCCCAGAGTAGGATGCTCGAACTGGCGCAGCGGCTTCCCGGTGGAGCTTTCGAGGACCGCCGGGAAGTGGTTGGTTTGATGGCAATACATGGAACGAACCACGGCGATTTCGTCAATGGTTTCGCCTACGTTCGGGAACCAATCGGAGACGGGAATGCCCGATTTCCCATAATTCGTGTAAGTGCGGAGAATGGGGATTACGGGCCGCTTCATAGGCGCGTTGTTGTCACCGAAGCCGATGGCATCCATGATCTTGCCCGCGTATTTGTTGTCCTTAGGGTCGAACGTATCGATGTGACTGACGCCGCCGCACATGAATAGATAGATGACTGATTTGGCGCGAGGTGGGCCGGGCAAGCGGGAACCGGGCATTTTGCCGTCGTCGGCCCAGAGCGAACCGAGCGCCGAGCCTAAGAAGCCCGCGGCGGAGCGCAGCAGGAATCCGCGGCGCGCGATTCGTCCACATGGGTAGATTTTGCGTAAGTCGTCCATATTGCTATTCATCTCACGTAAATGAATTCGTCCAGGTTAAAGAGCAGCCAACCGAGACGGTCGATGCGGCTCTGTTGGTCGCCGATGTAGGTTAAGGCGCCGTCCACTTCAGCTGCAGAGGGTGGGCGGCTCAGGGTTGTGCGGTAAGCGAGAGTGACGGCTTTCCGGACGTCGCCATCACTTTCTTTCATGACCTTTTCGCCGAGCTTTTCAGATTCTTTTTGAATCAGATCGTTGTTCATGGTGAACAGGGCTTGCGGCGCAGTGACGGTTTGAGTGCGAATAGGGCAAGGGGTGCGGCCATCGTCCACGTCAAAGGCGGTTAGGAAGTTGTTCATTACGTCGGTGCTGGGGATGTAGCCGCGCACAATGTAGGCGCCGCGCCGATTGAGGGGAGCGTTTGTGCGGTCGGCGCCGTGAAGAAAGATGGCTTGTTTTTTATCGGGCTTGGTGAGCCAGAAGGATTGGCCGCCAAGAGTCAAATCAAGGTCGCCGGCTGAATAGTGGATTGCATCCCAAATGGGCTCGGCTTCGAGGCGTTGCAGGCGGAAGCGCCAGAGATAAGTGTTGCGCGCATCGGCTTTGTTGTTCGCGGCTAAGTACTTGGGATCGGCCTTGGATGAGAGCTGATAGGTATCCGACGTGACGATCAACCGGTGCAACCACTTCATGTCGTAGTTGTGTTTGACGAATTCGGCTGCCAGGTAATCAAGCAGTTTCTGATCGCTTGGTTTGCCGCCGAGGAATCCGAAGTCGTTAGTGACACGCTGGAGGCCTTCGCCGAAGTGCCAAGCCCAAATGCGGTTTACGGCGACTCTGGCGAATAACGGGTTGTTCGGGGCGGTGAGCCATTCGGTGAAAGCTTCACGGCGGCCATCATGAAAATCAAAACCGGCCGGCTCGAACGGGAAGCCGGGTTCTACGGGATGATCGAGTTCGGGATGTTTCGGATCGCCGGTGGCGAGCACATAACTTTTCTGATTGGCGCGATCTTTATCCTCTTCTACTGTCCAATACGACGGCAACGGGGTTGGTTCAACTAAGGCATCACGCTCTTTCAGGAGTTCGCTGTATTGCGCCTTTTCCTCCGGCGGCATGACGGCCTTGATCTTCGAAGGATCGATGCGGAGGACCGGATAATAGTCGTCGAAGGTCTTTTGTTCCGCAGCTGTCCGGTCCTTTTCCGGTTTTCTAACAATGGCCTGGACATCGGGAGTTAGCAGGGCCACACGTTCATCAAAGAGCTTCTTCCTGTATGAGCCGGTGAGGGCTTCAATGGCAGCGTCGATAGGTTCTGTCTTTTGCTTGTATTCATCGAGTTGCTGGCCCTGGGCGAAAATCTCGGCAGGAGTAGCGAGCATTACCTTCTTCAAGACAAGCGGGTCGAAGATGGCTTTCATCGAGTAAAAATCTTTTTGCCGGATCGGGTCGAATTTGTGGTCGTGACATTTGGCGCAACCGGTGGTGACACCCATAAAGGCGGTAGAAATGGTTTCCACGGCGCCGATGGCAACGTTCTGGTCTTTATCGCTTCCTTCGACCGCGGCGCGCGCTAAGAATCCAAGCGCGAATGTATCCTCGACAGAACCTTCGGCGCGAGTGCGATGGCCGCCGGGGCCAGTGAGCGTTTCAGGCGGGTAGCGATTACCGAGAATCTGGGCGCGCACAAACTGGTCATAAGGCATGTCGTGATTGAGCGCTTGAATGACCCAATCGCGCCAGAGGTAAATGCCGCTTGACGCGGGCATTACGGAGCCATCGAGACCATCGAGATCCGCGTAGCGGAGAACATCAAGCCAGTGGCGCGCCCAACGAACGCCGTGCTGAGGATCGGCCAGCAGATGATCGACGACTTTTTGATAACCGTCAGGAGCGTCATCGTGCAGAAATGCTTCTTGTTCGGCAATCGTAGGCGGCAGGCCGATGAGATCGAAGTATAAACGGCGCAGTAGCGTGAGTTTGTCGGCCTTGCTAACAGGATGGAGTCCTTTCGCTTTGTACTGCTCAGCGATGAAGGCATCAATCGGATTTTGGGAAGCAGTCACGCCCGCCGGTACTGCGGGTTCGACAACAGGCTGCAAAGACCAGAGCCGCGCGGCGCGTTTGGCGAAGATATCTTCTTTTTTGCCCGTGTCCCCCGCCGTGAGCACGCCCGCCAGGAGAGCGGCGGAAATTATCCAGCGGTGAAACATTCTCTTATTGTCCTCCATTTTTGCTGGATTGCTTCATCGGATGACTGCAGCTGTAACCATTTCGAGCACTCGCCGCACGCCATCATCCACCCCGATCGGGCCGTCGCTAAATTGGCTTTTGGCCGCAGGCCTCCAGTTCTCCCGCGAACCGTCGTACTGATAATTTTGCGGGATTCCGGTTAGTGCCGGGTCATATTGCGCGTCGCTGCCTGCCATCTTGTAGACGACGAGGTCAAGCGACGGGACAATCATGATTCCGAATCCGCCCGCGCCCGATTTGAAGAAAGCATCTTTGGGCGCTCCGGCGACGTGGCCATCCGCATTCACTTCAAACATCAGACTGAAGGGCGCATGTTTTTGATAGGGCGAAGGACGGCCACACAGGGCAACATATTCCGCCGGCACAAGCCGTTGCTTTCCCCAGCGGCCTTGATGGAGCAACAAATATTCAAAACGAAGAACGTCGGTGGAACGCATGGCGATATCGCCGCCTCCGGGCGTGTGCGGCAAGTCTCCGGTGGGCCGGTGGGTGGCGTATCCCCAAGGGCCCCAGCCCATTGGCTTAGCCAATTTTTCATCAATGAAAGTCTGCATCTCCATGCCGGTTACTTTTCGCAAGACAATGGAAGCCACGTGCGGCGAGGAGGATGCGTAAGAATAGCCGCCGCCGGGATCGGTCCAAAGAGGAGTGTGCAAGGCGCTCAAATCCTGGTCTGGCGGTTGCGCGGGGCGGGGGAGCGGCTCTAGTTTTACGGAAGGTTCAAAATTGACGAAGCCCGGATTTCCGCCTTCGCCATGAAATCCGGCAGCCATGGAAAGAAGCTGACCGAGCATGATGTTGGCTTTGCGCGGATCGTCCAGCGGCAGCGCCTGCGGCAAATATGTATCATTGAAAACTTTCTGATTCAGACCTTCGGGAATGGCAGCATGGTAATCGCGGATCATGATTCCGCAGGAAATACTGGTGAAGGCTTTGCCGACGGAAGCCATGGCGGGAATCGCTTCGCGGTTTCCTTTGCCGTAATATTTTTCGTAAACTAACCAACCGTGGCGGACAACGAGGAGTCCGCCGTGCTGGCTGCTGCGCTGGGCGTATTCGAAGGCTTGGTCTAACTTGTGCAGATCGATGCCGGCCACTTTCTCCGCTGCAGCGGCGTCTTTCAGAGTTCGCCAGCCGCCTTGAGTATCGGGGGGCGGGAAGTAACCGGAATCGGGAAAGCCGGCGGCTGTTGTGAGAATGGCGATGGCCACGATGGCTTGCTTCATTCGTGGGGACTCTCTTTCGTTGCGGAGGTTCAGCTGAAAGAATTGTAATCCCCTGGGCAGGCGCCGCACGTCTGCGATTGTATTCCCGGTGGTTTTGGGTGCTCGGTGCGATGCCCGCGGACTGGACATCGCACCGTCTGTTCATGGTTTACGCGTGTGCGCCGGTTCCTGTTTCTTCGTCATCATCGGCATCGGATTCGAAATCGAAGCGGGACAGCATTTCGGTCACGGCGGCGGTGGCTGAAGCTAAAACGGCGCGCGATCCGGATTCGTCGACCTTGGAAGTCTTCTTCAGGTAGTCCGCGACGACATAGCGGAGGTCGAGCACGGGCAGACCCGCGATGGATGCGAGGACGGGCAGTTGTGTTCCGGTTTGAGCGGCGGCGCGAATCTTCATGACAAGCGGACTGTAGCTGAAGCTTCCGATCTGGACCGGCTCAGACCAAAACAAGCGAAGAGATTTGTGTTTGGTGTTGGGAATGTCTTCATCGGAAACGGTCAATTTGCCACTGTCTGCGGCAGCCTTCTTTACGATGTCGCGAACGGCGTTCAGGACTTCGACCTCATTGCGGTCGTGCGGACATTGGAGTTTCACCAAGATACGGCGAATGGGCTCGACACCTTTGGGGGTGATGCGAAGGTGATCGGCGTGAAGACGGACGGCGTAACTTCCGGCCACGGCAAACTGTGCGGCGAGCGGTTGCAGCTTTTCGCCGGTGTTCCGGTAGAGGCCGGACAAAAAGTTGAGAAAGAATGCGCGATGCTGGTCGAAAAACTCGCTTCTGCTTTTCCAATGTTCGCCCATGAATTGAGAGAGCGAGTGGGCGACGAAAACATCGCGGGCGATGGGTTGCTGGTTTTGATCAAGAACGGCGGCGAGCGCGGCGGGAAGGGCCGGCGGATTGGCCAGCATTTCCGCGGCTTTGGCGTCGAATAAGGTTGCGAGCTGCTTGTCCTGCAGCAGGTTGTAAGCCTCCACAAATTGAGAGAAGATGACGCGATAGGCGGCTTTGCCTTCTTTGCGCGCGATTTGGGCGATGGCGGCGGAGATTTTCGGGAGGGACTCAAGGCGCTTGATGTCGACGGGTGAGGGCCCTTCGTGATCGTCGCTTGCGAGGATAAGACCGAACCGGGTGATGCGTTTGGGCGCTTTTCGCACGTCAGCGCCGGGCAGGAAAGCATCACGGATCATCATCAGGTATTCGTTCAAGTAGTACTCGCGATGGGGGAAGATAACGCCGTCCTTTTTCATGAGGCCGCCGGGAGCGCTCAAGCGGGTCCACTCTTCGAGAGCCGAGGGAGAGTCGCGGCGGGGAATGCCGATATCGATCAATTCGGCCTTGCAGTTTGCGTGTTCGGCTTGGCTTTGAATATCTCCGAGTTCGTAATCGTCGGTCTCTTCGTCGTCGGCGGGTTCGGGTCCGGACTTGGATTGTAGGTATGCAGAGAATGTAGCGGTATTCTCTGCGACGAGCTTGGTGAATTCGTTTTGATATTTCTCCAAGGCGACAAGAAGCACGTCGTGAACCTGATTAAAGCATTGGTACCACTCTTCGGGAGGAAGATGGGGATCGATGACGACTTGGGTATCCCAATCGTTCTCGCCCTTTTCAGGAGTGCCCAGATAGTAATTCAAGGCGCGGCCGCCTTTTACAAAGAAGATGGCGCGGCGCTTGCCGCCGGTGTTCAGCTTTTCGATCTTTTCGCCCAAGTCGGCCATTTTTTTGGTAAGCCAGGCGGAGAGCCAAGCCATTTTGGCGCGGTCGCCATTGTGGAGCAGCTTGGTAAGGTCACCGCTGAGAGCGACCCGAGTTTCTTCGCTAATGGCTTGGGTGGATTGCACGGTGTATTTGACCAGCAGTCTGAAGAGGTAAAACGTGCTGATGAGATGATTCATGCTGACGGAACTGAGCGGCGTGCCGGCGGCCGGATCAGTGGGCCGATAGCTGAACAATTCGGGTTGATCCTGCGCCTGCATGAAATACTCCGCAAGGGCTTCCGATTGAGCGTCTTTCGGATCGACGCCCGGCTTGCGGGCCGCATCCTGGACGAACCGCTGATAAGCGTTTTCGAGAACCTGCATGGGATGTACCGATGGCGCTTTCCACATGAAGGACTTGTCGGCCTGCGCCTCATATTTGAGGGAAACGTCGGAACGAGCGCCGAGGGCGAGAGCGGCGAGTTTTTTCAGGCAAGCAGCGCCGTCAAGCGCGGGTTGGTTGCCGTTGTCAGGTTGCGCACTACGTGCGCACGACCAGACGTCGACTTTGTTGTCGGCGAGTTTCGCCAACGAGACAAACGCATTTTGTTGATTGGCATCGACATAAATCTGGAAGGAGCCAGGGGTGCGGGGCCCGTTTCCGAGTTGAGCACTCACTTCCGGCGCGATTGCAAAAATACCGCGCATGGCGGACGAGCCAATTTGCTGGAGCTCGGTATCAGGCGGGTTTTTGACAAACGTCAAAAATGCGTCCAGATTGATGAATTGGGCGACTCTGGACCACTGCTCGCTTTGTTTTCGCTTGTTGAAGTCGATAGTCGAGTAACTGGTAAATGACATCGGGAGTAATCCTTCCTACTTTGGTTAAATGTTGGCTTAGGAGCCCTGCTGTAACTACTGATTACAAGTAACTTCTTTGAACTGTGCGTCGATGGTTGTACCTGTCAGTTCAAAGCATTTCCGGGCCGGATCGTCGAAGTGCAGCGTGGCGACGGTCTGCCAAGTCTCGAAGGGCACGGGGAAAGTCATGATTTCGAGAGTGACGACGATGGCTTTTGCGCCGGCCGGAATACCAATGCTCTTGGCCGCGAGGACGGGAAAGTTTCCCGAATCTTCGGTAACCTGCCGGCCGTTTTGCGACCAAGCTGCTGAAAAGCGGCAAATGAACGCTCCGCGGTTTGTCACGAGGACTGAGCCGGAACGGAGATCGCTATCTTTGGGCGAATACGGAACGAGCGAACTGATCCAGCCCACGACGCGCACGCTAGAATCAGCGCCGGGTGGATCGAGCGTGAACGGTCCGACAGACAATGGGCTGCCGGAAAGATGCGCGGAATCGATGAAAGCGCGGTCGGCTCCGCTCCAGGCGGCATCGACGGAGACATCTGTGGCCAGCAGCAAGGCTGTGGGCAGGAGCGGGAAGACTCCGGTGTTGGCGTCTCGATCTCCCGATGAGCAGAATCCGCTAGCCTGTTGGGACAAATACCAACCGGAAGATTGAAACAGCAATGGATTGAGCCAAGGCCGTTGGAGCGAGACCAGCATGTACTTCATGCGAAGAGCGCGCAGGGTGGTCTGTGGATCGAGCACCTTTTCGTCCCGCTTTTGGCCAGCAGCGGAGAGCCGTAATGATGTGGGGCCTCCGATCGCGGAGTAGGGAGCGTCTTTATCCTGATCGGTGAGGTCGATATTCAAGTCGCGAAAGCGGTCGAGTTTGGAGAAGTCGTACCAGTCTTGGGGCGTGGCATAAATCGGGCGCCAAACTCCCGAAGTGCCATCCATCGGAGCGAAAGATTTTTCCATGAACTGTTTTTTTGCTTTCGAGAGGACCGTGGCTGCAAAAGAGTGGCCTTCCGATACAACCGCGCCATTGAGAATCGCTTCGTAGGTCCGTTCAGTCGACGCAGTGCCAGGAGTGTAGAAGCGGCTGAACTCCGGCACTGGATCGACCAAGCTACGAAACTCGTATAACGGTATGAGATCGCCGTCAGGGTTTGAATCGGAACGGGCGTCCCGATACCGGGCGGCGTCTAACGTCATGGGAATGGAAGCCAGTTGGAGCACTGGTTTGGCTGCGGCTTCGCGGTACTCGTGTGCGGCGGGCGCAACGCGCGCTGGATCTGGAGCAAAGGCATCCTCGAAAGCCGGTAAGGCCTTGGCGATCGCGTCAACAATAGTCATAACGTGAGAACTCGGGGAGGCCGAGCCTCCCTGGTTCGCCTGACTTTTTGCCCGTTACCTGGCGGCGACTCTAGCAGCGAGAGGTGGGCTTGCGGGGGTGACCGTACTGATCCACGCAACGATCTGCAGTCCAGGGAAGATGAGGCTTCCGCCATCGAACTTCGACTGAAAGTCAGATTTGCTGGAACTATGCGAGTATTTGCCACTGACGCTGAACGGCCCCCAGCCGCCGGACGCTTTCGTGGAAATGGAGTTGCTGACGAACTTCTTGTCCTCTTCAGAGAAGTCCGCCGAAACCTTTACGTTCTTGGCAATCACGAACCCGGTGGGGATCAATGGCGCCTCGCCTAGCGGGTTCCTGGGATCGCCGTTCGAAATTCCATTCGGAACGTATCCGTTGACCCACCAGGAATTCATTCCAAACAGCAGAGGGTTGAACCAAGGGCGCATCACGGTTACTGCAATCAACTCCGCCTCAAGCGTGAGATTCTGCGCATCCATGTGCTTGTTCGCTGTTTTGTGTTCACCTTCGACACCGCCGGAGGCGTGAAAGAGACCATAACTCCCGCTCATTTCCAAGCCGTAGCCGTGAGCGGTCTCGCTCTCCGTTTTGTTCATATAAGCGCTTGAGAACTGGAGTTTGGCTCCTTTTGTGTCGGCGAGCGCCCAACTGGTGGGAAGCGCATAGGAGGGGAACCAGGGAAGGCCGGCTGGTGTAGCGGAGGGCAGGCGATACTGGTCACCGCACATTGCTCTTGACTGATCGATCGCGAAGCGCACAGCGTCATTGATAGTCGATGCCATGGCCGCTTGCGCTCCTTCCACCTCTTCTTTTCCGCTTCGAACCCAAGCGTTCCAGGTTTTGTTGACCAGGTTCTGGAGTGTGGGAGCGGCCGCATTCCAGGCGCGTTGATCTTCTTTCTTGGTTAAATCGTAGCCGTTATAAGCAGTGCGAAACGCAGACACTGCCGTCACGTATTCGGTCTCGGCGTTATCGTATTCAATGGCAATAGGACTCGGATCGATTTTGGACTTTTCGTTTCCTTTGTAATCCTTGGTGGTGGTCTTCGTATTCAGGAAGTCGTAGGCGGCCTGGTAGTCTTTTTGCTGCGCTTCGGTTGGCTTTGAGTCGGTGTTTGCTTGCGCCAGGATGCCGGTCAGGACGTCGGAGAGTTTTTTCCCGCTGTCACTCCAAAGCGCACCGGGCTTCGGAAGCGCGTTGACCATGGCTGAGAAGGCTTCAGCGGTTAGTTGATCGCCGTTAGGATTTTCGGGACTGACCATATCGGCGAAGTCGGCGGGTGACAGCACCGTATTCTTGGTCATTTGGAAATAGACATTCTTGGGGAACGCGGAGCTTTTTCCATCGGGGGAGTACGTAATAGCGTCATGGAGCCTGTCGTAGAGGCTGGCGAGGACCTTTTGTTCCTGTTCGGGGGTCAATTTGCATTACTCCTTTCAAGCTAAGGGAGGTGACGCACAGGGCCGTGCCGTCACGCTCTGCACCCCGTGTCCTTGAATGGCACTTCAGGCAAAAACAAGCGAAGTGCTAGGACGAGAAGTTAGTCGAACAACATCGATCGACCTTATTTTCTAGCGGGTGCGTTTCCAATACTAACAGAAGTTATGTTAGTCGAATAGAGCGGGACCCAACCAAAAAAATACGGTAGGGAGAGCATGAGCAATCGGAGAAGGCCACGAGAAGAAGCACGCATCGGACGCATAAGTGCTGGACTTATAGTGACTTAGAGAATTTTGTACGGGCCGCGAAGATAGCTGATTTGCCGGCCGGCTCTGGTATTCGTGCCTGCGTCCGCTAGAAGAAGCTACAGAACAAATTATAATTGCGGTGAACGTAAAAAGGAAGAGGCGGGATGAGCAAAGCGATTGAGGCGTTAAATGCCGCGATGAATCGGGCGATGGCCGGGCGGCCCAAAGTTGGCGGGTTTCCTTATTTGGCTGAGGTGCTTCGGCAGGCGGGCGTGACGCGCAACCTCTGGTATCTTCCAGCCTGTCAGAGTGTGTATCTGATGGATCAGGGACAAGTTGTCATGCAGGGTACTCCGCTGGTGAACGGAACCGCTGATGTGCCCAAATTCGATCGGCAAGCGTTGGTCGTCGCTCTGCGAACGGATCAAGCCGGCGAAAGCACGTTCCCCGAGTTTCTGGCTGCTACCTGGCGCGCCGGGGTTCTGCGCTACGAAGTCGATTTCGCAGGGCGTGTCGTCACCTATTATGGTTGCGACGGGGAGGAATACGCTGAGCGTTATTCAGCAGTCGAAATTCCATAAGTCAGAGCGCTAATCGCGACTTTCAGCGATCTGAACGCTTTGGTGGCCGAGGTCACAAAAATCGAGCCAGGGGTTTTGCGTATGGAGATAGACAAGCAAGTCGCCGACATAAAGCGCAGAGTGTGTATGGACGCCGAAAAGAGAGGCAGGCTTCGCTTTCTCTTTGCTGCGGCATTACAAAATCTTGCTATGTACAGGGTTGGTTTACAATTTTTCATAGATTTTGCTTTCCAAAACCAGACGAAGTGCGTTAACATACGTTCACTAAACGGTTCGTGATCGAAGAACCGTTTGAGAATTGGGTTTCCCCTTAAACCCCTCCTCGTTCGAGTCATCGGAGCCAGCGTTTTTGGGCCGAAAGGGTCCGCGGAATTCTGTTGTAGGAGGCACTTATGAGCGCAGCCGTCGCATACCGTACGCCGCTTCCCTTGCGTGAGGAAGCACTGGCGTTCTGGCAGGAATTAGAGCGTGAGACCGAGCAACACACAATCGCAATCAATCAGGTCGCACTAGACCATGGATTGGATAGCGCGCACATGGTGGAGTGGAAGTCGGGACGAGGGATTATTGGAATCTGTCGAAAATGGTATCCATCCACCGACATCACGGTCAGTCTTTCGTTTGAGCGCTGGGGACCGGTCCTTAGGGTGTTCGTGACGGGTTACCAGCATGAAGACTTGCGGTTCTATCCAGAAGAGCAAGAGATCATGATCGCCCATGATTTGGATGGGCGCACGGTGGCAATGCTTGGGGAAGGGCGCAGTTATTCAGCTCCTGAAGTGGCGTGTTATCTGGCCCAGCACTTGCGGCGCTGTTTTCCGGATATGGCTTTGCCATGTACCCCGGATGCGGCGAAGGCTGCGTCTGCCCGTTAAATTCACATGGCCGTCCTAGCCGGCGATCTGTTGGGCGCTCGAAGGCGCGAGCACTCCGCTTAGCTCCTCGCATGTGCAGATAGTGTAATCGTCTTTGAAGCCTCGCGTTTCGGCCTGCGAACCGCCCAGCATCCAGAGCAATGCGCCTGCCGTGCCGGTACTGCTTATTGTGTCAAGCCAACGACTGAACCAGCGGTTTCTGGTCACAATATCGGGCACAACGGCGTCACCCACTTTGAGACCATATTCTTCCATGAGCACAGGCTTTTTGGCCTGCTCGCCCGCTTTGGCGTGGTCGCGAATCCAGCGGTCGGCAAAATCGAGCTCGCTTCCGTGGCCCCAGTCCTGCGGATAAAAGTGATAACCGCCGAAATCGATTTCCGGAATTTTTAAAATGGCGGCGAAATCGGTGCCGTGGCGGCCGTCATAGAGTTGGCCCCTGGCGCGATCCAGAAAGTGATTTTCGTGGAAAAAACCTTCGTCTCCGAGCGCGACCAGATGGTTGGGGTCGAGCTGCTTGACGAAGCCGGCCATTTCGCCGACCCAATCGAGAAGGACATCGCGCTGGCCGGTACAGCGCGCTTCGTTGGTTAATTCCCAAGCCATGATTGCCGGCTCCTCGCAATAGAGGCGGCCGGTGCGGGTATTCCGCCGCGTGAGCACCTGGGTCACCCAATTGCGATAGGCAAGGCGAGCGTCGAGCGACTGGTAAAACTGATTGACTTGAGACGGTTCGAGACCGAGCCACTCGAGGTACATGGGCATACCGCCCAAATCTTTCCAATGGTTGACGAGCGGCAAAATGAGTTTGATGCCGAATTGCTCCGCCATTTGAATAGCGCTATCCAATCCTTCGAGACCATCGGGCCCGTGGTTGATCTGAACGACACCGTTATCGCGATATTGGAACAGCGGGGCGTTGTCTGGAGTGGCAGCGTCGGCGAAGGCCCAGGCGCGAATCGTGTTGGCGCCCATTTGCTGAGCGGTTTGGAAGAGCGCTTGGCGGCTTGCATCGCTGCAATAAGCGAGGAAATAGCAGTTCACGCCGGAGACGGGAAAAACATTTCCTTGGAGCGTGAAGCGTGTAGCGCTTCGATTCACGAAAAGGTCAGGCATGAGGCGCGAATTTGTAGGAACAGGTATCCTTCTATTTACGCATGCAACCGGCAATTTTCTTGGATCGCGACGGGACGCTCAATTACGATTATGGCTGGATCGCCACCCCGGACAAGATGGAGCTTTTGCCGGGCGCAGGGGAAGCAGTGCTGGCCATCAATCGCGCGGGCTACTTGGCGGTTTTGGTGACGAATCAGCCGGTGATTGCGCGTGGCGAATGCACGGCGGACGAATTGAACGCTATTCATGCGAAGCTGCAAGCGCTTTTGGCGGAGTCAGGGGCGCATTTAGACGGGATTTATTATTGTCCTCACCATCCTGATAAGGGGTTCGCGGGAGAACGGACGGAACTCAAGATCCCTTGTAACTGCCGGAAGCCCGGGCCGGGATTACTCGAAGAGGCGGCACGCGACCTGAATATCGATGTTAGCCGCTCTTGGATGATTGGCGATTCCGAACGTGACCTTGGGGCAGCCGCAGCGTTTGGAATTCGGGCCGTGTTGGTGGCGAGTAATCAGGAAGCATTCAAAGACTCAGTGGTGTCGCCGTGTGCCTTTCGAGCACCCACGATTCGAGCAGCGGTGGAGCGGGTTTTAGGCCATTTAGCCTAAGATGCCGTGGATTGCGCTCCGGCGGCTGGTGATATCATACTAGAGGCTCAACTAGATGAAATCTTTGTTCGCTAGCCGAAGCCCGATAGCGTGGCTTCGCTAACGCTGGGCAAAATTAGCCAAAAAATCAAAGGAAGAAAAAGGTATCTTATATGCGATTTGACGCGTGTTGGCGGCAAGTAACATTTGCTCTCGCCATTGTTATAGCGGGAGGGTTTCAGCTCAATGCTCAGATTCTTAGTAACTTTGTAGCGATCACGCCTTGCCGCGTCGTGGATACGCGCAACGCGGACGGAGCGCTGGGCGGCCCTATCATCCAGGCAAACACGAGCCGCAGCTTCCCATTGCCGACGAGCACTACTTGCACCGGTCTTTCCAGCGCCGCGGCTTATTCGTTGAACGTCACAGTTGTCCCGTCTAACTCCCTAAGCTACCTGACTATCTGGCCGACCGGTGTTACAAAGCCAGTCGTCTCGACACTCAACGATTTTGAGGGAACAGTGGTTGCTAACGCGGCGACCGTTCAGGCGGGGACCGCCGGAGCGATCAGCGTGTATGTAACGGACGAAGCAAATGTCGTCATCGATATTAACGGTTATTACGTCGCTAACAATAACAGCTCTACGAGTAATACCTCTTTCGGTCAGGGTGCGCTCGCAGTGACAGCGGGCGCTCAGAATACCGCGATCGGCGCCGGTTCTCTCGCCACGAATTTCGAACGGTACCAACAACACATCAGTTGGCTCGAGTTCGATGAATTTTAATTCCAGCGGCAGTAACAATACAGCGGTTGGCCAAGCGGCGTTATTGACCAACTCGACGGGCACCAACAACACAGGCGTGGGCTACCAGGCAGGCGGTTCCATCTCGACTGCAAGCTATAACGTGGCAGTGGGAAGCCAGGCGTTCAACAATGGAACCGGAGAATTCAGTGTGGCGATTGGAGCGCAAGCGCTGCAGAATTCCACCGCCGACTTCAATATTGGGATCGGTTACCAGGCAGGGAACGCGGTCGTCGCCGGTCCGTATAACATTGATATTGGGAATTTGGGTGTAGCCAACGATGCCGGAGTGATACGAATCGGCACTGCGCCGAATCAGACGTCTGCGTTTATCGCCGGCATTACCGGCGTAACCGTGACCGGTGGCGCGCAGGTGATGGTGGATGCGAACGGGCAACTGGGTACTGTTTCATCTTCGCGCCGTTTCAAGGAAGACATTCAGCCCATGGGCGACGCAACCGACAAATTGATGCAACTGGAGCCAGTCACGTTCCGCTACAATCCGCAAACGGCCGGGGCGAATGTCAATCACGATTTGCAGTATGGCTTGATCGCGGAGCAAGTGGTTTCGGTTTATCCGGAACTTGGCGTATATGACAAGAGCGGGCAAGTATCGACGCTGCAGTACCAGCAACTACCGGCCATGCTGCTGAACGAAGTGCAAAAGCAGCACAAGACGATTGAGGAACTGGAAAGGCGGATCACAGAACTGGAGCAGGCGCTCAAGAGCAACGCGCCAGCCGCGAAGTAGGCAAAACGGCAGACTGAGGGCCTGATAAGATTGCGATGCGGGCCCTTAGCTCAGCGGTTAGAGCAGTGGACTCATAATCCATTGGTCGTAGGTTCAAATCCTACAGGGCCCACCATTTTGATAAATCCATTTCTCCTTCCGCCATGAAATCTATCTTCCTTCTTTCCTTTATCGCTTCGACAATGCTAGCGGCTTCGAGTTCGATCGATCACTATTCCAGTGCGGACATGACCGCGATTAAAGACAAGCTCGAAGCATCGCACCCAACATTCAAATCAGAACCTCTGAAGAAGTATCAGGGGCACTACACTATGGTGGCGCACCGCGAAGCCACAGGTTCATCGGAGGTCCACGAACACGAAGCGGATATCTTTGTGATTGAGGCCGGCGAAGGGACATTAGTGACAGGCGGGAAGCTGGTGAATCCGCACCCTGAGACGCCCGGCGAATTGCGTGGCACCTCGATAGCGGATGGCGAAAGATCGCATTTTGGGCCCGGCGACATCTTCCACATTCCAGCGGGCGTCCCGCATCAGATGTTGGTGGAAAAAGGCAATGCGGTAACGTATTTCGTGGTGAAAGTTTCCGGCCAGTAGATGCCGGCGGCGCTGCTGCTCACGGGATTCGCCCTGCTGGGCATAGCCACCGGTATTTTATTTCACCGCAGCATTTCAAATTACCTGGCGCTGGCGGGCGCGTTGCTGCTGCTGGTGGTGACGTTCGTCTGGATTTTGCCGGAAGCTGCGCCGGTGTGGGGTTGGGGCCGCGCGTTGCTTCTGGTGGCGGGGGTGGTGGTGATTCTGAGCGCGGCGGATTGGGGTTTGATTCAGTTGGGCCACTCGCCGCGACATGGCGTAATTTTGCCGTTACTGGTGGCGACCGGAATTCATAGTTTTCTGGATGGATGGAGCATTCGAGCGCTTGCGACTCAGCCTGTGCCGATGGGATTAGTCCCGATTGGATTAGGTCTGCACAAGCTGCCGGAGGGATTTGCGCTCGGCTGGGTTTTGCGGCGGGCGACGCCTTCGCATGCGCGGGCCTTCAGTCTGGGGAGTGCGGCGGAAGCATTCACTCTTCTGGGGGCACTTTACGAACCGAGCGCCAACCGGCTAGGATTGGCGCGCTTCGGCGAGGCGTGGACAGGCGCGGTGTTGTGTGTGATTGCGGGTGCTTTTCTTTTTTTAAGCGGTCACGCGTTGCTGCCGTTTTTGAAGAAGCACGTGCATTAGCGGACGTTAGGTGATCACCTTGCCCGGATGTTGCTTGTGGAACGTCGTACGCTTTTGAAATTCCACGGCGAGAGCGAGGATGCGATTTTCGGCGAACGGCCGGCCGACAATTTGCAATCCAATAGGCAAACCATTCACGAAGCCGCAAGGAACGGTGATAGCGGGCAAGCCGCAAAGATTGCTGGCTTGGACAAGGCCGGAGCAAACCCCCTTCTGATCCGGAAGGGGACGCTTCGGGGGTGAATCATCAAAAGGACCATCGGCTTTATCGGGAAAATCGAGTTTGCTGGGAGCGACTAAAAGATCGACATTGGCGAACAATTCGCGGAAAGCCGCTTGAATCTGGGTGCGGATGCGCATGGCTTTCAAGTAGTCGACGGCAGAATAGCTTAGTGACGCTTTCAAGCCGTCAATCTGACCTTGGTCGGCAAGCTGATCGACGCCGCCACTGCGAATCAACGGTTCGAAAATGGAAGCCGCTTCTGCGTCGATGATGCAGCTAATAACGGGTCCGTAGGGGAGATCGGGCAACTTAGTCTCGACCATTTGCGGGCCGAGAGTTTTCACAATGCTCAGTGCTTGGGCAAACGCGGGGCGTAACGTTTCAGCGGGCCATTGCGCAAAATCGATTTCGGCGTAACCGATTTTGAGCGTGCTCAAATCGTTGTAATATTGCGGCGAATAGTAGAAGCTTTTGTGTGCCGAGCCCGGGTCGTCTTCGTCGGCGCCGGCCAGTTCGTGGAGGACAAGACCGCAGTCTTCGGCGCATCTGGCAATGACGCCGATTTTGTCCAGAGTCCAAGAAAGAGCCATGGCGCCGTGACGGCTGACTAAACCATAAGTAGGACGGAGTCCGCTGACGCCGCAGTAACTGGCAGGTGTGATGATGGAGCCGGACGTTTCGGAGCCCAGCGCGTAGGGAACCAAGCCGGCGCCCACGGCTGCGCCCGAACCGCTCGATGAGCCTCCCGACCAATATTCCTTGTTCCACGGATTGCGCCCAGGTCCTTGCAGGGAAGCGGCAGCTGACGTGTAACCACCTCCGCCCGCCAGTTCCACCATGGCGAGTTTCCCGAGCAATATACTTTTCGCGCCTTTGAGGCGACTAACGGCCGTAGCATCGTAATCGAAGACCTGTTCGGCGAACGGTTTGGCCCCCCAAGTGGTGGGATAGCCGGCGACACTCAACAGATCTTTGACGGCGAACGGAACGCCCTGCAGCGGGCCGCGAATGCGGTCATGCTTCAGTTCCCAATCGACATACTTTGCGTCCTTCTTGGCGTCGTGCAAGAGGGACAGCGCAAGCGCGTTATATTGCGGGCCTTCGGATTCCAGGCGTTTGCCGAAGAACTTGGTCAGTTCCAGGCAAGAGATTTCTTTGCCGCGCAGCATGGCGCCGAGTTCCGAAATAGTGGCAAAGGCGAGACTGGTATCGTCCGGGTTGAGCTTGTGCTTGCGCATGGATCAGAACGTGTTAGGCAACGAAGTGAAAGGCTGGTTCCACGTCCATGGGAACTTTGAATGCGGCGAGTTTGTCGCTGACTTCCCGGACGTCGTTCTTTGCTTTTTCCGGCCGCTGCTCGGACGTTTGCGGTTTGGGTGGTGCAGTTTGCGCGAGCAGAGGGGCGACACCCATGGCCAAGACCCAACGACGCCGATTCAAGGGAAGGGACATGCTGGCATTATAAAGCCTTAACTTGCGGCGAGCGCGCGTGCCTGGTATAGGCTGGAAAGTTCATGTCTCTTTTGCGATTGTTTCTGGTCGCCTGCCTATTGGCACACATCGCACTCAGTCAACAAAAAGGAAATGAGGCCTCGGCGCAGGCAGAGATCATCCAACCCGCGGGCCACGCGGAAATCTATCTTTTCCAAAACGGCAGGAAGTATCACATCCAAGACCCGGTATGGTTCGGCATAAACGGATTCGACAAGGCTCCAGTGCATAAGTTGAGCCCGGCTGAAGTGGATGCGATTCCCGATGGGTATCCGCTTACAGCCGGTGCGGGTATGCCCGACGGAAGCGGAACGATGGCTCTGGATGGGCACTTGATTTCCGGCGGAGACGGCAAGATCTACATTGTTTCGCGCGGAAAGAGACACTGGATTCTCGACGGCCGCTGGATCGCGGAGAGCCCGTACGCAAAAGACCCCATCATTGCGCTCACTGACCGGCAACTGGAGCAAATTCCCCTTGGGCGGAGTTTTCAGTATTGGAGCCGTGGCCAAAAACTCGCGCTGCCGATACTTGGCATTCTGCTTTTCGTTTTTTTCTACTACGCTTCGAAAGGCCAACGTTGGGCGATCAACGGCAATGTTTGGATCCGTGTTGGGCTGGCTGCGTTCTTCATCGGTTTGATTGCGTTTCGTGAACCATATCTGTTGGAACAGCCGCGGTTTTGGGCGGAAGAGGGCATGGTGTGGTTTCAATACGGAGTAGGACATTCGATTTGGAAGACACTCATTTGGGTCAATCCGAAGTCGAATTACTACAACCTGGCAGTGGATGTGGGAGCGGTGCTGTCGTCGCGTACCGCCGCGCACTTCGGCCTGTTGTACGCCCCGATCGCCACCACGGTTTACGCCTATCTGATTCAGGCGTTCGCCGTTGGCGCGATCTTGTTCATTCCCTCGCGACTGTTTGACACGCTCTGGAAGGCGATTGCAGGCTGCTTGATCATGTTTTTCGCGTCGACGACGCTGGATGAAGTCTGGCTCAATACCACGAACTCGATGAGTTTTCTAGGCGCGATCTCGCTGTTTCTGATGTTTGCCAAAACGGATGGCTGGTCAAAGTGGATGAAGTGGGCGATGCGAATAACACTCGTGTTCTGCGCTCTCTCATCCCCTTACACTGCGCCGTTGCTGCCGCTCTATGCGGTTATGGCCTGGCATTTCAAATCGCCGGAACAACGGATTCAGTGCATCGTGTTGGCGGCATGCGTCGCTTTGCAAGCGGGGTTGGTGGTCAAGAATCGGATGTTCCTCGAGAATGCCAAAGTGGATGCGATGCGGGCCGTCGGTTTTCGGCTCGATGCGGCGGCGGTGAACATGTTTGCCGAGCACATGCTGTTTCCCGGCGTTGGATTTGCCGCCCGCGAAAGAATTTCAGAACTGACCGGTTTGACCGAGCCGCAGATGTCCGCGTCCAGTATGCCGCCGCGCCCGTTGACTCGAACGCTCCGCGCCGGTGGATGGCTCAGTGCTTTTTTCATCGCGTGCATTTTGTATTTCCTTCGTGGCAGAACCTCATTTTCGATTGCCAATCTGCTGATGGCAGCGTTTCTCATCGAGTCGTTCTTTACCTGCGTGACAGCTTTGTATTCAGTGCCGAGCGGACGTTATGCCTTTGTGCCAGGGATTTGTTTCTTATTGTTGTTGCTCGTGAACATAGAAGAGCCTCATTCGCGATTCCACCGGCTCGCCTGTATGGCGGTACTCTCCTTGGGTCTGTCGTCGGGCATGGTCGTGTTTACAACCAGGAAGCATCAAAGCGGGCCGCCGTGGCCGGAAGAAGTGAAGAAGTGGGAAACCGATCCGAATTACACGCTACGAGTGTGGCCGCCGTCGTTTGTTTCCGACGTCAACATTGTTTATCCGCACCCGCCGCAACGGCATTGACAGTAGCGTTCGTAGCTGCGCGAACGGCTTCGGGATCGCATAGAAATTCGTAGACGTGATTTGCTTCGGGCGACCAATCGAGAAAGTGAGCATTCACCATCGCCAGTGAATTAGCGCGGATCTTTTTGCGGAGCGGCTCATCGAGCAACGCGCGTTCGACAGTTTCGGCGATACCGCTGGCCGTTGCTTCCGCAAGCAGACAGTTTTCTTCTTTTTTCAGAAGCCAGGAGGTCCACGGATTGACGTTGGTGACGGCGACGCAACCGCATGCCATGAGTTCGAGCGGGATGTAAGACGGATGGCGGGTGAGCATCATAGCCACGCCGACTTGGCATTGCTGATAGAGACGCGCCGTCTCTTCATAGGACAACAGGCCGAAATTATCAATCACGCCCTGCAGACCATATTCCGCCGGGTTCCACTCATCGCCGGCGCTGACGATACGGACGCGGCTACCCAATTTCTGTTTGAGCAGGCGCACGGCTTGCTTCACCATTTCAAAAGCATTGCGTGCGTGCTTGGGGCGGCCATAGCAAAATACTTGCTGCGGGCGCAGCGGATTGGGCGGCGGCATTTCGGCGGCCGGATGGAAGATGTTGGCGTTGATGCGCGGGGTGAAGTGAGTGGCTTTGCCGCCGTATTCGGATTGATACATCGTTTCTATGCTGACGGTGTTGGCAATGCCGTAGAGGCCCATGCGGTAGGTGCTTTCGACCAGCGCGCTAACTGAACCTGCGGGATAAAAAGCGGGTTCGTAATCCTGAATCAAATAGAAGCGGCGGCCGACGGCGAGATGATGCAGTGCGAAATAGGGGGTGGTCCAGAGAGTGCAGATGCTCGCGTCGACGGAGGGTAGTTCCGCAGATGGGCGGGCGCTTTCGAGGACGAAGACTTGATCGTCCTGAATCCAATCGCAAACTTGACGAATGAGCGAGACCGTTTGCGGATGGTCACAGTGGCCGCAGAGTGCGAACAAACTTTCGACATTGTTCTCACGCTTCCAGGAATCGGCCAGGCGCAAGATAGTGTACGTACCGCCATAGTGGGGCACCGCAAAGGGCGAGATAAACCAGAGAACGCGCTTCACCGGCTGATTGCCGCAGACCTTTTCGTTGTGGGCGCGCAGACGCTTGAATTGTTCGGGAGTGCAATCGAACCAACTGACCCAAACGTCTTCATCGCTACGCACCGCCGGGTGAAGTTCCGTTTGTATTTTTTCGATGTGGGCCTCGGCGCGGCCTAGCCCTGAGAGCTGTTTCCGTTGTGCGAATTGGGGCTGCTCGGAAAGTAAGGAAACATTTGGATTCCAATACGGATCCCCGGCAGCGAGCCAGTGGCGATAGTGTTTGAGTGACTCAACGAAATCGGTGGCGGGGATATCCGGGCCGCGGGTAGAGCCTTCGTGGTGAATCAATTCTGCGAACGGGTTGAAGAAAACGCGGTAGCCGAGGTCGTGTACACGCAAGCAGAGTTCGACGTCGCTGCCGCAGACAATGAAGTTTTCGTCAAAACCACCGATCTGTTCGAACACTTCGCGCCGCATGAGCAAGCACGCTCCGGTAACCGCGAGGAAATCGCGATACCAGCCCGTGCAGCCCGCGATGCCGAATGTGAGACTGGGACCATCGGCAAAGGCATGGCCGGCAAAACCGCTCATGCCCACCACGACGCCCGCGTGCTGGATGACACCGGCGGCCCGTAAGAGTTTCGCGCCGACAACGCCAATCTCGGGCAGTGCAGCCCACCCGCCGAGTTCCGCGAGCCAATCGGAGTGGGTGATTTCGACGTCGTTGTTGAGAAAGAGAAGATAGTCGCCAGTGGCCTCCTGGGCGGCGCGGTTGTTGATGGAACTATAGTTGAACGGCCCGGGATGCCAGAGAATACGCACCCGTTTCTCAGAAGCTAGCCGCGAGAAATATTCTTTGGTGGCTGCTTCTTTGCTGCCGTTATCAACGATCAGGATTTCGAAATCCGGATACTGCGTCTTTTCAAGCACAGTAGAGACTGACCGCTCCAGCAGATCAACGCGGTCGCGAGTGGGGATGATAATCGAAACCTTGCCGCTTGGCGGCTGTTTGAAACGAACATGCAGCAAGCCGTTCGCCAACACTTCGGGTGTGGCGTCCATGTTCGTGCGCTGCATGTGGCGGCTGAGGGCGAGGAGTTGGGCGTTGGCAGCGTAGTTTTTGGCGGAATCGTTGTGGGCAGTCGATTCCGGATGCATGCGCCAGTGATAGAGAATTTTCGAGATATGAGAGATGCGGCGAGTTTTCTCGGCGATGCGCAGGAAAAGATCCCAATCCTGAGCGCCGTCGGTAGTGGGGTCAAATTGGCCGGCTTCCTTTAACAACCCGGTACGGATGACGGTTAAGTGCGTAATGTAATTCGCTGAAAAGAGAATGCTGGGAGACCAATCGGGTTTGAAGAGCGGTCGCGTGCGTTCACCGGTTTCGGCGCTAAGGTAATCGTGGTCGGAGTAGATGAGGTCGGCGTCCAGTTCGGCTTGGATGCGAGCGGCAATTTCGAACAGCGCGAAGGGGGCGAGCGTGTCGTCATGGTCGACGAAGGCGACGAATGGGCCAGTGGCCAATCCCAAGGCGGCGTTTGTATTTTGCGAGATGCCGTTGTTCGCGGGGAGTTCCAAAACCTTGATGCGCGGATTCTCACGGGCGAGGCTTTGCAAGTATATGCCATTGCGGGAGTTTGGATCGGGCGTGAGAGCGAGGCAGAGTTCCCAATTGGTGTAGGTCTGGGCTTGAATACTTTCGACACAGGCCTGTAGCATGGCGGGATTGGTTTGATGAACCGGAATAACCACGCTGATGAGCGGGCCGTTCATCACTTTGGCGGTTTCGCGCTGAGTAGCGAGTTCAGCGGGTGTGGGTTCGAACTCGCTTATCCACTGCAGGTAGGCGGCTTGTTCAGAAACTTGAGGCGGCAGCGCTTCTTGGGCAACGGCTGCGGCCTCTAAGGGTTGTGCCGGAGCCGTCTTGTTTCGGAGTGCGGCGAGAGCGCGAGCAAGAAAGCGTACCGGGCGGTACAGGCGGGGCCAGCGCTGCCGCAGACTGCGCAGTTTCTCGGCTGATCGCCAAGCGCGGCTGTTGAGCACCGCATTTAGCCGGCCTGCGAGGGTATTGCGATCATGAACCAAGCCATCGATTTCGTGTAACAAACGATCCCGCTCGTGAAGGGAAGCTGCGAGCGCGTGTTCGGTGGCGTGATGGTCGGCGACGGCCTGCAATTCGTCAAGCGATGTTTTATTGTCGGGGTTGGGGCCTGCGGCGCTCAAGGGACCATACTAGCGCGGCCGATAATCGCCGTTTCCATCTACAAACGATGCAAGTCCCCATGTTGAGGGATGGGATAATAGGGCCAAGCCGCACGAAGGCATTTAATTGGAAACCCCTTCAGAATCTTACACGTCGGACGGGATATGAACGGTTTTGGCGCAGCCATCCCTTTTCCCGCCGTATCGGGCGAGACGACCCGGGCAAAGAGCAAATTGGATCACCGAACCACGGAAGAGGCAGCGCTCGTTCGCCGCGTTCAAGCGCAGGACGAAATGGCTTTTCGCGAAGTCGTGGAGCGCTATCAAGCCAAGGTATTTTCCATCATTTATGGCATTTTGCGGAATCGCAACGACGCGGAAGATATCGCTCAGCAGGTTTTCGCCAAGATCTATTTTTCGATCAAAAGTTTTGATTTCCGCAGTTCACTGCTGACCTGGATTTACAAAATCACAGTGAACGAGTGTTATGACTATTTGCGCAAGAAGCGCGTGCGCAAGCTGGTTTACGAAAGCGATTTTTCAGCCGAGGATTCACAGCGCATGGAAGCCTCCGATCCGGCAACGGATCAAGCGCCCGCGGTGGACAAACGGCTCGCGCAGCATGACTTGATTTTGAAGTTGCTCGCGAAGATTTCTGAAGAAGACCGCTCCCTGATTTTGCTGAAGGAAGTGGAAGGGCATTCGGTGGAAGAACTGGCCGAAATGACCGGAATGAACGAAAACACCATTAAGGTGAAGCTGTTTCGCGCACGCCAGAAGCTAGTGAAGGCAGCGCAACGATTGGAAAGAGGACCGTTAACCGCGAGCTAGCAGCGTAGTGCCACGGGGCGCGGACTTGAGAGAAAAATAAATCAGAGCAGGCGTAGATCTGCCGGATTTGCGGGTTGGAAATTTACTTGAGGGAAATATGCATGAATCTATTCGTAATGAATTGGAGAGCGTATTTGAAAGCGGCCTTGCCAACCGCGCTGTAGACCGCCATCTCGCCTCCTGCGGCCATTGCGCCGCCGAGATCGAGGTGATGCGCAATCAGAACGATCTTCTCCACACCCTGAAGCCTGCCGAAGAAATGGACCCGGCGCCCGGTTTCTACGCGCGTGTTTTACAGCGAATCGAAGAGCGCGCGAAGGATTCGATTTGGGCCGTATTTATCTATTCGCCCTTTGGTAAGCGATTCGCTTTGGCTTCGTTCTCAGTGGCCTTGCTGCTGGGAACCTACGTGGTGGCGCAGGAACAGTTGGACGGCCATCTTACGTCCGACACCGTTGTCACCCAGGCCCACTACGATGCGCCGATGAACGGCGATCAAGCGCAGCAGCGCGACGCGGTCTTGGAAAATTTCGCTGCTCACGGCTCAGCGTTCAAATAAGCGCAGACCGTTCACACAATTTACATGTTCCATCAAGACGATACGGGATGGTCAAATCCCAGGGTACTCACGATTTTTGCGTTGATCTTTTTGTGCGGCGTCGCTTTTGGCGCCGCGCTCACACGAAGCTATCTGCATCGGCACCTGCCCCCCGCGCATGACATGCATGAAGCTTCCATTGAATCCGCCAGCCGATTCGGTTTGCAGCGGCTCAAGGGTGAGTTGAATCTGAGGCCCGAGCAAGTGCAGTTTATTACTCAAGAGCTGGACGAGTATCGAAAGTATTATCAGAACATTGAGGAAGAGCGGCTGGATGTTGCCGAACACGGCAAGCAGAGAATTTTAGACCGGTTGGATCAGGATCAAAAGAGAAAGTTCAACGATCTCTTTTCCGCGCCGATTACCGCTGGTCAACCAAGCCAGTAGAGCACACTGAATTCACCGCTGTATCTGAAGACAGCACTGCCTTTTAATGCTGAGCCGTTTCCCCTGAACAACCACAGCCGCCGCGACCTTTTTCTTTGATCTTCTTCTCTATGGCAGCCAGCAATCGCGCTTGAATTCCTTGCGGCACTGGGTGGCAATCCATACCTTTATATACGCGTAAGGTTTTCTCAGTGGTGTCGCAAACCACAAAGCAATTCGGGCACTCACTGACGTGTTTGTGAAGCTCGGCCAACTCCTGCGGATCAAGAGTCTTCTCTATATAGCCATTGAGCTCCTGCAGAAACTGCTTACAGGTAAGCAAACGCGTCGTCTCCCTTTTTCTTGAATTGTCTTGTCAGCTTCTCTCGAAGCTGTAAGCGCGCTCGGAGAAGACGGCTCTTAACCGCTGATATCGACAACCCCAGCGACTCGGCCGTTTCTTCAATCGACAGTTCTTCGATGTCTCTCAGGACGAAAACGGTGCGGTAAGCTGGTTTCAAACTTTTGATCGCCTGGTCTAAAATCTCGGCCAGTTCATCTCGGGAGTAGACATCTTCGGGGTTCTGATCCCAAACGGCAATTTCCCGGACCACCTCGTCTTCGCCGGTGTCGATCGGTTCGTCTAAGGGGACGGTCTTGTCGGATCGCCGCTTCCTTAGCTTCATTAAGGCTTCATTAACGGCGATGCGGACCAGCCAGGTATAGAACTTTGAGTTGCCCTGAAAGTCTTCCAGGTGCGTATAGGCTTTCAGGAACGTTTCTTGCAGGACGTCTTCCGCATCGTCATCGTTTTCGGTGATTTGTTTGGCCATCCGAAAGACGCGACGGTCATAGTGCGTCACCAGATCGTTGAAAGCGTCCGCATCGCCCGCTTTAGCGCGTGCTACGAGGGCGGCTTCATCGAAAACGGATACAGAGGAGGTGCTCACTAGCGGTAAAGTTAGTTTAGCAAGCCGAGTTATCCACCGCTTCTCGCCAAAGCGAATGCACCCACTCGGTGCACCTTTCCAAAATCGGCTTCTTCCGTGCCGAGCGGTGCTATATGCCACAGCCAAGCCTCATGCCAAAGGAACCGGTACGAGGGCATCCAGCGCTGAAAAGTGGCTTCGTTCAATTGCAGGCCCTCAAGCGCGGGTGTCAACTCACAAGTGATCTCTTTGTCGGTGGTCCAACCGGATTCCGGTGTCCACTCAACCGGCGGTGGCGCCCAACGGTCGCGGTCGAACCGGGTGCCTTTGTATTCCAGGTAATCGAGGTCGGTGATGAGCAACACGTGCTGTGCTTCCGAGCGCTCCATGGCATCTAAATGTTGTTCGACCAGCGATTGCCCGCTTGGGCGTAAAGCATCCAGCCATTCTTCCTCATGCTCTTTGAGAAATGCCTTGCCGAAGCGCCGCTCCAAAATCTCTTCCACGCCGTCTTGCCAGACGATCTGCAATTGGCTCAAAATGTTGAGCGAAAGCAGGGCGGCGCCGGTGGCAGTGTAAGCCGAGTGGGCCTGCGCCCTTCGCTTCCGGATACCGGCCAGCGTTTCCTTCCACGGTCTCTTTTTCCCCCGCCGCATTTCGGCCAACCACTTATCTACGCAGCCCGAAATATCCGCGCGTACTGGTTTGACGGGTTTTGGAAATTTCTCCCAGGCATACCGGCAGAGCGGGTCGGCATCCACCAGGCGAAATCTTTGAAACCGAGGCACCAAAACGGTGCGGTTGAAATCGATCATCCGTCCGGCGCCCAGCACGGTTAGCCATTTGCCGTGGACATCGGAAGTGGACGCCCAACGCGCTTGGACGGAACGAGTGCGCTGCAAATGCTCAGACCAAAACGCAGCCAGAAATCTGGCTCGATGGTCGATGGCGAGACCCATTTTCAGATAGCCAACCGTTGCCGGGTCCCAGTACCGCAAACGTGCGAGGATGTAACGAAAGATCAAGCGCTCCCTCTACTCTAGCCAGTCAGATTTTGCCAGGCTAAGCGTTTGATCGATTGGGGTGCGAACCCGCAAGCAAAATTTTAACCAGACAGTCGGTGCCTTATTGCTCTGTATCAATGGCCCTGCGCTTTGCCGCCTTGCTTAAACCGGCGAATGAAAAGGGCGACGATCGGCCCCGCGAAGGCCATGTATCCAAGCAGGCGAAAGCAATCGAGAAAGGCGAGGAAGCTCGCTTGTTGCTCGACCAGCGCGTAGGCTTGTGCCATAGCGCGGGTCGCGGCATCGGCGGCGGGATAGCCATGTTCCACCAGGCGTTGCGCTATTCCGTGCAACGCCCCCGAGTAGTTCCGGTCGAGATTGGTGATATGCGTAACCAATACCGATTGATGATATTGTGTGCGGCGCGTGAGCATAGTGGTGACGAACGCGATGCCGAAGCTTCCGCCTTGATTTCGGAAGAGATTGCTGATGCTCGACGCTTTATTGTTCTTTGTTCGCGGAAGATACGAATAAGCAAGCTGGCTTGTGGGCACAAACAGGAAAGCCAGCCCCAAGCCTTGAAGAGCGCGTGCGCCGGCTTCGCGAGCATAATTCGTGCCCAGGTCAAAGCTCGCGAAATACCACATCGCCAATCCGAGAACTGTATATCCGACAGCGAGGAGCGCCGCAACCGGGACTCGGTGGACCAGGCGCACAACCAACGGAGCAAGAACGACGATCACCATAGCGCCTGGCCCGAGGACGAGTCCGGCGTCTGTCGCCGTGTATCCGTAGAGCGATTGAAGCATCTGCGGAATCAAGACCGTAGATCCGAAAAGAACAAACCCGAAAATAAAGTAATATACGCTGGCAATCGCGAAGTTCCGTTCCTTCAGCAGGCGAATCTCGACCACGGGTTCGGGATGACGTAATTCCCAGAACACGGCGAAAATGAGGGACGCTATCGCGATCGCAAAGAAGATCACGATGAAATTGCTATCGAACCAGTCCTCTCTTTCGCCTCGGTCGAGTACGACTTCAAGACACGCGAAGCCCGTTGCCACCGCAATTATTCCTAAGTAGTCGATCTTGAGCTTGTTTTCGGCGCGCGCCGTTTCCACTTCCCGCTTGAATGCGGGCGGATCGGAAACCAGGCGGCTGGTCAAGAACAGCGAGACAATTCCGATCGGAACATTGATCAAGAAGACCCAGCGCCATGAGAAATTGTCGGTGATCCAACCGCCGAGTGGCGGCCCGATCGCCGGAGCCGTGACTATCGCCATGCTGTAGAGAGCGAAGGCAGCGGCGCGCTTCGCAGGCGGAAATGTATCCACCAGAATGGCTTGCTCCACGGGAGCTAGGCCACCACCGCCAATTCCTTGCAGCACGCGAAAGACTATCAGCATTTTTAAACTCGGCGCCATGCCGCACAAAAACGAACTGATGCTGAATAACGCGACGCAGGTCATGTAGTAGTTCTTCCTGCCGAACACGCGGCTCAACCACGCGCTGAGCGGCAGAACAACAGCATTCGCAACCAGGTAACTGGTCAGAACCCAGGTGCTTTCGTCATAGCTAGTGGCCAATCCGCCTGCGATTTGGGGCAGGGAAACGTTCGCGATGGCCGTATCCAGCAACTCCATAAATGTTGCCAGCGTAACCGTGATGGCGATCAGCCACGGATTAATGGCGCGCTCCTGAATGGCTGTTGCAGGGGCGGCCACAGTGGCAGTGCTCATGCATTGCTAGATGGAAAAAGAGACCAATCGGTCGCAAGTATTTGCGACCGGTCGGCCTCTTTTGTGCTCTAGAATAGTTAGAGAGGAGCAAGCTTCGCATGTCCAAAGGACAAGAGACTCGGCGGCGTATTGTGTCCGAAGCGGCTGGAATTTTTAATCAGCATGGTTTTGAAGGTGGATCGTTATCGGAGCTGATGAAGGCGACCGGGCTTGAAAAAGGCGGCATCTACCGTCACTTTTCGAGCAAGGAAGAATTAGCGGCGGAAGCCTTCGATTACGCCTGGCAAAGTGCTTGGGAATCGCGGACGCAAGGCTTGGATCTGGTGCCGAACAGTGTCGATCGCCTGAAGAAGTTGGTTGCCAATTTCGTCGAGCGGCGTTCGCCGGTGCCAGGCGGCTGCCCCCTGCTCAACACCGCCGTGGATACCGATGACGGCAACACTGTTCTGCGCGACCGGGCACGCGAGGCCTTCCGGGGCTGGCGCGACCGGCTCAGCGAAATTGTGAGCGCCGGCATCAGGAAGAATGAGATCAAGCGCGGCGTAGACGCCACCGGCGTAGCGCTTCACATGATTTCTTTGCTCGAAGGGGCGCTCATGCTGAGCCGTTTGGAAAAAAATCGCGAGGCATTGCTAAATGCCCGCGCCCACCTCGAGCACTACCTCGAAACAGAAGTGCGCCGGCCGGATTAGCGCCCGTCGGCAAGCTGCCGCGTTTGCTAACCTCGAAGTTACCCCCGAAAATGAGTAGCAGCAGCTTTATCATCACCTTACCCGACGGCAGCCAACAAACCGTTCCCAGCGGAACCAAGCCGATTGACGTTGCCAAATCCATCAGCCCCCGTCTGGCAGATGCCGCGATCGTCGCCCGTGTTAACGGCGAACTCTACGACCTCACCCGCCCATTCGAAGCTGATGCCACACTCCAAATTCTGACCAACAAAGATGCCGAGGCATTGCAGGTGTACCGCCACTCGACCGCGCACCTGCTCGCGGCTGCGGTGCTCGAACTGTATCCCGAAACGCAACTCGGCATCGGGCCTCCTACCGACACCGGTTTCTACTACGACTTCCAGCGCGACGCCAAGTTCACGCCCGAAGATCTCGAAAAAATCGAACAGCGCATGCGCGAGATTCAGGCGCGCAACCTGCCCTTCGAACGGCAGATGACAGAGAAGCAAGCTGGCCTTGCCAAATATAAAGACGATTGGATGAAGCGCGAACTGATTGCGGAACGCGCGGGCGATATTTTTTCCGAATATACGCTAGGGCCGCACTTTATCGATTTCTGCCGCGGACCGCACGTCCCATCCACCGAAAAATTGAAGGCGTTCAAGTTGCTTTCCATCGCGGGCGCTTACTGGAAAGGCAGCGAAAAGAATCCGCAGCTGCAGCGCATTTACGGCACTGCGTTTTTCACCCCCAAAGATCTGGACGCGCACCTGCACAAGCTTGAAGAAGCAAAGAAACGCGATCATCGCAAGATCGGTCAAGAGCTTGATCTGTTCAGCATTCAGGAACTGGGCGGACCCGGGCTGATTTTCTTTCATCCTAAGGGTGGCGCCATTCGCAAGGTGATTGAAGACTGGATGCGCGAGGAGTACATCAAGCGCGATTATTCGCTCGTGTACACGCCGCATGTAGCGCGTAGCGATCTGTGGAAGACCTCCGGCCATTACAACTTCTACGGCGAGAACATGTTCACCCCGATGGTGCTGGACGATGCAGAGTATCAGCTCAAGCCGATGAACTGTCCGTTCCATATTCTGATTTACCGCGACCGCCTGCGTAGTTACCGCGATCTGCCGGTGCGCTTGGGTGAATTAGGCACCGTCTATCGTTACGAACGTTCGGGTACCATGCACGGCCTGATGCGCGTGCGCGGCTTTACTCAAGACGACGCGCACATTTTCTGCACGCCGGAACAAATTGAGAACGAAGTGGTGGATTGCCTGCAATTTGCCATTGACACGCTGGCCGCCTATGGATTCACCGAATACGAAGCTGAACTATCGACTTGGGACGGCGGCGTTAGCGGCAAATATGACGGTACACCCGAGCAATGGGACATGGCCGAAAAATCTTTGCAACGCGCCACGGCCCGGCTTAACGTGAAGGTGAAACTTTCGCCCGACGAAGCCGCATTTTATGGACCCAAGATCGACGTCAAACTCGTGGATGCGATCGGCCGCTTGTGGCAGCTCTCCACCGTTCAGTTCGATTTCACTCAGCCGCGCCGCTTTGGTTTGGAATTTATCGGCGAAGACGGCAAACAGCACCAGCCGCTGATGGTTCACCGCGCACTGTATGGTTCCGTGGAGCGTTTCTTCGGCATCTTGATTGAACACTATGCCGGTGCGTTTCCCGTTTGGCTCGCGCCCGTCCAGGCCATTGTTTTGCCTATTACCGATAAGCAGGGCGAATACGCAAAAGGCGTTTACCAAAAATTGAAGGCGGCCGGTTTCCGCGCCGAACTCGACGACCGCAGCGAGAAAGTGAACTTCAAAATTCGCGAAGCCCAGTTAGCCAAAATTCCTTTCATGTTGGTTGTGGGTGAGCGCGAGGCCGCCGCCGGCCAGGTTGCGGTTCGCAATCGCAAGCACGGCGATCAAGGTGCCGTGAATGTGGATGAGTTTCTGAAACGTCTGTCGGATCTGGTTAGCAAACGCAGTCTAACCGAATAACGGCTCAGCTCGCTAACCGTTCGTGAACGAGTTGCGCAAACGCGTGTTGGACGCGGCTCATTACGCCTTCCCAATCGCCGGCCTTTTCTTGCCGGAACACGCGCGCCTTCGGATACCACGAAGTATGTCCCTTTTCATACATCCAGCGCCAATCCGTCACAAACGGTACCAGCATCCAAACCGGTTTCCCGAGCGAACCTGCCAAATGTGCGACTGAAGTGTCCGCGCTAATCACTAGATCCAGTTGTGAGAGTAGCCCGGCGGTCTCGGCATAGTCGGTCAGCTCATCCGATACGTCGCGAATCTTGTCATCCAATTGGAAATCTCGCAACTGCTCTGCCTGCGGTCCCAGTTGCAAACTAATCCACTCTACGCCCTGGCTTTTAAGCAGCGGCGAATACAGACGGCAGGGAAACGAACGATTTCGATCATTCGGGTTTTTGGCAGATCCCGCCCACACCAGGCCAACCCGCCACGCACGCTTCGGCCCGAGCACGTTCCGCCATCTTTGCCGCAGGTCTTCCGGTATTTTGAAGCGCGCCGGAGGTGGAATGGTGTGAATCTCCGTACCCGCCAACATCGGCAACGACATTAGTGCGCATTGCACATCAGGTTCCGGGTCTTCGTCGGGGCTCACCGTCTCGTAGGCGCCGTCATCCAGCCATCGCAGCAACCGCCCGAGCGCGGAGGGCGGACGCAAAATCACCAGGCCTCCGCGCGAGCGCACAAACTTGGCATAACGGACATATTGAAGCGTATCGCCGGCGCCTTGTTCGCAGTGCAAAAGGATTCGCTGGCCCTGTAAATCCGATCCATTCCAGCGAGGCTGCTGGAAATTTCCGAAAACTCCCGCCATTTGCCGCAGCCCCAAACGGCCTTCAAGTTCGCGAAACCCCTGCCGATAAAGCCCTTGCGCCAAAAGCGCGAATCCGAGGTTGAAATGGGCCATGGCATTGTCCGGTTCCATTTGGCAAATCCGTTCCGAATAGCTGCGCGCCTCGACCACCTGTCCCAAATCGAACAGCGTGGCGGCGAGATTCGTCAACGTCGGCACGTCGCTTGGCGTGATCGCCTCCGCTTTGCGCAGGCTCGCCAGCGCCTCCTCCGATCGGCCCATTTTCCTCAGCGCCAATGCCTGGCTATTGAGAATTCCAGGCTGCGCCTCACCGCAAACTAGCAACCCAATTTCGCAGGCCTTTAATGCATCTTCCAGCTTGCCTTCGTCCTTTAGGAGCAGCGCCAGTTTGCGGTAACCATCGGCACTCTTCGCTCCCATTTCCACCGCTCGAACCAAATGCAGGATCGCCGCCCTCGGTTGTGCCTCCATCAGCGCCTCACCCAAAGCCAGCCGGTAATCAGCGTGCGCCGGATCCAATCGAACCGCCGATTCCAAGCTTCCGATAGCCGCGGCGAATAAACCAGGGTGCCGCAGGCGCGCCATTCCTAACAGGTAGTGAATCACCGCAATATTCGGCGCCACCCGCACCGCCTTTTCCAATACCTGCTGAGCACGCTCATTCTCGCCGCGTTGCAAGTCCTGCCATGCCGCATGGACCGCATCCCCAACCGACCTTAGCTCACCGGCCAAATCCGTCATACATCGCTTCAACTTGCAAGGGATGGGCCTAAGCTATCCCTTCCTAAGTCGTTGAAAGAAAATGTATAAGGTCTTTGCATGGCGTTTCTAAACGGGACTCAAATGTCAATCTGAAACACCCATTCTGGACGGAGCGCGATAATCGTTATCGGCTTGAAGCGCTACATCTTCATCATCGGCGTCACTGGAGGCGTCCTTGTTTCCCTCCTGAAGTGGGCTGAATACCGCTTCCTGGTGATCGAACACTCATTTGAAATCTACGCCGCTTTGGTCGCCGCCGTCTTTGCCGCTTTAGGAATTTGGCTTGGCAGCAAGGTGACCTCGAAGTCCGATAAAACCGTCGCCCAAAAAACGCCAATCCTTGTGCCTGCCGGAACGCCGTTCGTCGCCAACGGAGGCAAGCTTGCGGAACTCGGCATCACCCCGCGTGAACTGGAGATTCTCGGCCTCGTCGCGCACGGCATGAGCAACCGCGAGATCGCCGAAAAGCTGCACGTTAGTGAGAACACCGTCAAAACCCACTGCAGCCGTGCCTTCGATAAACTGGGCGCCAAACGGAGAACCCAGGCCGTCCAATTCGCCAAAGAGTTCGGTTTGCTTCCGTGATTTTCTCGCCCTAAAGGATGATTTCCTTCGCCGAATGCGAAAATCATGCGAAAGTATGACGACAGCCGCCCGCAAAACAGCCTAATTTTGTCTTGAAGGAGCGTTAACAGCGCTATGAAAAGAACCGTACTGAAGTTTGGACTCATCTCGGGCCTTCTTTGCTCGATATTGGTGAGCGTTTCCATTCCGCTCGAAGACAAGCTCGGTTTCGACCGCGGCTATTTCGTCGGCTACACCATCATTGTGCTGTCTTTCTTATTAGTGTTCTTCGGCATCCGATCCTATCGCGATAACGAGGCTGCCGGCCAGATCAGCTTCGGCAAAGCGTTCGGCGTCGGCATTTCCATCACGCTCATCACCTGCATTTTTTATGTGGTGACCTGGGAAATCCTGTACTTCACCGTGGTGCATGATTTCTTTGACAAGTACGCCGCCTACCTGATAGAGAAGGCCAGAGCCAAGGGTGCGAGCGCCGCGGCGATTCAGGCGCAGATTCAAGAACTGCAGAAAGCGAAAGTGAATTACGAGAACCCGTTCTACAACGCCGCGATCACCTTTATCGAGCCATTTCCCGTCGGCCTTGCCATGACACTGATCGCATCCGTCGTGCTTAGGCGTAAACGCGCGCAGTCGCCTGTTGGTCAGCTCGGCGGCGAACCTGCCCGCACTTCCGCCTCTACTGAAACCGCGTAGCCGGCCTGCTTCTTAGAAACGCTCCCAGGTTGTCTGCTCTTGGGTGGCGATTTCCGCGAGGATCGCTTCCCGCTGCCAGCGCTTGTCCAGTTCCCAAGTCAAGATTCCAGCGTGCTCAGCTTCGGTATGCAACCTTCCGCATTCGGCGGCGGCAGTTTTGATCTCGCGATCACAGCGATTCAAGCGTTTATATAAGGTGCGCATAACGATTCACCAGCGGGCTTTTCTAAACGACCACTGAACGTAAGTCGGTGGTCACCCTTCACAGGTTTAGTGCGGCATTCGCCGGGATCGTTGCACGCCTGGCAGAATTACAAAAGCTGGCTATTGTCGTGCTACAAAGCGACCTCGCGCAGCCCCTTAAGTCCCCGGACGCAAGCTTAAAGCTTTGACAGCATCATAAGAGCCACAGGCAACACGACAATGAACCCGAAAAACGCCCACGATGCCGGATTTCCAAAATTCAAGTCGTAGCCTATGCCGATCCGTTTCTCGACGAACAGCGCCGGGTCGTCGGGATTGAAATAAACGAGACCTCCGATCCAGTTGCTGTCCGCACTATTGTCGGAAAGTCCGAGTACCGATTGCGAAACCTGCCCGGATCCATCACTTGGTTCAGGCTCCCCTTTGGCCCTCAGCCCCAAGACGACGCTCGTTCCGATAAGAATCGCCGCAGTTCCCATGATGAGAGCGAGGCTGGTCGCGCTCGGTGCACCGTGACCGAGTGGGAGGGTTACCGTAAGCCAGGCAAACAATGCCGCCATGAGATAGGAGACAGCTGTGAGCAACCCAACCGTCAGGTTCCGCATCGCGGTAGAGCCGCGCGAGTTGCTGGAGATCTGCCAACTCAAGAACCACATCAGGAAGCAAACGAATAGACCCATACCTAATGGCCCGTACACCCCGGAAATACTGCGAACGGCCCAGCCGTTTGGTGCGTTATCGAAACTCCAATGGATGGGGAAACGGGCGGGAATTTGATTCCAGTGCAGTCCAGTGTAGGCGCCGGCAGCGGCGAGAATGCCAAACGGACCGAGCCACGTCAGCAGGTTCCTCACACCCGATCGCTGTCGCGGCCGCAGCGATGCCTGCCTGATTCCGGGTGCGGGCACAGCATAGGGAACAGACTGCCGGTGAGCGGCAAAAACCGCAAACATCGACCCGGCCGTAGGCCATAAGAGCGCTAGCGGCAGCCAGTTGGGTGCGTTATAAGCGACGACAAAAGCGAACAACAGCGCGCCGAAGCAACAATGAACCGCCACTTGCGCGCGATATCGATTGATGACTCGTCGAGCCTCAAGTGATTGCCGAAACTCCGGCGGCACCGTAACGGCAAAGAATTGCGTGCGCCGGCTCAGGTGTGGCAGCACAAACAACACGCAACAAACGAATGCAAATGGAAGAGCAGTGAGAATCCAGATCAACATGTGAGTGCCTCAGCAATTCTGCGCAAGGTTTGCGCAATGATTTCCGTCGGGATTCCCTCTGCCCGCGTGGCGGCTACGAGTTCTTGCAGCCGCTTTGCAAACTTCACTTCGGCTTCAGGCGAAGCGAGTTCCGGCATGGGGCGGGCGATAACGCGGGCGCCCAACCGGCGCTTCAGATCAAGCCAACCTTCGTCAGCTAGCGTGCGGTAAGCTTCCGCGACGGTATTGAAATGCACAGCCAAGTCAATGGCAAGCTGCCGTACCGGCGGCAACACATCGCCGGGGTTAAGCATCCCGTTGACCAGCAGCGTTCGAATCGAGTCGGCAATTTGGCGGTAGGCCGGTGTTGCCGAGTCGGCGTCAATTCGAATCGTTGGCTGGACGGGAGATTCCATTGTATGTCTGAGCTGTACAATAATGTACACTTTCAGTATACAAAGATTCGCTGCGCTGTCAAGCCCCTTTGTTCGACTCGAAAAATACAGTGTGCTTGGGGAGCACATCGAGAGTGCGTCCGGTCCGCGGGAAGGGCAGCGCCTGTCTCGAAAGTTAGCTTGTACAAAATTGATCTGACTAGCCGATCAACCGGGGGGCAGACGCGCCTGACGCCCGCTGCTATATCTTTGTTACGCTCGGTCGCCAACCGATGAGCGAACGCTGACCGCTATTGCGCGCCGCTTGCTCGAACTCGGAGCGAACCCGGGCGGCCGGCAGCTCTGATCCGAGAGGGGGCAAAGGTGCGTCACGATCATCTCGATTGGATTCGCGCCCAGACACTCCTCTTCCCGGCGTCGAAGCCGCGCCTGGAAGAACTACCGCAAGAAGCTCTCATGTAACGCCGACGGGCTAACAAGCCCAATGTCTACCTTCTCGGTTCATACCGCATGGCCACCGCCCCCGAACTGAACTCCAACCTGCTCACGAGCCTCAAATCGAGATACTTCGAGAGCCCCGCGAACAACGTAGGTCCGTGGCCCACTAGCCTGGGGTGCACCAAGAACTCGTACTCATCGATCAGGCCCAACTGCGCCAACGCCAGCGGTAGCTTCACGCCTCCTACCAACAGTGCTTTACCGGACTCCCGCTTGAGCTCCCGGACGGCTTCACCTGGATCCCCGCGCACGATCTCCGCGTTCCAATCGACCCGGTCGAGCGTGCTCGACACCACGTACTTCTTTGCCGCGTCGATCGTCCTGGCGAAGGGTTCCATCCAATCAGGCCTCTCTCCCGTCCCCGCCGCCGGCCGGAACGCTGCCTCCATCATTTCGTAAGTCACCCGGCCAAACAGGAGGGCATCGGCCTGTTCGAGGTTCTCGACCGCATGACGATGCAAGTCTTCGTCCGGTACTACTGCACGATGATCGCAGCAGCCGTCCAATGTGACGTTGATGGAATACCGCAGGGGTCGCATTACATAAGAGTACTGCGCCGATAGGATACGCGAGCCCCCACGCTCTGGCCTGGAAGGAATCGCGGGCGGGATTATCGACGTCGCGCACCAGGGCCGCTATCGTAGAGAGGGCGTGCGCCGTTTTGGGAGTAACGAAGATCGCGAGTGAGGCAAGCAGCGCAAGTGCGCAGACGCCCATACACAGATTTTTTAGGAATCTCATTTCTCTTCTCTTCGGTCAACGTATTTCCGGGGCAGGGCTCTGTCCTGGCTAATTAGGCGTGTAGTAGCCCCGGATGACTACCGACTGAGCGGTGTTGGTAAAACCCCCGAATCCGGCGCTAAGATTCGTCGACCCAGGCAGGATTACGATGCCGGATAGAAACTGAAACTCCGTGGTCAAGCCTATCGCTGCACCAGACGGGACGAAGAAGCTCTCTTCCTGTGAATTACTCGCACCGCCGGGGTTCCATGTGAGAGTAACGAATCCCGCTCCACCCGAATGTGAGATCTCGATATCGGTGACTACCAAGTTCAATCCGCTTGGTACGGCGTGAGCCGTCTGGATAATTCCGGTTGGTGGGTTCAGAACGCATGGGTTTGTGGGCCCGCCAAGGTCTGAACAATCCAACTCAACGAGCTGAGAAGCTGACTTATGGACGTCGGCAGTAGGCACTGGATTCAAGGGTGTGTTGGTTACCTCCACCAGCGTGGCTACTGCTGCGTGAACCGCCTTCGGGGCGATGAACGTGAGAAGAACTCCCGCCAGCGCCGCGACGCCGATGCCGATGAACAGATTTTTCATGAATCTCATTTTCTCTTTTCCTTTCTGGAGTTAGTCCGTAGCAAGAGGCCGTCACGCCTCAAACCCCTCGCCTTCAAATCACCACTTACTCAGCCGTGCCGCTGGGGACGCTTCTCGCTTGACAGCATCCCGGTCTCTCTGGGCACCTATGTCGGCTGAAGGAACGATTGCTCGATTGGTTTTCATATCCTTGCCTTCCTTTCGGACCCGATTTGTTCGTCTTTTCTAGGCTCGAACTGCGAGTCACTTTGCTTGTTACGAACGGATCACCAGCAATCCCTCTAAGTAATCGCCGCGCAGCGCGCTTCGAAGAGGCTCGGTGATTTCTTGTTAGTGTTGATCGAGCACCACTCGGCTGGGCGGCTACTGTGTCGCAGCCGCCCAGCGTTTCCGATTTGCTACTGTCCAGCGGTGTTAGTCGCCCACGCCGCAGTTCCGTTGGTCCTATAGATGACTGCGTTACCATCGTCCTGAACAACCAGATACGCACCCGGATCTCCGCTCGTCTGCGAGTTCCACGCCGCAGTGAAGTCGGGCGAATACAAAACCAGGTTCCCGTCCGTCTGCATAATGCACTGAGCAACGTCTTGGCCGTTAGTCCCCGAATCCCAGAGCACTATATAGTTAGGAAGTTGGTAGAGCACTAAATTCCCGTCACCCTGCAGAATAAATTCGAATTGGCCGCTGCGCGATTTGATGAACTGATTGGGGGCAATCGTCTCGCCGGAAACCAGGCGATCTGACGACGAAGACTCCGTAAATTGAACCGACGGTGTTGCTCCACCCGCTGTCGTGCAGGGGGATCCGAGAGTGAGGTTGTTGGTCTCACCGCTACTGCCGAAGCCACGCCAGCAGTCCGGGGCAGTAGAGTTTCCGTATTGCGCCGCCACATTCACCGTGATCGCAGCGCCCGGGCTGATTACCGCTTCCGAGCCTCCACCATCGCCAAACACGTTGAATTCCGACTCCGTCCACACCTTCGCTGTCTGCAGGACACTGTCGGGGGCGCTCACGCTATAAGCGTGTGTACCGCTTGTGAACGTCACCATGTCATTGCCGCCGAGCACCGCGTTGCCGGCCAGCTTTAGATTCTCCAAGTCGGTGATAGGCACATCTGGCGCTGGTTTAATGGGGCTGTTCTTGTAGCAACTGGGCCATTGGTCGGTGAGATACCCGCTTGGGCATTTCGCTCCGCTTTCTCCGTAATTGAGCAGCCAATATTGCATAAATACGGAGGCTGAGCCTGGAGTTTCATAGTCTGTGGCGTAAACGAACTGCTGCCATACCGTACACGCTTTGGCTCCGCCGTCGCATGCTGACGTTTTTGCCTTTATATATGTATTCACTTGCAGCGAGTACTCGTTCGGGCCAAGAACGCCGCCATCCCCAAGGGGCGGCGGCACGGGCACGCTGGACACCGACGTCACGCCACTAACCGCGGGAAAGCTTCCCACCGTTTTGCTGATAATGCCTGGTAAGCCCCCGGCCACAAGCGCGTAATCATTGCCGTTGCCGACGGTTTCGGGTACTCCCGAACGACCCAGTCGAGGCATCGGGTGTGGATGGGCGCCGGCATCGTGGCATGGTACCGCTTCCCACAGAGTGCTGGGAAACGTAGCCTGAAAGCACCCAGTGCCGGGCGTTTCCGTATTGATCATGCCGTCCCTCCACTGGGCCTGCGCCACCAGTTTGTCGGAAGCCGGCGTGGCGCCAATCGCCGCTGAGCACGCGAGGATGGCCGCCGCGCCAATGATCACGCTTCTGGCAATTGAATTAACGGTGGTTGACTCGGGCTCCGGCAAACGCAAACGCGTGTGGGAGCCGAGACTTTGCAGAAATATTGTGAGTAAGTTCTTTACTTGCGTGCCCGGAGTTAGACGGATTGGACTGCGATCCGAAATTCCCTCCGCTCCCAACCTTGGGCCGCAACAGGGCCACGGAAACATTTCATGTGCCAACATTGAATTAATTATCCGGTTCATACTTAAGCCTCACCTCTACTTGCTATTTACGAGCGCATCGCCGTCAATCCGAGTTGCCAGGCGATGAGGCTGGAATCGAATGTATGCGATTTCCTTTTCAACCGAAAGCTACATATTCGTGCAGGTGAGTTTTAGCGGATCAGTCCTTCGCGCAGGGCGCGGGCCACGGCCTCGGAGCGCGAATGAACATGCAGCTTCTCATAGATCGAGCGGAGGTGGAAGCTCACGGTGTGAATGCTGACGTTGAGCTCAGCGGCGGCGGTCTTGTTCTGGTGGCCTTCGGCGAGCAGTTTTAAAAGACGTTTTTCCTGCGGAGAAAGGCCGGTCCAAGACTGTTCAGCCGTTTGCGATTTGCGATAGAGATCAACCACACGAATGGCGACTTCGGGCGACATGACGGCTCCGCCGTCGGCAATCTCCCGTATCGCCTCTAGCAAACGGGGCGGCGGCGTCTTCTTGAGAATGTACCCGCGCGCCCCGGCGCAAATGGCCTGGAAAATCCGGTCGTCGTCCTTATAGATAGTGAGCATCACGGGAGCGATGGCGGGATAGCGTTGCCGAAGAATCCGCACTCCTTCAATGCCACTGAGGCCGGGCAGCCCAATGTCCACAAGCGCTACGTGGGGCGGCTCGGCCCCGATTCCCACCAGGGCCGCCTCCATAGATATGTAGGAATGGCGACACTCGAAGCCGCTGACGTTGTTTATGAGAAACGAAAGGCCTTGGCGCGTCTCGGCTTGGTCTTCCACGATTGCCACGCTGATGACGGAAGCCGGTGGTTGCTGATCAATCACAGATGCGCCTGCGAAGGTTTCATTTTAATGGATGGAACGCTTACACGCCAGCTACATAAATGGGTAGGTCACGGTTGGCCATGGCAGCTTCGAGAGATGCAGATTCCTCGAAAGGACTGCGCCCCGCAGACCTAACCGTGGCTAAAGGTCTGCGTAAACGTAGTGCTCGCGATGGACGGCAACAAGCCGTACACGCTGTTTGACGTCTCACCGGTCGTAGCGTTTGACCCCGCACAGCTTGGTATAGCGCTCTGGGCAGTGAGGATGCTTGATGAACTATATGTGATGGTGCCGGCGCCCGAACTGAACCTCGTTGTCTGCCCGTTGCCCGGCCCGACGAGGTTTAGCTCGAAGGCCACTATGGGAGCCGTTTCTGCCGAAGTCACCCCGGGGAGGGACGTGAGCACCTGCGACACTTGATGGTTCGTGTGACCGTCGTTCACGCCGAAGGTCGCACCGGTCACATTGCCGGCCTTGTCGTATAGCAAGATGAACTCAATTACGTACCCTGCGGGAATCGTGTTAGGCGTGGGCAACGTGACAAGGGTAGTATCGGACGAGCTGATTGTCTGGTTGCCGGAGGCAAGAGAAGGGTTCGTCCAGTTATTGACGGCGCAGCCGATGATGGGGCCGACGCCAAGAATGTACTGCTGCCAGACAATCCATGTACTCGGGGGTGCAGCGCCGTTCGCGGATGAATTTGCATTGAGCTGAAAGGCGAAGTTTGGGCTGTAATTGCTGAGGCTCTTGTCCTGAGGTTCCGTCACGAGATCTTCGGTGATCTCAATTGTGACTCGGACATCCCTCAAAATTTCGCACGTTGGGCTGCCGAGGATGTAATTCGCGTAGCTTCCCGGAGTAGCACCGCCTGGGGTCAGGGCTGGCTGTGCGGACACAGATTGCCACCATTGGTTCCCTTCATTCTTCTGCACAAGAGCTTGCAGCGCCGATCCCGCGATTACGGGATGTTTGATGTCCACTACCAGCGCCTGGCCAGCGCTGTCCTTGGCAGCGCTCGTAATCCAGGAGTATCCGGGTTGTCCGGGCACGGGTACGAGGGTCCACCACTGGTTGTTTTCGTTCTTCTGCACGAGTGCCTGCAGCGGTGAGCCCGAGGCGACAGGCGTCTGAATGTCGACAACCAGACCGCTGTCGGCACTCACTATCCAGAAGTATCCCGGCTGTCCAGGGACGTCCTGAGTGGACCAGTATTGGTTGTTCTCAAGTTTGGGCCCGATGGCTTGCAGGATCGAACCGGATTTGACCGGGTCCTTGATGTCAAAAACCAAGCCGTCTTGCGCGCTTTGGAGATAGTTGTTGCTCATGGAAAATCTTCTTTCTGCCGTAATGGCATCGCTGCCTGAACCGACTATAAAGCCGTCAGACAGCCGGCAACAACCCACATATCTGTGTAGTGGCAGTCACCCAAAGCGCACGCGCAAGACCATCACGGCGGCGGCGGGCGCCTACATGAGGCGTCCTCAGTTGTTCTTTTCGAAGGTAACGTTACGGATTCTGTCAGCGAAGACGCTAAGGCCGGAAATCCGACCATCAGCATCACGCTGGAATACCAGCGTGCCGAAATCGCCAATCTCGAACTCGTCCCGCACTAGGGGATTCAGTTGCAGCGGTGAGTTCCAATTCTTTCGAAGCATGAGGCTTCCGTGTTCAACCGACAGTTTGTACGTCGCGTTCAGCTCCGTGCTCGAATAGGTGCCGGCGTAAGCATTTAAGGCGGCATCATCGAGGTGGAGCTCGTCTATCTTAGTGCCAGTGAAAAATATCTCCTCGTCATGGCTGATCGTCACCTTCATCATGCCGCCCGAGTTGTCAAAGGCGGTGACGTCTCCGGATGGATCGTCAAATCGGCCGGGGCCAATGCGCCGGAGACTCAAGCCCCACCCGAGAAGGTTCGCGCCCGAGACAGTAAACGAAAGGACTGAATGATCGCGGCGGTCAAAGTATTTGCCGGCAAACGGACTGGGGTCGGAAGTGGCCTCTGCGGCAGCCGGGCGCAGCGGAATCGTTGAGGGCTGAAGGCTTTTCTCAAGGTAGACATCGGCGACCTTATGCGAAAGACCGGACGGGTCAGCGCTCGACAGATTGCAGAGGCACAATACTGTGAAGCGCTGCTCCGGGAAGCGGAGGATTTCGGTACGGTAGCCGAAAAGTGCGCCGCCGTGCTCGACAATCGGCAGACCGCGGTAAGTTCCTATTTCAAGTCCAAGCGCGTAGCTGATCTGCTTGCCGCTATTCAAAACCCCGCGGGTCTGCATCTCTTTAAGCAGCGTTCCCTTTCCAAGCCGGTTCCCATAAAAGTTGCGGTCCCACAGAAGCAGGTCGTCCACGCTGCTCATCAGATCCGCCAGCGCCGACCTGTCAAAATTTGTCGACCAGTCCACGACGAAAAGAGCCGTTCTTTCCGGGAGCGTAGGCGGCGAACGCGCCCGGGCAGAACGAAGGCTGTGATCGTCGTAGAACCGAGTGTGAGTCATCCCCAAGCGGCTGAAAAATGTTCTCCGCCGCAAACTCGGAGAATGGCTTCTTCGTTACCCGGCTCACGACCTCGGCCGAGCAGAAAATAGTTCGTGTTGCTGTACAGGAACTCGTCCCCGGGCATGTTATTCAACGCTTTCTGGCGCGCGACGAGGTCGATTAACTCATTCTTGGGATGCAGATCTGCCGCGTCCCGGCCGGAGAGATAGAGAAGGCTCAGCACGTCCCTGAACCCGCTGGTGTGGTGTAGCATCTGCCGCAACGTCACGGGATGTCCATAATCGGGCAGCTCCGGAATGTATTTGCGGATGTTGTCGTCTAGGGACAGAAATCCTTGCTCGGCAGCTAAAACGACACTCGCAGCGGTGAACTGCTTCGAGACCGAGCCCATATAAAACACGGATTGAGACGAAAGCGGAACACCAAGTTCAAGGCTTCCGGTACCGTAGCCCTTGCGATAGACGAAGGCCCCGTCGCGTATTACGCCGAGTGCGCAGCCGGGAGAACCGGCTTTGTCGTAGGCGGCGAAAATCTGATCCACCCTTTGCTGATCGGTATCCGCCGCAAGTGCAGGGACTATCAGTAAGATGGCGATGGCAGGAATGGCAGCGAATCGCATCGTTTACTCCTTCCTGGGTTGACTGATTATAGCGCCGGTAAGTGTTGCCCGTGGCTGACCCGACTATAAAGGCGTCAGCCGGCCGGCAACAACCTGCATATTCGTGTAGTTCCAGTCGCCCAAAGCGTCTCTACTGCAGCGGCAAGCGCGCTTCCACCCGGCACCCGCCCTCTGGGCCCGAAGTCCATTTCACTTGTCCGCCCAAACTCTGCGCCCGCTTCCGCAGATTCGGCATGCCGGCGCCGCCCCGTGTAGGTGCCTGGCTGCCATTGTGCAAACCGCACCCGTTGTCGCGCACACACAACACAATCTCCCGCCCCTCCACCACTAGATCTGCCTTCACATTGGTACAACCAGAATGCCGCGACGCATTGTTTAAGCATTCTTTGAAAATCAAAAATAGCTCCCGCCTCGTTTGCAGTCCCAGCTGAAAATGCGCGGCTTCACTCGGCGTACGCAACTCAAACGCAATCGCCCGCGATTCCAGCAAATCGTTCGCAAACTCTCGCATCCGGCGAAGTAAGGAGTCCACGCCATCTGGTACGGCGCGGATTGACCACACGATGTCACTCATGGAATCCACCAGTTCCCGCGCCAACGTCGCCACTCGCTCCAGCTCCCCCCGTGCCTCTTGCCCGGCATCGCCATGGCCGCGCGCCACCTCGCTCAAAATCGCAATTTGTGAAAGGCTCGCGCCGATATCGTCGTGCAGGTCCGTCGCAATCGATGTGCGCATCCGCTCAATTTGCACAGCCTGCGCCACACGGTAGCGATGGACCGTAAAAATCAGGCACGCGGCGCAGACCATCCCCAGCCCTTCAAACCACCATCGCCTCCAAATCGGCGGTAGAATTACAAAATCCACCTCGGCCGGCCGCACGCTCGCCCGGCCATCTGAATTGATCGCCTCTACTAGAAACCGATAGCTCCCCGCCTCCAACTCGGCATAGTTCACCTGGTGATCTCGGCTGGGCCCTTGCCATTCGGAGTCACCGCCTTCCAGTTCGTACTTGTAGCGCAGATTCCCTTCCGGTTCGTCACTCAAACCGACAAACTCGAATTGCACTTCATTCTGCCGCGGCGGTAAGTCACCCCGATTAATGAATGTTTCGCCTAATTGTGAAATCGGATAGCGCTGGCGTCCCACTCGCAATTCAGTGATCCGCACAGCAGGAACGGCCAGCGGCTCCTCCGGCAAAGGCGTCAGCTTCGCTAAGCCTTCCAGCGTGCCAAACCAAAGATTGCCGGCTGGGTCGCGAACCGCGGATGTGAGTCTCCCATAAGGCAATCCATCAGCTCCCGAGAAATGTTTGATGCGCCCCGTGACCGGATCCAACCGGTCCACGCCTTTGGCCGTACCGGCGTACATTCGCCCTTGTTTGTCCTCCACTAGGCAGCGAACGATGTCGCTGGCCAGTCCGTCCGCCGTCGAGTAAGTACGAACCTTGAGTTCGTCTGCTGCGGGGGTTGCCACCATTCCAAGGCCGCCCCCTTCGGAGCCAATCCACAGTCGGCCGGCGCTGTCCACAAAGAGGTCACGGATAAGGCCCCTCGGCGCTCCTTCGCCTGTGCCAAAGTGTCTAAACTCGCGGCCATTGTAGCGGAGCAAACCACCGCCCCAATAACCCATCCAGATGTCGCCATGGGTGTCTTCGGCGAAAGGATTGACTAATCCACGAACTTCACTCTCAAACGACGAAAGCGTCTGCGTGGCCGGGTTCCATCGCATCAGTTGGTTGTGACCACGGCCCTGGGCATAGGTTTGGCCGGAGGCCCAGATACCGCCCTTCGAATCCTCAAAAACCCGGAAGATCTCCGTCTCGCGCGCATAACATGCAGGCGTCGTTCGTGCCAGATCTTCCGCCCTGACTGCCGGGTACCGGCAAAGTCCGCGAGCCGTCGCTGCCCACCACTCGCCGTTGCGGCTTTCGAGCAGAATCTGGTGCAACGCCCAGCTTGGATGACGGCCAAAGACTTTCGGTTCAGCGCTATGGAAACGGTTTCCATCAAACACATTGATTGACTTATTCTTAGCCAAAACGCTGACAGCCACAACAGCGCCCGCGCGGCTTGTCATTACCGCCAGAATCCCCTCGGATGCCAGCCCATCTTGCTCATGAAAAGCGGTGAACCCGGCTCGCTGGATCTTCATCGCCCCCGAGCCATTCGTTCCCGCCCACATGTTGCCTGCGCGGTCAGTGCTCAGTGCGGTGATCTCGTGCCCAGTCAGTTCTTGCGCTCGCGTCATCGCCTTGAACTTCATCGGACTCTCGCCAGGCAGCGAACGCACAAGTTCGATGGTGGTACCAGCCCAGATCCTCTGATCACGTCCCTCAGCCAGCGACTTTACATCAAGGTGTATCCCAGCGTTATCAACGTAGACTTGCTGCATGCCGTTGTCACTGAACAGTGCCAAACCAGCCCGCGTCCCGGCCCATAGCCTTCTTCGCGTATCGAAAAGCAGCGTTTCCACCCAATCATCCGGCAGTCCGTCTTCTTTTCCAAGGCGTTGCGTCGCTCTTTGCTTAGCGACAACGTAAAGGCCAATCGGGCTGGCCGCCCAAAGCTTACCGGCCGTGTCCTCGGCTAGATTGCTAATCGGTGTGTGCGTCCATCCGTGTGGCGGCGCAGGCAAAGCGATCCGCCGAAACGTATGATCGCTGAGAAACTGATAGACGCCATCATTTGTGCCACACCAAATTCTGCCGGCCGCGTCTTGTAACAGCGCGTTAATCCCATTCCCATGATGGCGCGCAGCAGTAACATAGTAGGTAGCAAATGCCCCCTGGGACTTCCCGTTAAACTGGCACAGGCCGCCATCCGTGGCTACCAGGTAATTGCCATCATGCGTCTCCAGCAGCGCGTTCACTCCCCGCGCCGGCAGCCCGTTCGCCACCCCAAAGTTCACAAATCGGTAACCGTCAAACCGCGACAATCCTTCTTGCGTGCAGAACCAAACAAAACCTCGCGAATCAACGTGGATGCTGTTGATCTCATCGGACGCCAAACCGTCGGCCGTCGTGTAAGAGCGGATGGGCAACAGCTCGGCGTTCAGGCAGAGCGGCAGTGCGATCGCCGCTAAGAGAATCGCCCGCCATTCCATATGGGCTTCTAGTGTAGCTGAAATTCACGTGCTGAAAACGGGCGCTCGCCTCGCGCACGGCACATGCTTGAACTAAACTCGGGAAATGCCGAGCAACGGGCTCAGCCTCGATCCCGATTTCCGCAAGCTGTGGATCGGCCAGGCCATCTCGCAAGTCGGATCCAACATTACCAGCGTCGCCCTGCCCCTCACGGCCGTCCTCGTCCTCAAAGCGTCGCCTCTGCAGATGGGATTCTTGTCCGGAGCGGGCGCGGCGGCCGTACTGATCTTTGGCCTCTTCGCCGGCGCCTGGGTTGACCGTCTGCGTCGCCGGCCCATCCTGATTGCCGCCGATCTGGGGCGCGCCGTGGTGCTCGGCATCATCCCGCTCGAAGCGATGCTGCACCGGCTCACCATCGGAGACCTCTACCTGGTTGCGGTGGCCAGCAGCATCCTCACCGTCCTGTTCGACTCCGCTTACCAGTCGTATCTGCCCTCGCTGATCGCGCGCGCGAACATCCTAACCGGAAACAGCCGGTTGGCTTTGACCGAGTCCATTGCGCAGATCGCCGGTCCCGGCCTCGCTGGCATCCTGGTGCAGCTGATCACGGCGCCCATGGCCATGCTGTTCGACGCTGCCTCGTTCATCTGTTCCGCCATCTCAGTGTGGCTCATCCGCAAACCCGAACCGGCGCCCACGCGCACCCGGGAACCTCATATCGGCCGCGAAATCGTGGAAGGTCTTGGCGCGTCCTGGCGTGATCCATTGCTCCGCGCACTGGCGGCCCGCTCAGCCACCAGTGCCTTCTTCCTGGGCTTCGGGAGTAGTCTGTACTTTCTCTTTGCAATGCATGAGCTGGGGTTGACCGCTGCCCTTTTAGGCATCATCATCGCGATCGGCGGCACCTCCGGCTTATTTGGCGCCTTCCTCGCGGAGTGGTTGGTGCGCCGTTTTGGTTTCGGCCGGACGTTTATTGGTTCCGCAGTGATGATTGGGATAGCGATGTTGTTGATACCGTTGGCGCACGGTTCGGTGCCGGTCTGCGCCGCTTTTCTAACTGCCGCGCAATTGGGTGATTTGGCGTGGCCGGTCTATACCATCAGCGAACGAAGTTTACGCCAGGCCATCACGCCGAATCATCTTCTCGGACGCGTCAATTCTTCGACGCACCTGCTCTTCCACGGCATCCTGCCCTTGGGCGCGCTCGCGGCGGTGTCATCGCACAAGCCCTCGGAATGCGGCAAGCACTGCTGATCGGCGCAACCGGCCTTCTACTTTCGCCGCTGTGGTTAGTGTTCTCCCCGATACGCCGCCTGCGCGAACTCCCGCAGGCCGTGGGCAACTAAGGGCACTTCGTATCTGACGCCGTTCCCACCTTGACCCGTACACGCGTTAGCCCGGCGCCGGGATGGCATATGAAACCGGACGGAGTTGTTAAACTCGGGCGATGACAAACGTTCCTAGCGCGGGCGAACTCGTACGCGATTTCGAATTGCCAGACTCGACGCACGTGTCTCGGCGGTTGACGGAGTTGCTCTAGCAAGGTCGCTTGGTCGTACTTTTCTACCGCGGGAATTGGTGTGGACTTGCCCCCAAAAATGAGACAAGGAGTTAAGAGTCAGAATTCATCGAATGGAGAATTGACTCATGGGAATGTCTCGACGAAAGTTCACGAAAGAAGTAAAACTGGCCGCGATTCAACGGCTGGAAACGGGGTCGTCAGCCGGCGAGGCGGCGCGCGCCTTTGAAATCAACCCGAACTTGCTGCATCGGTGGAGGAAGGAATTTCGGCATGGTCCCGGCACCGCCTTCCCAGGGACCGGGAAATGGCGCTGGGAAGAAACACGAGCGGCTCAACTGGCTGGCGCACCTCCCAAAACCGATCCCGAATAGTCAACTCTTCTGTGGCGATTTCGCCAACGATTGGTTCGCGCTGGCAGCGCTTGTCCATTTCCCAAGTTAAGGTGCGCAGCATGCTCGGCTTCGGCGGCCGGTTCGATGACCTCATCGCGGGTAAGCACCACAACGGGACAGCGTTTGTCGGGGAGACGAAACGCTTACCAGCGGATCTCGCTCCAAGTCAATGGAACTCTTCCCAACCGTTGGCTTCCCACGCGAGCGATTCGTAGTGGCTTGAGATCTCTTCGCCAGTTGGCGGTGCAACCTTGTAGGCCGGCGCATCCGCACCCCGGGGCGATGCAATCCACCGCAGGAGTCTGATCCGCTCGCTATCCGTAACAGACGCGACGAGCGGCATGATGTCGTCTGTGGTCAACAACCTCGCCATGGTTTGGATTTCTATCGCTAAGGTAGCCCGAAAATTCTCGTCAATGGAATCTGTTTCGCGCACCACTGCAAACCCGCCGATTTTTGTTTCAAAGAAACCGCACGAGCAGCGTGGCCTCGACGATGCACTTTCACTTCCTCTTTTCCCGGATCGACCACCCAGGTTTCCAGACCGTGCCCCACATAGATATTGACTTTCTCACTCAAGGGCCGGGGATAGTTACTCGGTGAGATAACTTCCACCGCCAGCAGAACACTAGCGCCGTCCGGATATCGGCTTTCCGCGCATGCCCTTCGCCATTCCGTTAGTTCGATCACAAAAACGTCTGGGGACGGCATGCTGTGTACAGCGGGAAAACGCAAATTCATCCGTTGGCCGACTTTGTACTTCCGCTTGTCGCTGGCGCGTTTGAGCAGCTCATGGATATTTTCGGCAACCTGCGAATGCAATGGTTTCGCTTCCGGAGACACGACTATCCTTCCATTGATTAATTCATCGCGATAGCCGTTCGGCGACTCGAAGTGCTCATACTGCTCGAACGTGATGGGCGGGACCCGGAGCGCGGACGCCATGCGGGCATAGTAGCACCTTGAAGCCACAAGGTTTTCCCGGCAAAAACCAAGTAAGGCGGTGGCCTCCTTGAGCCTCGCAGCCAGGAGCACAATCGTGTTATCGCCTTTTATTCGTATGCCCTATTAAAATCAACAACTTATATGCATCGTCAAGCGACTATAATTTCCAGTCACAGATTTCGTAAACTTTTTTCAAAATTTTTATCCCACTTCCCCTGAACCACTTACAGGCATTGCACCCTTCCCAAACCCGAAAATCCCATCCGCCGCCCACCCCCGCTCGTTCTATAGTGTTGTCAGGTCCGCAGAGCACTGCTCTCGCGGGCCTTTTTTATTGAACGTAAGGAGTTTTCAACATGTCCTCTCCCACATTCGCGCCGTCAACGTCCGCTGCCGCCGATGCAGCCACCGCTTCCACCATCAGCGATGCCAAACTCGCTGCCAATCGCGCCAACGCGCAACATTCCCCCGGACCTGTCACGCCCGAAGGCAAAGCCAAATCGTCCATGAACGCCGTGAAAACCGGTCTCACTGGCCGCACCGTCCTCCTGCCCGGCGAAGACGCCGCTGCTTATCAAGCCCACATCGAACACCACTTCACCAAGTTCGCGCCTGCCACCGAAGACGAACGCACCCTCGTCCAACTCACCGCCGATACCGAATGGCGTCTGCTCCGCGTCGCCGCTCTCGAATCCGCCTTTTATGCCGTCGGCGAACGCAAACTCCCCGACAACATCTTTGCCGATGAAACCGACCCCACTCGCCGCGCTCACCTGCTGCACGCTGAAATCCTCATGACCTTCCGCAAAGATTTTTCCAACCTCGCGTTGCAGGAAAGCCGCCTCAACCGCCAGCTCGATAAGTACAAAGCCGAACTAAAAGAGATTCAGGAGCAGCGCCGCATCCGGCTTGGCAAACAAATTCACGAGACCTTCAAACGGGTCAACGAAGCCCGTGCCAAAGGAATCCCGTTGGACTTCAAGCCCGAAGACGCTGGGTTCGATTTTACGAATCAGCAATTCGCCTTCTTCCTCAAGCGCGGCGCCACCCAATTTAAGCTGACCGGCACCTGGCCCGACTTCGACAAGGTGATGTTGCACTTCCCCAACCTCGCCCAAGCCGCGTAATAAGATGCCCAAACAGAACCCCAACCGCGAGGTTGGGGATACACGGCCGCCTTGCCTGCTGTCAACACCGGAAGTGTGCCCAAAAAGGCATCGAAAGCGAGAAAAAGATCAAAAACGTCCTCTCTGCTACGCTTAGCGAAGGAATGCCCCGTCTGCCTCAGTTGGCGCTTCAGAATTCTGTCGCCGTCCTGAGTGGCGCAGCTGGCGGTATCGGTTCTGCCATTGCTCTCAATTTGGCTCGCCGCGGTTGCCATCTTGCCCTCTGCGATATTAAATCCGATGCCCTCGCGCAAACTGCCGCCGCTTGCCGAGCGTGCGGCATTACTGTGTCCGAACACGTCTTCGATGTTGCAGACGCCGAAGCCATCGCCGCCGTGCCCGATGCAGTTCAAGCCAGTCACGGTCGTGTCAACATCTTGATTAACTGTGCCGGCGTTGCTCTCGGAGGCCGCTTTAACCAGGTTTCTGTGGAAGAATTCGAATGGCTCTTTGAAATTAATTTCTTGTCTGTGGTTCGCATGACGAAAGCCTTCCTTCCGCTCCTCGAAAGCGAGCCGCAAGCGCAAATTGTCAATCTCTCCAGTGTTTTGGGCCTCATCGGGGCGGCCGGTCAATGCGCTTATTCTGCCAGTAAGTTCGCTATTCGCGGCTTGTCGGAGGCGCTTGGCAATGAATTCGAAATGTTGGGCAAGAACATCGGAGTGAGCGTTGTGTATGTGGGCGGTGTTCGCACGGGCATGGCTAAAAACGCCCGTGCTGCCGCCGTGCTTCCGCTTGCCGATGTCGAACGCCTGCAAGGCATCTGGCAAAATCTTCTACGGATCCCTCCGGAACCTGTAGCGGAAGCCATCGTTTCCGGTCTCGAACGCCGCAAAGTACGCATACTTTGTGGCGTCGATGCCACTCGCGTCGATCTCGTTCAGCGTTTGATGCCCACCCGCTATTGGGCTCTCTTCCGCAATCTACCTTATCTCAAAGACATCTAAAGTAAATGGCAAGCTGGCAAGCGTATTTCTTTTCGAACTTACTGAAACTTACCCTGAAACGGAAACTAAAGGGCCAACGCGACGTTGCTCGCATCCGGCAATTACTCACTCCCAAGCCCAGTCCCCTGCCGCGCGGCGTCCGCCTCACACCCGGCGAGGTCGGTGGCATTTCCGGCGAATGGGCCGAGTCCGATGATTATTCACGCGGGCTCCTCTTATATATTCACGGCGGCGGCTTCATCGCCTGCTCCTCTGTAACTCATCGCCCCATCCCCGCCTATTTCGCTAAACTCGGTTTTCGCGTTTTCACGCCGGATTATCGCCTTGCTCCCGAGCACCCGTTCCCCGCTGCCATCCACGATCTGATTGAAGTCTTCCTCGCGCTCGAAAGTGATCCGCCGCAACCCGTTTGCATCGCTGGCGATTCCGCCGGTGGCAATCTCGCCGTGGCTGTGATGCTCGCGCTGCGCGATGCCGCCCGCTCTGTTCCCAAAGCCGCTGCCATCTTCTCTCCCTGGTCTGATTTAGCCTGCACCGGCCGGTCGCTCGTTAGCAACGAAGCGAAGTGCGCCATGTTTTACGCAGCCGATCTGCCCCCATGCGCCGCAACTTATCTTAATGGTGCTTCTAATCAAGATCCGCTTGCGTCGCCGCTCTACGCCAACCTGACAAAACTGCCGCCCCTCTTGATCCACGTAGCCGCCGATGAGTTGATGCTCGATGATTCCACTCGCCTCGCCGAAAACGCTCGCATGGATGGCGTTCAGGTGCAGTTGAAAATTTGGCCCGTTGTCCCGCATGCTTGGCAAATCATGGCCGCGAATCTGCCCGAAGCCCGTCAATCTTTGAACGAAGCTGCGCAGTTTTTAACGCAAGCTTAATCGGCCCAACTGGCCGCGCGCAATCTTGCTAACAACGATCCCGGGTCGGCAATCGACTGCATTCTTGGGAACACAATCGCATCCGCTCCTTTCACTCCCGCCAGCGGCAACAGGCCTTCATCAAGCAAGTTCAGGCAATCCTGTTCGCTCAGCAACACTTCCGTGCATGGCCGCGCCTCATTCTTCACAATGTGCATTGGTAAATCGCTCAACCGCAGAAAGCCGGGTGTCGGCGTCAGCGCGCCTTGTTTTTCGAACAGCCTTCCCAGAACCAACCCGCAAGCCATGGCGGGATTACCCCACAAATATTCGCCATGCGCCGGCTCGCCCGGCATCTCTTCAAACTCAAATCCTTCTACCGGAATCGTCTCTTTCCCATAAGGAAGCCGCAGCAGGAAGCGTGGCAGCGCCAAGGCCAAATAGCGTGCTTTCAAAGATCTCCGCAGCTTCTCCCAAGCCGCTTGCGCCTTCGGGTCTTCATTCTGCGAGGTGAGCCACTCCGCAATCAGCGGCGTTCCCAGCCTTTCCGCCAATCCGGTCAACTGCTCCAGCAATCCCACATCCTCCAGTCGGTCGCGATCAAAGGCAAAGTTCGCAATCAGCAATCCCCATTCGCCCGCAACCAGCCCGTAGAATTCGCCAAGTCGCTCCCGCGAAATATCCAGCAAGTACAAATGGATCTTCGTGTCCGTATCCAACCCGTGCACCAGCAAATCCAATCCGCGCCAGCCTGCTTCGAATGCCTGAAACCGTTCATCATGCAGAACATGCCGCATCAGCAGGCTGATTCGTTGTGCTCGTTCCGTCGCCGCCTGCCGGCTCTCCGCGCTTTCGGCCGGTGTCGCATAAGGCGCAACAATCCGCTCCACCATCGCCTCGAACTCATCCGTTTTTGCCGGCTTCTGTTCCGCGGACGCCGCCGATTTCTCCACAATCGCATCCAGCAACCCGCCTGGAGAAGTGAGCCTCGCCATCTGTTCGGGAGTCGGTTTCAAAGGTGCAGCGCCGCTCTCATCCGGTTCTGCGTAAAGCGGCTGGCCTGTCTGATTGCGCAGGGCTGCAAACAACTCGCTCTTTCGAAATAAGCTCTCCGGTTCAAAATCGCTCAATGACCGGAACAGTAGCTCAGTGTCGTTCAACTCTACCTTCGGGCTAAACTCCGCAAGCACCGTCTCCAGATTGTCGCGATCGATCCGCACCAGCTTCTTCGTCGACTGTCCGCTGAAATTCCCCATCACCAGCATGCGAAGCGGCGCATCCGGCTCCAGTTCCAGCAAAGGTTCTGTTTCTGGTTCCAGTTCATGCGGATCTACATCAAGCTCGACGCCAATCGAAGAAGGGTTCGCCATGGGGATAGGTTACAGCAGATCTTTCACACCACGCGCCTCCGCCAATTCCGGGTGCTTAGTGATTTCTTCCACCAACTGCATACCGTGGCGATAGCCCAGTTCCACCATTTCGTCAAACCGCGCAAAGTCCGTCAAGGCGCAATCTTGCGCTGGCGGTTCAATCAACCAATCGGCATACACCCGCGACCGCTTCGTCTGCGCCCGGCAAGTCAGGTCCATCGTTCTGACGAGAATCTCGATGATGCTTGGCGCACGCGGCGCTTTGCTAAAGGGCTTGATCTTGGTCCAGAAGATGTCGAACCCGGAAGGACAGCTCCTCTCCCAGCGCTGGTCCATTTCGAGCCGCCGGAACGCCGAAACATCAATCGCCGTGACCTTGCCCCCAAAGTGTTTCTTCATCAGATCGATCGGCAAGTTGTTCAACACCCCGCCGTCAATCAGCAGCTTGCCGCCAATCAAAAGCGGCGGCCCTAGTACAGGGAACGCGCAGCTCGATCGCAGCGCCATCATCAACGACCCGTCAAAGTGCGAGACAATCTCGCCGTCGTCCAGACACGAAGACAGGCAGAAGTACCGCAACGGCAGATCTTCAATCCGCCACCCTCCGCAGAGGCTCACGCCTAAGTCTTCCAGCCGCTTGCCGCGCAACACCGAAAGCATCGGCAGCGTAAAGTCTTTATCTGGCTTGAAGCGCTTGAACCCTTCCCGCGTTTGCGCAATCCGTTCCTCAATGTCCCCGTCATAGGCGTATACCGATGCCACATACGCTCCCATGCTCGAACCGGCTGCTCGGTCGAAATGGATGCCGCCTTCCCGGAACGCTTTCAAAACCCCCAGCTCCGCAAACGCTCTCGCGCCGCCGCCGCTGAGCACCAGATTCACCGCCCGCCCCGTCAGAATCCGAGCCAGCCGCGCGAAATCCCTCGAACTGCCGCTGCGCACGTGATGATACTCTTCGGGATTCAAACGAACAATCCACGGCGCCGTTTCACATTCGCGGCGCCAATCTGTCGGATGAACCATCAGCAAATGGATCTTTCCGAACAGCGAGCGATCCGTGCCAGGGGGGAAGGGCAGTTCGATCAACCCTTCCGGCTTCCGACTGCGCGCATCGACTGTGAGCAAAATCAAATCGGCATATAAGAAGCAAAACCGCCCCCATTCGCTCGTGAGCGAGCCGGCGGCGTAGATCGCGAAGTTCAGGTCCTTCTGGTCGTTGGTGTTCTCGGCAGTCAAGACCTGGGCGGTCCCAAATCGAGCCAGGGCTTGCTGCAGATCATCGGCCAGCGCTCGCGAATCCAAGCCCTCGGTTAACTCGAAAATCGCAATGGTTTGGCTCTTCCTGGGCGCCCTTCCCAGGTGCTGATGCCCCGCGAGCCGCGCCGTTACTAATCGCGCCAGTTCCAGCGCCATCTCCGGTCTTTGCTCAATCAGTTTGAGCAGAGCCTTCTGGGTAACTCGGATGACTTCCGCATCGAGCCGGGCAATGACTGTCGCCGATCGCGGCTCGCCAGTGATGAGTGACATCTCACCCACCCCCTCACCCGGATAAATTTCCGCCAGCGATTCCAGGTTGCCGTTTGCCAATTCACCGAAGACCCGCAATCGGCCGCTTACCAAATGGAAATAATCCGTCCCCGTATCGCCCCGGCGTATCAGAACCTCCCCGGCGCGAATCTGCACGATTTCCGGCTGCGGGTCCATTTCACTCAGTGCTTCATCGCTGATGTTTCGGAACAGTTTCGATTCCCGTAAACTCTGCGCTAGAAGCGATGAGTCTTCGTTCATTGCGGCTTGACCCTCAGCGTGTCCTTGGCGTCAACGTGGTTGAACTGCATTGGAAAACTGGTCCCGTAATAATAGGCAGGCCACTCGTCTTCATAATGACTCGAAGCCACAGATCCCGATTCGCCCAGCACCAGGTTCTGAACGGAATGATCGAGATCGCTCAAATCCACCACCATTCGTTCCGACGGACCTAAAACTGGCGTCGTCTGCTTCACCGTGGTGGAAGATCCGCTCATTTCAAACGGTCCGGATCTCCGCTGATACGTGAAGTCGAAAAAGAAGTCAACGAAGGGGATGTTCTTGAGGATGGGATGATCGAACCGCCAAACCAACAAGTGGCCCCACCGCCACTCGGCCACCCCACTACCCAAACGCGCGCGCCCTTGGTCCAGTGCGACCCCCAATGCCGAAACGATCCACGCATCCCAGTCATCATTAGGCACCCAGCCTTTCGGGCGTTCGGTCAGCAATGTCTGAATCACCTGCGGCCGCGGTTTCACGTCGGGGAATTCTTTAGCTTTGGGAGCCAGGATTCTGAGCAAAGCGATTTGCAGCTGTTCGCTTAACAGTTCGGCAATCGCCGGCGCAGCCTGTGCCGCTTCCATCTGCCCATTCCACTTGCGCAAGACATCCATCGCCGGCTTAAACAAAGTGTTCTTGCCACCGCTTTTTCCGTATGCAGCTATGGCTTGCTGCGCCAGAAAGCGGTCATAGCCCGAATAAACATCTTTCTGGATGGCGAGCATGTCATTCAGGGTCAATTTCGGATTCGCGTTCAAACGCGCTCGAATCTGCTGTATGCGGTAACGGTCTGCGTAATTCCCATCCATGTGATACGGATAGTTCGCCGGAAACGGGTTTTGATTCGCCGTCGCAATGATGCCTGAAGCCGGGTTGTACATGCTCGGCAATTGTTCAAACGGAACATAGCCATCCCACTCGTACTGCCCGGACGCGCCGTCCAACGGCACATTGCCGTCGAAATTGCGCCGGATCGGCACGCGGCCGGTCGCTTGATAGCCGATGTTGCCTTCGCGGTCGGCGTAAACGAAATTCTGCCCCGGTCCCCAAAACGGCTGCAGAGCAGCACGAAACTCGCTCCAGTTCTTCGCTTGATCTAATTTCAGAAAGGGAAACCCAAAACCTTCCGCCGCCGACCAACGGATGCTATACGATTTTCCATTCTCGGTAAACACCGGCCCATGCCGCGTAACCCAAAGTTTTACGGGGACCGGCTTGGCATTATGTACGGCGATGACTTCTTCCAACAGCTTCGCCTGTTCTGTCTTGCCCGCAAACTGATACTGCCCGGTTTGCAAATTGATCTGCTCGCGGTAAATATCCATCACGTCAGTCATCAAATTCGTCACACCCCAGGCAATCTTCTGGTTATGTCCCGTGATGACGCACGGCACGCCCGGCAATGACCCGCCGCTCACATCAAACTGGCCCGCCTTCAGATGAACTAAGTACCAAGTTCCCGGCACGGCGTAACGCAAATGCGGGTCGTTCGCGAGCATCGGTTTCCCGGTTGCCGTGTGCGCGCCTGAAACCGTCCACGCATTCGAACCCGGACTTACCGAACCGCCCTCCATTGCCGGAAAGAGAATATGAAACTTCGCTGGATCCGCGCCCAGTTCCAGCAATTTCCCCCGCCCTGTATCGGCTAAAAACGAGTCTGTCAAATCGCGAAACATCAGCAGACCCACCAGCATCGAGTCAGCCAGCGTCCACGGTCGCGGGTCATAAGAGTGAAACGGAATAGAAAACTCCAGTGGATAATTGCCGCGATGCGTATCGATGTAGTAATTGACGCCGCGGGCGTATTGCACAATCGCTGCCCGGTCCTCCGCGGTCAAACGCTCGACATCAGCCTCCGCAATCGAACGAATCCTTAGTAAGCGCGCCCGCTGATCTAACTCCACCGCTTGCTGGCCCGCAATCTCCGCCAATTCACCTGCCGCATAGCGGCGCAGCGCATCCATCTGCCACAATCGATCTTGGGCCGTAACGTAACCCTGCAAAAAGAGGGCATCTTCTAACGATGCGGCTTCGATATGAGGAATGCCGCGCGCATCGCGCTGAATCGTCGCCGGCGCCGAAATCGGTGCGCTCGGTTCGCCCGAAGTTTGCGGTAACGGCCGAATCGCAAACCAATAGACGCAAGCCACAAACAGAAGTACTATGACTGCGACACTAATATTGATGACGCGTATGATTCGGGAGAGCACCACCCGATTTTACTCTGCAGGCAACGCCTACCCACCTTTATGGCAATAAGGCTCGTGGTCCTTGCTGTCATCCTGGCAGCCAATGGTTTCTTTGCCGCCGCTGAGGTCTCACTCGTTTCCGTTCGACAGTCGCGCTTACGCGAATTAGCCGAGCAGGGGCAAGCCGGTGCGCAGAGCGCGCTCAGTTTGATGGCCAATCCTGGGCGTCTTTTGTCGGTAACCCAATTCGGTGTGACCCTTGCCAGCCTCGGTTTAGGTTGGGCCGGCGAAGGCACGATGTACACCTGGCTGCGCGGTCTTTTCACCGGTTTCAGTTTGCCTGTGTCTGCCGTCGTTATTCACGGCGCCGCCTTCGCGCTCGCGTTTCTCATCATCAGTTACGCTCATGTGGTGATCGGCGAGGTGGTTCCGAAGAACCTCGCGATGGCCAAAGCCGACCGTGTTGCCGTGCTCGCAGCGCCCACCTTATTGGTCTTCTATCGGCTCTCTCAACCCATCATCGTGGTGGTAGAGCGTTCAGCCGCTCTGATTCTTCGCTTGCTCGGCCTCGCCAAAGGTTCGGGTCACTCCGGCCACTCCGCCGAAGAACTCAAATACGTCATTCAATCCAGCCGCCGCGAAGGGCATTTGGAAGATTTCGAACAAGACGCGATTCAACGCCTTATCGAGCTGTCTGAATATTCCGCGCGCGAAATCATGACGCCGCGGCACAACATTGTGTCTCTGCCGGTGGATGCGCCCCTCGACCAAGTGCTGGCCGTCATGTCCGAACATAAGTTCTCGCGTATCCCGGTTTATGAAAACGCGCCGGAACAAATTATCGGCATCGTTCATTATAAGGACCTGATGCGCGTTTGGGACGAACGCCGCTTTGCTCACGAAAGCCGCCGCAGCGCGAAACCGTTTCGCTTGCGGCGATTCTTGAGAAAACCCGTCGTCGTGCCCGAAACCAAACCGCTGAATCAGTTGATCGACGAATTCCGCAAAACCCACAATCATCTGGCGCTGGTAGTGGATGAGTTCGGCACCATTTCCGGTCTCGTCACTTTAGAAGACGTTCTCGAGCAAGTCTTCGGCGACATCGGCGATGAGCACGACGCTGTTCGCATCGAGCCCCCCGCCGCTGAAAAAGGCCTTGAACTGGAAGGCAGCACCACGATTCGCGATCTCGAAACCCGCTACAAAATAGCTCTTCCGGCTGAAGCCGGGTTCGAAACGCTCGCCGGCTTTCTATTGTTTCGTTTGGGCCATATTCCCAAAGAAGGCGAAGGTGTCGATTATAGCGGACGCCGCTTTCTCATTGCGAAAATGGACCGCAACCGAATTGCGAGCGTTACCATAGAGAAACTCGACCACAAATCTGCTCCAGACGCTCAGAAAGAATCTTGAACTCCAATCGCCAGCCCAGCCGCATGGCCTACGTTGCTCTGGCCGCAGTCTGCTTTTTCTGGGGTACCACCTATCTCGGAATTCGCATTTCGCTCGAAACCATTCCGCCTGCGCTCATGCTGGGAATTCGGTACGTCATTTCGGGCGGAGTGTTACTTGTGGCCGCCAAAATCGCGCGCATTCCGCTTCCTCGCGGACGCGAACTATGGCTCACGGCTCTTTGCGGCATTATCGGGATCGGCTCGGGTAATGGATTCCTGGCGGTGGCCGAACTGCGCATTCCCAGCGGCACCGCAGCATTGTTCTACACCACTGCTCCTTTTTGGATGGTCGGCATCGATTCGCTTTTGCCGAACGGCAAGAAGCCCTTCGCGACCACCATATTGGGTCTCTTGATCGGTGTCTTCGGTGTCGCGTACATGATCTATCCGGCTGCCGTTCACGAAGGCATGCACGGCAACACCTGGCCTGGTTTCCTGCTCATTCAACTGAGCGCTGCCGGTTGGACCATCGGTTCGCTCTTCCAGAAACGCGTCCACTCGCATGCTCCGCCGTTCGTGAGCGGCGCGGTGCAACAGTTCGCGGCCGGCTTAGCCTGCTTGAGCTTCGGTGGAGTTTTTGAGAAGATGCCCGCCCATGCCGGCGTCCGCGCCTGGCTTGCGGTAGGCTATCTCATTGTCTTCGGCGCCATCATCGGCTACAGCGCTTTCATCTATATCGTCAAGAACCTTCCGATCGCGGTTGCGTCCATTTACTACTTTGTCAATCCAGTGGTCGCGGTGATCGTTGGCTGGCTCTTCTTCCGCGAACCCTTCGGAGTGCGCGCAGCGATTGCCATGCTCATTATCTTCGCGGGTATTGTTGTCGTCCGCTGGAGCGAGCGGGCAAAAGAAGACTCGCGCTTGCTCGTGGATACGGAAGAAGCCGGCGTCGTTTCAAATTGAGCGCTAAAATTGCTTCTAGTGACGCCGCATAGTTATCGCGAACATGCTCCGAGCCCGCGTCTGGCGCGTTATGTGGAGTGTTTCTGGTCTCGCGAAGACCGCGAGCCACAAGGCGAAGCGAACATTTTGCCCGATGGTTGCGCCGACATTCTGTTCACATCCGAAAACAACACGCCTGCCTCGCTCACGTTAATCGGCCTCATGACCACGCCCTTACATCTCTCTGCCGCTTCGCCGCGCTTCTATTTCGGAGTACGCTTTCATCCGGGCATGGCGGCGGCCTTTGCACCCGAAGCGGCTGAACTTACTGACAAAGTCGAACCGCTCGAGAGCCTTTGGGGCAAACTGGCTCGCGATCTTCTCGCTAGACTCGGTGACTCGGCTGAGGTCTCTCAGAAGATCGAAATTATCGAGCAATCCCTGCGCCCGCTCAATCCGCCCGACGCCAGCCGCCGCATCCTGTGGCAACTGCCAAGCGCCGATGTCCCTCTGGATCGACTCACCTCCGAAGCCGGCCTGAGCGAACGGCAATTTCGTCGCGCCTGCCTCGCACAAAGCGGAATATCACCCAAGTACCTGCAACGGATTTTGCGTTTTCGCCGCGCTGTCGAACGCGTTCGCGCAATGGTTTCTCAGCCGGCCCAGCCGGGGTGGGCGCACCTCGCCGCCGCCTGCGGTTATTACGATCAAGCCCATTTCATTCGCGAATTTCAGGAGTTTTCCGGCCTCACCCCTGGCCGTTTTTTACAATCCCTGCGCCCGCCTCACGCTCTAGAATCGAGAGCATGAGTCAGCCCAAACCCGAAAATCAAATCGATTACATCGAACTCCCCGCCACTCAAATCGACGCCACGAAACGATTCTTCTCTTCTGCCTTCGGTTGGAAGTTCGAAGATTACGGTCCCGATTACACCAGCTTCCACGACGGCCGTCTGGCCGGCGGCTTTACCACCGGCTTGGCGGCGCCTTCGAAAGGCACTTTGATCGTCCTTTACGCAAGCGATTTGGACTCGGTTCAACAAAAGATCAAATCCGCCGGAGGAACGATTGTCAAAGACACCTTTTCGTTCCCCGGCGGACGCCGTTTTCATTTCGCCGATCCCAACGGGAATGAATTTGCCGTTTGGTCGGAGTAAATCACAACAGCCGGAAGCTCACTTCTACCTGAGCTTGCACCGCAACCGGATGGCCGTGCCGCATGCCTGGCCGAAAGCGCCATCTCGTTACTGCTTCTATCGCTTTCTCATCCAGGCCAAGGCCCACGCCTCGGATTACCTTGATATCACGTGGAATTCCATGCTGATCTACCACCACCGACAGCAAGATGCTTCCTGAATATTTCGCCCTTCGCGCCTCTTCTGAGTACTCGGGTTCAATCTTCGAGATCAGCGTCGGCGCCGATACCTCACCGCCAATGATGAAGACGCCGTCACCCATGCCGCCTCCATCGCCCTTGCCGTAACCGTTCCCATTGCCCGGCCCGATTCCCGTTCCCACACCTTTGCCGAAAGCGCCGTCGCTCAGCTTGCTCAACGGGTCGCCATATTGATCGGCGACAATCTCCGGCGCTTGGGCGGTGATCGTCGGTACCACCGGCATCTTGGGTTGCGGTACGGCTAAGGCCGGTGGAACGAACTGCTTCGCCGCAAACTTTGGCGCCTCGCCATGTGCGGCCGTTTGATCTTGCGCACCTCCGCCGCCGCCACCTGCCTTCAGCGCGGGTTTGGGCCGATAGTTAGAGAGCGGCGTGAAATAGAGTTGCGCAACTTCACGAACCTTGGTCCGCACCGCGCTGCTTTGAAACACCGTCAGCATGAAGCCGAGTGCCGAAGCGTGAATCAACAAGGAAACGCCGGCCGCTCGGCCTCGAAGCCCGCCGAAAACACGCCACGGGCTTTTCCTCTCACAAGCAAAAATCCGCGCCTTCAACTCCGCCGAGGGCGCCTCCGGAATTGTCCATGTTGCCAGCATTTCGCTCAATTCAACCTCCGTCAGTAGTTCGTCTTCAAACTCTTTCATCCGCTGCCACCTTTCTGCACGGAACCAACAGCCGCCTTAATCCTTCGCGCGCACGATGCAGCCGCGCTTTCACTGCTCCCACGTCGGCGTTCACAATGAGCGCGATCTCCGCGAGCGGCAAGCCCTCGTATTCGAATAGAATCAAGACCTCGCGCTGCAACTCGGGCAGTTGCGCAACCATCTGTGCCACCGCGACCTTTAGTTCCTGGTCTGCGCTACCGTCCGCAACCAGACTGGCCTGATCATCGTCAACGTATAGGTCACCGTGATCATCACGGTACCGCTTGTAAGCAAGATTGCGTGCGATGGAGAATAAGTAGGTCCGATACGTCCCGCGCGCGGCCTTCCAGCGGTCGGGGTCCCGCAGAATCGCCAGAAAGCAATCCTGTGTGACATCCTCCGCCAGATCTCCACGACCCGTCAGCCGGTAAACAAACCGGTAAATCGCTTTGTGGTAGCTATCGAATGCTTGTTCGGCGGTCAAGTTTGACTCTCTACTCGTGTATTACCCTCACAACCGCAAAAAGATACGGTCCGAGAAAATTCGTAAACACAAGCGAGAGACGCGCTGGGACGGATGGGCGTGTACGGTAACGGGCGGCGGCCGATGGCCTACCGATTCGACTCGGCCCTGATTTCGAAGAGGAATTTCACTACTTCCGCTTGAAGCGATTCAGCCATGCGGGAAAGATCGTCGGCGGCAGCCAGCAAATCGGCAGCGCTTTGACTGGTGTCACGCGCGGCCAGCGTGACTTCGCGGATAGTCGCGGAGACGTGTTCAGAGCTTTGGACCACCGATTGAACAGCGGTGTCTATCTTCGCCGTTGCCATCTTTTGCTCGGCGATTGCGGAGGCCACGCCTTGGGAGACGGCATTGATGGATGCAATGCTCGATTCGATAGTTCCCAGCGCTCCGGCGGCCTGCGTGGACGATTGATGCATCGCCGCCACATCGGACGTGATTTGATCGGTAGCTTCGCCGGTGTTGCGCGCCAGCGTCTTCACTTCCGAAGCAACCACGGCAAACCCTTTGCCGGCCTCGCCGCTGCGGGCTGCTTCAATGGTCGCGTTAAGCGCGAGCAGGTTCGTCTGTCCCGCAATCTGCGAGATCGTTTTGATCACCCCTTCCACCCGTCGACATGCCAGCGTGAGACCCTTCATGATGCCGGCCGCTTGCGCTCCTTCCTCAACCGCAATCTGCGCAAGATCGTTCGATTGAGCTACTTGCGAAACGACTATGGCCAACGAGGTTTCAAGATTCGCTACGGCCTCCGCCGCGGCCTGGATGGAGTTCGACGTTTCGCGTGATGCGTCAGTAAGGGAAGCCGTTTCTTTCGTCGCCCGTTCCGCGGTTTGCAAGAGCGACTCCGCGGTGGCCCGCATTTCCGTGGAAGAGGCCGCCACCGTCGCCGCCGCCGCTTGGATGGCGTGCTCGAGTTGATCTGCCAGTTGGATGCGACGATCCTCGGCCCGCTTCAAAGCCGTGGATTGCGCCGCCATCTGAGCCGAAGCTTCGTTAATCAATTTTGCCGACGCCCGAAAACTTCCGGGCATACCACGCAGCAAGACGCGGCGAAAGAATTTGCCCTGCGCCGCAGCTCCTAACGCCGCCCCTGCTTCACGCACAAACGCATCGGTAATATCCAACGCATGGTTCACCGAGTGGATGACGTCACCTAAATCGCCACCGACCGAGCAATGCAGAACCCGGCCCTCTAAATCACCGCGCGCGGCGTCCTCGCAAACCTGCGCAAGCAGTTTAGCCCAGTGGCGATAGGACGCAACCTCGGCCCGAAGCTCCTCGACGGTAAGTTCATCCGGCGGCCGCAACGCCGCTTCACAAAGAGAAGATGAATTCGTCATATTCCATGCTTTTCGATGCAAGCACTTTACCTACCAGCCTGCCTGCGGAGGCCATGCCTTCCCGCCAATCGCCGTAGCTCTCCTCTTCTTTGAGGAGCGTTGCGTATAGATCCCGCATTACTGAAACCGCTGCTCGATCGGGTACGCGCCGGTTGGAATGGTAGCCCACCACTCGGCCATCCGTCCCAAACGTCGGTGTCACGTGGGCATGAACCCAGTAGTGATCCCCGCCTTTCGCCATATTGATCACGTATGCGAAGATCTCTTTTCTTTCGAATAGCGTGTCCCACAGCAGTTTGAACACACAACGCGGCATCGCCGGATGCCGGATAAGGTTGTGGTTCTTCCCCAACAATTCCTCTTCCGAGTAGCCGCTTACGCGAACGAAGACTTGGTTTGCGTAGGTAATGATTCCCTTGGGATCCGTCTTGCTGACGATGATCTCTTCCTCGCCAAAAGTTCTTTCTATGCCGGTCGGAGTATACGATGGTCTCATGCTTCGGGTCTGCCGAAAAGGGTTTGAAAATCATTCCCCTCTGCCAAACTTTCGGTTGGATCTGGGTGCCCCTTTAGGTCCGAATCAAAGCAGTAATACCTGTCCTAGCCAAATTAAGCTAGTAACTCCGCCAGTAAATACTAGAGTTGCGCCCGACGTGTAGTGAAACACCTGACAAGACAGGCTCAAAGTGTGCTCTTTAACACCTGCGGCGGCTTCTACTCATCCCGTAACGCAATCACCGGATCGATTTTCGTCGCCCTCCATGCCGGAACATAGCACGCAATCATCGCGATCAGGCACAGCACCAGAATTACTGCGGAAAATGTCAATGCGTCAGTCGCTTGCACGCCGTACAACATACTCGAAAGGAGTTGCGTCATCCCCAAACTCGCAACGATGCCGATGGCAATACCAATCAGAGTCATCCATGCGCCCTCCGTCAAAATCATGCGCAATACAGTTTGCCCAGCCGCACCCAAAGCGATGCGAATCCCAATCTCCCGCGTCCGCTGCCCCACCGAATACGAAAGCACGCCGTAGATCCCAATACTCGCCAAAAGGAGGGCAAGCCCGGCGAACACCGCCAGCAGCGTCATGCTAAAGCGCTTGTTTGCAACCGAGTTCAACGCCACTTGCTCCATCCGTTGATCGCCATAAACCACCAGGCCGGCGTCAAGCGCTCGAAGGCGCTTGGAAAGCGCAACAAAATTCGGAGTCACCGAGCCCTTACCTCGGACGAACACTTCCACCTGATGCGCCGCCGCGATGGCATCGTCGTCCGTCATTTGCGCAATGGGAAGATAGATCTCGGCGTGCAGCGGACGTGTCGTGTCGTCAAGTCCCCACTGGTTTACATGCCGCACTATGCCGACAATCCGTGGTTTGGGATGCGGATTCCTTTCTTCGGGATCGTTGTTCAGATCAAGATGTTTGCCAATCGGATCTTGTCCCGGGAAATACTTGTCGGCAAGACTCTCGTCAATGACCGTGACCGCCTCGGAGCGTTCGTTGTCGCTTGCGTCAAGAAACCGTCCGCGCTGCAACGAAACACGGAGTGTCTTTAGGTATTCCGGCTCTACCACATAGATAAGCGCCATTGGCATCTCACCCCGCTGTGCTGGTTTAGGCCGGCCATCGAACCAGATATGCCAATCGAAGTCATTCCCCATGGGAACTGAGGCTGAACTTAGCGACGCTGCCCACACACCCGGCGACGTGGCCAACTCCTCTTGCACCCGGTACAAGAACGCCCGAATGGCCTGCGGACTCTCTTTGGCGAGGCTCGCCTCAGGCGCGATCGAAAACGTCAGCACTCCATGCGGATCGAATCCTGGGTCCTGACCCCAGAGCGCAAAGAGCGTCCTCAGCATCAGTCCCGCACTTACCAACAGAATGAACGCCAGCGAGATTTCTGTGACGGCGAACATCTGCTGCGTGCGGCTGCGAGAGCTTGCAATGGAACGGCCCGTTTCTCTTAATGCGCCGGCCAGATTCGCGCTCCTGAGCTTCAGGGCCGGTGTCAAGCCGAACGCCGCGCCGGCCAAAATGGACGCTGCCAAGGTAAACAGCAGCACTCGCAAATCCATACCGATTTCTTCCGCTCTCGGCAGCGTACTCGGCATCGCAGCCAAGGCCGCCGCGGTTCCAAACTGCGCGAGCAGTAACCCCACAGCGCCGCCCACCAATCCCAGCAAAATGCTTTCAGTCAAAAGTTGCCGAATGATCCGCCACTCCCCGCCGCCAAGCGTGATCCGAATCGCAAACTCGCGTTCACGCGCCGTCGAACGTGCCAGTAGCAAATTAGAGACGTTCACGCACGCAATCATCAGCACGAAGAAGACAGCCCCCAAAAGCGTCAGCAACGGGGTTCTCATGTTTCCGACAACAGCTTCTTTTAAAGGGATCAGGTTCGCTTTCTGGTTACCGTCGACAGCCGGAAACTCAGCCGTCAATTGGCGGGAAACCCGATCCATGTCTTCGCGCGCGGTTTCGAGTGTAACGCCACTCTTCAGAAATCCGATCGCCTTCGTTCCCCAACCGGCCCCGCGGTCGGCATAGAACCCGGGGTCGTCGTATGCGCCGATAGGCGTGTAAATGTCGTTCACAAAGCGCTCGTCCTGGAAGTTGGGAAGCCGTAGACGAAAATTGCCCGGCACCACGCCAATCACGGTCCGGCCCACGCCGTCCAGCACGAGACGCTGACCAATAATGTTGGAGGCTCCTCCGAAATCACGCTGCCATAGGCCTTCCGAAATCATGACAACCTGCCCGGAATTCCGGCGGTCTTCTTCTCGCGTGAAGGTTCGCCCCAGCAGCGGTTGGATACCCAGAATTTCGAGGAATCCAGCCGAAATCATTTCTCCATGCAAATGCTCCGCTTCGCTTTTGCCCGCAAGATTGTATCCGCTTGGCCGATACGCCGCTATTGCGGAAAAGCTGTCGTTCATTCTCTGCCAATCGAGAAAGTTCGGATAGGAAATCGAACCATCTTTGAATTCCGGCATTTGCTGGTATAAGACCACCATTCGTTCCGCATTCCGATACGGCAGCGGATTCAGGAGTACACCGTTGACCACTGAGAAAATCACCGTGTTCACTCCAATGCCCAGCGCTATAGTGAGCGTCGCAATAGCAGTAAACGCAGGCGATTTGGCAAGCTGGCGAAAGGCGTACAGAATGTCGTTCAGCATGGCTGTTAAAAGGGCATTTCGTCGGCCAACACGCAAACTATTGAAACGGAAGCACCATTATTGCGAGAGCGCGGCCCTTTTCTCCGAATGTGGGTAGCGGGTGTCCGCAAACGGACACTCCGGACAACCAGGGTCGCGCGTAAAATCGTGCGGCGCGGATAACTGCTAGGTCGGGCGTTTTTTCTTCGTCGGTTTCGGCTTTAGCTTCTGCGCGTAGTCGTAGCTGATCTGCAGATATTTCTGCAAATCTTTAGTCTTACTTAGCAGCGTATCCGGCACAGTGACATACTCTTTCTGTACAGTGCCGTAAGCCTGGAACAGAGTTGTCTTATACTTCGCCAAGAACCGTTCGCGCTCGCTTTCAGAAAGCCTCAACGCTACCGCACCTGACGGATGAAGGTACGAGAACATGTTCCCATTAACTGATGTATAAGGTAGCGTTGCGCCCTTCACCTCCACGCCGTCGATGGCGCTAACGGCCTTTTCGTATAGGACCCGCTTCTCGGGCGGGGCGGTATTAGTTTTTTGAGTGGCCATGAGTCAGCTCAGGCAATCATACCCTGATTTCGGCCTGCGCCGTATCCTGGAGTGGAACCCACCATGTCTCCAACTTCCTTAGTCGTTCGGGCTGCACTGGCTTTGGCTTTGTCGTGGTGGGGCATCCGTCAATGCCGCAAGCCCATCGGCTGGCTGGGAAATTTCGTGCTGAAAGACATGAACAAGCGCCATTCCGAGCTCACGTCTTGGGGCTTGGCAAATGTCTCCGTTCGACCCACCGACAAAATTCTCGACATCGGTTGCGGTGGCGGCCGCACCCTTCAAAAGCTGGCAGCGCTGGCATCCATGGGCAAGGTCGACGGAGTTGACTACTCGAAAGCGGCTGTGCAGGTCTCCCAGTCGCTGAACCAAGCCGCTATCGACTCGGGCCGCATTGCCGTGCAACAGGCTAGCGTTTCTCGCTTGCCTTTCAAAGACACGACCTTCGATCTGATAACAGCCGTTGAAACCCACTACTACTGGCCCAACCTGGTGACTGACTTGCGCGAAATCCGCCGTGTTCTCAAGCCACACGGATCCTTACTGATCATCGCCGAAGCCTATCGCGGCCGAACGTTCGACGCCGCCTATCGATCCTCCATGAAACTCCTCGGTGGAATCTACCTCACTCCACAGCAGCACCGCCAGATTCTCGAAGAGGCCGGTTTTGGCGCTGTTCAAATTGTCCTCGATCAATCTAAAGGCTGGATCTGCGCAATCGCCCAAAGCGGTGAAAGCCGTGCCGAATCCTAAACTGGGTAACGGGTAAACGAAGCAATGTCGCAAGATAAACCAGTAGCCGCCATCACCGGCGCCGCTCAGGGAATCGGACGCAAAACAGCGGAAGTCCTAGCCGGACGAGGATACAGAGTCGCACTCAACGATTTGCACGCTCCCCGGCAGACTTTCGACACCATTCACTCCCGCGGCGGCGACGCCATCGCTTTCGCCGGAAATATTGCCGACGAATCCACCGTGGAGACATTTGCGCGTCAAACCCACGACACCTGGGGGCGAATCGACGTTCTGGTCAACAACGCAGGCATCAGTTTTATCGCCCCCGCCGAAACCGTCTCCGCCGAAGACTTCCGCCGCGTTCTCGAAGTGAATCTCGTCGCACCGTTCCTCTTGTCGAAAGCGTTCGGCACTTACATGCTCGCCGCGCGTCGCGGCTCCATTATCAATGTTGCCTCCGTTGCCGGACTCGTGGGCGTCGCCGACCGCGCGGCCTACAACGCCTCAAAACACGGGTTAATCGGTCTTACTCAAACGCTCGCCGCCGAATGGGGCGGTCGAGGCGTCCGCGTGAATGCGGTGTGTCCCGCCTGGGTCAAAACCGAGATGGACGTCGCCGATCAAGCCGGCGGCAGTTACACCGACTCAGACATCACCGGCCGCATTCCGATGGCCCGTTTCGCTCGTCCCGGCGACATCGCCTCCGCCATCGCCTTCCTCGCAGACGAAAACGAAAGCGGATTCATCAACGGCCACGCGCTCGCTGTCGATGGCGGCTGGGTCGCCGATGGCAGTTAGGAATCGTTGCGCCTTCGTCATCGTTGAATCACAGGGCGCCCAAAACTCTGCTTGCGTAAAATTACCAAGCGACGTTGGGCTTTAAATTGCCACTAACTCATTGGAGGAGTTGTTCGAATGAGAGTGGGATTTCATCGAGCCTTGTTGTATGTTCTGTTTGGCGCCTTTCTAGGTGGAGCGCAAGCGCAAGAAGTTGCTTCCTCCTGTTCAGCGGTGGACGCGAAGGCGCAAGTCTTGATGGCGCAGGAACGTAACGCCGAAGCTGAAACCTTAGAATCTACCGTTCTTAGCCAACTACGTGCGGATTCCCCTTGTCGCGCCAGCTTCCTGACAGATCGCGCGTACGCGCTCCAGCAATTGGGCAGGACTCAGGAAGCGGAACAATCGGCCGCCGAGTCCGTGAAGTTACTAGAGGCGGCACAAGGTCCTACGGCTCCCTCCTTGCGTCAGCCTTTGCTTATTCTCGGTCAACTTGAATTTTCGAAGAATAACTTCAATCGCGCAGCTGCCTTACTAGCGCGTGCCGACGCCCTAGCCGATCCGTCCCATTCTTATCAGGCCAATAGTCATGGGCTTAAGGGATGTCTACTGGTGGTATCAAAGAAATTCGATCAGGCGGAAGTTGAGTTCAACGCATCCCTCGCCGAGCGCGCTCTTGCCGGCGACGGCCAATCTCTGTCCGCCATTCCTGAGTTAATGAGTTTGGCCCTGCTGTACCAGCAAGATGGCCGCCCCGTAGAAGCCCTGACCCAACTAACCCGAGCCGCAACCATTCTTGATCGCTCGCCTGACAGCCCCGAGCTATCTATCTATACCTCGCTGCTTATGGCGATGGCGCATGCTCAGCTGCACGAAACAGACGAGGCGCACCGGAATTTTGAGCGGGCGGTGGCGCGCATTGCCGATCTTCCCTCCGGCCTTCGCGAGCCCGCGGGTCGAAACGTGTATTCGGAGTACGTTTCCTTCTTGCGTAAAACCCACCGCAAATCCGAAGCGAAAGAAATCGCCCGTCAAGAGGAAACAATGTTCGGTCCGGATCGCTCCACGCTGACCGTAAGCGCCGATAGCTTACTCAGGAGATGAGCGCGAAGAGCGAATGCGCGCCGCGAAACAGCGAAGGACTCTTAGCCCCTAGAGCGCTACCAGTAGCGTGTTATCTCTTCCCACCCAGTACCACTTTTCCGGGCAGTGGCTTCGTGAACATCTCTTCGCGCAGTTCTAAGTTTTGGGTGATTTCTTTCACTTTGAAATCTTCGGCCTTTACTTCGGGCGCCGTAGTTTTATGCACAATGCGATACGGCACCCGAACGCCATCCACGTCCTGATAATCCGTGTAATCCAGGGTGTTCACGAAGTAGACAGAACTCTCTCCCTTCTCTTCCACGCGCCGGAGCAAGTGCGTTCCCGAATCGAAATAGAGCTTCGTCTCGCCTGTCTTGTTCGGCGCGATAATCACGTCCATCTTCTGGCCGTCAATTTCCGCCGCCGGCGCCGGGTTCAACTCGTCATACAAATCCTGCGCGTGGGCAAAGCGTAACGGATTCGCTTCCATTTCGAGAGCTATTTCCGCACCATGCGGCAGTTTCTTCACTTTGCTTTTGGCAGACAGGGTCCAGGCGTGGGCGCCGTCGAAGCCCATCCTTTCCCGCTTCCCGACCGACAATACCTTATTAGGTTGCGACCAATATAAGGTCACATCGCTGGCGCGATGCACGTCAATCTTCATCTCTCTGTTCTTGATACTGTCGATCGCCGCCGCGCCGCCGAGCGCTTTCACATAATCTGCCAAAATCGCATCTACCGGGCGCCCTGACGGTTGGTCTGCACCCCAGGCAACAGAGGTAGCCGCGCAAATCCAGCTTAGGAAAATTCTCATCTTTCACTTCCCATGCTACCGATTTGAACCGAGTGGCTGGTTTTGCGTGCCATTTTGGTATCAAAATTCCCCGTATCACGCTGAATCTGTTGGAAAAAGAGAGTATTCTATTCCGCCTAGCACTCAAGTGAAGAGACAATCCTGCCGATAAGGAGAGCGTAGGCAGAGGTATGAATCTGGATCTAGGTAAGAATAAGAAGATCGTTTCCATTTGCGAGACACAACCGCTCACCGTTCACGGCTTGCAGCATTTGCTGGAATCCACGGACGATTTAGCTTTCGGTTCCGCACACCCATCGCCCGCTGAGTGGATGCTCAGTTCAGGCGCCGATAAAACAGACGTGCTAGTGATTGACAAAGGTTTGGGCGCCAAAACGGTTTTGGACGCCTTGACTCAATTGCCGGCCGAACACGGACAGAGTCGCTCCACCGTTCCCGCAGTGGTCGTTTGGGGCATGTCGGTGACCGAGGCGGAAGCGCTTCGTTTCTTGCAATCCGGCGCTAAGGGAATCATTCGTAAATCGGCTGATATCGCCACGGTTCTGGCATGTCTCCGCGCTGTCTCTCAAGGCCGCAGCTGGATGCAAGATTCCGTGTTCCGAGAAGCCGCCAACATGGATGCTCAAGTCCGCACAGACTTGACGCCTCGCGAGCACCAGGTCATGGAGCTCGTTGAGCAAGGTTTCAAAAATCGCGAAATCGCCCAGGAACTTGGTATTCGTCCTGGCACCGTCAAAATCCATTTGAAGCACATCTTCGAAAAGACGGGCGTACGAGGCAGACATGGTTTGGCCCTCAACGGTCTCCGCCAAAAAGGCGTTATCAGTCTGCTCGCCTCGTAGTTTCCGCGGCCCGCCTACCCAACTGGGTTGAGGGCCGATTAACAATCTGCAGGCGGGCATCCACGCCCGCCCAGTGGACCAACAAGGCCGGATCACCTCAGAACAAAAGCATCTGTCCCGACGACGGTTCCGGCGCGGGCGCCGGCGGCACCGGCGTATCAGCGTCCCGATCCAGCAGGCCCACCTGCTGGCGAATATCCCGCACCAACTGTTTCATCTTTTCCGGATAACTCCCGCTTAGGTAAGCATTGTCTCGAAACGTCCGCCGATAGCGAGCGAGATGCCTCGGAAAATGTTCAGCCAGAAACGGAAAGAACACCCGTTGCGCTGTCGGCTGAAGAAAGAGCACATAAGCGCCAAATTGCTTAGCCCCGGCGGCCTTGGCTGCTTCCGCCACAGCCAGAAGGTTTGCTTCCGAATCGGTAATGAGCGGCAGAATCGGACTGGCCATTACACCCACGGAAACACCGGCGGCTGCCAGTTTCGCAACCGCCTTCATCCGTACCTCTGGACTCGGCGCGAAAGGCTCGGTCTGCCGGGCGAGGCTCTTACTAGTCGTCGTCACCGTGACCGTAACGTGGACCCGGTTGTGTTGGGCTAGTCCGCTAAACAACGCCGCATCTCGCGCCACCAACGCTGATTTCGTCGTCAGGAAAATGGAAGCACCGCGCAGGCTTGCCAAACCTTCGAGTACATTACGCGTGCTCAAGAAACGCCGTTCCGCAGGCTGATAGGGATCTGTCGCGGTACCGATAGCCACGATCTGGCCTGGCTTGACCGATTTCAATTCTTCCTGGAATTCAGCCGGGTTCCATTCCTTCGCATAGATTTCAGTTTCGAAAGCCGCGGGGTCGTGTCGTTCCAGAAAATCGTGAGTGTAGCGCGCGTAGCAGTATTTGCAGCCAAACTCGCAGCCTCGGTACGGGTTGATCGTCCAATCGAAGGGAACGCGGTCAGATTGGCAGCGATTTAACCACTTGCGCGTGGCGAGATTGCGGTATTCAACCCGGCGCTTTTCAACCAGAACACTGCTTTCGGCCGCCATTCTGGCGATCCCGATGAGGCGGACCGGTTGATCATCCCGGCGAGTGGCGGTCTGGGGAAGGGTAGAGGCGACCTGTGGCACGTGGAGAAGATACCTCCCTAGCCATATTCGCCTTTTATTCGCCCAATGTCAAGGGGTGCCAAGAGTGCTGACTCTGTCCCGCTTCTCAACCCGCGGGCGGCTTGTCTGGCGTCGCTGGAGCCGCTGGATCGCTCGGACCCGGCGGCGTTGCGGTCGTTGAATCCTTCTTCGTTGTATCGGTTGGAGTTTGCGCTTTGGTCAACCCAGGACTGCTCAAGTCCTCCCTTTTATACTCGTCAGCGTCATTCAGCGCGATATCGGCGACAACCTGGCACGGCGTGCGAAAGTCGGTGAATTTTGCCAGGGTATGGCGGAAACCGCTTACAGCGATCGCAACCTGAAAAACCTCTTCCTCGGGAACGAACCCCTTTGTAGGAGTCAGCCCCAACCCGCCCGTAATCAGCGTGCTGATCGGCAAACTCTGCAAGATGGTCTGCAGCGCCGTATTCTGCACTTGCGTCGTGGCTTCCGTTAAACTCCCATCGGCCGCCACTTTAGTGCTCAGGTTAGCCGAACCAGCCAGCGGCACCCGCGCGTTGATGTAATACTGATCGGAGTAATCAACATATACAAAAGCGGCGGCCGACCGGCCCGCGAGGATTCGATCTTCAGTCGCCATGCCGTTGAAATCGACGGTAAGTGGGCTCGTTGCCTTCGATGCCAAATCCGCAAGCTTCGCCCAAGCGGATAAGACTGTATTCTCGTCTTTCGCCCCTTTCGCCACTAAGGCAAGAAACTCCCTTACTTCCTGCTTGTCGAACAGCGATCTCGAAAGCGTAACCGAACCCAACGCCTTAGCTTGTGGCGTTCCTTTCGCGTCTGTTTGAATCACAGAGAGCGTCAGCGTGTAAACAGGTTGCAGCCAAACCACCTCCTGTCTGCACTTGGCCTTCTTCGGATAGAACGGAACGCCGCTCACCTTGCTTGCGGGCGCATTCGGCGTCGATCCTGCGACATGACTCACTCGCACGGCCGAGCACGATGCGCAGAAGCCAAGTAACGCCAAAAGCCCAACGGAACGAAATTCCATGCGGCCCTCCCGGAAAGCGAGGAGTATATCAACTTTTGGCAGGCTAAACTTCGCCGCAAAACCGAGTGGTAAAGTTCCCGGTGTTATCCTCCCCTTGAGCACGCATGGAAATTTCACTCAAGAGCAAGTCCGCCCTTGTCACGGGCGCAGGCCGCGGCATCGGCCGTGCAATCGCCCAAATCCTGGCCAACTCTGGTGCCTCCGTCCTTCTAGCCGACATCGATGAAAACGCTCTGGCCGAAGCGAAAAGCGTCATCCAAGCGGGAAGCACGGCAGCCCGCCTGTCTACCATCGCCGGCGACATTACTGCCCCGAACTTCCCCGAAGCCGTCATAGCGCAAGCGCTCAAAGATTTCGGCGCGCTCGACATCATTGTGAACAACGCCGGCTACACCTGGGATAACGTCATTCAAAAGACCACCGACGAGCAATTCCAAGCCATGCTTGAGATTCACGTCGTCGCCCCGTTTCGCATTTTGCGCGCCGCTGCTCCGTGGTTGCGGGAAACCGCCAAGAAAGAAACGGCAGCCCGCAAACCGGTCGTGCGCAAGGTCGTCAACATCACGTCCATTTCCGGGCTCGGCGGCAACGCCGGACAAGCTGCTTACTCTTCCGGCAAAGCCGCCGTCGTCGGTTTGACAAAAACAATGGCGAAGGAATGGGGCCGCTTTAACGTTGCGGTCAACGCTGTCGCATTCGGCATTATCGATACACGCCTCACACGCCCCATGGAAGAAGCCGAGACGAACATCTCCATCGGTGGCCGCCAGATCCAAGTCGGCATGCAAGCGCAGATGCGCGAGCAGGTGGAGCGTTCCATTCCTCTGGGTCGCGTGGGCACTCCGGAAGACGCGGCCCACACAGCGCTGTTCTTTTGTTCGCCGCTCTCAGACTATGTCACGGGCGAAGTGCTCACCTGCGGCGGTGGCATTCACTTCTAAGTCTCGAGCGCCGGCTGTTTCCTCGAACCCTTGAACACTTGCATCACTGCCGGGATCAACGAAACTACGATGATTCCCAACACGAACTTCTCAAAGTTTCGCTGGATCAACGGAAAGCTGCCTAACCACGAGCCCAGCAGAATCATGGATGTCACCCAGCCGATTGCACCGACCACGTTGAACGTCGCGAAACGGAGATAGTTCATTTTGCCCACGCCCGCGATAAACGCCGCGAACGTCCGGATAATCGGCACAAACTTTGCGTAGATAATCGTCTGGCCGCCGTGCCGCTCATAGAACTCATGGGTGCGGTCTAAATACTCTTGCCGGAAGATGCGTGACTTCCCGTTCTTAAACAACGAATAGCCCAGCGTCCCGCCGAGCAGAAAGCCGGAACCATCGCCCAAGATCGACGCGGCGGCCAGCATTACAATCATTTGTGCCGTCGGCAATTTCCCGGCGCCCGCCACCACGCCCACCGTGAACAGCAGCGAATCGCCCGGCAAAAAGAAACCGACCAGTAATCCGCTTTCCGCAAACACAATCAGGAAAAGCACGGCGTAACCGTACCAGCCGCCCAGCACGGTAGAAAGCAGTTGAATCAGCTGCGCCGGATCGGTCAAACTACGAATGAAATGCAGAGCTTGAGGAAGCAAAAAGTGGTCCGTTATCCTTGGTAGCGTTCGATGATCTGGTTGATCGCGCTTTGGTTCAACTGGATTTTGCCGCGCCGTTTCAAATCCGTCACTACGCTGTCGCGGAACAGAGGCTGTTGCACCTGCAGCTTGGATTGCTCCAAACCCTGCACAATGCCCGCTTTCGCAGCCGCAAACTGAGTCATATCCGGCGGAATCTTTTGGGTCACTTTGCAAACGAAATTGCCGGTGCCGGTCGTCACCGGTCCCACAATGTCGCCTACGTTCGCTTTGAACGCGGCTGCCAGTTGCGGACCGGAACCGATGCCTTCCGCCGCGCCGTCAATGGTGAACGGCGCTGCCGTCTTCACCGTGCCGCCGTATTGCTTGGCAATCTCCTCCAGGCTCGCGCCTTTCTTTGCCGCCGCCGCTGCCTCTTCCGCCGCTTTCACCGACAGTGCCTGTGATTCGGTGGTCTTGTAACGGTTCACTACTTCGGCTTGCACATCGTTGAAGTCCGCGTTGTGCGGCGGGAAAATTGCCGTAACGATGGCAAAACCCGACTTGCCGTTCTTATCGTCGGCAAGCACCTCTGTCACCGCGCCTTTTGCCGTTGCGCGAATCGCCGCCGACAATTGTGTATCGGTTGGAATTTCCGGCAGCGGAGCCGTGGCCGGCACATCTTCCTGCTTGACGAACTTCAAGCCATATTTCGCCGCGATCGCCGAAGCCTGGCCCGGGTTCGTCACAACCTCCGCATGCGCCGCGTCCATATTCTTGCGAAGCATGTCCGCCGCCACTTGTTTCTTCGCCTCCAGCAGCAGTTGCGGCCGCGCTTCGTCAAACGTTTCTGTATGCGCTTCTTGCTTCTCTTCTACCTGCACAATGTGGTAGCCATATTCGGTTTCCACAATGTCGCTCAGTTCGCCCACTTTTTGCGAGAAACAAGCCTTCTCAAAATTGGGAACCATCTGGCCACGCGTCACCCAGCCCAGTTCGCCGCCTTTTTGCCCTGAACCCGTGTCTTCCGAATCCTTCTTCGCTAGCTCGGCGAAATCGGCGCCGGCTTTGAGTTGCTTCAAGATCTGTTCGGCTTTGGCGCGGAGAATCGGCGCTTCTTCTTTTGGCTTGCCCTGAGTCTTAATCAGAATGTGCCGCACGCGTACCCGCTCGGGAGTCCGGAAACTGTCGATTTGCTCCTGGTAATCGCGTTTCAGCTGATCTTCCGGCACCTGTGCCGCCTGCATGAAATCGGCATCCGAACCGGCGACCAAATCATAGCTGCGCTTCTCGGGAACCTGGAAGAACTGGCGGTTCTTATCAAAATAGCTCTTCACCGCCGCCGGATCTAAGTTCACTTTCGAGACAAAGGCTTCCTTCGTAAACGCCACATAATCGAGGCCTACTTTTAGATTCTTGCGTTGGAACTCGGCTTGCGCTTCCGCATCGGAGATGACGATTGATTGCCGCTCCATCGCATCCAGCCTTTGAGCGAGCATCAGGTCGCGCTGTTGATCTTCAAATTGGGTCGCTGTCCAGCCTTCTTGGGCCAGGGCGCCCTCATAAGCACGTTGATCGAATTTCCCGCCCATCTGCGGAGCGAATCCCGTAACTATGGCATCGGCGAGTTCCTCGTTCGAGATCGTCAAGCCCATCTCTTTCGCCTTGTAAGCCATGGCTTTTTGTTCGACGAGGTTGTCTACAATCCGCGGAACGTACATCGCCATCAACGCCCGGGGAAGGTTCTGCCCTCGCGAATAGAGCGCCAATTGCCGCTGGACGTCGGTTTCGGTGATTTTTTGGTTCCCAACCTGTGCCAGTGAGCTGTCGCTAGCTGAGCCCGTACCTGAGAAACCGCCTGGGATCAGGTACACCAACATCGACGCCGCCACCAGACCCAGAAGGACGCCCAACAAAATCTTAATCGCCTTTTCGCGGCTGCGAAATAAATCAAACATGGCTTAAGAGGAATCTCCCACCGGGCCTTTCTCCGTATGCGCACACACTTCCGCCAAGCGGCGGTGAAATAACCCGAACCCCTATTATAGCTGTCCTTTTACAGCCTGTCCTTTGTCCCGGTACCAAAATGCCGGTTCCAAGCGTCTTATCTCACTCAGGCAAAACCGATTTCGTAGATTGAAGAATAAGCTTTTGGAGGAACAATGGAAAACTCGCGTGTGAATTTAACCGCTCTGGCGGTCGCCCTGGTCGCCGGATTGGTGGTTTTGCACGAACCGCTTTCTATCCTCTCTACTGTGGCGGGCTTGGCGTTATTGATCATGCTGCTGGCATTTGGCAGCGAGGGCGGCCGCAGCAGTCTGCAAAGTTTGGGTTATGCGTTCGCTCTCGGTCTGGCGATTGTTGATGCGTTATCCTACCCGATCAAAGCGACCCTCGGGGGGTATGCCGCTCTTGGCCAACAAGACATCATCCCGCCGCTCCTTTGGCTTGCCGCGACAGCCATATTCTGGTTTGTCGATCAGGCTCGTGGCAATAGCGGCCAAGTCCAATCGGTTACCACTATCGGGACCGCCACACGCGTAGCGCCGGTTCCGATTTACAAACCCGCCGCGCCGACACCAACGCCTGCCCCAGTTATTACCATGCCGCCACCGGCCAGTGAGCCCGAACCTTTGGTTGCACCCGTGGTCGCAGCGATGCCGCCACCGCCTTCACCCCCGGCGCCCACACCCATCGGCCTCCCCGTCGCTGCCCCTCCGGTACAGCAGCCATCTGGCAAGCCCGCTAGCATTTACGTCAACATGGTCGGCGAAGGCATGAACGTCCTTCGCAGCGTTCGTGCTGAGCACTTGGGCCGCGATTTCTACATCATCGTTGACGAAATGCCGGCTGACGAAACTTGGGAATTTGTCCCAGGCCAAGTGGTGCGCTGCAAAAAGAAGAACCTGTCGAACGGTAAAGGGCTCGTCGCCTTCGAAGAAGCGCCGCGGGCACAAGTGTAGAGAGCGAGCCATGATTATTAAAGACGACATCGTCGAACAAGTCGCGACCCCAACGGGTCTAATGCGAACCTGCGTCTTCTGCCCTGTGGAGGAAGGCAAATACCCCGGGATTGTTTTGTTCTCCGAAATTTTCCAGGTCACCGGCCCGATTCGCCGCACCGCCGCATTCTTAGCGGGCCACGGCTATGTGGTCGCGGTTCCTGAGGTTTACCACGAACTCGAACCTTCTGGCACTGTCCTTGCTTACGATCAGGCCGGCGCCGATAAAGGCAATGTCGATAAGTACGCGAAAGAGCTTTCCTCCTACGACTCCGACGCCCGGGCTGCGCTCGATCATCTGAAATCGCGCTCCGATTGTAATGGCAAACTCGGCGTTGTGGGAATCTGCCTCGGCGGGCATTTGGCATTCCGAGCCGCTATGAATCCCGATGTACGTGCTGCCGTTTGCTTCTACGCCACCGACATTCACTCAGGTAGTCTCGGCAAAGGCAAGAAGGACAACTCGCTCGAACGCGCTTCCGAAATTAAAGGTGAGCTACTTCACATCTGGGGCCGGCAGGATCCGCATGTGCCGCTGGAAGGGCGCAACCGGATCAAAGCCCGGCTGGATGAAGTGGGGGCTACGTTCCAATGGGCGGAGGTCAACGGTGCGCACGCGTTCATGCGTGACGAAGGCTACCGATACGATCCATCGCTTGCCTACCTTTGCCAAGGCCTGATGTTGGATTTATTTCATCGAAAGCTGCGCTAATTAAGCCCGCAAATTTACCGGGCGACTGTAACTCCGGACCGTTCCCGCCAATCCTATTGCTAGGAGAGGATTTACAAAATGCGCAGGTTCTTGAAACCTACTATTTCAGCGGCTTTGATTTTTTTGCCGCTTTCCGTTTTTGCTGGCCAGAATAAGGATCACAACGACGCCTTCGTCACCAACCAGGCCGGCATGAGTAAGATGGCCCAGGAGGTACGGCACCAACTGGTGATGCTTCCCTACTACAGCATCTTCGATGATTTGGCTTTCCGTATCGATGGAACCACAGTGACCTTGGAGGGTGCCGTGGTACGCCCCGTGCTCAAAAGCGATGCCGAGGGCGTTGTGAAGCATATTGAAGGTGTGACGCAGGTGGTCAACAATATTGAGGTCTTGCCGCCGTCACCCATGGACGATCGGATTCGCATGGCGGAAGCGCACGCTATCTACGGCTACGCGACTATCGGCGACCGCTACGGCTATCGCGCTTTGCCGTCTATCCACATCATCGTGAAAAACGGTAACGTCACACTGGAAGGTGTCGTCGCCAACCAGGGCGACAAAGACCTCATCAATGTCCGCGCCAATGGCGTGCCCGGCGTTTTCAAAGTAACTAACAACCTGCTTGTCGAGAAGTAAGTAAAACCGATTAGGGACGAGGTCCGGGCGGAAATCCCGGACCACCCATCCCAACGGGTTTAGGGGTTGCTTCCGGATCGACAGCAAGAGTCACAGTTGCGAGAAACCCTTCGGAGTCCGACTTGGGACTGATCCTGGATAGCGTAACCATTCCGCTTGCGTCATGCTGATCTTCGAAGATGTCGTCTTCTTCGTTCGTCATCAGATGGACGTCGGTGTGTTTTGCGTACGGTTGTAGTTTCGCAATGCGCGCCGTAATATCTTCCGGAAAGAAGAGCTGTCCCGTGTGGGCCACATGTCCGCCGGTATGAACCTTGAGGTGAATGTGAATCGCGCGCCCTTGGTACCAGCCGGGGTAAATGGTTGCGAACTCCACCATTCCATTCGCATCCGAGCTTTGCACTCCGCGTAAGAACCGCGTTGCATCCTGCGCCCCGTGATGCCGTCCAGGAGGCGGGCCCGGCGGAGGTCCGGGAGGGGGACCGAACCCGCCGCCGCGCGGAGGAGGAGGGAATCCTCCACCTAATCGATTTCCATTTGCAGTGAAGGCTGAATACACTCCTTCGGCATCGCAGTGCCAGAGATCCATCGCCGCATTCTGCAAAGGGGAACAGCGCTTCGCATCCACAAGTTGCACTCGCAAGCGCAAAGGCACGCCCACTTTGCCTTCCGTAATGTCAGAACGAACCTTGTCGTAATCGACGTAATAAGGGCCCTCGGTCTGTTCGGGCGTCAAACTACAGGCGGGCGTGGAAGGCATCGCTCGCCAACCGCCTACGAGCGCCGCTCCACCGATCAAGAAAGCTCGGCGATGAATCACGTTCTCATCTTAAACAGAATTGGGCTCAGTGTCGGTTAAGATTTGTAAGCTTGTGTCTCGCTTCACGGAACAAGCCCGCCAGTAATTGCCGGCCGAACAAACCCACGGCGAGAAAGCTGCCAAACAACGCCATCGCTTCATAACTTTCGCGCCCTTCGCGTTGCCAGTAGACATCGCTCAAGTTCAGCCACAAGGCAAATTCATCCAGAATCAAAGCCGCCGCCACCCCGTACAACATCGCCGTCACTCGGCCTGCAATCGCGAGAGAATCCGACCCACCGGTGCCGATCTCCGCCAGCCAACAGTAACCCACCGTCAGCAACAGCAAAATGCCCCAGACCATGTGATGAATGTGACGTCCGTGCATGGAAACGTCATGGAACGGCCCAATGTGCATGTGAATGGCAATCGTAATGCCGCGCACGACGAACGCCGTCACAAAAAATCCGAGTGAGCCCAGGAATAGACGCTCGCGCCGGGTCTCCGGAAATTTCTCCTGGTAGATTCTCCGCAGCGGCCCGCGCGAAAACAGCAAATACAGCGCAGTGAGAATGCCGCCGATAACCAGCGGCAACAGCCAAAAACTCCTATGAGTCCAAGGCAATCGTCAGTGTGCTCCTTGAGCGAATTTGAATTCGTACATTCCAGAACCGATCTCTTTCGTGCCGTCCGGCAGAATCACTCGCGCATGAGTGTTCGCCGGGATCGTCACCTTTAGCGATGTCCCCTCCCACTCAGTTACGATCTTTCCATACACCGACTCATACTCGGTACGCACGCGTCCCAGTTGCTCATTCGGGTGCGGATGAATCACAATTTCATGGAAGCCAGGTCCCTCCGGTGTCGTATCGATCCCGCCCATTGCTCGATAGATCCACGCCACTACTGAGCCGAACGAGTAGTGATTATACGAATTCATCGCCGGATCGCCAGTATCGCCGTTCCAGCGCTCCCACCAGGTGGTTGCGCCTTTCTTGATCATGTAGCCCCACGAAGGATAGCTATCCGTGAGCAAAAGCTTGTACGCCACGTCGGCACGTCCGTGATCCGACAGCGCAAACAGCAAGAATGGCGTGCCCAGGAAACCAGTCGAAAGATGTCCGTTGTTCTTCTCAATCGCCGCGACCAGGTTGCCGGTCAGCGCTGTTTCCAAATTCTTGGGATACAGCCCCATATGCAAAGCGACGACGTAACCCGTTTGCGTCCCTTCGCCCACCTTTCCGTCTGCCTTCACATATTCTTTTTGAAACGCCTGACTAACATTGTCGTAAACCGTCGCGTACTTCTGCGCATCCGCCTCTTTGCCAACCGCATGGGCCATCTGGCTCATCATGCGCGCTACCAGAGCCCAATAGGCGGTGTCCACCAAAGTCGCCGGGGTGTTCGGATCGGGTGCAAGCCAATCGGCAAAATTCGCGCCCAGCGCGTTCTTGCGCAGAAAATCCGGATTCGCCTTTTGGACAAACGCCATCCAGCGCTCCATGGCGTCCCAGTTTTCAGAAATCACTGAGCGATCGCCATATTGCATCCAAGTCGTCCACGGAACGATCACTCCGGCATCGCCCCAACCCGGTGCGCCTGGGCCGAACGAAAGAACATTGGGAGCGACGTTGGGAAATGCGCCGTCGGCGTCTTGCCCATCGCGCATGTCTTGCATCCATTTGTGACTGAACGCGTCGATATTGAAGTTGTAGCTGCCGGTCCTCCAAAACACGCCAGCATCGCCCGTCCAGCCCAGGCGTTCATCGCGCTGCGGGCAATCGGTCGGAATACTGATGAAGTTACTTCGCTGGCCCCAGACGCCGAGGTTCCACATCTGGTTCACCGTTTCATTCGCGGTGCTGATGGTTGCCGTTGGTTCCTCAGCCAAACTGCTGATCACTTCAACCCGCATATCGGCAAGAACCGGCGTTCCTGGATAGCCTGTTACTTCCACATAACGAAAACCTTCAAAGGTAAACTCTGGCGCGAATTCTTCTTCTCCCTCGCCGCGCAGCACGAAGATGTTGGTGGCATCGGCATTGCGTAGGTTCTTCGTATAGATAGTTCCATCCGGATTGAGAATCTCCGCAAAACGCAATTTGATGCGTGTGCCCGCAGGTCCGCGAGCACGCAGCACGGCGTTGCCGGCCAGGTTCTGACCCATGTCATAAACGAAAACGCCCGGCCCGGACGATCGAACCGCTTCCGGCTTGACGATCTTCACCGTTTTGATCGGCGCATCGCTTTGAGCAACCAGTTGCCCAGGTGCCGGATCGGCTACCGTCGCCGCCAGCCACTGCGAATCGGAAAAGCCCGCTTCTTTCCAACCCTTCGGTTCCAGCCGTGCGTCGAACTCTTCGCCTTTGTAAATTTCTGAATCGAGAATCCCGCTCGCCCCGGCGTTCCAACTCTCATCAGTGTTGATCGAGTCAGTCTTTCCGTTGGCATAGCTTATTTCGAGTTGCCCGATCAATCGCCGGGGCGGCTTGCCGAACGCATAAGGATCTCCAATCCAAGTCAAAGGGCTGGCAAACCAGCCATCGCCCAGCAGCGCGCCAATCACATTCTCGCCATGGGAGAGCAGCGAAGTGACGTCGTAAACCTGATATTGAACGTGCTTGTCGAAGGCGGTCCAGCCTGGGGTGAGATGACTATCGCCTACACGCTTGCCGTTCAGAAACGCGCTGTAAGCTCCCAGCGCCGTCATATAAAGCCGCGCACGTTCCACTTTCTCTGTGACCAGGAAAGAATGCCGGAGAGCCGTGACTCGTTGAGGCAGCGGCCCGGGCGCGCCGAAGGTCTTGTCGGCGCCGTCAATGTCTCCGACAACGGCGGCACTCTGCCAAGTCTCGTCCGTCCCAACGCGTTGAACGCTCCCGTCCGTGGCAAGAATTTTGACTAGCGCCGCCAGTGCTGCCGGATGCTTTTTATCAGGCGGCCCCGCAGTCGGCCCGAACTGAGGTAGCGGAGGTACCGTCACCGTGATTTCAACGCTGTTGCGGCCGGGCACCAGAAGATTGGTGATGTCGCGCCGGTCAAACGTATGCCACTCAGTTTTGCTGCCGGCATCGGCGCCGTTGACGCTCACTTTCCAATCGCCGGAAGCCACCAGGAAGAGCGCGCCGTCTACCGGTTTCGCGGTCAGGTCAAACGTTTTGCGAAAGACCGCTACTGTTCCGGGCGCGATCGAGTGCGCATCCTGCCCGCTTGTCCAAACCCAGTGCATGGCCGCCCGATCGGCTGCTTCCTCCGGGTTCGGCATGGTGATCCACTTGGCATGCCAGTCTGACCCGTCGAGCAAACCCATTTCCCACCACCCCGGCGTTGCCCAATTCGACGCTTTCCCCGCGGCATCCCAAACGCGCACGGTCCAGTAATAACGTCTTCCGGATTCAAGCTTCGGCCCCGCGTACGCAATGCCTACCGACTCATCACCCGCCACCTTCTGGCTATCCCAAACATCCGCTTTTCCGGCTTTCAAGCTTTGCAAAGATTGCGCCACCAGAATTTCGTACGCCGATTGCCGCCAATTGCGTTCGCCGTTATCGCTCTGCCACGAAAGATGCGGCATCCGCTGGTCAATTCCGAGCGGATTCTCTCTATATTCACAACGCAAGTGCACTGGATTCGCGAAAATGGACGCGACACAGCAAAGAAAAAGCAGAAAGGCCGATCGAAGCATATTGAAACCGGTTTTAGTGTATCTCGCCGCCTGCTGATCGCGCTGTGATTAGCCCGTCACATACGAAAGCTATACTCGGAGTGTTATACCGTTGTAGCCAAAATCAATTAAACAGCGATGTCTCAATACGACCTGATTGTGATTGGTTCCGGCCCCGCCGGACAACGCGCCGCCATTCAAGGGGCCAAAACCGGCAAAAAGGTTGCGCTCATTGAGAGAAGGGAAGTGATTGGCGGTGTTTGCATCAACACCGGCACCATTCCCAGCAAAACGATGCGCGAGGCAGTGCTGCATCTTTCCGGCTATAACTACCAGAACATTTATGGCGTCAGCTATCGCGTCAAAGAAAAAATCACGATGGCCGACCTCGCCTTCCGCGTCCAGCACGTTATTAAAACCGAGGTAGACGTCACCACGGCCCAGCTTTCGCGCAACGGAATTGAGGTCTTGACCGGCGTGGCCAGCTTCAAAGGCCCAAACACGGTGCTGGTGACCAGCATGCGCGGCTCAAACGAGATCACTGGCGACAACATTGTGATCGGCACTGGAACGAAACCCGCCGGCTCCGCGAAGGTAAAGATCAACGGGAACACGATCATTAACAGCGATCAGGTGCTGGAGATGCAGAACCTTCCGAAGACCCTGATTGTTGTAGGCGGAGGCGTAATCGGTGTCGAATACACTTGTATGTTCGCCGCGCTGGGTGTGCGGGTCACGCTGATTGAAAAACGGCCGCGCCTGTTGGAGTTTGCCGACCAGGAAATTGTGGAAGCGCTTTCCTATCACCTGCGCGATCATCGCGTCACCATGCGCTTGAACGAAGAAGTGGAAAGCGTAGAGGAAATGCCGGAAGGCTCGAGTGGCGCTGTGATGGCCATGCTCGAAAGCAAAAAGAAGGTGACAGGCGACGCGCTCCTTTACGCTGTCGGCCGGCAAGGCAATGTCGACGAATTGAATTTGCCGGCGGCCGGCCTCGAATCCGATGCGCGCGGGCGCATTGCGGTGAATGAGTTCTATCAAACCAAGGTGCCGAATATTTACGCTGTCGGCGATGTGATCGGATTTCCGAGTCTGGCTTCCGTCTCAATGGAGCAGGGACGGCTGGCGGTGGCGCACGCCTACAACAAGAACGTTACGTCGAATCCGAGCTACTTCCCCTTCGGCATTTACACCATTCCGGAAATTTCGTTTATCGGCAAAACAGAAGAACAGTTAACCGATGAAGATGTGCCCTACGAAGTGGGTGTCGCGTATTATCGCGAAATCGCCCGCGGCCAGATTCGCGGCGATACCACCGGGCGCCTGAAACTGGTCTTTCACCGGGACACACTGGAGATTTTAGGCGTCCACATCATTGGTGAGGGCGCCTCAGAACTGCTGCATATCGGGCAGGCCGTTATGATTCTCAAAGGCAAAATGACCTACTTTGTCGAAACGGTTTTTAATTACCCCACGTTAGCGGAATGTTACAAGGCGGCGGCGTTTAACGGGCTGAATAAGCTATCGCGGTCGTAGAGATGAACATGGCAAAAGGCATAGGAATCGTCATTAGCGAAAAAATTACCGTCGCCGCCGTGGCGAATCACGAGCTAGCCGGACCGCTCAGAATCAGCCCGGAGGACCCGGAGATTACGGATTCCCTGCGCGGCGTCCCGGCGGAAGTCATCGTTCAACGGATCGCCCAGGAAGTGCGTGGCTTGGAACTCCACGAGAAGCCGGCCTACATCGGCGTCGGAATGCCCGGCATTGTGCGCAAGGGTTCGGTGGAAGATTCCCCCAACTTGATTCAGTTCAAGGGCATCCACATGCGCGAACTGGTGAGCCAGGCCTTTGAGCCGATGTTCGGCAAAGTGCCGGTTTCCATTTTTAACGATGCTGACGTAATGGCCGCCGGTATCGCCGCCACGCACGGGCACCTGGATCGTTTGATTCGAGTGTGGACGCTCGGCACCGGTATTGGCTATGGCCGATATCCGTACCGCGATGGCATTTGGGAAGCAGGCCATTCGGTTGTCACGCTCGACCCCAAAGAGCAATATTGCGGCTGCGGCGGCCGCGGTCATTTGGAAGGCATTATGGGCCAGCGCGCCATGCGCCTCCGTTTCATGGATATGGAGCCGGAAGAAATTTTCGCTCACGCCGAAACCGGCGATGCGCGTTGTTTGGAATTCACCAGATTGTGGCACCGTGCGCTGGCCGCCGCCACAGCGACAAGCGTTCACTTAGATGGCCCCGGCAAGTTCTATATCACCGGTTTCAATGCCAAGTATGTCAACTTGTCGCTGCTGAATGAATATCTGCACGAGATGGTGAAGCTCAGCCCGTTGCAAGGATATTCGACGGAAGTCGTTCCCGGCGGCGAATCTGTTGCCGTGATCGGCGCTGCGGTGAACGCGTTGCAACGGACTCAGGGCTAGTCAGTGAGCCGAGAAGGCGCCGCTTGCAGCGGCACCAACTAGCCAAGGGCTGCGCCCTTGATATCCCTTCAGAGAGAGTGGATTGGTGGTGAACCCGTAGAAGCGTTCAAAAGAGGTAAGCTCCTGGTATTCGACCACACAGGAGATTGATCGATGAACGACTTCTACGAGCATCATAAAGATAGCATCAAATTTGGCTATCGGTGTTTTGACAGAATCCTTTTGAACGGCTTGATTCAGCCCTTTCAGCAGCCCGAGCGAATCATCGGCTTTTTCAATGCCTATCGCGAAGGCGAAAGGGTGACACGCAACAAGCTGCGCGAGATTGCCGAGCAGTATCAGAATTGGGTGAAGAACCGGAGCGGGAGATGGGGAGCGCCAATTGTCGATGCACCCGCAGGCCGGCGCGATGATATCAGCCGGATAACCGCTGATATTGCTAAAGGCTTCGTTAAACTCCAAATACCGGCCTTGCATGTCGGTCAGGGCGATGCCCAGCGGAGACAACTTGTAGAGATAGTGTAGTTTTTCATCTTTTTCACGTAAGTTTTGATGATAATCGTGATCGAGTATCATGCTCATGACGATAATCAAACCCATAAAGCCGTAGGGGCCCAAATAAATAAAATTGATGATGGATAGTCTGGCCAGAGTGCCTTCAATCACGCAAACCATAAAAAATGCAATGGCAAAAATCATTCCTAATAGATGTTTTTTGCGGGTCTGGCGGTAATTAGTAATCAAGGCATAAAAGATATAACAAAAACAGATGAAAAACATGATCATGGAAAAATAATACCATTCACTGACTTGACCTATTGTCAGTGAAACAAATTCTCCCCAAGGCAATTCCAGGGTTTTGAGACTGCTGATCTCAGAATATTGCAGGCCGTATGGCTGCGCATAATTGACCAGTAGCAACACACAGAAAATGATGCTGAGGGCAATCAGTAAAGGCGGTGAATATTTCTTGGTAAATTGCGCGATAAACCAAATTAATTCAAGGTAAAACCATAATCCGGCAGCTAAATTCCATTTAAGGGCAAAGATGAATGCGCCAAGTTCTTCAGCTTTTAACATTCGGCTTAAAGAAATGACAAAGGGTATCGAGGTGAAACAAATCAGGGCAAACAGCAGCTTTGGAATGTCGATTGGTCTGCGTAATCCGTTAGCGATATGAAGAAAGCCGGCATAAATGCAAATGCCGCAGCAAAAAAATAGACTTGGAACAAGAATACCGATCATCGTTGTCATTTGGGATGTGGCCGCACTTAGTATTGGTCAGTCTTAAGCCAGGCTGTCCGAGAATAGAAAACCTACTGCGGAAAAGGGCCATAGGGCGTATTAGCGAAGCGTAATACGCCGGATGATCGAAGGCCAACATGCGGCGCAATACGGCTAGCGCCTATTGCGCCCCATGGGCTGGTTCCTATTCTCGGATTGCCTCCTAGGCCATTATATTGAACAACTGAAAAGAGCCTAATGAAATTGTTAAATTTATACCGGCAGGTCGCAAATAAATTTTTATCTGACTGTTTTGTCTTGGTTCTGATAATCTGTACAGCTAATACCGCTATTCTTTCAGTCTTCCTTTCGCCTATTGGGGATTAGTAATATTACTAAGGTATTTCCACCAATTTCAATCTTAAAGTAAAGCGGATAGATTAGCCGAGAGCAGGGTACCGCAAACAATGCCGATAGCTGCAATATGGGAAATCATAAGCAATAAGCGTATTGGTCAATAAAACAATTAGCAAATTAAAGGAAGCAGATCATGTTAAACTTAAAATCTCTACCATTCGCTTTAATGCTGGCGTTTACGCCGTTATGCATCTCTACCGGGCAAGCTCAAACTGTAACCGCTCATCGTATAGGCGACTTTTACGAAGGCGGGATCATTTTTTCTCATGTTTCTGCAGACGGCCAACACGGTTTAATCGCAGCAAAAGAAGACCAGGGCGGCAGAAGGCCATGGTCTAATGTGACATACACAGCCGGCGCTACCACCTTCAACGCAACGCGTACATACCGGCCCATTCTGGCTTGACGATGACAAATCCATGCCGCTTCGCCCAAGCTTCGCGTTCTGGTTTCCTTCCTTCTGCAGCCCCCCCTTCGTACGGCTCATCCGCAAACAGATAGCGTCTCGTCTTAGGGTCATACCAAACACTATCGTGATCGTGCCCAGGAATTGCATTGATAGAGTCTCCTCCCGGAAAAACACGGCTGTAACCCTGAGATGGACGCAGCTTTGTGGCATCCATGAAATAGAAAACGCGTGCGGCTGCGCAGACATAGTTACGGGCACGGGACTGGCTTTTTTGTTGCCGTTCGTGGACGAAATGATCGGGACCATCCTTGCGGAAACCAGCTAGGGCAGGATGATTTTTGAGTTGGAGCGGAGTGATCAAATTGGTCCAAGGCGAGGATAGCCAAATGGTCAATGTCTCGCGACCGCTGGCACTGATCTCGCGTTGCTCCCAGTAAGCTGTTAGGAAAACACGATAGCCGTGTATCTCCTGCTCCGGGACTGGACTTGTGCGCAGTGCATTGCTTGCATGGCGAAAGTTCTGGAATCCCGCTGCCTGAGAGGCAACGTCCAAAGCCTGAACGTGTTGGACACGCCGTTCAACCTTGAGCGATTTGGCAAGGCGCTTGATGCCTTCCAATGTAGTAGGGCGAATAGCTTCACTCGACATGACAGTTCTCCCGGTTCATGACGAAACGTCACCCGTCTGCCGCTTTC
>CAVYUL010000032.1:0-10536 GCA_963771405.1 Bryobacterales bacterium
GATCGCAGCGGCCATCAACACGAACGGGAGCACCCGCTTTACGGCGACCTCCTCCGGGGCATCAGTGACAGTGTATTGTAACGGCGTGGATGCCGAGGTTGCGATTCAAGGTAGTAACGGGAACCGGGTTTCAATGTACGGTTTCTGCGCGGGTGGGCTATCCGTTTGGCAGGAACCCGGTGCTGCTTTTTCGGGAGGAGCTTTCCCTAGTGTCTACCAGGTCAGCTTTGATTTCGGCAATTTGATGGGTACAACCGACAATGACAGCACTCCACAGCCTGTACCAACCTCCAACGTTAGGAAGCTGCGCTGGACGTGGGCAGCAGATTTGCAGAATAACGAATTCGTTCAAACAGAGTTTCAAGTCGTCATTTCAGGCTGGTCTGTTTCCGGTAGCAATCGTTTGTACAGCGTCGCCGGTCCCGGCAGCAGGCGAATCGAAGATAGCGACGGCGGAGTGGTATACCAGGGTAACTGGCAGCTTCAAACCGGCAACTACTCTGGCAGCAAAATTCATGTGACAAGCACGCCGGGTGATTCCTGCACGATCAGTTATAGTGAAACAGCCCCCCACTCGCTGTACCTCGGCTTGCGCCGCACCAGTGGCGCGCCGCCTGTCACCATTCAGATAGATAATGACCGGCCCATTCAGACGACTTTGACCTTAGCGGGTGAAGACGTTCTCATTCGCTATCCGCTCGGTAGCGTTGCAGCCGGTTCCCATGTCGTCACGTTGACACATGCGGGCACCCTTCCAGCGGCAGCCAGTGATGCACAATCACTTTTCTTTGATTTTCTGGAAGTCGCCTACCCGACAAATGACCTTCCGGATTTCACTCCCAATTCGGGACTTGCATTGGCAACTGACTGGGATACTTATCATTCCCAATCCTTACCCGCCGAACGCACGGCGTGGCTCATCAACAAACTCGGTTTCGTTGGCCGGGTCAATCATTATGTTGGTGCCCTCTGGTTCTACGAGATTGTCAGAACAGGTACCGTCTATGCTTCCCTGTCTGTAAGTATGCAACTCACAGAGCCCGTCGCGCCAAATGCTCAGATTACCTTTGCTCTGGCTGCAGATCAGACGTCTCTTGTCAGCGGGCCATATACCGAAATCACTCACCTTGTCTTGCCGGATGATGATAATTCGACGATTGCCCAAGCGTTCGCCGGGCTTATTAATGCAGGAAGTAACTTGGTTTGGGCCACCGCAATTGATAACCAACTGACTCTCACTGCCCGAGCTATGGGAATCGCTGGAAATAACATCGGTTTTGGTCTGCTTTCTTCCAACACTGGCTTCTCAGTGACCCAGTCCACCGCACTGAGCGGCGGCATCGATGGCGAACCCTATGACCTCGATCCGACCAACACACTTAATAGCACATTGATGGCCACTGCGGATTTCTGGCGAACCGATACGACGTTGCCGCAGCTCAATCGTGCTGCCCGCGATTGGCACGCTGCATATTTTGCGGCCTTAAAAAGCTATGGAATGGACGTTGTGGCTTCGTTCAGCACCGAACTACTGAATGCGGACCCATCCTTGTCCTCCGGGCTGGCTCAACGATATTTCGATGGTACTCCAGTAGTTTTAAATACCCCGTCGATCCAGACAAATTTCTCGCCCACAACACTTGCCTACTGGACACGACTCTATTTGAATATCGCGGCCCTACAAAGCGCTGCTGGACTTGTTCCGTACCTGCAATCGGGTGAGGTTCAATGGTGGTACACACCGCTTACGGGTGTAAGCATGCCCTTCTATGACGCCTACACCCAGAATCAGTTCTTGGCGACCTACGGAGTGGCCATTCAGGACATCACAAGCAACTACTCCGACCCCACCTCTTATCCGAATGAAGTTGCTTTTCTGCCAACTTTAATCGGAACCTACACAGCCGCCATTCGCTCAAGCTTGCAAGCCGCATACCCGGGGTGCCGCTTTGAGGTTCTTTATCCAACTGACGTGAACGACACTCCGTTAAACACCCTCATCAACTACCCAAATTCGGATTGGACACCATCGAATCTCACCTGCCTGAAGACCGAAAGTTTCACTTTCACAGGCAACTACGACCTCGTCAGTTGCACGTGGTCAATGAATACCAGCGCATCCAAAGGATTCCCCAATTCTCAACGTGCTCACTTGGTCGGCATCAGTGATGCTTGGAGCGCTTGGATTAAGGAAGTGAATATCGCGCAATCCGAAGGGCTCGAAACCATCGTATTGTTTGCGCTCGACCAATATTGCCTGATCGGGTATGCTCCGCCTCCTTTTGTGAACTTTTCGAGCAGCTCGCGGCAAGGTTGAAGCACCGACCTGGATAATATGGTCGATTCATGATCTACGTCATCACATTGTCCGTTGTGGTCCTTGTTCTGGTCAGTATCACCTTATTCAAATACACGCAGGTGAAGACGCAAACCGATTTTATGGTCGCCGGCCGAAAGTTGAGTTGGCCGGTTTTGGTTTTCACTCTGCTGTCTTCCTGGATTGGGGCTGGAAGCCTCTTAGGCGGTTCTGAGAATGCCTACAACCATGGCTTCGCCGCACTTTGGCAACCGGCTGGGGGCTGGGCTGGCTTGATTCTGATAGCTGCTATTGCAGGTCGCGCGCGAAAATTCGCCCAATACACCGTGCCTGATCTGTTGGAAGCCCGCTACAACTCAACAGCCAGGGTGCTGGCCACCATCGCGATTGTGATTTCATACGTCATCATCACCAGCTATCAGTTTATTGGCGGCGGTGATATTCTCCACCTCATCTTTCCCGACGTCTCCCGGCAGCAGGGCCTCTGGATTATGGCGTGCTTCGTGATCTTCTTCACTGCCGCCGCCGGCATGGCTTCCATTGCTTATTTGGATCTTGTCATCGGGTCAGTCGTCACCTGTACGGTGATCGTCGCAGTTCCGGTTCTGCTTCACAACGTCGGTGGCTGGAGTGCTGTCCGGCAGGCGCTGCCTGCAACTCATTTTCAAGTGTTCGGCGACTACGATTGGAAAGGAGCGCTCGGGCTTTTTCTTCCTACCACCCTGTTGCTCATTGGAAATCAAGGCATGTACCAAAAGTTCTTTTCCGCAAAATCCGAAAGCGATGCCCGCAAATCCGTCGTTGGCTGGATCGTCGGAACCGTGACCTTGGAAACTCTTTTGATCGTCGTAGCGGTCACCGCCAGTTCAAAACTGCACACCGATCATCCCCGCGAAATCATCGCACTCACAGCGAAAAACGCGCTGCCTCCCCTTCTTGGCGCCATCCTCATGGGCGGCGTCTTTGCCAAAGTGATCTCTACCGCTAACAACTACCTTTTCTCGCCCTCTACCAATCTGATCCACGACGTCTATCAACGCTTCATTGACAAGCAGCCATCGCCGCGGCGAATCATGATCGTCTCTCGTCTCATCGTCGTTTTGCTGGGCCTGTTTGCGGTGCTCCAAGCCTCGGCATTCACGTCGGTCTTAAAGGCGTCGCTCTATGCGTATACAGTTTACGGAGCAGCGGTAACCCCATCTGTTCTGGCCGTATTCTTCTTTCGACGCAGCAATACGGCGGGCGCGGTCTCTTCCATCATTCTCGGCACAATCGTCACGGTTGGCTGGCAATTGCTTCAAAATTACGGTTCGGCGTCCGTCAAGTCGGCCATTGCAAATATCGACGGCGTCTATCCAGCTCTCGCTGCGTCCGTGTTTAGCCTGGTGGTCGTCAGTCTGTTAACGCCGCCGCCCTCCGCCAAGCAACTTGCTTCTTTAGAGACCACGTAAAATCAATCAAATGCAAATCGCTCCGATTCAAGCTGCGCTGAGTGCCGCCAAACTGGATGGCTGGCTATTTTTTGATCATCATCGCCGTGATCCGCTGGCCTATCGCATTCTCGGCTTACCTGAAGATTTGAACCCTTCGCGCCGTTGGTATTATTACCTGCCCGCCCATGGCGAACCCCGAAAGCTAGTCCATCGGATCGAAAGCGGCAGTCTCGATCCGGTCCCGGGCGAGAAAGCTGTTTACTCCAGTTGGACTGAACAGCAGAACAAACTCCAAACTTTGCTCTCTGGCGCAAAGCGAATCGCTATGCAATATTCGCCCAAATGCGCCATTCCCTACGTTTCTTTGATCGACGCGGGTACTCTCGAGCTGGTGCGCTCCACTGGCGTCGAAGTTGTAACTTCTGCCGATCTCGTTCAGCAATTCGAAGCACGCTGGAGCGAAAAGCAGTTTCAACTTCACTTGGAGGCCGGCAAACTCGTTGACAAGGTTTTGCGTGAAGCATTCGATCATGTTGGAGAAAAGCTGCGCTCCACTGAGACTCTAACCGAGTATGAAGTTCAGCAATTCATCCGCCGCAGATTTTCCCAAAGCAACCTATATGCAGATCACGGCCCAATCGTCGCGGTGAACGCAAACGCCTCCGATCCACACTACGAACCCTCGCTCGAGCGTACAGCCCATATTCAAGCGGGAGATGTGCTTCTGATCGATCTCTGGGCAAAGCTGGTCGAGCCCGAAGCCGTTTACTATGACATAACGTGGACTGGCTTTTGCGGCGATGTAATTCCAGACAATGTCCAAAATGTCTTCGCCATTGTGCGCGACGCTCGCAAATGTGGATCACAGCTCGTGATCGATCGGGTATCACAAAAGCAGACGATCGCAGGCTTCGAGGTCGACGACGCGGTTCGCGGCCATATCTCCGAGAAGGGCTACGGCGAGTATTTTTTCCACCGTACTGGCCACAGTATTGGTACCGAAGTTCATGGCACAGGTGCCAACATGGACAACTTAGAGTCCCACGATGAGCGTAGAATCCTGCCTGGCAGTTGTTTTTCTGTAGAACCGGGAATTTATTTGCCTGAGTTTGGCATTCGCTCAGAGGTCAATGTCTATGTCGGTGAAGGCTTCGCGCGCGTCACCGGAAACGAACAGCAGCAGATCATACACCTTTGACAAGTGGGTGTGCCTTGGTTTAGTCAAATTGAAACATCTGTAACTCCCTTGTCGGTCAACGCCTTGCGAAGGGATGAGCCACATCAAATTTTTTGATTGGCCACAGGCTGGCTCTACGTTCTACGCTCAGGTATGGCGACACTGAGTCATATGGAACCACCTCCTACCCTGGTTGGCCTTCTTCATAGGGTTAGCAATATTGTGAGTTCCGAGCTGTCCCTTGACGAGATGCTCGGAGAAATCGTCGGTCTGACTGTTCAAGTCACCAACTGTGATGCTTGTTTGGTTTACCTTATCGAGCGTGAGTCGAATGAGATTGTTTTGCGCGCGTCGCAAGTTCCCCATCAGAGCGATTTGGGAAATATTCGCCTAAAAGTGGGTGAGGGCGTAACCGGCTGGGTCGTCGAGCATCATTCGGTTGTCGCGCTGGCGGCAAATGCGTCCGCCGATAGTCGCTTCAAGCGCTTCCAGGCTCTTGTCGAAGATACTTACGAAGCTTTTCTTTCCGTTCCGCTTCTGAGCGGCGGCGAAGTGATTGGCGTCATTAATGTTCACCACCGCGAGCCGCATGCTCACACTGCCGATGAGATTTCGCTTTTGACGTTCGTTGGCGAACAAATGGGCGGAGCCATCATGAAGAGTTATCTGGCGGAAGAGAACGCTCGGCTCATTGAAGAGACGGCCGAAATGCGCCGCCAATTAGAAACACGGAAACTGGTGGAGCGCGCCAAAGGTATCTTGCAGCAGCGTCACACGCTTACCGAAGAGGAAGCCTACTTGCGCTTGCGCAACGAAAGCCGCCGCTTGCGCCGCCCCATGCGCGAGTTGGCCGAAGCCATCATTCTTTCCGAAGACCTTAGCCGTAAAAGCGAACGAGTGCAGTAATCAGCCATTCTGAATCCTCCTACTTTCACTCTCGGCCGGGACGCTTTCAATCCCGGCCATTTTTCTTTCTTATAGAATCAGAATTTGCCCGTCGTATTTGAGCCTCTTTTCCAAAATCCCCACTGCCTCACCATTGCGGGAAACTTCTGGCCTCGGGAAATTGACGCATCCAGGTTTCCCGAAAAACGTGTTCCATACCTTATCGACGCTCGCACAACCGTTGTGGCTCTTGAGCATCAGCCGGCTGTCGCACCACGGGGCCAAATCGTCTTTTTGCATGGCTTGGAAGGCTCAGCCGATGCCGGCTACATTCTGAGTTTCGCGCAGCAAGCTTTAGAGCGCGGCTTCGGAGTTCACCGATTGAACATGCGCACATGTGGCGGCACCGAAGCGCTCTCTGAGACCATGTACCACTCCGGCCTCACCGCTGATCCTCTCTTGGTTTGCCGGCAAATCGGCCAGCGTGGCTTAGGGCCGGTCTTCGTTGTTGGTTTTTCGCTGGGTGCCAACGTTGCATTAAAATTAGCGGGCGAACTCGGCTCATCGGATTTGGTCGCGGGCGTGTGTGCCGTGAATGCACCAATCGATTTGGCTGCGTGTGTGAGAGAGATTGATCGACCCGTCAATATCGTCTATGCCCGGCGTTTTTTGAAGCGTCTCTGCGATCGGGTGCGCCGCAAAAACGCTCTTTCGCCGCAGCTCTATCGCACAGAAGAGCTCTCGAGCGTCCGCTCTATTTGGGAGTTTGACGACCGCTTCACCGCCCCCTTATTTGGCTTTGGCACCGCCGCGAATTACTATGCGACCCAGTCCGCCCGCAATTTCTTAAACGATGTTCGTGTGCCCACATTCGCTATCACCGCTCAAGACGATCCGCTCGTTCCGTTCAGAATTTATAATCACGAAGCGTTCAAACAGAATCCAGCGATTACCCTTCTGGCCCCACAGCGAGGCGGGCATCTTGGATTTATTGCAAGGCGCGCTCCCCGTTTCTGGCTGGATGGTGTCTGTCTCGATTGGATTGAGGAAATCTTAAGCGGATCTCTTGCGAGCCGCAGCCTTGGCTAACTTTTTCTTTTTCACCAACGCCATCATGTAGTTCTGATAAGCCTCATCCAGAACTTGCACCACATGTAAAACCCGCTGACGCTTGCCGAACAACTTCACGCCCGCCTGCAATTGCAGCATGCAACCCGGATTCGCGGTCGCGATAATTTCAGCCCCAGTCCCTTTAACGAGTTCCATTTTGTTGCGCAAGATCTGCATCGCCATTTCATTCTGGACGACGTTGTAAATACCCGCGCTACCGCAACAGATGTCGGCTTGTGGAAGTTCTCGATACTCTAACCCGGGAATCGATTGCAGCAGTTTGCGTGGTGCATCCTTCACGCCCTGGCCATGTGCAAGATGACACGAATCTTGATAGGTGACGATAGCTTCCAAGCTTCCCATTTGGTCATTGAGTTCCAGATCTGCCAGGAATTCCGTCACATCGCGCATTTTCTCGGTAAAGCGCTGCGCTGGCTCCGCATAATCGTAATCGGCTGACAGCAATTGCGCATACTCCTTCAGCGTTGAACCGCAGCCTGCGGCGTTTGTCAGAATGGCGTCGAAATCCTCCGGGACAAACGCGTCAATGTTGTTACGCGCCAAAGCCTTGGCGTGGTCGGCCATGCCCGAATGCAAGTGAAGCGCCCCGCAGCACCCTTGGGCGGGTGGAATCACCACTTCGCAGCCATTCCGTTGCAGCACCCGCACGGTTGCTTCATTCAAACGCGCGAACGTGACGTTGGCGATGCAGCCGGCGACAAAAGCAACCCGAAATCGCTTCTCACCCAAAGCCGGAAATGTCTTGCCAATTTTCGAATAGAAAAAGGGAATTTCCACCTTCGGGGTCAATACTTCAAGCTTCGCCAGATTGCTGCCAAGAAGTTTCACCGCGCCGGTGAGTCTTGCGAGCTTTTGCAACCCGGACATCTGGTAGAAGTACAGAAACGCCCCTGCCATTTGGAGTGCGGGCCGCGAAGGCAGAAGCTTGTCGAAAAACCAGCGTTGATAGCGCGCGGCTTTTCTCGAAGGTTTTCGATGCGGCAAAATTTCCTCACGGGCGGCTTCGATCATGCGCCCATACGGCACACCAGACGGACAAGCCGTCTCACACGCTCGACAGGCTAGGCACAAGTCAATGTGATCAATGTACTCGGGCGTTATCGGTGCCCCGTTCGCCACTTGGTTCATCTGGTAGATTCGGCCGCGGGGCGAGTCCATTTCTACGCCCAATTCACGGTACGTCGGACATGCATTCAGGCAAAGGCCGCAATGCACACATCTGTCAAGGTCTGCACGTTGTGGCCCTCTGCCATCTCGTTCCTCGGCTAAGGCCGTCAATACTTTAAATTCGTCCATACAGGCGCGAGCGGTTGAGAAGCTGTTCCGGGTCGAACATTTGCTTCACCTTCTTCATCATTGCAAACGCTTCGGCAGACTCCTTCGAGTCGCTCAGCAACCAGAGTTCTTTGCTTACGCGAGTTTCAAGCGGGGCAAATTCCACCACCGCGCTCCACTGATTTTCAGCTGCTGCCTGCCAAAACGCGGACGCGCCCTGCCATGAACTGAGGTAGACGTACGATACACCGGTGGCCGCGCGGCAGATGCAAGCGCCTGAAACCAATCGCAACAGGGCTACCAAATCGCTCAGTTTTGTCGAAATGCGAAGCACTACTCCGTTTGGCTGGCGGCGGAGAAAATCACCTGTAAATTCGCGAATTTGTGTCCAAAAAATCGTATCTTCCGCGCTCGTCATCCGCGTCGAACCTTGCAACTCGCGCTCGTAGCGTGCCAACACCCTTGGGCTCCCGCCCGCTCGCAGTGCCAGAACATGACCTCGTAAACCCAAACGAGTCGCCGCTGGCGGAGAAATAATGTCCAAAGCCATGGGGCGCAGCACGCTGTACAAAATCGAGTTGCGCTTCTCTATTAACTCCTCCACTTCCTGAAAAGAGAAAACAAATGTGTGTGTCTGCTCCGGCATGGGGTGCAGCCGAAAATTCACGCTCGTAATCACAGCCAGCGTGCCGAAGCTGCCAATCATCAACTTCCCCATGTCAAGGCCGGCAACGTTCTTAACCACCATGCCGCCGCTGCTCACCTGTTTCCCTGCCAGCGTTGCGAACTTCATTCCAATTACTTGGTCACGCGCTGTGCCATAGGCGCGCCTCATCGGGCCGCTTGAATTTGTTGCCACCACACCGCCTACGGTCGCTTTAGCGAAGAACGGTGGATCTAACGCCACCATCTGTCGATTCTTGGCAAGCAGCGCCTGCAAATCGGCAAACGGCATGCCCGCTTCCACACTCACCGTTAGATCGTTAGGCTCGTATTTCAAAACCCGCCGCAGCGCGCCTGTGTTTATCTTCGTCTCTGCCGGCGTACCTGGCCCAGCCATGAGCTTTTTCGAATTGTTTCCGGTAATCTCAATTGTCTTCTTGTCCGCCGCGGCTTCTTTGAGTACCGTCGTTAGGTCCCTCACGGAGGAGGGGATCACTGATTGCATTCCAACCTTTATTTACACTAACTGTCTGGCCAAAATGGGAACTTTGCCATTACCCAATGTTAAGCTCAGGTCAGCTTTCCGCCACTGGGCGAATCAACTATTATGGACTTCGAATACTCTGCTGAGCAACTCCATCTCCGCAAATCCATTCGAGATTTTGCTGTTGCCGAGCTCGCTCCGCACGTTCTGGAATGGGATGAAAATCAAATATTTCCCCTGGAAGCGATTAAGAAAGGCGCGGCGCTCGGACTTATGGGCGCTATCTTTCCGGAAGAACTCGGCGGCGCCGGTCTAGGCTATATCGAGTATTCGATCATCATTGAAGAGTTGGCGCGCGTCGATCCGAGCGTGGCGCTCATCGTGGCCGCCCACAATTCTCTTTGTACCAATCATATTTTCTTAGCAGGCGATGAAGAGCAGCGCAAGAAATACATTCCGAAGCTGGCTACCGGCGAGTGGATTGGTTGTTGGTCGCTGACTGAGCCTGAAGCCGGCTCAGATGCAGCCGGCACTCGCTCCACTGGAGTTTTGAAAGACAACGAATGGGTCTTAAACGGAGGCAAAACCTTCACTACCAACGCGCATTACGCTGATGTCTGCGTGGCTATGGCGGTCACCGACCGGGCTGCTTCGCAGCACGGCATCAGTGCGTTCATTCTCGAAAAAGGCATCTCCGGCTTTCGCGTGGGCAAAAAGGAGAACAAGCTTGGAATGCGCGCCAGCGCTACCGGAGAAGTTCTCTTTACCGATTGCAAGATCCCCCAAACGCAGTTACTCGGCAAGCAAGGGGAGGGTTTCGTCGATAGCCTGCGTATTCTTGATGGTGGTCGAATTTCCATTGCCGCGCTTTCGCTTGGGATCGCTCAAGGCGCGTTCGATGCTGCGCTGAAATACTCCAAACAACGCAAACAATTCGGCCGGGCGATCTCTGAATTTCAAGCGATCCAAGACAAATTGGCCATCATAGCCACTGATATCGAAGCTGCTCGCTGGCTGATTTATCACGCCGGCGCCCTCAAAGATCAAGGCAAGCGCGTGACCAAGGAATCCGCCATGGCCAAGCTCTTCGCTTCTGAGATGGCCGTCAAAGCGGCCGACCAAGCGCTCCAAATCCACGGTGGCTACGGTTTCATCAAAGATTATCCGGTGG
>CAVYUL010000033.1:0-114206 GCA_963771405.1 Bryobacterales bacterium
GAATCGCCTGCCACTTCCGGTCCCGTGCAAACGAAATCGACCGCCCAGCATCTTGGCGGCAAATCTCAACCGTCTGTGGCGGGAGCCCAATCCAAACTGGCAGACAAAAACACCCATGAGAAGCTGTTCGTTTACGAAGATATCGGGTTGAAGCCAATTACCATTGCCCCCATCCAGATCCGGGAGTTGAACTAGGAGAGAGCCATGCCTTCACCACGGATTATCATAGCCGCATTGCTGCTGGCCGCGCCTTTGGTAAGCGCGCCAAGGGACCTCGCCCAGCAAGCGCCGGCTGCAATCAAGGCCGCCTCGGCTCAGAGTGGAGAGAAGCCCCGGCAGCCCCATGAGCCCTTCCAGATCACCATTACCTTCAAGCGGTATCATGAAGGAAAAATCACCACCGACAAAACCTACACACTGCTGGCCACCACCGGCGAGCGTCTGCCGGCGATTCGCGACGATGCTCGCTTCCGCGCTTCGGCGACCGATGCGAAGGAAACTCTGGACAGCAATACCGACGTCGATATTCTCGACTTCAAGCGCCTGGCCGAGTCGGTCTTTCTGGCACTGAGAATCTCCGTTCAGGGTTTTACGGACGCTACGCGCGAGGATCTGCCCAAGCTGCCCGTTGCGCACACCCACCAATATCTGGTTTCGCCAACCGTGCCCCTGGGCAAGACCGTCATCGTCTATTCCGCAATGGATACCATGAACGACATCAAGTCGGAGGTTCAGCTACTGGTCCAGCCGATTGATCTGAAGTAGCGCCAGTCGTACTTGCCCTGATCTGCAATTGTCTTCAACTTTTCTTAACCGGCCATCGGCCAATATCAGGAGGAATCCCATGCGTCGCAACTTAATTGCTTTTCTTGGCGCTCTCGCGCTCTGCCTGCTCTCATCCACCGCCGCGCAGGCCGGCGGATACAAACTCGCCGACTATCCGCTGCGCGTCCATATCTATTCGCAGAGCGGGCATTCGCATTACTGGGAACATAGCATCTCCTATGTGGACGGCGAGGGCCGCGCCACTCTTTATGAGAATGGTGAGCCAAAGGGCTTTGACTTTGGCTATCGCTGCTCAGACCGCCTGCGTTCTTCCCCCGGCTATGAGACCTATCTGGCGCGCTGGAAGAAGCCCGGCAAGTCCATCGAAATCCTCTTGCCTGCCTTTGGCAAGCCCAATGCCGACGAGTCCTGCGAACTGAAGGTTGTGATGAAGGACGGCTTTGTCTATCGCAGGCGCAACGGCTCGGTCATTGAAGTGCCGGCCGCGGAGTGGAAAGACTGGATGCAGCGCCACCAGTACGATCCCGAGAATGGCAAGAACGAACCGGTCTTTGCTCCCGCCAAACCCGCCAAGGATAACGACGATCAGTAGATTCTTTGCTTGAAAGCAGGCGCGGACCGGGATGGAATTGCCCGGTCCGCGCCGTAAATTGATTGACGGCGCCGCCCGGCGGGTTGACCATAGAGATGGAGCCAGTCTCTATCTGCTCCGCTCCAGGAGCCGCTTCCATGCCCGATGCGCCAAACGACAGTTTGAATCTGCTTCAGCCCCCGGACAGTCCACTTCCTGCCCGGATGGAAGAGATCCTTGAGCGGATCGCGGGCGGGCTTTACAGCCTGGCTTCGATGCTGGTGGGCGAAGGCGAGGCCAGCATCCGCCTGGTGGAAGCATCTGTCGCCTCCGCTGAAGTTTCGGTTTGCCAGGACCCCGAAGAAGCGCGTAGAAGCAGCCACCGTGCGCTGGGCAGCGCGGCCATTGACCTGCTCGCTGTGCGCGATCCCGGCTCTCTGACTGCGCCTGAAGGTGTCGCGCCCATCTCCGTCTGCATCGAGGACGACGATCTGGCTTCGGTTGGCATCTCCGCCAAGGAGCTGCATCGATGATTGCCGGTCCGGATCGCGACCGGGTGCGCGAATGGCTTCGGACTGGCCCCCTTGGATCCGTACCGTCTTTGTGCTGCGCGCCGTGGCCGGCTTCACTACTGCGGAGACTGCCTTGCTGCTCAAAACGCATGGCGGACCGCAAGCCGGTGAGCGCGTCGTCGAATTTCTGTTCGAGGTGCTCAACCAGAATTCGGAAGTCGTGATGACGCAGAAGGGCGTGATCTTCTTTCTGCGCCGCGCGGCTGAGGAGGCCGCGCCGTGATCGCTCTGTTCTATGAGGACCATAGCCTCGGCCTGACCGCGACGGTCGGCGCCCACGAGTTCACCCGCGAAGCGATCCTCGCGTTCGCGCGCGCCTACGATCCGCAGCCGTTCCATCTCGACGACGCGGCCGGCGCGGCCTCGCTGTTCGGCTCGTTGTGCGCTTCGGGCTGGCACACCGCGAGCGTCTGCATGCGTCTGCTCATCGACTATCGCGAAGCGCAACGCGCCGCCGCCGCGGCGCGCGGCGAGCCCTTGCCCGGGCTCGGCCTCGGCGCGGGCATCCGCGATTTGCGCTGGCCCAATCCGGTGCGGCCGGGCGACGTCGTCACGTTTTCGGCGCGGATCGACGCGATGCGCGAGACCAAGCGGCCGCAATGGGGCCTGATCGCCAGCCGCGCGATCGGCGTCGATCAGCTCGGGCGCGAAGTTTTGTCATACTCCAGTCACGTGCTCGTCGCGCGCCGCGGCCATTAACGAACCGCGCGATCGGCAAAACGTGATCGCCCGCCGCTTTGCTTTCAAGCGTCGGGCCGCTACTCTGCCCACCGCAAACGGATTGGACGCAGGCGTCGCCGTTTTGGCCGCTCGCGTCTTTCATCGTGAGGAGAGCTGCCATGGGCGTCGATCTCAACAGTCTCGTTTCGCAATACCTGACCCCGCAACTCGTCAGCCAGATCGCCGCGACGGCGGGGGTCGATCCGGATGTGGCGCAAAAGCTCGTCAGCGCCGCGGTTCCCGCCGTGTTGGCGTCGCTGGGCGGCGCGCTCGCCGCGCCCGGCGGCGCGCAGAAATTGTCCGACGCCGTCTCCAACGCCGATCCCGACCTGCTCGCCAAGCTGACGTCGGCGCTGGGCGCCGGACAATTGCAGACGCTGAACGACGGCGCCGCCGCGCTGAGCGGCCTCATCGGCGCCAATGAGCTTTCGAACCTGTCCAACGCGCTCGGGCAGCTGGTCGGCGTGCCGCCGGAAGCGGCGCAGCCGGCGCTCGGCGCCGTCGGTCAAGCGGTGATCGGCGTCATCGGCCAGCAGGATCCATCGAACTGGTCCGACGCGAACGCGATCGCCAACCTGGCCGCCGGTCAGAAGGGCGCGGTCGCCGCCGCCTTGCCGTCCGGACTTTCTCAAGCGCTCGGCTCCTCGGGCCTATTCGCGGGCCTAAGCGGCGCCGGAGCGGCGGCGGCGGCGCGGGAGAGCGCGGCGACTCCCAGTGCGCCGCCCGCCCCTGCGCCGGTGAGTCCGCCCGCCAGCGGCTCGGGGTTCCCGATGTGGGCGATCGTCCTCATCGTGATCGTCGTAGTCGCGGCGATCGCCTATTGGTACATGCATCATAAGAAGGCGGAGAAGCCCACCGCGGCAATGGCGCCGGCGACGATCGAACTCGTCATGCTCCCCGGCGCTGCCCCGTTCGCTTAGGGCTCGCCGCTCCAGACGCTTCGCCCGCCCGATGGCCGAGCGGCGGAGCGTCATTTCGGCTCAATGCGATACTTGATGAACCCGCCCGGCGCCGCGCCCATCGGGGTGAGCGTGACGCTCGAGGGCGGGGCCGCCCTCGCGGCGGCGGGAGACGTCGCGAACGTCGCGACGACATGGGCTGGCCACGGCGCGAAACGCCAATTGCCGTCGGACTTCGGTTCGAGGTGGCGGGTCTCGACGATGTAGCGCACCATCACGTCGCGGTTGGTGTCGGGCGCCTCCAAGACGATGGTCGATCCGTCGCAGCCGGGAAAATTGCCGCCGCCACTCGCCCGGTAATTGTTGGTGACGACGATGAACGCCTGGTTCGGGTCGATCGGCGCGCCGCGGAACGTGAGGTTGCGAATGCGATGCGCGTCGGGCGCGACGAGCCTGCCGTCGTCATCGTAGCGCGACGGCTCGGTCACGTCGATTTCATAATTTACGCCGTCGATGACGTCGAAGTTGTAGGAGGCGAAATTCGCGTCGAGCAGCGGTTGTTCGGCGCTGGAACTCGGGTCGATGCGCAAAAACACGCCGGCCGATCGCTCCAGCCATTCGCGCAACGTCGCGCCGTCGATCTTCACCGCGCGCAGGGCGTTGGGATAGAGGTAGAGATCGGCGACGTTCTTGATCGCGATCGGCCCCGCCGCGACGTCGGTGTAGAAATCCGGGCCGCCGCGACCGCCCGATTTGAATGGCGCCGCCGCAGAGAGAATTGGCAGATTCGCGAGCGCCGGCACGGTGTGGGCGAGCCGCTCAGCGTACCAGATCTGCGCGGCGTTGACGATTTGCACCGACGGATCGTCCGCGACCAGCGCGAAATAGGAATTGATCGGCGAAGCGATGTCGCCGACCGGCGAGCGGACATAGGCGAGCGTCGCCTCGTGCGCGGCTTGCGCCGCGGCGAGCACGGCGTCGTCGCCTCGACCAGCGCGCTGACCGCGTCGCCCTCGCGCTTGTAGATCGGCCGCGCTTCGACCTTGGCGGCGGCGACCCGCCAGCCTGCGCCGGCGCGCTCGAGGGCAAGATCGATGACGCCGAGATGGCTGCCCCAGAAGCCGGGCATGACGGCGGGCGCGCCCGAGCAGGGCGCCCGTTGGCGACGTCGACGCCGTCGATCCCTGCGAAATCCTCGCCTGGCAGCAGCAAGTGCTGGTGGCCGAGGAACATCGCGTCGATGCCGCCTACCGCCGCCAGCGCCAGAGCGGCGTTCTCTTCTCCCGGCCGCGGCGGCTTCCGGGAAACGCCGGAGTGGCACAGCGCGACGACGAGATCGACGCGCCGGGCGCGCAACGCCGGAATGTGGACCCGCGCGGCTTCCGCGATCCCGACCGTCGTCGCGCGGCCGCTCAGATGGGTCTGGTCCCATTGCGCGATCTGCGGCGGCGTGAAGCCGATCACGCCGATTCGCAGGCGCTGCTCCGCGCCCGCCTCGTCTCGCAGCGTCGGCTCCAGAATGACCCAAGGCTTGTAATAGAACGAGCCGTCGGGCCGAAGGATATTGCAGCTGAGGGCGGGAAAATTCGCGCCGGCGAGCGCGATTTCGAGAAAGTCGAGGCCGTAGTTGAACTCGTGGTTGCCGAGCGCGCAGGCGGCGTAACCCATTTCGTTCATCGCGGCGATCATCGGATGGATTTCGCCCTTCTTCAGCCCCATCGCCAAGGCCGCGTAATCGCCGAGCGGCGAACCCTGGATGATGTCGCCGTTGTCGAACAGCAGGGCGTTGGCGACTTCGGCGCGCGCGCTCGCGGCGAGCGCAGCGGTCTTGGCGAGCCCGACCGTGTCGTCCGGCTTGTCGCGGTAATAGTCGTAGGCGAAAATATTGGCGTGAAGGTCGCTGGTGCCGATCAGACGCAGGGAAAGGCCAGCGCTCATGCAATCCTCAATCGCAGAGAAGCGAATTCGAGGCACATTAAAGCGGACGTCCGAATGGCGAAACCTCGAGCTCCGGCCGGAATACGTCCGACCGGGCGCTTTGCCACGCGTCAGAGCGTGCGCGCGCCGGCGCGCGCGGGGGTGGCGGGGGCGGCGGGCGTCAGAACGGCTTGCGGCGCGCCGCCCTTCGGGTCCCACCCGCCCGGCGGCGTCGGCTCTTCGTTGGCGGCCTGGGAGGGCGTCGAAGGCTTGAAGCCGGCGAGGGCCTTGGCGGCCGCGGCGAGGGCGCTCACGTCCATCTTGGCGGCCACTTCGTCGCGCTTCTTGCCAGCGTCGGCGTCGCCCTGCTGCGCGGCCAGAGAGAACCACAACCAGGATTGGACGAGGTCTTGCGGCACGCCCAAGCCGCGGGCGTAAAGAATGCCCAAATTGAATTGGCTGTCGCGGATTCCCAGTTGACCGGCCTTGCGGAACCATTGCGCGGCTTCGGCGTAGTTGGGCTTGTCGCTTCCGGCGCCTTCGGCGTTCATGACCGCCAGGTTGTGCATGGCGCGCGCGTTTCCGGCGTTGGCAGCCTTCGAGTACCAGGACATGGCGAGCTGAGAATCGCGCGCGACGCCGATGCCCTTTTCGTAAAGCGTCCCCAAACGGTACTGCGCGAGCGGCAGATCGTGCGCGGCCGCTTGCTCGAACCATTGCGCGCCCGCGTGAGGATCCTTGGCGACGTCGCGACCATCGACGAGACGCACCCCCAGTTCGAACTCGGCGCCGGGATCGCCAACGGCCGCCGCCTCGCGCAGAGACGACGGCAGGCCGGCGGGAATCGCCGCCACCAGGTCCGCGGGGGCGGTGTTGGCCGACGTCGCGGGAGCGACGATCGAACCGACCGGACTCGTATCGATTGCTTGCGCGCCGCTTGCTCCGGAGAGCGCGCTGAGTTTGGGAATATCGGGGTTCGCCGTTCCTTGTGCCGGCATTTGCAGCAGTTCCGACTTTTGCATCGGGGCCTGATGACTGGCGCGCAAATGGACGACCGCGAACGTCGCCATCAGCGTGACCAGCGCGGCGCCCAGAAGGATCGGCCGCCGCTGCGTCGCGAAAAACGCCTTGGCTTGGCTGATGGCCGAGCCGTGGGCGCCTTCGCCTGTTTCGTTCGAGACGGTCGCTAGTTTCGGATTGCGGTCCTTGGCGGCGCCCTCCGTCAGCGCGGCTTGGGCGGCGCGGCGCGCTGCGGCGATATGGGCGTTGATCGCGCTCTTCGGATTCGACAAGTCGGCGGGTTCCCGATCCCGCGCGCGGTCGAGCGACGCGCCGGGTTCGAGCAGAAAGTCGGCGCCGTCGAGCGAACGCCGCGCCGCCGCCGCGCCGGCCAGGTTCGCCTTGCCGCCGCGCGGCAATTCGCCGAGCCCGTCGCGTGTCGGCCGCGCCGCGCCGCGATCCGGGATGTCCCGTAGCGCCGCGCCGTTGGTGTGTGCGGGGTCGACGACCTCGTTGAACGGGACTTTCTGCGCCACGGCTGCACCGCCGGGCGCGCGCGCGCGAGGGGAATCGTCGGCGCGCGTGACTTCGTCTTCGATGCGCCCGAGGCGATTGACGAGTTTTTCGAGAATGTCCTGGAGGCCGACCAGACGCGTCTGCATGCGCTGGTCGGTGTTTGTTTGCTCGGCGCGAAGGTCGGCGAGCCCAGCGGCGATATCGTCATTGCCGCGAGCGGCCGTCGCCGGCAGCGACTGCATGGTTCTGCGCGTCGCGTCGAGTTCGGCGATCAGGTCGGCGACCATGTGCTGATCGAGCGCGGACTTCGACGAAGCGTCCGGCGCGGGCGCCGATTGCATGGTTCTGCGCGTCGCGTCGAGTTCGGCGATCAGGTCGGCGACCATGTGCTGATCGAGCGCGGACTTCGACGAAGCGTCCGGCTTGGGCATCGATTGCAGGGTTCTGCGCGTCGCGTCGAGTTCGGCGATCAGATCGGCGACCATGTGCTGATCGAGCGCGCTCTTCGACGAGGCGTCCGGTTGCAAAGCGTCGAGACGGTCGTGGATTTGTGAAATCTGGTTCGCCAGCGCATCGGCGTCGATGCCCTGCCCGTCGCGACGCCCCAGGCGCTGGCTAAACAGGTCGACGGCCTGCTCGACGAATTTCGGGTCCACCTTCGCCGTCGCGTCGCGATCCAGCTTCTGGTTGATTTCGCGCAGCAGACCTTCGAGCGGCCCCATGTCGACCACGGTCGGGGCGGCGAGCCTGGCGCCGAGGTCGCGCATCATGTTTTCGATCGGGGCCGTGTCGATCTCGACGGGACGCTCGCCGATCGATCGCAGGGCCTGCTCGATCGGCTTGATGTCGATCGTCGGATTGACGCGCTGGTCGATTCGCGCGGTCAGCTCATGGAGCATCGCCGCCAGCGTTTCCGTGTCGGCTCCCAGGGCCGACGGGCGGTCGAGCTTCTGGCTGATGTCGTGCAGCACGGCTTCGAGCTTGGCGCTGTCGGGCTGCGCACCGGTCTGACGCTCGACGGATGCGCGAACGGCGTCGATGCGCCGCGCCAAATCTTCGATGGCCCGCGGGTCGACGCTCGAGCCCCCCTGGGGACGCTGCAGCGCCTGATCCATCCGCTGCGCGAGCTGTTCGAGGCGGCGCTCGATGGCCGACAGCGTCGCGGGCGGCGTCGCACGTTCGATCTGCGCGCACGCCTCGGAGAGAAGTGCGACGACCCGCGCCGTTTCGGCTTGGGGAGCCGGACTCGACGATAAGCGCTCGACGCGGTCCGCGAGGTCGCTGATCTGCTTTTCCAGCCGTTCGACCGGCACCGGGCGGGCCGCGGCCGCGGCCAGAAGATTGCGGACCTCTTCGGTCTGCGTGCGGATGCGCTCGAACGCCGCGGGATTGATGACGCCCTTTGAAAGGGCGTCGACTTTGGCGTCGATCGCGCGAATCTCGCGCTCGAGCCCTTGCACGGCGGCTTGCGGATCGTGCGCGCGCAGAGCGCCCATCACCTGAGCGACCAGCGCCTCGACCGGCGCGACGAGCGCGTCGCGTCCGCCGCTGTCGCGCATCGCTGCGACGCGCTCGCTCAAATCGCGGATCGCGCCTTCGAGCGCGACCACGGCATTGCGCGGCGCCAGATCGGCGAGGCTGCGCGACATCGCCGCGACTTCGGCGCGCAGTCCTTGCACGTCGATGGGCGGCTGGGCGCGATGTTCGCTCTGTTCGCGGCGCATCTGGTCGAGGCGCGCGCTGAGGGCGAGGATCTCGTCGCGCAACACGTCGGCCGGCGCCGCGCCGCGCGCCGGCGTCGGCGCTTCGATGGGCGCCGGCAGGGGCCGCGGCCGTTCTGCGGCTTCCGGCGCGGCGCCGGTCGCGCGCGCGTCGAGTTCGCTGCGCCGGCGGGCGATTTGCGAGACGGCGTCTTGCAGATCGAGGCGCGGATGATCGGGCCCGCGAGGCGCTTCGCGCCGCCGATCCTGGACGGCCTCGACGCGGCGCGCGAGCGCGGCCATACGCGCTTCGAGTTCGCGTTCGGTCTTTTCGGGGCGCGATTCCAAGCGGCTCGGCGCGTCGGCGGACGCGGACTGCTGGCGGGCGGTGCGGTGGTCGATCGCATCGAGCTTTTCGGCGACGGCCTGAAGCGCCGCCCGTTCCTCGCCGCGATCGGCTTGGTTGCGTTCGATCCAGCGCGCGACCGATTCGAATGCGCGCGCGGCGCGCGATTCCGTGCGTTCCGCGCGGCTTTCGAGCTTGGCGATCGCGGCCTCGAGCAATTCGTCGGCGCGCCGCGCCTCGTCTCGGCTCGGAACCCGGTTGTCCAACCTGCGGCGCAGTTCGCTGCGCGGACGAGGGCGCAAGCCTTCGTCCGGCCGGTCCTCGCGGCGCGAAAGGCGCGAAATGCGTTCGCCGATCGCATCGAGCCGGTCGTCGCGTTCGAGTTCGTCGGGTTCGACGCCCTGCTCGGCCGCTTTGTCGGCGACGACTTCGTCGAGCCAATCGCCCAGGCTCATGCCGGCGCGTCGGGCTGCCTGTTCGGCGAACGCGCGCGTCTCCCGCCCTACGCCTCTGACGTTCCAAGCCGCCGCGCTGTTCATGGTTGCAACCGTCGCCGAGGTTGTGCCGATCGAAGCGCCTTCGGCTAATCAGGGCGCCACTGTGGGATGTTTCTGCGCTCGTGGTGAAAAAACCGTTAAGATCGCTTCGCAATTGGTCGCTCGAGGCGCTGCGGGAGAACGTTCGATTGTATTGTGGGAAAAAACAACCACTAGTTGCATTCTTCGACAAATGCGTCATATTCGTTCGCGTCAGCGGCGGGCGCGGGGGCGGCTGGTCCTGGCGACCCAAGGGCGCTGACGGAAAGGATTGGCCATGAGCGCGACTTCGGCATTGGGGAAGGCTGCCGATTTAGCAAGCAATCTCTCGGATTCCCGCGGACCCAACAATCGGAATGCGGCGGGCGAGATGACGATCGGCGAAATGGCGCGCGAGTTCGGCGTTACGCTGCGCACGCTGCGTTTCTATGAGGATCGCAATCTGATTCGCCCGCGCCGGGCGGGCAATGCGCGCTATTACGGTGGACCGGACCGCGTTCGCCTGGAGATGATTCTCAAGGGCAAGCAGCTCGGCTTCACACTCTCGGAAATCAGCGAATTGATCGGGGCGAGCGCCGGGGACGGCCCGGACAGGAGCGACTTCGAGGAGAGGCTGCGGCCCGCTCAGATCGTCGATCAACTCGACCATCTCGAACGTCAGCGGCACGAGATCGAGGAGGCGATCAGCAGGCTCAAGGCGACTCGCGAACGCCTCTCGCGCATGGTCGGGGCGGCTTAGCGCGAACGACGCCACGACTCGACGATGCGCAGGGATTCGGCGAAAGCGGTTTCGACGCTCATCCGGGTGGTGTCGAGCAGGACGGCGTCGGCCGCTGCGCGCAGCGGCGCGTCGGAGCGCTCGGAATCGCGGGCGTCGCGCTTGGCGATGTCGGCGAGGATCGCCGCGTAGTCGGCCTTTTCGCCGCGTTCGGCGAGTTCGAGCGCGCGCCGTTGCGCGCGCGCCTCGGGGCTCGCGGTGACGAAAATCTTGACGTCGGCTTGGGGGCAGATCACCGTGCCGATATCGCGACCGTCGAGGACGGCGCCGCCGGGGCGTCGTGCGAAATTGCGTTGCGCCTCGACCAGCGCCGCGCGCACCTCCGGCAAGGCGGCGACGATCGAGGCGGCTTCGCCCATCGCCCGGCCGCGCAGCTGCGATTCGTCGAATTCCGTCAGGCTCAGGCCGCGCGCCGCGGCCACAGCGGCGTCGACGTCGTGAAGATCGCGATCGGCGTCGAGCAGGCTCGCCGCGGTCGCGCGGTAGAGCAGGCCGGTGTCGAGATGGGGCAGGTCGTAATGCTTCGCTAGGCGCCGCGCGAGCGTGCCCTTGCCCGACGCCGCGGGCCCGTCGATGGCGATGATCATTGGTAACGCCCCAGTCCCTTTGCGTCGGTCGCTCCGCGGCGCTCTTAAGACCCGCCGACGGCGCTGTCGAATCCAGCCCGGAGCTTCCGACGCCGATCGTCGCGAGCGGCTTGGCGAGCGACGAGCGGGTGCGCTAAGGTAAGCCAACCCGCGGCGACGATTTCGCGCCGCAGGGCTAGGGGGGAATGACGATGAATTTGACGGCGGCGCAAAGGAAGACGGTCCTAGCTTCATTTCTCGGATGGACGCTCGACGCCTTCGATTTCTTTCTTCTGACCTTCCTGCTCAAGGACATCGCCAAGGAGTTCGGCGTCGGGGTGCCGCAGGTCGCCTACGCTCTGTTCCTCACCCTGGCGATGCGCTTCGTCGGCGCCTTCATCTTCGGCCAGATCGGCGACAAGTGGGGGCGCAAGCCGGCGCTGATGCTCGACATCGCCTGCTATTCCGTGATCGGCGCGCTCGCCGCCTTCGCGCCGAGCCTGTGGGTGTTCCTGGCGCTGCGCGCGCTGTTCGGCGTCGCGATGGGCGGCGAATGGGGCCTCGGCAGTTCGTTGGCGATGGAATTGATTCCGCCGCAGGCGCGCGGCATCGTCTCCGGCGTCCTGCAATGCGGTTATCCCACCGGCTTCCTGCTCGCCTCGGTCGCCTACGGGCTGCTCTACGGGCGCACCTTCGGCGATTACACCGTCGGTTGGCGCGGCATGTTCCTGCTCAGCATTCTGCCCGCCTTCCTGGTCCTGTTCATCCGCACCGGCGTGCCCGAATCGCCCGCCTTCGCCGAAGCGCAGAAGGTCGGCAAGCCGGGCCTTTGGGAGACGCTCAACGCGAATTGGGGGCTGGTGCTCTATGCGGTCGTGCTGATGATGTGCTTCAACCTGTTCAGCCACGGCACTCTTTGGAATAGATGGCGCACAAATAATTGTTCTCGTGCGAACGAAGCAGGCTCGAATCCGTCGCTGTGCCGGGCGTAATCACCCGCGTCACTTCCCGGCGAACCAGCTTTTTCCCCGGCCCGGCTTCTTCCATCTGTTCGCAAATGGCTACCCGGTAGCCGCGCTGAATCAAGCGGGCAATGTAGCCGTCTGCGGAATGGTAGGGCACGCCGCACATCGGTATCGGCTCGCCTTTTTCTTTATTGCGCGCCGTCAGCGTGATTTCCAGCACGCTCGCCGCCGCAATCGCATCTTCCTGAAACAGTTCGTAGAAATCACCCAGCCGGAACAGCAGCAACGCGCCGGGCACTTGCTTTTTCGCGGCTTGGTATTGCCGCATCAAAGGGGTTGATGGTTCTTCGCTCACTCTCAGTACAGTCCATGACACGGACGGCTGGGGGTGGCCGCGCCGGTAACTTAATTAACACTGTCACGAGAGCGGGATGTTTGGCAAGTGCGGCTCAACAAAAAAAGGCCTTCGCCACCAGGGCGAAGGCCTACTTAGGGCAGTTGCGAGTTTCCCTAGAACTAAAGGTCGTTACTTCTTGACAAAACGGCGGCGTGCAATCGCACCGATGGCGAGCAGGCCGGCGCCGAGCAGCGCGGTGGAAGCGGGCTCAGGGGAAACAGCGCCCGCGGTCAGCGGCGGATCGCCCGCGCTTTTGAAGGCATGATCAAGGTAGCTAATTTCTTCGTAACCGGAAGCAACTTCGCCGCAGCTGTCACCAGAGACGCACAATCCACCGCCGTCATAGTTGTCGAGATTCTTTTCGCCCGGAGCCAAGTCCAGGTCGAGTGTCAGAAGATAGTTGCCGTCGATCATCGCGACGCCCTCCCAGACCCCATTGCCGCCGTAAAAGCCGCCGCCAATAAAAGGGACGAGCGTGAAATTGCCCTTGACGCTGCTGACGGTCATATCGGCGCTCGTGATTTTGCCGTTGGTGATATCAAACCAGCCAGAGAGAGCGGCGTTGTCCGAGAATGTGCCGGTCACGTTAAAGGTGTCGGTGTTCGCTATCGGGTTGACCACGGCAGCGTTGCACAGCGTAGTGGCCGTGGCGAATGCGGTCGCGAGGATGAGTGATTTAGATAAGTTCATTGGGTTTCTCCTAAAAGGGCTTATTAAGTGGCTTTGGTTGTTGAAACTTCCTGCGGCCTAGAAACAGTGTGCGCTAAATTTTGGCCCCGCGCTGCCCTACAGCGAAGGGTGTTATCGAGAGGTAGCACTCGCAAGAATGACACGTGCGCAGCGAGTTAGACTGGCACTTACAGTCCGGCCTAGGGCATGCAAAACCGTTGAAAAGACGCGAAAATCGCCGTTTCAGGCGCCTGTCGCTGACTATTCCATCGCAACATCTCAGCTTAGTGTGTTCGCCGCACTCAGTTTTCCCCAGGACTTTTTACCCGCTAGCCGAACCGCGACGGTGACGGAGCTGCCTATTCCGCCATCCGAAAGCTCAGCAGCGCTAACAATTGCCCAGTTAGTAAACTAAGAACGAGGCTAGATTCTGGTGACCAAGAAAAGAGTGGCCGTTTTATTCGGCGGCCGTTCGGCCGAGCACGATGTGTCGGTTTGCTCGGCAATGAATGTGGCAGCCGCCTTAGACAAAGAGAAGTACGAGGTTGCATTCATCGGAATTACGCGCGAGGGAAGATGGCTGCCCGGCTGCACGCCTCAGGCGCTAGCTGCGGCTCAATCGCAAACGGCACAACTGCCGGAAAATCCAGGTCTCATGGATTTGATTCCCAGTTCGTCCGCGCTCCTGCAGCATCGCCCGGAAGTCTCGGTAGCCGCCGCACCCTTGCCGGACGTTGTGTTTCCCGTTTTGCACGGCCCCTACGGAGAAGATGGCTCCGTACAGGGATTCCTGAAAATCGTTGACGTCCCGTTTGTAGGTGCCGGCGTCGTTGGTTCTGCAGTTGGCATGGACAAAGACGTGATGAAGCGTCTTTTTAGAGAAAGCGGCATACCCACGCCGAAATTTGTTGTCGAGCATCGCTACCGTCAGCCTCGGACGTACGATCAAGTCTCTGCCGAACTCGGAAGCATATTCTTCGCCAAGCCCGCGAATTTAGGTTCATCGGTCGGAGTGTCCCGTGTCAGTTCCGCCGCCGAATACAACACGGCGCTTTGCCACGCCTTTGAGTACGACGAGAAGGTGCTGCTGGAAGAAAACGTCGTTGGGCGCGAAATAGAGTGCTCAGTGCTTGGCTACGAAGAGCCCATCGCGTCCGTTGTCGGGGAAATCGTTGTCACCGGCGGATTCTATTCTTACGAAGCCAAGTACATCGATCCGGATGCGGCCTCTCTCGAGATTCCCGCCAAACTCGATCCTGCCACTAGCGACCAGGTGCGTCAGCTGGCAATCCGCGCCTTTACCGCTCTCTGTTGCGAAGGCATGGCCCGGGTCGATTTCTTCCTGAAACCCGACGGCTCGATTCTCGTCAATGAGATCAACACAATTCCAGGCTTCACCGACATCAGTATGTACCCCAAGCTCTGGGAAGCGTCCGGAATGCCAGTCTCCAAACTCCTTGATACTCTTATTGAGCTAAGCCTTGCGCGATTTTCCCGCGAGAAAAAACTGCGAATGTCCAGGTGACCTACACGCTCAGATCCTTTTCTAAAACCACAAAACTCAAATCGTCCCGCTGCGGTGTGCCAAAGCGATTATCGCCATAGGGAAAAGGCTTCCTCTCACCCGTCCTACGATAACCCCGTCGAACGTACCACTGAATCAGCGCCTTCCGTACATTCACAACAATCAGCCGGATGCGCTTTCCACCCCGTTCCCGCACCCATTGCTCTGCCGAAAAAAGTAAGGTCCGCCCCAGCCCGCCCTTCTGCTGCTCCGGAGCAACCGCCAGCGATCCCAGGTACCACATGTCGCCGCCGACCGGTTCAAGCCACACACATCCTCGAAGACCACCGCCGCGCCCATCTCGCCACGTCAAAAGTGAGGCTTCCGGTTTCGCGGCAACTTCCGCCCGCAGCAGTCGCTCGGTAGTGCGGTCGCCGGTAATAAAGTGAGTTTCCGTGCTCCAGCCGGCGGACGTGCCGGAACCCCGAAACGCACGGTTCATCAGCTTTACGATGTCTGGAATATCGGCGTCTTTAGCCCGCACCAGTTCGCTAGCGGCAATCGAAGCGGCACGTTCTGCCAGCGGACGTTCCGCCAACGCACGTTCGATCGCGCCAAGCTGATCAAGCAACGGACCTGAGAGGCCATCCACCACTTGCCGAACAGCCGCCTCCACTTGCGGCCACAACGTCTCGCGCGAACGCCGAATCAATTGTTCGCCGGCGCCAGTCAGCGACACAATCCGGTTGCGCCCATCCGCTTCAGACTTGTCTGCTTGCACCAGTTCCATTTCGATGAGCTTGCCGATGCTCCGCGTTGTCACCGGCTGGCTCGACCCCGTTGCTCGCGCGAGTTCTCCAACGGTTTGCGGCCCATTTTCCGAAAGAATCGCAAGCAGCGGATATTTGCCCGGCGGTAACTCTACGCCCGCTCGCTGCGAAACCTGATTGACGTCTTCCTGCATCTGTTCCGCGAGCCGTTTCAACCGGCTTCCCAGAAAAAGGTACCCGCTCTCAGCAATCAAATCTCTAGTCACGGGAGGATTCCCATACCTAGGTATACAATATTGTGAACGAGCTGCGACGCCTTATTTAGACCGTCTGGCACGCTTCAAGCACAGCGCGTGCGGTCTCTGCATCCGAAGCGCGAGCGATCATTATCGCTCCGGCCAACATAGAAATTTTCCGCATGGCAGCCATCCGCTTTTCTTTGCGTGTGCCGCCATCCTCGGCCAGCGCGAGCTTCTCAACCACACGGTTGACGCCTTCCGAAAACGTCTTCTTCACAGTGGCGTTCGAGCGCGCCACGTCCTGGCCAAGCGCGGCGATCGGACAGCCCGCTTCGGGCTGCTTCCGATGATCCTCCGAAAGGTAGTGCCTGTAGTACTTCCGCGCACCCTGTTTCAAGCCCTGCGCTCGAAAGGCTTTGTCAATCCCATCCAGAATTTCATCGAAAGCAGTCTCGAGCGCCGCGCTCACAAGCGTTTCCTTTGAATCGAAGTGCCGGTAAAAACCGCCATGCGTAAGGCCGGCCTTTTCCATGACATCGTTCACGCTCGTCCTTTCGATCCCCTGTTTCCGCATCAGCCCCGCAGCACCCTCCACGATTCGTTGATGACTCTGGTCCATTTCCGCCTGCGAAACGCGCATCTTTTGGCTCCCAAGGAAGGTTGTCAAACTTTTCGCTTGACTGTTTGGATGATACCTGTCATCTATATAGATGTCAATCATCATCTAAATGGAGGCAAGGCAAAAATGCCGGGAACAGCTGCGGTCACTACAAAGATGCCGCCGGGGACAGCCGCCGGCAACACTCGCCCCTCTTCCGTTCGACTCGCCTCCATCGATATTCTCCGCGGTTTAGTCATGATCGTCATGGCTTTAGACCATGCCCGCGATTTCTTCTCTGCCGCGCTGTTCGATCCAACCGATCTGACCCGAACCACTTTCCCGTTGTTCTTCACCCGCTGGATCACTCACTTTTGCGCGCCGGTCTTTGTTTTGCTCGCCGGAACCGGCTCTTTTTTGTCAATCGCCAGCGGCAGTAAAGATCGTTGCGAACTCCCCGCCTTCCTCGTCAAGCGCGGGCTGTGGCTCATCTTTCTGGAGATCGCCGTGATTTCCCCGCTCGGCTGGTCGTTCAATTTTGACTTCAGTTTCACCAGGCTGCAAGTGATCTGGGTCATCGGCGCTTCAATGATCGTTCTTGCAGGGCTCATCCTTATATATCCCCCGCGCGTGATTGCCGCCATCGGGCTCATCATCATCGCCGCCCATAACGTCTTCGACGCATCGCACTTACAATGGCTTGGGAACAGCGCCTGGGCCTGGAGCGATATTCACAATGTCACTTTCTTCCATCCTTTCCCTCGCGTTCTTGTGGCGTCTCTTTATCCCTTGATTCCCTGGGTCGGAGTGATGGCACTCGGATACGGAACTGGCCCTCTGGCGTTGATTGAGCCGCAACGCCGCAAACGAATCTTGTTCACAATCGGCCCGTTGCTACTGACCCTGTTTGTTGCTCTGCGATTCACAAATATTTACGGAGATCCCAAACCCTGGAGTGTGCAAAGCAACTGGCCGAAGACTCTCATGTCCTTCGTAAATTGCACGAAGTATCCGCCGTCTCTGCTTTACCTTCTCTTGACTCTGGGCGTCGCGCTCTGCTTTTTAGCCTACGCCGATCGCCTGCCGCAGGCTGTGAAAGCGCCGCTCGCTGTCTTCGGCCGCGTGCCGCTGTTTTACTATCTGCTGCATTTACCGCTGCTCCATGGGCTAGCCGTCGCTTTTTCTTTCGTCACCTACGGACGCGCCGACTGGCTGTATCAAGATTCGTTCGCTGCAAAAACGTCCGCCCATCCATTGCCTGCCGGTTACGGTTACGGCTTGCCGGTGGTTTACCTCGTTTGGGCGTTGGTCGTCATCAGCTTGTATCCGCTGTGCAAATGGTTTGCCGGCGTCAAACGTCGAAGCCGAAACGCGCTTCTCAGCTATCTTTGAGCCCAAGAAATCCTCGCTTGAACGCCATTTTTCCGCTATTCGCTGCAGGAACCTCATCGCCGACCGGAACGGTCTGATATTCTCACATCTAGGACCAGTCCGGTCTTAGATTCATGCCCAGTTTTTCCCTTCGCTTTCTTATCCTTACGTCCATTTCAACCGCCGGCATGCTGGCTGCCGTCAGCGGCCGGATTGTTGGCACTGTCCGTGATTCTTCCGGTGCCGTGATCCAGCAGGCACGAGTAACTGTAACCAATCTGGCCACCAGCGTCGTCCAACGCACGCTGACCAGCGATCAAGGCGCCTACGTTTTTCCCGTCCTGCCCGTCGGCCGCTATTCGCTCACGGTGAGTTTCCCGCACTTCACGTCTTACACGCGCAACGGCATTGTGGTCGATGCCGATAGCTCGCTGGTCATCGATGCAACGCTTCCCTCGGGCGTCCGTACGGAGACGGTGAACGTCACCGATAGCCAGGTGCATGTAGACACTACCAGCACTCAATTAGGCGACGTGATCTCCGGCCGGCAAATGACGGCTGTCCCGCTCGATGGCCGGAGTTTTACCGATCTCCTCTCCCTGCAGCCCGGTGTTGCGCCCGCCACATCTATCAACGCCAACACCGTGCAAGATGTCGGCGCAAGTGTTTTTTCTCCTTCAGGTGACTTGAACCCGGGCACCATTTCGATCAACGGCCAACGCGAATTTGCTAATGCGTTCGTAATAAATGGGAGCGATGTGGAAGAAGACGTGAACATGGGCACGTCGATTATTCCGAATCTCGATTCGATTGCCGAATTCCGAGTCCTGACGAGTAACTTCGACGCCGAATACGGCGAGTTCAGCGGCGGCCAAATCAATGTAGTTACCAAATCGGGTACTAACGAAACGCATGGAAGCGCGTTCGAATTTTTGCGCAATACCGATTTGGATGCGCGCAACTATTTCTCGCCGCAGCGCGGCGCATTTCACCAGAACCAATTCGGCGCAACCCTCGGCGGCCCGATTCGGAAGAACAAGATATTCTTCTTCGCCGATTATCAAGGCACGCGCCAGATCCAGGGCATCGATACGGGCACCATTCCAGTGCCATCGGCGCAGGACAGGGCCGGCAACCTGGCAGACCTCGCCTCTTCGCTCACCGGGAATGTGAGCGGACCTTATTTCGCAAACTTACTTTCGCAACGCCTGGGATATTCAGTAACCTCCGGCGAGAGTTATTACACGCCGGGTTGCGTGTCGTCGAGCCAGTGCGTGTTTCCTAATGCCGTGATCCCACAGCGAGCCTGGTCGGTGCCGTCACAAAGGCTGTTGGCCTACATCGCGGAGCCGAATCTAGGCACCGCTGGCTTTGCCACTTCTTCTTACAATCAGGTTCTGAACGACAGCAAAGGCGCCGGGCGCATCGATGCGACCACTCGGCTCGGTATCCTATCGGCTTATTACTTTGTTGATGGCTATGCACTGAACAATCCGTATCCGGTGGCCCAGGGCGGCGCCAGCCTTCCCGGGTTCAATGCAAATTACCTGGGGCACGCGCAACTCGCCAACCTGAGCGCTACGAAATCATTCGGACCCGACACCGTGAACGAATTCACCCTGAGTTTCATGCGCAATAACAACACGCTCGGAAAGCCGGAAGGTGGACTGGGAGTAAGCCTGGCCTCGCAAGGATTTCTAACCAGCTCCGGCGCGCCGAGTATCCTGCCGCTGGCGCCGAAGTTAGAAGGCGTGGAGAGCGTTATATTGAATAGTTTTTCGCTCGGTACCAATACAAATGAGTTGAAACAGGCGAACAACACGTTTCAGGTGGCAGACGGTCTTTCCCGCGTGCTGGGAAGGCATACCCTGAAACTCGGCGGCGAGGCGCACTATGACCAGGTGAATGCCAACCCAATTGCCCAGTTTAACGGCAGTTTTGTGTTCACAGGAAGTGAAACGGGCAGTGATTTTGCAGATTTCCTGCTCGGCGCGCCAAGCCAGTACAACCAAAGCCAGCTGAATGCGTTTTATAGCCGTAACAAATACGCAGGAGCTTATTTGCAGGACAGTTGGCGCATGAGTCCGCAACTCGCCCTCAGCTACGGACTCCGATGGGACCGCATCGAGCCCTGGTATGAGAAATACAATCAGATCTCCACTTTTGAACCCGGCCAGCAGTCAACCGTGTTTCCGAATGCGCCGGAAGGCATTCTCTATACATCGGATTCAGGCGTTTTGCGGACCATCGCACCGCCGGGCGAAGAATTTTCTCCGCGCCTTGGTGTCGCTTACTCACCCGGAGGGGCAGGAAAGACCAGCATTCGTGCAGGCTTCGGCATGTTCTACACCGCTGTGGAAGCCCTCACGGTTTCAGTAGCGGCCGCAAATGCACCTTATGGCTCTACTTACTCAAGCCCAGCCCCGCCGTTGTTCAACGATCCTTTTGTTACCGCCTCTACCGGGCAAACTTACGCCCAGCCCTTCCCGCTAAACCTGGCGCCGCTGAATGCATCAAGGTCGAATCCTGGAACGAATGTCGATTTCTCCCCGTATTTGCCCATCAGCGGCATTCCGGCTTATATGACTTCGAACAAAATTCCGTACACCGAGCAGTATATGTTCTCAATTCAGCGCCAGATCGGCCAGAATACGCTGCTCAGTGCGAACTATGTAGGCAACGAAGGCCATCATTTGCTCGTCTTAATGGAGAATAATCCCGGCAATCCGGCGTTGTGCTTGAGCTTGAGCCAACCCAGCGAAGTGGCAGCGGGCACCGCAACTTGTGGACCTTTCGGCGAAGGAAATGTTTACACTACGGCCGCGGGGGTCACCGTCAATGGCACTCGCCAGGCACTGGGCCCCAACTTCGGCAGTAATGCCAACCAGGCAACTATTGGGAATTCGAATTACAACGCGCTGCAGTTGAGCCTGCGGCATGTCAGTGGTCCTCTCCAAGTGATGGCTTCTTATACCTATGGCAAATCTCTGGATCACTCTTCGAATCTGGGTGAGGCAGTGAACCCAACGAACGCGGCGCTCAGTTATGCCGTCTCGTCATTCGATATCAGGCAAAACTTTGTCGTGAGTTATGAGTACGCCGTGCCGGTCGAACGTGCCCTTCGCGTGACGAACCGTTGGACTAAAGACTGGAGTATCTCGGGTATAACTCATTTCAGTTCGGGTTTTCCCATCACGCTGGTGAATAACAGCGATAACTCGCTCTTAGGTACGAATCCCAATGGAGTGAATAACTCAAGCGTGGATGAACCCGATTTTGCGGGCGGGCCGCTCGGCATCAACCACAATCCCCGAAATGGCAAGTCGTACTTCAATACCTCGCTGTTTAGCTTCCCCGCTTTAGGCAGTCCGGGGAACAGTCCGCGGCGCTTCATTTACGGTCCGAGTTCGGAAAATTTTGACATGGCGCTCAGCAAGAAACTGGCTCTTAGAGAGAACATGAGCCTGCTATTTCGCCTGGAAGCCTTCAATGTCTTTAATCACACCCAATTTTTTGGACCATTGTCGGTGGATGGCGCCATCGGCAGCCCTTCGTTTGGAGATGTGGTGAGCGCGGCCGCACCCCGCATTTTGCAGGCGGCCCTAAAATTTACCTTCTGAAATCACACCTGGGGCATATACTAGCGAGATGGCTTCCCCCGCGTGTCCAAAGCTGTTCTTACGATTAGCGGGAGCCCTGCTTACGCTGCTCACCATCGAGGCCGCCGCGGATTTGCCGTCCGCAACCCGCGAAATCATCCAAGCCGACTCCGGCTGGAAATTCTCTCGCGGTGATGTGCCGCAAGCCGAAACCCGCACCTTCGATGACACTGCTTGGCGAACCGTCAACCTGCCGCACGATTGGAGCATAGAGTTCCAGCCTGATCCAAAGAACCTAAGTGGCTCCGGCGGCGGATTCTTCCCCGCCGGTGTGGGTTGGTATCGAAAGACCTTCACCGCTCCGCGCGGCTGGGCCAAGAAGTCAGTCAGCATCGAATTCGATGGCGTCTATGAAAACGCAACCGTCTATCTAAACGGCTCTAACCTCGGAACACACGGTTACGGCTACACTAGTTTCTCCTTCGATCTCTCACCGCATCTGAAGCCGGGGAAAGTGAACATACTCGCCGTTCGCGTGGATAACTCCGCCCAGCCGAACAGCCGCTGGTATACCGGTTCCGGAATCTATCGGCATGTCCGCCTGGTTGCGACTGACCCAATTCACGTCGCCCAATGGGGAGTCTCCATCACGACCCCGGACGTATCAACCGCGCAGGCACGTCTCTTGCTCCGAACCAGTGTGGTCGGCGTCCGCGCCTCACAGAAAGACCTGGAACTAAAGACAACCATCCTTTCTCCCTCCGGAGCGAAAGTTGCCGAAACACACTCACCCATCGAGCGCGCGTCGCTCACTCAGAGCGTCACTCTCACCGATCCCGCTCTTTGGTCCCTCGAAACGCCCCAGCTCTACCACGCAGTCACACAAATTACTCGCAACGCCAAAATCCTCGATGAAATCGTCACGCCCTTCGGCATTCGCTCCCTCTCATGGTCGGTTGACAAAGGCTTCCTTCTCAACGGCAAATCGGTGAAACTGCACGGCGGCAGTGTGCACCATGATAACGGCCCGCTGGGTTCCGCCGCCTTCGACCGCGCCGAAGAGCGCAAAGTCGAGCTTCTCAAAGCTGCCGGCAACAACGCCGTTCGCACCGCGCACAATCCACCTTCACCCGCTTTCCTCGACGCCTGCGACCGCCTTGGCCTACTCGTCCTCGAAGACGCCTTCGACGTTTGGACAAGGCCCAAAGTCAAATTTGATTACTCCCAATATTTCGAAAAATCCTGGCGCGATGATCTCGATTCCATGATCCTCCGCGATCGAAACCACCCTTCGATCGTCATGTGGGGCATGGGCAATGAGATTCCAGAAGCCTGGACGCCCGCCGGCGCGCCCATTGCCAAAAAACTCTCCGAACGTATCCGCGAGCTAGATACCACCAGACCCATCACCGAAGCCTTCCCGGGCGCCACCTACACCCCAAGCACTGATGCCGTTTTTGCCCAAACCGACATCGGCGGCTACAACTACAATCTCGCCGCCAACCACGCGAAAGACCATGTCCGCGTTCCCGGCCGCATCATGCTAACCACGGAATCTTTCCCCTCTGATGCCTTCGAACAATGGAAGCTCGCGCACGACTATCCTTACATCCTGGGCGAATTGGTTTGGACATCCATGGACTATCTGGGTGAATCCGGCATTGGCGCCTGGAAAGCGGGAACTCCCCAAGAGGCTTCGCAAGCCGAACAGATGGGCCGCTTCGTAAAGGTGTTCACCGCCAAAATGGGAGAAGACGGAAAGAGCCCGTTCAGTGGTGGCGCGCCCGCTTCGAATCCCATGTTCCCTGGTTATCCCTGGCACGGCTCATACTGCGGAGACCTGGATATCACCGGGTTTCGAAAAGGCGAGTCCTATTACCGCGACATCCTGTGGAACGGAGGTGACCGAGTTTACGCAACAGTCCGGTTGCCCGATCCGGAAGGCAAGAAGATCTTTGCGATCGGTTGGGCTGTGTTCCCGACGATCGCTAGCTGGACTTGGCCAGGATACGAAAAGAAAGACATGCAGGTTGAGGTGTATTCGAGTGCCGATAGGGTGCGCTTGCTTCTCAATGACGCGCCGATTGGAGAAATGCCCACTGGCCGGGATCAGCAGTTCAAAGCCACCTTCACTGTCCCCTATGCGCCCGGCACTCTCAGAGCCGAAGCACTCCGCAGTGATCGCGTTGTCGCAGAAATGAATCTCAAAACAGCCGGACCGGCTACAGCTTTGCGGCTGACTCCCGACCGCACCATGATTCACTCCGATGGCCAGGACTTGTCCTTCGTCACCGTCGAAGCCATCGACGCCGCCGGTCAACTGCAGCCGAACGCTGACCAAGAAGTCGAATTCGCCTTGAGCGGCCCCGGCGTCATCGCCGCCGTTGGCACCGGAGACACCAAAAGTCCCGAGCCCTACCAGGCAAACCGGCGCAGTCTCTTCCATGGCCGCGCCCTCGTCGTCGTTCGCTCCTCCGGCCTCGCTGGCTCTATCCAACTCACCGCAAAGTCAAAAGATCTAAGTGAGACGAGCGTAACCATCGCTACTCAGCAGTGATTCTTCCCATGCTTCATCGGCCTCCCCCGCCGCACAGAACAAAAGGGCCGAATCCCCCTCCCGAACCGCAAAGATGCTCCAGCTCGGGTCGATAGAGTCGTAGATCTCGGAAAATCTCTTGCTCGTCCGTCGAATTGCAGGCATAAGTCACATCGATTTCACCCTTTTTTTCTAATTCTGGGTGTTCTTTGGCCGCATAACAAAACACATGCGGCGTATAACTCGGATCATTTTTCTGCATCTCCGGATATTCGAAGAGTCGCCTCGATTCTGTCCAAGGGCCGCCTAGCTCGCTGGCAGTGCTATACGCTGCCGCTTTCGAAAGAAATCCCGGCGTCGGATAAACCGCCAGCCACTTCGCCGCGTCCGGGTGATACACCACGCTCATCTCCGTAATATTGCCGTCCAACAACTTCAATGCGTCGGCCGGAGCGGTGGACTGTCCCCAAACCCGCCATTTCGACCCCGTCGCCAAATACTCCCATTTTGTCGTCTCGTCTGCGTGGGCGAGCTCTGCCAGCGGCAACCGCAGCAATCCACAAATAGGCGCGCTGGGCAACTGCCGGAACAAAGTGAAGACGAAAACATACTGAGTCCCTGTCTGATGCGCCGGAATGACCGTCGCAATCCCCGGCACAACCTCACCACCCTTAGCTATCGTGCTGTACGAGATCTTCCAAAAACTCGGCGTTGCCGCGATATTGGAGATAGTGGCCAACATAATCTGGCTATAATCGAAGCCAAACGCGCCCCCAGCGCCGGTAGCGTGCATCTGCTCCAGGAATATGTAGAGTTTGTCCTTATAGGCGAATCCATCGAGAGGCCAAAAATAGTCTGTCTCGGTCGTTTGAAAAAACGCAGAGTCTCGCTGAGTGTGCATTCCCGTCCACCAGTAAGTCACTCGACAATCCCCCTTGTGGCAACTTCGAATGGCAATCGAATTGTGGATCATCGTCTGCGGCGCTCTCTCCTTTCCGACAAAAGTATCTCCGAACAGCCAAAGCGTCGTCGATTCATTAATCGGAATAGAATAAGCCGCGTCCGCGCCTAGCCACCCATCTTGATACGGAAACAGTTCCGCGCCCGCCGGCGCTGCCAAAAGACCTATCAACAAACAATTTCTGATAATGCCTGTCATACTGCGCTCTCTTACTTGCGCTATTGACATCCACACGACGACCGCAGAATCAGTGAGGCCGCCAACTTCGTGGAAGTCGGCTTGCAGCCCTGTCCATTTTGAGAGTTTTGCTTTATCCGGCTAAACAACAGATTCGCCGCTTGGCTGCCAAGCTCTTCGACCGGCTGGGAAACTACTGTCACTGTGGGCCTCAGCGTGCACGCTAATTCGAAATCGTCAAATCCCAGCAAGGCCCCATCCATTGGGATTCTTAGCCCTAACGCCTGCATCGCCTGGAATGTGTAAATAGTAATCAGATTTCTCACGGCAAAAATAGCCTCCACTGGCTGTCTGCCGCGAAAACGAATTTCAATAGCCTTGGCAACCTCGCTGTAGCTATTGGCCAAAGGCTCTAGAATCGGCGTCAGCCCGGCGCCCGCCATAGCTTTCGAATAGCCTCTCTGCCGCTCTTTAATTGTGAAAAGCTGGGAATCGCCGCCCAGGCAAAGAATCCGCCGGTAGCCGTGTTCGATCAGGTGCCGGGTCGCCGCCAAGGCGGCCCCATAGTTATCCACCACCACACTGGGAACGCGCGCTTTCAGCAGTGGATGATTGAGCGTTACCACCGGAATATTGATCTCATCTATAATCTCCGCCAGCGCCTGGCTCCAGCTATCGGTCGGCGCTAGCAATATTCCATCCACCCGCTGCCGTAGCAGAGCATAAACCTCGGCGATCTCCACCTCCGGGTCGTAGTCGGTCGCCGAAATCATCAGAAGGTGGCCTTCAGCACGCGCCACTGCTTGCACTGCTTCCGCGCAGCCGGAGAAAAAAGTGTCGGCGATGCGCGGCAAAATCAAACCGATGCTCTTCGTCCTCTCGCCCTTCAAACTTCTAGCGGCTTGGCTCGGATGATAGCCAATTTCGCGAATCACTTCATTGATCCGCGCCAAAGTCTGGGGACCCACTTTGTGTCCCCCATTGATCACCCGCGACACGGTCGTTTTTCCCACGCCCGCCAAGCGGGCAACGTCGGCGAGCGTGGGGTGCAGTCGAGATGATTTCATCGCTTCAGAGCCATCGGCCGTATCTACCGCTATCAGTGTAAACATTCGCGGTGTCAGAACGACTATGCGTAGATCTGCGTGATTGACAACTCAGCGAAAATCCTCTTGAATCGAGAAAGTGGAACCAATTCCACTTTGGGAGTTGCTTGCGCTCGCCATAGAGAGCACCGCGACCGTCTTGCGCGTGTTTCTTCGAGTGCCTGGCAGCCGGATGAGGAGGCGCCGCGATGCGCTGTGTGTTTCTGATTACGCTTTTATTGCCGGCCGCGGTCTTGCCGTGCTTTGCTCAAACCGATACCGGAACCATCCTTGGCTCCATCAGTGATTCGAGTGGCGGCGCGATTCCCAACGCTCAGCTCACTATCGAAAATCAAGCCACCAATGTAACTGAAAAGCTAACTGCCGACGCTACGGGTAACTTCACCTCTACCCCTCTGGCTATCGGTTTGTACCGGCTCAGCGTCAGCGCGCCGGGTTTTGGCACGAAAGTTCTATCCGACCTGAACCTGCGCGTCTCCGATCGAATGCACCTCTCCATCACGCTTCAACCCGGCGAAGTGCAACAGACAGTCGAGGTGCGTGGCCAGACCCCCCTCATTGACACTGCCTCCAACACTCTTGGGGGTGTTGTCACCGAACAGCAAGTTCACGACTTGCCCATTAACGGTCGCAGTGTGGCCTCGTTGCTCGCTCTCGTTCCCGGCGTGGAACTCAACGGATCGGGCAATCAACTCAGCATCGGCGGCAAAGGAACTTTTAGCAATGAAGGCGGCTTGCATTTTCTTCTTGACGGCGGCGATGCGAGCCGCGTCGATTACGACGACATGAATAACACCTACGGCTCGAGCGCTGGAAGAGTTTCACGCGCCAGCGTCGACGCCGTTCAAGAGTTCCGAGTTTACACAGATTCCTACTCCGCCGAATACGGGCAGACCCAAGGTGGCGTCATCAACCTCATCACAAAATCCGGCGGCAACGTCATGCACGCCAGCCTCTTCGAATATTTCCGCAACGAGAAGCTCGACGCCCGCAACTATTTCAACCCCGCGCCGAATTACAAACCGGCATACCGGCTTAATCAATTTGGCGGCACTCTCGGCGGCCCCATCGTTCGCAACAAGTTATTCTTTTTCCTCGATTACGAAGGTGTCCGGCAGCGCTCCGGCAACATCTTGATCGCTGACGTCCCTACCGCCGCCATCCGCGCCACCGCTGTCCCCGTCATCCAAACGGCATTCTCCACACTGCCATTGCCGAACGGTCCCATCTTTGCAGCGGATCCTCGATTCGGCCAGTACACTGAATCAGTTTCAAATCCTCTGACTGAAAACACCGGCCTCATCAAGATTGACTGGGAAGCTTCCTCTCTCGATCACATCACCGCCCGCTACAATGCCAATCAGAATGTGACTGACACTTACTTCGGAGTTGCAACCGGACAAGTGCAGCACGCCCCAGGCATGATGCAGTTAGGTATGGTTGGTTACACCCGCACCATTTCCCCTAACCTGGTGAATGAAGCCAACGTTTACTACAACCGCTTCCACGTCGATCCGCTCGCTTCTAACGACCCCGCCGTCTTGAATTCTCCCATCGTCAGTTTTGGCGAAGGCTCCGGCGTCGGTCCCGGCCTGTTCAATCTGCATGTGGCCAACAATTCCATTACCTGGCTCGACAATTTAACCTGGGTTTTGGGTCACCACCAGTTGAAAATGGGTGGCCAGGTTATCCGCAATCAACCCAACAAGGAACTCGGTTATCAGCAGATAGTGAGTTTCCTGAATTTCTCGGACGCATTATTGAACCAGCCATTTTCCAACAGCACGCTGGGGTTCCCCGAAATCGGAATCAGGAATACCTATTACCAGGTCTTCCTACAAGATAATTTTCAGGCAAGCCGCAAGCTGAGTATCAACATGGGCGTCCGCTATCAATACGACTCCACACCTACCGAGTCGCACGGCCGCATCGCCAACTTCGATCTCGCCACCGGTCAACTCCAAGCCGAAGGATCCTCGATTCTCCATGCTCCGACTCTCGATTTTGCGCCCCGGCTGGGTATTGCGTTTACACCATCCAGTTCCGGCAAAACCGTCATTCGTGCTGGTTTTGGAATCTTCTACTCAGATCTAAATGGCGGCAACCTTGCGCAGAATTTGCCCGCCAACGTACCTGGACTTGGTTACTCGGCTTCTGTGAATGTCCTTCAGGTCCCGAGCCTGATTGGTCTGCCATTTCCAAACCTGAGCTCTTTCGCGGTTCCCACTACGAGCTTTTCAGCCATCGCCATGAATTACCAGGAGGCGTACTCGGCAAAATGGAATTTCAACGTTCAGCAGCAATTGACCGGCAGCATGATGCTGGAGCTTGGCTATAGCGGAATCCGCGGCAACCACTTACAGGAAGGGCTCGACGAGAACCGCCTTTTCCCAGGAGGAAGTGGCCGCCCCTATTCCCAATACGGCAGCATCAACACTACTTTGACCGGCGCCGTTTCCGACTACCAGGCTTTCCAGGTAGTGTTTCACCAGCGCTTCAAACACGGCTTTTCTCTAAACGCGAATTACACTTGGTCGCACTCACTCGATGACGCGCCCGGAGTATTCGGCTCTTTTCAGAACGATCACGATTGGATGATGGATTACGGAAATTCTGATTTCGATGTGCGCCACAACTTTGAGATGGACGCTACCTATCTCATCCCCGGCGCTCCCCACGTCCCTAAGGTGATTGGCTCAGGCTGGCAGATGAATGTCATCGGCACCATCCGCAGTGGCTTCCCGTACAGCGTTTCCTGCGGGTGCGATCCCCTCGATGTGGGCCAAACTTCCTCCCGGGCCGATTTGGTCGCCGGCGTTCCCGTTGTGCCTTCAAACTACAGCGTGCCTTCCAATCAGTTGAACCCGGCTGCCTTCGCTGTGCCCGTCGGACATTACGGTACCCTCGGCCGCAACGCTCTCGATGGTCCCGGCGCGGTCAACTTCGATACATCTTTCTTCAAAGACTTCAAGATGACCGAAAAACAGACGCTCCAATTCCGGGCGGAGTTCTTCAATATTTTCAACCATCCGCAGTTCAGCAACCCAAACGCAGCTTTGAATAACTTACCCTTCTTCGGTCAGACCACCGGCACCGTCAACACAGTCGAAGGGTTTAACACCAGCCGGCAAATCCAATTTGCCTTACGCTATTCCTTTTGATTGATTCTCTAGCGCTTCCATGAATCGCCGCTCTTTTGTAAAGGCGGTCTTGCCGGCCGCCCAAGCTTTTCAAGCCGCGGCGGCCGGCCGCGAACTCATCTTATATTTTGTCGATGGCTATCACGGCGGCGTGAAGGGGCACATGCCCGCTGGCGCTTGGCGCGACATTGTGACCCGTCTGCAATCTACCCCGGATTGGAAACTGTGTCTCGATATAGAAGCCGCATCCTGGGTTCGTTTGGCGGAAGATGACCCTGAGTCATTCGACTGGATCAAGCGCTCATTGCGCCAATCTCCCACCTCAGGCCGTCTTGAAATGGTGGGCGGAACCTTTTCCCAACCCTACGGCTGGGCCATCACCGGCGAAAGTAACATTCGTCAACTGACTCGCGGGCTTCAGGTAATTCGGCAAAGTTTCCCTGGTCTCGCCGTTGAGACGTACGCCATGCAAGAACCGTGCTGGGCCAGTTGTCTACCCCAAATTCTGCTTTCGCTCGGGTTCAAGGCAGCTGTTTTGAAAAATCCCAGCACGGCGTGGGGTGGCTACAGCGTGGGCATTGATGCCGAGACAATCAATTGGATTGGCTCCGATGGCGCCTCCATCCGCACAGTTCCGCGTTATGCCTGCGAAGCGCTGGTTGATACCTGGCGCACCGAAGCTCAAATCGGCTCTCAAGCTTTTGCCGAGAAGTGCATCGCCCATGGCATCCCTCATCCCGTCGGCATGTGCTTTCAGGATTTAGGCTGGGCCGCCCGTCCGAACGTCCAAGCCGATTACATTCGTTTCGTCACTTGGAGCGAATACTTCGAGCGAGTCGCGGGACCGACAACTCGCGACTGGCGTTTCGGCATTGAGGACATACGCTGCGCCCTGCCTTGGGGTGAAAAGACCTTGCAAAAAGTTGCCCGGCAAGTGCGATCGGCCGAGAACCGCTTGCTCGTGGCCGAAAAGATTGCGGCACTCTCCTCTATTTGGACTGACCACCCCTATCCGTCACTAGATCTCCAAGACGCATGGGACAGCACTCTTTGGTCGCAACATCACGACGCTTGGATTACCGCTAATACCCGCTCCGGCCGCGATGCCTGGGCCTTTCAAGTCGCGGCGGAAACCTGGAATGCGGAGAATCTTTGCAACCAAATCATAGACCGCTCGCTCGACGCTCTGGTTCGCGACCGCGATTCGCAAACGCCGCAAGACGCGACACGTTCGTTTGTCAGCGTCTTCAACACCCTCGCGCATGCTCGCAGAAATCTGGTCGAAATTGATCTGGCCACCACTAAGGGAACAGAAAATATCCTCGTGCGTGACCCAGCCGGTAACCGAATTCCGAGCCAATTCCAAGTCCGCCGCAAATATGTGAGTGATCCAACAGACGAAAGCATCGGGGCGGTGCATCTGGTCTTCCAAGCCGATGTCCCCGCAACCGGCCACTCGACCTTTACCATAGAAACCGTCTCCGCTTCGCCCGTCGGCAACGCCGTCTCCGGCGCAATCGCAAACACCAATGCAGATGGCTCAGTCACCGTCGAAACCGATCTCTATCTCATCCGCTTCGATCCGAAGCGCGGCGGCACCATATCCAGTCTGTTCTCCAAACCCCTGCAACGCGAGTTCTGTATCCCCGGTGGCGACGCCTTTCACGAGTTTCGCGGTTACTTCATAGAACAAAAGAGCTGGCAAAGCAGCACGGAGCATCCCGCGGCAATCGAAATCTTGGAACACGGCCCCGTCCGAGTCGTTGTCTCCATCAACGGTTTCATCTCTGACGTGTCCTTTCGCACCGTCATCTCCGTCATCCAAACCGAGCCGCGCATCGAATTTCGCACTCAATTTCGATTCAACAAGGATACTTGGATCGGTGATCCTTATGAGATCAAGCCGGGCGAGGCCAGAACCGGGCGGAGGCGCTCCGAATACGACGACCGCTATAAGTTGCTCGCGCGTTTCCCAGTCTCGCTCAATCGCCCTCGGCTCTATAAAAATGCCGCCTTTGATGTCTGTCGCAGTGAGAATACCGACACATTTTTCCAAAGTTGGGACGCGATCAAACACAACATCATTGTCAACTGGGTCGACCTCGCCGACGAGCATCAAAACACGGGCATCGCCTTGTTCAGCGATCACACCACTAGTTACGCTCAGGGAGAGAATCATCCCCTTTCGCTTGTGATGGCATGGGGCTGGGACGGCGGATTCTGGTGGGGAAAATGCCCGCTCAACGGAGTGCAGGAAGTGAGTTACGCCATCGTTCCACATGCGGGCCGCTGGGAGAACGCCGCGCTTTGGAAGCACACGTTGGAAATGTCGGAGCCCCTAATGGCTCGCCTTTCCTCGGCTCCTCCCAAGAAAACTCATCCGGCTCTGGTCCGCATCGGCAGTGAAGGCGTCTATCTCACTGCGCTGATCTCGAGCGGCAGCGACATCCTCCTCCGCTTCTTCAACGCCGAAAGCACTCACGAAGAACACGAACTCACCCTCGGGTTGCAGCCTCGCAGTCTCCAACTCGTGGAATTAGACGGACGAGTCATCCACTCCATTCGCCCGTCTTTGCTGCAGGGCGGAAGCAGTAAAGTCCAACTCCGCATTCCCCAATTCGCTCTCCGAACATTAAAACTATCTCTCTAAGAACGGTTAGGAGTTTCCATGACACCGCTGCTGGCGCTCGAACTGCCGGCAAGAGATCTGCTTTCTCGCCGGGCAGTCAAGGTCAATGCTCTGTCATGTCAGCGTTGGGTCGGCAGCAATTGGGAACGCCTCCGCGAATATCCCGCCCCCACGAATCCGCACGCGCCCAATCCGAGCAGCACCCAACTCTTAGGCTCGGGTGCGCCTACAACATATGCCTGCACCGGATTGCCATTCGCGTCCGTGAAGGAGAAATCAATTCGAAAGGCGCCGCTCGCATTCGGGGAATCCACAAAAGGGGTCGCGTCACTGACTGAGGAGCCCAGATTCTGAGAAACCGGCGGCGTTAGGTAGAGCCGCTCGAGCATCTGAAGCCGGTTTACCGTTTTCGACCTGAGCGATGCGGGCCGCTGGGAGAACGCCGTGCTTTGGAAGCATACATTCGAAATGTCGGAACCCTTGCTTGCCCGGCTTTCCCCGGCTCCTAACGTGAAAACTCATCCGGCTCTCGTCCGCATCGCCAATGAGGGGGTTCATCTAACCGCCCTCACGGCGAATGGCCGGGATATTCTCCTCCGGTTCTTCGACGCCGAAAGCACTCAGGAAGATCACGAACTCACACTCGGCTCCCAACCTCGCAGGGCCTAACTCGTGGAATTAGACGGACGAGTAATTCACACCTTCCCGGCACAAATTAAACCCAAACTCCACATCCCTTAATTCGGCATCAGAACCTTAAAGCTCACCCTCCCCTGACCCTCAATACACCGTTTCAGACTCGTGCCTGCGAAGCCGAGTACGCCCAAACCAAACAACATCACAGCCGAAGGTTCTGGCGTACTGTTACGAACCGGCGGTGTTGTGTTCTCCCCGGTTATTGTGTAGTCCGCATAACAGCTCGCCGACCCTCCCGTCCCTCCGGCCTTGTTCTGACAAGCATCCGAATTGACGTTCGTATCCAATGGCCCAAGGTCCAACGTATCCGTTATCGGAAAAAAGAACTGCACAAACTCACTGAAGAGAGGCGTGTTCGTGTTGACGTCAAACAGCACATTATTGTCCCCGCGGTAGACCTGCACGCTGGCCAACGCGCCTTTGTCGCTCGAAGAGATCACTCCAAATGGTGTTGTAAACGACCACGCTCCAACGATTTTCTGCGTTGTGACATCCAATGTGTAGGAGCCGGTGAGGGCGCCATTCCCGACACTGCTGCACGCTACTTGCACACATGTAGCAGTGCCGGCAAAAACCAGATTCTCTATGCTGTCCGCCCGGCCTGGCCGCGCACTGGCAACTACCAGCACGCAGCCAAAAAGGAATGTGGAGGTTGTCTGAACGCGCATCCCGTCTTTCCCAAACAGAACAGATTTGATGAGTCGAAACATAGATGGTCTCCTTTGGCTTAGATAAAACTTAATTGGCGGTGAGATAGCCATGAATGGCGATATCGACATACTGACAAGCGCCCGTTGTCACAGCCACCGCGAAGGTGGTGCCTGGCGGAATAACGATGCCGCTTGGATAGCTGTAGGACGCTGTCACCGCCGATGGCGCAATGATCCAGGCGTACCGGCCCGCAGCTCCATTCGATTCCAATACAACCGCGATGGGAGAAGGAGAAACACAGGGCTCGCCATTCGAGGTGGCTGAATGTAGGTCAGTTTCAGTAATAACGTAGTTTTGGTTACCCGGCACATATTGCTGAATTCCTCCGTTAGGAAGGCTCTGTACACATGGCGTAGTTTGGAGGATCGCGGCGTGGCAGCCGATTTCCAGGAGTTGGGCGGCCTGTTTTTCAGTGCCCTGAGTCACTGCCGGATTCGCCGTGGTGTTGGTCACCTGCACCAGCGTGGCGGCAATCGCATGCGCGGCTCGCGGGGCAATAAGAATCAGCGCGCCTAATACGATAGTGGCGGCGCCTAGATGTAAGACAGTTTTTGGTAATCGAAACATGATTGATCTCCTTTGGAAGTTTTAATGAATGACTGACACTTGCTGTGCGCGGGATCGGCATGCTTTGTCCAACGCAAGGCTAGATCCCGAGCCGTTGCCCGGGATGAAATGACGGTTGTGCCGCCGCAAGACGCCCGCTACGAGGGCCAGTCCCATCGCGGCGAATCCGAAAGACACGGGCTCTGGCGCGGTGGCCACCACTGTCGGCGTCGTAACGTCCAATGCCCAATTGGCGCTGTCCGTGTTGCAATCGCTCAGGTCGTAGCAAGTGCTCAACGGCAAAGTGCCGCTTGTGAGATCGCTAAACCCATCGCCAAGAGTCCCACCCGGCGCCTCATACACGGCGTTCGGTATGTAGCCCGCGTCGCTCAGGATAACCGTATAGCTTCCCGCCGCAAGAGCTGTGAACTGCAGCTTTAGGTCGCCACACTGGCCGCTCACATTGCCAATCTCGACCAATCCAGCCGGAGGGCACGCCGCCGGTTCGCTCAAGTAATTGCTGAGACTGTCCGCCGTGCCATCGACAAACACGGCGCTGTTCCCGCTGCCGGAAAAGAGCCCTACAAAGGGATCGAATCCGCCAGCCGGAATGGTGACGCCGGCGGCATTCAACCCTCCTCCGAATCCATAGCTCTGCAGTGTGACATTGCCCGGTGCCGCCAACGAAAACGAGTATTCCTCAGTGCTCTCGGGCGTTGCCAGAATTCCGGTCAAAGAAATCGTTGCCGCCGAACAGAATCCGGCGGTGACAAGCGCTAACGATACGTAGATCGCCGCGTGCAGCACCCCAGATCTGCTCTTCGAAGCGAACTCTCCCGCTCCGAGCCGTAAGACAGGCCTTTGTATTCGAAACATAATTGATCTCCTATTAGGGTGATTCGCTGTAACGTATCCCGCTCAGCAGACACCACTCGCGCACACGTTATTCTTCATGGAAACCGCGCCCTGCTCCATCTCGGCATGGGCGGGAAGTCCCTCGAAGGTATTGCTGCCTACGCCGGCCGGTCCCACCACGCCGGCATTGCCTCCGGAGATCATGTTGTTTGTCACATTCGCGACCGCGGTCGCTCCGTTTTGCACTGTGATCCCGATGGCAAAAAACGAGCCTGCGCCGGAAAGAAATGTGTTGCCTGTGATGAGTGCCCCTCCACCTACCAGCACACCGATCTTGCCGCAACTGTCGAAGGTTGAGTTGATCACGGTGAGCAGGCCGCTGCTCGTGTCCACGCACGTTCCTCCAATGCCATAAAACATGCTGTTGGAGACCGTGAGTGTGCTTCCGCCGGTAGGCGTTTGAATCCCCGTCTGACACCATTCGATGGTCATGTTGGTCACCTTTGCGTTCGGCCCTAAAGAGACGCAAGTGGCGGTTGAGCCTACCGAGACCTGAATCGTGCCGTTCATCAATGCGGTTCCCAAGGTATTGCTGTTGACAACGGCCGTATCGCTGCTCGCGCAATTAGGGCAAGACACGCTAAAGCCGTTGAAATCCAGCGTCACGTTGGGCGCGCTGATAAGAATCATCGCCGTGGTGGCACTGGCGCTCACCAGATTCCCGCTCAAGCGGTAGCTGCCCGATTGCGAAATGCTGTAGGGAAATCCTCCCGCGGCCGTAACCGTCGCTTGGTTGATCAAGGTGACACCGTCGACGGCATAGGCCGGCACACTGAGCGCCGCCAGAGCCGTAAAGACACACGTAGCCTGCATGAGTTGTTTCATCATTTGTTTTCTCCGTTTTACTTTTCTGTGATTGGTTAGTTGTAGGTTGCTGAGTTACCGCGCGGCGCCAACTTGCGGCGTGCCGCTCCGAATGCTACTAAGGAGATGCCCGCCAGGCATAAAGCGCCCGGTTCCGGTATGCCCGAAGTAGATCCCTGGTAACTGTAAGATTGAACCGTGCCCTGAATGTCGGTACTGCCGCCATCTTCCAACAGATCCAGAGGCGGCAGGCCCGGAATCTCAGTGGCTGCCCCGTTCGAGTTCAGTTCAGCTGCGGGAAGAGTGAACTCAAGTTCGATCTCATTGCCCAGCGCGCAATCCGCCAGGCATCCAAGAACGCTGAACTCATCGCTCCCGCCCGTCTGCGCCATCGTGAGGCTGCCCGAAAGAAATGCACTTTCCGCTGCTCCTGTCATCGCGTCCGTGAACGAAAGGCCAATCAGGTTGTACATCCCGGGTGCTTCCACAGCAGCACCAAAGCTCAATAGAGCAGTGTAGACGTCACCGTCCGCGATACTATTCAGCGTCGCGTTCTGCACTGCCGGAACGCTGGTGTCGGCGGTGCTCTGCGTGATGGTTCCGCTCAGTGTGATGGTTGCGCCGTCGGCCGCGCCGCCAAAACTCAGCACCGCCAATGCCGCCGCGGTGATCCTCCAAATCAAAATTCCGTTCACGTCCTCGTTCTCCTTGTTCTGGTGCTCTGCAGCACTCCATGAATTCAAGTTACCCGCTATCGTCGTAACCGTCACCACATAGCTAGGTAGGAGCGTGTTAAGTACGAATCTAAGAGGAGTTAGTCCAACAAATGATCCCGCAACGCACAGGCGACCGCTTCCGTCTTCGAATGCACCTGCAGCTTGCCGTAGATGCTCTTGATGTGGAACGCGATAGTATTCACCGTTACGCCTAACTGAGCCGCTGCCGTCTTATAGCTGTGGCCCTTCACCAGCAGCTTCAACAGCCGGATCTCATGGTGGGTCAGGTCGCAGTTCGATTTCTCGGGTGGCCGAAAGCGGCGAAACAACTCCACCACTTGGCGTGCAATACCGGGTGACATTGGAGCGCCGCCCCGAACCGCTTCCTGCACGCCTTCCAGCAGCTTAATTGGCGTCGTGTTCTTCAGCAGATATCCGTTCGCCCCTGCGCACAGTGCCTCAAACACTCGCTCGTTGTCCTCATAAACCGTCAACACCACAAGCGCGGCGCCCGGCCATTTTTCATGCAGCCGCGGGATCCCAGCCACGCCCGACATCCCCGGTAGCCCGATATCGAGCAGCACCGCTTGCGGCGCGCCGCCCCCGGGCTGAGCGGCGAGCGCGTCTTCCATGGAACGCCACGCGCCCATGCAACTGAATCCCTCACTCCCGTCAATCAGCGCCTGCAGTCCCTCGCGCGTAAGGCGCTGGTCTTCCACAATTCCAACGCTGATATGGGCCGTCAACGCATCTTCCATTTTTTTTCCCTACTTTGCGCGCATCGGAATCACAATGGTCAGCTTTGCGCCGCTGCCCGGCGCTGTTTCCCACGTCGCCGTGCCTCGCGCCTCGCGCACTCGCCGGTCAATATTGTTCAGCCCATCTCCGTCGCTCTGCCGCAATGGGTCGAAGCCGCGGCCATTATCGGCAATCTCCAACCGCAGTTCCGCCCCTTTGAACGTGATATTGACAATCGCCGACGTCGCCCCGGAATGCTTCGCCACGTTGTGGATCGCTTCTTTGAAAACCAGATAGATCGGGCGTCTCAAATCAAGCGGAATCGTGAAGGCACTCTCGGGCTCCGCAAAATCCAAATCGATGTCCGCCGCCCCCAACGTATCGCTCGCGAACCGCCGCATGCGCAGCAGCAGTTCATCCAGGCCGTCGTGGCGCGGATTCACAGCCCACACAATATCGCTCATCAAAACCACTGTTTCCCGCGCGATCACCGGCACTTCGGCCAGCATTGTCATCGCATCGTCGCGCCGTGCCACTTCGGTCAGAATGGCGATCTGCGAAAGATTCGCCCCAATATCGTCGTGTAACTCGGTGGCAATGCGCAGTCGCAGCCGTTCAATCGCTACCGCTTGCTGCAGCCGGTGATGTTCCACTAAATAAGCGGTCCCGCCCACCAGCCCCGCTATCGACAGAAGAAACCACCAGCGCTGCCAAATCGGCCCGGCCACCTTCAAGTTAATCCCAGCCACCGAAGCGCTCACCACCCCGTCGGCGTTGTAAGATCGCACCTCAAAGCGCAACGGGCCCGCTGGCAGATTGGTGTAGTTCACCGTTGTATGTTCTGTCGGTTCGCTCCACTCGGCGTCACTGCCAATCAGTCTGTATTGATACCGCAGCGACGCCATCGGCCGTGTGTCTGTTCCCGAAAAGGTCACTTCCATCTGATTTCGATCCGCCGTCAAATCGAGCGCCAGCGCCGCCGCTCCCTCCCACTCCAGCGGTATCTCTTCGCCTCGCACCCGCACCTTCGTGAGAAACACCGAAGGCGCCTCCAGCTTCGGCGCTTGCGATGGATGAAATTCAGCCAAGCCCCCAAAGGTTCCGAACCAAATGTGTCCTTGCGAATCGGTGTAGGCCGCCGTGTGCTCGCTGTTGGGAAGCCCGTCAGCGGTGCTCAAGTGCCGCACATACTGTTTCCCGATCGGCGCTCTCGGATCGATCCGGTCCACACCCCGCACTGTGCCGGCATAGACATAACCCTCCCGATCCAGCGTCAGCGAGTGGACACGGTTCACTGACAACCCTTCGTTCACCGTGTATTGCTGGAACTGCAAATGGGTTGCGGAGGGCTCGTCGCAGCGCAAGACGCCGGCGCGTGGAGTGGCGAGCCAAAGGCGTCCGGCCGAATCGAACTGCGCGTCCTGGATCTGTCCGGTCTTCCTCACGTCCACTGGGAACGATTCGAATCGCTCGCCACGCAAGCGATGAACCCCCTGAGTGGCAATGATCCAGATCTCGCCGGGTCTCGGCTCACGGATGAGCGTGGCCCGTTGCGCCGGGTCCCAGTTCTCTGCCGCGCCGAAGCGGTGAAATTCCCCTCGCTCGCGCGACCATCGCGTCAATCCAACCTCCGGCGCGTTGCAGCTAGCCCACACATCGCCGTGCGAATCCTCAAAAGCGCGTAGCACGTCGTCGCACTGTAGCGGGGAATGCGCGTCATATTGAGCCTTTAGCCGCGCCTGTGGCAGGTGTTCAATCGTTGCGGCCGTAAACCGCAGCAAGCCCCGCCCGCTCGCGAACCACCACTCTCCGTCATGCGCCTGAAAGCCGATTTGCTTCGATCCCCAACCATACGCGGCAAAGCCCTTCGGATACGGAATGTCCACCGGTTGAAAGCTTCCATTGCTAAACACACGCAGGTTGTGGCCGTCCCAACTGGTCAACACGCAAAGCCGTTTTTTCAGATCCTCAAAAATGGCGGCAATCCGCGCCAGATTGGCTGGCCCGCCCAGACCGTCGCTTGCACCGTAGGTGCGAATCGCCGAATTCTCGATCCGAAACACGCCCAGGCCTTCGGTCGCGCCCCATAAATCGCCAAAAGAATCCTCCGCGATTTCATTGATCATCGCTTTGGGAAGACCGTTTTGTGATGTATAGTCCTGCCGGCCTTCGCTTGCCGGATCGATCCTGGTGAGCCCACCCCTGCCGGCCGCAAACCACAGCGAGCCGTCCCGGCGCTGGATGATTTGAAGCGCTGCGATCCCATCCGGCGGGATCAGCTTCACCTCCGCCTTTTCGCCCGGCAAGAGGCGGCCCGGCCCAGCTGTGGTAGCCAGCCACACAGAGCCATTCGCCAACCGGAGCATGTCATTAACACCCCACGGCCGGCTGATCGGCGCTGGAAACTGACGTTGCTGCGGGTCCAATCCCTCATGCAATTCATACAGCCCCTCACTGGCGCCTACATACAATCCGCCATCCGGCGCATCCGCAAGACTCGTCACCATCTGCCCAGCCCCAGCCAGAAAACCGGTAACCCGCAATTTCATCTTTCCGGAATTGGGCCTGCCCGACGTGTCCCGCACAATCTCATACACCTGTCTCTCATCGCCCAGCCATGTTCTGCCGCTCGCTGATTCAAAAACGGTGGCATTCACAAACTCATCTGCCGCCGTACCGGGAATCACCGCGCATGGCTCACCATTGCGCGCCGTCTTGTTATGCAGACAAACACCGGCGCTCGTGATAATCCAATATCCGCCGTTGCGTGCCGCTTTCATATCGGCAACGCCGTTGGAAGGCAACCCGCTCTCCTTGCCGAAGACGCGGAAGCCGCTGCCGTCATAACGGGCCAGCCCCTCAGATGTGCAGATCCACATCACGCCTGTGTGTCCGGGCGTTAGGCAAGCGACGTTGTTGCGCGGCAATCCTTCGGCCGCCGTTATCATTTGCACCGGCAACTGGCTGCACCACGCACACAATGGCAAGGCGAGCAGCCCAATCCACCTCAGCGGCAAAACAAGAACGTCCAAGATCCAGAGTAGTCTTCCCATCCCACAAAGTCACCCCATGGATAGGTAGGCATAACTAACTCGCCGATGTTCCGGAATTGCCAGTCACAGCCCGAGCACATTTTTCTTTTCCTTTAGAATCAACTCCTTACCCAGGAAAAATCGACTTGGCCGTTCGGCCCTAAGCGTATCCTGGTCCCGTGCTGACCAACCATGTCCAAAATCTAAATTCAGCGTCCGCACTCGAAGTGTCCCTACACGCCAAGCAGTTCGAAGTCTATTCCTCGCCCGCCCGTTTCCGCGTCCTCGTCGCCGGCCGCCGCTTTGGCAAATCCGAGCTCGCCCTCGCCGAAATCGTCCGCGCCGCCTCCGCCCGCCCCAATCAAGTTTGTTGGTACATCTGCCCCTTCCGCGCTCAAGCCGCCCGCATCGCCTGGACGCGCCTCAAGGAAGCTACCCTCAAACTCCACGCCGCCAAACCCAGCGAATCCACCCAAACCATCCGGCTCGTCAACGGTTCCTCTATTTCCGTCAAAGGCGCCTTCAACGCCGAAGCTCTCCTCGGTGCCGGCCTCAATTTCCTCGTCCTCGATGAGTTCGCCTCCATCAAACCCGAAACCTGGCGCGAAGTATTCCGCCCCGCCCTTGCCGATCGCCGCGGCCGCGCTCTCCTCATGGGCACTCCCAAAGGCCGCAATCATCTTTTCGATTTCTTCGAAGCCGCCGCCGCTCGCACAGATTGGGCCGCGTTTCAATTCACCACCTCCCAAGGTGGCATCGTCCTCGCCGATGAACTCGAAGACGCCGCCCGCGATATGGACCCCTCCACCTACCGCCGCCAGTTTGAAGCCGAATTCGGCAGCGTCGGCGCCTATCGCGTCTATCACCCGTTCGATCCCGCCATCCACCTCAAAGACGTCCAGTACGATGACCGCGAACCCATCGTTTGGTCCATCGATTTCAACGTCAATCCTATGTGCATGCTACTCATGCAAAAAATCGGCGAGATCGTTCACGTCCTCGAAGAAATCGTTCTCAAGCCCGACGCCAACACCGAAAAGGCCTTCCAAGCCTTCTTGCGTCGGATGCAGGATTACTATCTCAAAATGCCCTTCCGTCAACGCCCGCTCGCCGTCAGGATTTATGGCGATGCCAGCGGCCATCAGCGCCGCACCTCCGGCGCCTTCACCGATTGGGCTCAAATCAAACAGTATTTCGGTCAGTGGGTCGGAACATTCATCCCCAATTACTTCCACGCCAACGTCAACCCACTCGTCCGCGACCGCATTAACTGCGTCAACGCCCGCCTCCGCAACCAATACGGTGATACCCACTTATTCATCCACCAAGGCTGCAAAGAACTCATCCGCGATCTCTCCGAAGTCTCCTGGGCCATCGACAAAACCGGCCTCCCCACCACCGATATCGATAAATCCGACCCCACCCGCACCCACTGCTCCGACGCCCTCGGTTACTTCATCTCCGAAGTCTTCCCCTTCAAACCTATGGCCGGTCCCCAACCCAAACGCCTCTATTGGTAGGGCAACGCCTAGCTCTCCCAATCCACAATCCACCCCAACTGATACCGCCCGACGGAACCGCGACCGAAGGAAGCGCAACGTACACCTCACATTCATTCACCCTTCCTCAAACACCGCCATCCCCTCCCCTTGCCCTCTCACCACATACTCCACCGCCGCATCCACGCTCTGCCGATTAAACAACCTCCGCGTACTCCCATGCCTCGCCCACCGTTTCGTCCCTGCCTCATCCAATCCCCGCTCATTCAAACACCTGCTGGCAAACGATTTCAAATCATTCAGCACTCGTTCCGGCGCGCTCTCCGCCTCCACCACCACATGCACATGATTCGTCCTCACATGCACCGCCAACAATCCCCACGCCCTCGCCACACACCGCTCGCAGATCGCCTCCATCACAATTGTTCGTCTCCCCGCATCCATTTCATACTTCTTTTGCCCCATCCGCCGCTCCACGCCTCGCACCCTCCTATCGTCCCCGGCAAGCATAGGTCCCCCATACCGGTTGTGCCATCGGTCCATCGTCCCCCGTTCATCACTATGTAGGTGCGACCCATAGCAACAAAACGTAATCAAGAAAGTCATCCCGCCTCTCCCAATCCAATCTACCCCCCCAACCATCCAACCCCATCGATACCCCTCGACGGAGCCGCGACCAAAGGAAGCGCACGTACCCCACAAACAAACGAACCCACTCCCCCAAATAACCCTGCGCCCGCCAATAACTCCAGCCTCCAATCACCCACATACTCCTGAAAAACAGCCCCGTCCCGCGCCCGGCCCCAGCCCGCCCTACCTGTTGACATTCAACGAGAGGCATGAAATACTCTAGTTGGCATTCAACAAGAGACCGTTATGGCCGCTGACAAATCCGACATCCTTCAGGGCACCCTCGATCTCATCGTCCTCAAGACGTTGGAGACATTGGGCCCAACCCACGGCCACGGCATCGCCGTTCGCGTTCAGCAGGTGTCGGATGATATTTTGCACTTGAATCAGGGAACACTCTATCCCGCCTTGTTGCGCCTGGAACAACGGGGCTGGATTCAATCGCAGTGGGGCGAATCCCAGAATAAGCGCAAAGCGCGTTTTTACTCTTTAACGAAAGCCGGCAAAAAGCAGCTTCGGGAAGAGACGGCAAGCTGGCAACGCTTCGCCGGAGTGATGCAGCGTGTACTGACTCCTGCGGAATAAGAAAATGCTGCGTTCCTTTTTGCTGCGCCTGTTTGCCACGCTCCGCCCGGGTCGAAGTGAGCGCCGCCTGAATGACGAGTTTGAAGAACACCTGAAAATCTTGGTGGCGGAACACCGGGAGCGCGGAGATTCGCCACTCGAAGCCGCCCTCGCCGCGCGGCGCGCATTCGGGTCAATCGAACTGGCGAAGGAACGCTACCGCGATCAGGCCCGTTTTAGGCCGATTGAGAACATCGCGCGGGATATCCGCTTCGCCTTTCTGCAATGCCGCAAGAACCCGGGATTCACCGCGGCGGCCGTCCTTTCCCTGGCACTCGGCATCGGGGCCAATACAACGCTGTTCTCCTTCGTCAATGCCATTTTGCTGCAGAAGTTGCCGGTTATGCAGCCGTTGCGCCTGGTGGTGCTTGAGACTGCTGGTAATCCTCTCACTCTCACTCTCACCTACGAAGAAGTAAATGCATTTTCCAGAGACGCGACGAAGGTTCACGGACTTCTGGGCACCCGCTCGCTCGACGTGAGCCTCACCTTCGGAGATCATCCCGAGTGGGTTTCCGCCGAGTTGGTCACTGGCGACTATTTCCATACTCTGCTGATCAAACCGGAGCGCGGCCGATTACTGACCCAGGCCGACCTTGACGCGGCCGAGGGCAACCCTACGTGCGTAATCAGTTACCGCCTTTGGCAGAGCCGCCTCCACGGAGCCGAGGACGTGATTGGGCGCAGAGTCCTCTTAAACACCCACCCCTACAAAGTTGTGGGAGTGAGCGAAAGAGGATTCACCGGGCCGGATTTGCAACGGCCGGCGGACCTACAGATCCCTGCCACGCGCCTCGCCGATTACATGCCCGCCTTCGTCGGCCACGCGCACTTCGATTGGAAATCCCGGCTGTTCATTTTTTCGGCAATGGCGCGGTTGGCGCCCAATGCCACCGCCGCGGAAGCGGCAGCGCAATTCACTCGCTTGAACGGCGCCTACCTGAAAAACAAAGACAAGAATGCAACCGCGGTGGAATTGACAGCTGGCGCCGGCGGATTCCAATCATCAGGCTTGGCCAGGCCGGCTTCAATCTTGCTCGCGGTGTCGCTCGTCGTGCTGCTCATAGCGTGTGCGAACGTTGCCACTCTGCTGCTGTCCCGCACTTCGGCCCGGTCATCTGAGTTCGCCCTGCGCCTCGCTGTAGGAGGGTCACAACGCCGTCTGATTGCTCAGATGTTGGTGGAGAATACAGTGCTTGCGGGGTTTGGCGCCGCCGGCGGCATCGCGCTTGCGTTTGCAATCAAACAGGTTCTCCTTGCGTTTTTAAATCGCACGATTCCAGAAATCCACAAAATGCACATTCCCCTCGATCGGAGTGTTCTGTTATTCGTGGTCGCAATATCCGTTATTTGTGTGCTGCTGTTTGGCACCGCGCCCGCGCTCCAAGCCGCTCGAACGGCCCCGCTCGGCTCGTCTCCGGGAAACACGGGAAGTGGCGTGACGATGCGCAAGGCATTTGTCGTGGCCCAGATCGCGCTGTCCTTCATCGTTGTTCTTTCGGCCAGTCTGCTGGCGGGAACGCTGCGCAATTTGACGGCCGCCAACCTCGGATTCCAGCCCGATGAGATCGCGGCGATCGAAATCAGACCGGCCACGGGCGGCTACACCGGTCCAGAGGCCGATCGTTTCTACGCGCGTCTTGTTGATCGCGTTCGTAGTCTGCCTGGCGTTAAGGCGGCGGCAAGCGCCTTTGGTATCGATTTCGCCGGTTCCTTCAAGATGCGACTCGACTCCTACGCTCAAACTCCCAAGCGCCTCGAGGTGAACATAGTCGGCGTAAATCCAGGCTATTTTGATACTTTCGGCGCGCACCTTTTGGCCGGTCGCGACTTCAACGCCGCGGACAGTCAGCTGAAGGAACAGGTCTATATCATCAATCAGCATTTGGCGCGAAAGTATTTCCATGGGGAAAATGCTGTGGGCCGCTACTTGTTGGAGGACGGCCGGAAGCTGCCGGTAGTGGGCGTAGTGTCTGACATTCGCGATCGCGGCCCGCACGAAACGAACCCCGACACGGTTTACCAGGATGCCGGGCAACTTCTGGCATCCAGTGAGACCGTATTTGTGCGCTGCGACGGACCATGTGAACCCCTCTTGCGAACTCTCAGGGCCGCGACCCAGGAGATTGACCCGAACACGCCCATCCTTTCGATACGCACCTTGCAGACTGAAATTGAGGGTGCGTTTTCTTCCCAGGAAGTGCTCGGCTTTCTTTCCACGCTCTTTGGCGTGCTCGCCATGCTGCTGGTGGCAACCGGCATCTATGGAGTTCTTTCATACGCACTCACCCGCCGTACCCGCGAAATGGGGCTTCGCATCGCCTTGGGTGCTTCGCGCACCGACATCGCCGCACTCTTTCTATCCGAAGTAGCAACCACGGTCGCGCTCGGCATGCTGATCGGCGTGCCCACTGCTCTGGCCGCCGTTACGCTGCTCAAGTCTCAGCTGTTCGGCATTGAGCCCCACGACCCTGGGGCGCTGCTTGAGTGCATTCTGTGTGTTGTAGTCGCCGTTGCACTGGCGTCGGTTACGCCCATTAGGCGTGCCCTATGCATCGCCCCGCAAATCGCGTTGCGGATTGAGTAAAAACCACGCTTGCGCTTTATTCATCGGCCTCAGCCCAAACCGATCACGCGGCACATTCACCGCGAATTAGATGAAACAGATCCGAAAGGATAGCGCGATTATCGGCATAGTCAGAATGCCCCAGCCCCAGCATGCTGGTATTTACAGAAGAAGCGTTGATCGTGTCAATAACCCCGGCATGACTCCGAAGTCTTTCCCTTCAAACCCAAATCCGGCCAACAACCCAACCCCCCATCTATTGATAACGAAGGAACGAGATGTCAGCTGGCGAGCCAAAAATGCTCATCCTTATAGATACCTAGTCTTTTGCCTAGGAGCACTCGTAAGAGAAATATGGTACTGTAAGTCCTGACTTATTTGGAGGTCGCGATGCTTCGTAACTTCCGCCCGTCGGCCACACTTAGCCCCGAGCGCATCTTGTCGGCAGACACTTTCGCCTTTTGCCAGGCCGGATCATTAACGCGGCTTCCTCGTGGAACCGAGTTCAAAATAATTGGGGAAGGGTTTAATGATCGCACGGTGAAGGCGCTTTCAAGTGGCGCTACCTACTTTATTTTCCTGCGTGACATTGATGATGGCGCCGACCACCCAGTGTCCTTGTACAGCTAGAATGAAGACGCTTTCAATGGCGTCCGCGCCAGGGCTATCCGGCTCGGATAACGCCCTGCTCCTTCTGGGACAATTGGTTCAGACTGACGCGCCCCTCGACGTCATCCGGCATGCGATTGAGGACGCATGTCGGGAACTGAATCTTCATCGTGCGGCCGAAGAGAATACTCGTAACGCCATCATTAGCTCCGACTTTTACCTTGGTTAGTCACTGCAGTGCCCGGTAATCGTCAATCCGGCGCCGCTGCCTTCACGAGGCACTTTCGACGCAATACTCATGGACGTTCACATGCCCGAAATGGATGGCTACCGAGCGACGCAGGCCATTCGCCAGCGAGAATCGAAGGGCCAGAGAATCCCGAGTACAGCCCTGACGGCTAACGCAATGTCCCGTGACAAAGAACCGACGGGCGCAATCACAAGACGGCCGGACACCCGCCCCGCCACTTACTGGTTTCACTCCGCCCCAAAGAAATCGACGCAATCAGAAGCATCCGCCGTATTCGGATCGGCGCCACGCGCCCTCCTGGAATTTTCTCAAAAAACGCCGAGCCCCCGCCTTGTCAATGCTCATGCTCTCGAGTTGATTGACGTAATCAATGAACCCTGGGAATTGTGCTGCCACTTTCGACGTATCTACGAAGCCCATCGACCAATTTTCAGATTCCTTTTCCTGAATCTCACCACGCAACAGCACCAGGCAATTCTTATGGCGTGGGTCTTTCTCAATTTTCGTGAAGAGTGCGTCCACCTGTTCCTGCGGCCCTTCCAACACCTGCAGGAAAGACTTATTGTGATACAGGAGCATGCCGCTGATCCCAGCGGCAGCGTTCCTTTCGCGTGCAACCTTGAGCAGGTTCACAAGATCCGTTTGAGCGAACGACACGGCTGCCGCGCTCGCATAAACGATTTGCAGCATACATTAGTGCTATCGGTGGATTTTGCTTAAGCTTTAGCGCCGAATGCCGGTGTACCACTTCACATGGCCGAAAGAGCGGGATCGCATCGGCTATGTTTGTTTCAGCCCTCGCCTCGGCTTCTGTTTGCCAATCGCATCGCTCCTGAATTTACCAAATAGGCCCCAATTCCCTGAGAACTTCTCCGCTGCCTGGACACTACTTCAAAATGCCCGCACCACGCGCGTCTTCCTCCAATTCCGTAATTTCCCACTAACTCCTTCAAACCACTCATCTTCAGCCCCTAACCGACACCCCCCGACGGAACCGCGACTAAAAGGAGCGCAACGCCGCCTACCCAATTCGGTAATTCCCCTCTAACCCACTAAAAACCCACCACTTACTCACCGCCTCCAACCCATCGATTTTCAGTCACAAAACCTGAACATTTTTTATTTCCCTTCTTTTCATTCACTTACCCCAAAAAATCCGCAAACCCCGAACGGGCGCGGCAGAAACTCAAGCCAGGAAGTGATTCACATGCTCACCACCGACGATCTCTTAAAACTAAACGGTATCGACCCGAACGACTGCGGCTACCAAATGAACGCCGTCCGCGAATTCAAAGCCCTCAAACACGGCCTCTGCTCGCGCATCCTCGTTCTTCCCAACGAATCCAAGGAAGAACTCGATCAACTCCTGGCCCGTTGGAGCCGGGATTACAACCACCCGGACGAAGACTCCCCGCTCGGAGACTTCCTCCTCAAAACCGTGCAAGCCGAATGGGAACGCATTCGCGCGCAGCGCCAATTTGACCTCCACGTCGCCCGGCAAGAGGAAACCGCCATGCTCATCTGGGCCGAAGACACCCTAACCATGTACGATCGCCTGCTTCGCTATCGCACCGCCGCCGAGCGCAAGTTCCAACGCGAATTCCGCATGTTGGATTCAAACTACAAAGCCAAACTCGCCAAAGAAGAGCGCGCCGAAAAACGCCGCGAAGCCGAAGAAAAGAAACACGTAGCAGATGAAGAAGCCGCCGTCGAGGCCGAATTCCAAGCCGATCTCGCGGAAGCCGGCAAAACCATGTGGGTCATCAACGCCGAAACCGGCGAAGGCTCCACCATCGATGGCAAACAACACCGCGGCCCCGTCCCCGGCTGGGTTCCCCAAAAAATCGTCCCCGGCGAATACGGCCCCAACGACCCCCGCAACTTCGACGAAACCTTCCGCCGCGAATGGTTCGAACGCCGCCGCCTCCGCCAAGCCATGCCCGACGGAGCCGCGACCGACGAAAGAAGCGCAACGTAAACCGTACCCAGTACACTCAATATCCATATGGAAAAAGAAACAGCAAGGTTAGAAGCCTTCAGTGATGGCATCTTCGGCGTCGCCATCACGCTCCTTGCCCTAGACATCGGAATCAAAGAATACGAAGGTGCCACCAACTTGAGCCTATGGCGCGAGATCGTCGCGCGCTGGCCCGAATATTTCGGCTACTTCAACTCTTTCGCCGTGGTCCTATTAGTTTGGATGGGTCACCACAGAATCCTGAAACCGGTGCGCCTCGCCAACACCGCCGTCATTTTTCTCAACGGATTCCTCTTGCTTTTGATCGCACTGTTTCCTTTCCCAACCCGCACCGTGGGTCACTTCATCCATACCGGCGCGCAAGGAACGGCGGTCGCTTTCTACGCCGGCTTCACTGGGCTCATCAATGTGGCCATGGCGTTGTTGACCTTCTATCTACAACGCAACCCTTGGCTCCTGGTAGACGAGCCCAAAGCCATGAGCGTTCTTTCTCAACTCTTCAAATGGGAACTGGTGGGAATCGTCGCCTATGCGTTGATGGCGGCCGTGGCCTTGGCCGCCCCCAAACTCGCGCTCTCCGGTACCTTCGTCATGTGGCTATTCTGGGCCTTTGTCGTCGCGGCCGGCGACGAAAAAAGGACGAGAGAATAGCAATGGACGCTGTCACACGCCAGTCCCCAAAGCGATACCTTCCCTTTCTGCTCATCCTATGCGCCGCCGCCGTAGCATCGCTCTTACTAAATCGAAATGTCGATTTCCGCGTCTACTGGTACGCGGTCACCGGCTACTTCTCCGGTGTCCGCCCTGCCTATGGACCCTTGAGCGGAATCGGCGCGCCCATGGATTATGTCTATCCTCCGCCCAGCTACCTCCTGCTTTATCCTCTTCGCTGGTTCTCGTTGCGGGCTGGCGGCATCATCTGGACCTTAGCGGAATTTACCGCGCTCGCGTTCAGCGTCCGCGCCGCCGTATCCGCTTGGCGCTTAACCTTCCGTCCGGCGCCGCTCGTCTTGTGCTGCCTTTTGATGCTTCCCTATCTCGTCATCTCCGCCCGCTATGGCAACGTCCAACCCTTTGTAATGGCCGCAGTGCTCGGCGCTTTCGCCCTGGCAGAAACGAAACCCGCGCTTGCTGGTTTCCTTTTGGCCCTGGCGGTTACCTTTAAATTCACGCCCTTGTTCTTTCTTCTCTGGTTTCTAAAACGCTGGAAAGTCGTTGCCTCGTGGGTCGCATCCATTGCCGCTCTCTGGACCGCGCCCCTGTTGCTCTTGGGAAACACAAGATACGCAGCGCTGCTCCGAGATTGGTGGCTTTCCGCCGCCCAAATCGGAACCTCACCCTCCGAATTTCATTACTTCCCCGGCCAATCTCTGCGCGCTCTCTGTTTGCGTTTACTCACGCCAATCGAGCCCGCCGTTCCCGGTTACCCGAAAGTCAACTTCCTGGCGCTCCGCCCAACCATCGCAGTAAGAATTTGGGAAGTCGCCGCCGCAATCATTCTCGCCGTCGCCCTGATTCTGTTCTGGAGCGTCTTGCGCGTGTCCCTTGGAAGATCCCGCAATCAAATGGCGCTGTGGGCGGCCCAAGCCTTCCTTCTTTATTCTTTGCTCCAACCCTTTGCGGTCAAAGTCAGCCTGATTTCCCTCGGTCCCGCTGCTTTGATCGGCGGCGCTTGCCTCAGCGGTTGGGCGGGCCATCGCTCCCAACAAGCGAAGTATTTCTACTTCGCGGCTACGGCGCTAAGCCTTCTCGTAGCCTTCTTGCAAAAACCCGTCTATCTTCATTGGCTACAAGCCATCGGCGTCGACTTCTGGATCGGATCGCTTCTTGTGACAGCGCTCTCCTTTTGGATGAACGAGCAATCGCCGCGCGATCCGTCTGTTTGAACGGTATAATGTATGGAGAACACCGCCATCTCTGAAGCCAATCCAAGTCAAACTTCGCATCGCTCGCGCACCCGCATTTTCATCTATTTAGCTCTGATCTGCGTGGCAGGCTTTCTTGCGCTCAGCATCATCGCGCCTTTCGTGAATGCGGCACGCTTCAGCGCCAGCATCCAGCGTGCGCTGGAAAACTCGCTCGGACGCAAAATCACCTTCGCCGAAGTGTATTACCGTATTCTGCCCGTCCCCGGGTTTTCGCTCGAAGACGTGGAAATTGAGGAAGATCCGAGTTTTGGTTTGGAACCCTTCGCTTCCCGCTGTGGCCTCGAAGCTCAACTCCGGGTTGACAAACTTTTGCTCGGCGAAATGCGTGTCGCCAGTCTGCGCTTGACTTCGGCAACTGACGGAAGCGGTCCGTCGCTCAACTTAGTGAAGCGCGAGGATGGGGTTTGGAACGTCGTGGAATTCGTCCAGCGAGTTACTGCGCCGCGCCGCATGCCGCTGAATCTGATTCCCGTGATTCAAGTCAGTAATGGCCGCCTCAATTTTAAGCTGGGTTCGCGCAAAACTACCTTCTACGTTGCCGACGCCGATATCTCCATTTACCCGGAACGCTCCGGCCGCACCGTGCTCGATTTCACCGGCTCGCCGGCTCGAACCGATCGCGCGGGCAATGGCTTCGGATACCTGCGCGGCACTTTAAATTGGAGCGCCGAAGGAAAAGATCTCGAAGCCGATGTTCGGTTGCTACCGAGCAACCTGGGTGAGATTGCCACTCTGATTGAGGGGCACGATGTCGGCGTGCACGGTACGGTTAGCTCGCGCGCCCAAATTGCCGGCCCGCTCAATGCTCTCAAAGTGACCGGCGAACTTCGTTTGCAAAATGTCCATCGCTGGGATTTGTTGCCCTCCAGCGGCGACGATTGGCGCGTGCCGTACGATGGCGTCGTCGATCTGTTGGCCCATAATCTGGAATTGCGCACCGTGCCGCCACAGGCCGCCGCCACCGTTCCAGCTTCCGTCGAGCTAAAAGTGAAGGATGTTCTCACAAAACCTTCCTGGACCTTGATGACTTCTTTAAATCAAGCGCCCGTCGAATCTCTCTTGCCGCTCGCCCGCCGCATGGGATTGGCGGTGCCCGAAGGTGTCACTCTTGCCGGCACAGTAAAGGGTGTTGTGGGTTATTCCAATGACAGCGGTTTCTTGGGTGAAGTCGCGCTCGACAATGCGGTGGCAACGTTGCCCAACATTCCACCCATCGCGGCCGCCGGTGCGGAGCTGAAAATCTTGCCCGACGGCTTGCACCTTGAACCGGCGACTCTGCGCGAAACCGGCGGCGGCACCATGCAGGTCGGCGGCGATTACTCTTGGACGAAGCAACATCTGGCGGCTTCAATTCAAGTGAATAACGTTTTGATCGATACCTTTAAGAGCACCGCGCAAGCATGGTTTGGCGTCCCCGCCGCTCTCGAATCCTTGAGTGGCGGCAAAGAAGGCGCGCTGACCGGTGACCTGCAATACGATAACGCCGTTCCTGGTTGGTCCGGGCAGTTTCAGTTTTCCGCCGCTACCGTCGCCGCGCAAGGCATCGCGCTTCCGTTGAAGCAAGCGCAAGGCCGCGTAGTCTTCAGCCCCGGGGTGCTCGATCTGACACATTTTTCAGCGCAGGCCGGACAAATGGCCTTCGAAGGCTCTTATCGCTATAACGTTACGGCCAAACGCCAGGAGCGGGTGCATGTCGAAATCCCGGAGGCCGATTGGTCTCAACTCGCCGCCGCTCTTGAGCCTGCCTGGAAAGAACCTGGATTACTGGCGCGTCTGCCGTTCACTCGGCGATCCATTCCTGAGTGGCTGGCGGTCCGCAACCTGGAAGGTGATGTAACCATCGATCGTCTGCATCTCAACGACAAAACCGCGGGGCCGTTGAGCACCCGTTTCGTTTGGCAGGGCACTACGCTCGAATTAGCCTCGCTCAACCTTGGTCTGCCTGATGCCTCTGTGAAAGGCTTAGCCGCTATCGATCTGAAGCCGCGCATTCCGGCCGCGCGCTTCGAAGGCGCTCTCGCCGGTTTTCGTTGGGGTGGCGGCACCATCAATGCCCAAGGCGAGTTACAGAGTGCTGGCCTCGATAGCGACACACTCCGGAGCATGCACGCCATCGGCACCTTTTCCGGAACCGATGTCAGTTTGAGCCTCAACGAGGACTTTGAAAAGGTTTCTGGTACATTCGAACTTTCCTTTAATGATGGTTGGCCGAAGCTGCACCTTTCCCGGCTGCAAGCGATTCAGAACAGTGAAGATTGGAGCGGCGAAGCGTTGAGCAACAGCGACGGCCAGTTGGTTTTCGATTTAGGCAATGGCGACCGCCAATTACACATCGTCAGCATTCTTGCGCCGACGTCCGGCGGATCCTCGCCCGTGGCGGAGAGCGGAGAAAAAGTCGCTCGCAAATGACTCCAATCTCGCCAGCCGAACCCGAATGGGATGATCTAAAACGCGAATTCAATGCCGCCTGCATGCAGTCGGCTCAGTCGGCGCGCGTGCAAATCGCGCATGAGTTGAATCAGCTCTTCCGTCGCCTTCGCCAGTATGAAACCGAGGCCGATTGGGTCCGCCTGCTGCTCGAAGGCGCATCTAATTATGCGCGCCAGGCAGCCCTGTTCTCCGTAGAGGGAAGCGTCTTGCGTTTGCGCGGCGCCTCCAACCTCGAACTGGCTCCGGGCTTCACTTGTGAACTGAAAAGCGTGGCCGCCTTCCATGCCGTTGCGCATTCCAAAGAGCCGGTAACCGCCCTCCGCACGCCCGGCGAAGTCGGCGAACCGCTGAGCCGCCCCGGACGCTTGGCCTATTTGTTTCCCATTACCAATGGCCCACGCGTGGCCGCCATCCTTTTCGCCGCTGGCGAAGATCCTGAAGTGGATCAGTTAGAGCTGGTCTGTAATATGGGCGCGAGTGCGTTGGAACGTCAGTCGAATACCGTCATCCATGCGCAGATCGCACCGCCGCCGCAACCGGTAACAGCGGTTCGCCGTCTACCTGTTTGGGCGGCTCTCCCGGCTGAGCAGCAATCGGTACATGCACAAGCCTCGCAATACGCGCGTGTTGTTGTGGCTGAAATGCAATTGCTAAAACCAATCGCCTGCCGCAGGGCGCGCGAGCAAGGCGACCTTTATGTCTCGCTTGCCAAGGAGATGGATCGGGCGCGCGAAGTGTACCGCCAGCGATTCATGATTTTGCCTTCAATGACCGATTACCTCCATAAGGAAGTCGTTGCAGCCATTCTGGAAGGTGACAGTAAGAAATTGGGAGCGGATTACCCGGGTGAGTTGGCCTAAGTTGATGAAGGTTTGGTTGGCAGTTGGCTTGCTGCTCTGTGTCACAGGCAGTTCCGTCGAAATGCAGGCGGCCGTTGCAGCCAAGAAAAAGCATCGCGCTCCCGTTAAGCGCAAAGGCAAGAAAAAAGCTCCGCCGAAGCCTGCCGGTCCGCCCAAGCCGCAGGCCACCGGTCCCGCCGCTACTATTTCGTTGGCCCATCAATATCTCGAAATCAACAATCCAACGGTCGCGTTGGAACAAGCGAATTTGGCCCTCGTTAAGGTGCCGCAACTGGCTGACTACGCCCAGTATTACCGTGCCCAAGCCGAATTTCAGCTCAAGAATTACCCGGAAGTAGAGAAGTCAACCAATCAGGTTCTGAACCAACAGCTTCTTTCCCCGATGATCGGACCCGCCGCGGCGATTGGAGTTTCGGCTTATCTCGATTCAGGCGAGCCTAAGAAAGCCTTCGATCTGGTGAAGAAGTATTTCGATAAGATTCCCCAGCCGCAGGCCACTTTATTGCTCGCTCGTTGCCTTCAGGCAAACAACGATCTGCCGCAAGCAGCCGAATACTTCCAGCGCGTTTATTACGCCTATCCCAATTCACGCGAGTCCGCAGACGCCGCTACCGCGCTCGTCGATCTAAAGGCCAAGTTGGCCGATGGCTACCCGCCCATCATGCCGGCAGCCATGCTAGGTCGAGCGGAAAAGCTTTTGGAAGCGCGTCGCACGAATGACGCTAAGAATGAGCTGATGGCCGCCATCCCGCAGTTGACCGGCGTCCAACGCGATCAGGCTCGCGTTCGTCTGGGCGAAGTCGATTTTCACGCCGGAAAGGTTTCCGAAGCCTTCGAATATCTTAAGAATCTGCAAGTGGATGACTCGGAAGCAGATGCCGAACGGCAAGCCTACCTGGTCCGGTGTGCGCGGCATTTGGATAAGAAATCCGATGTCAAATCCTATCTTGATGAACTTGCTCACAGCCATCCGACCTCCGAGTGGAGGCTGGATGCCTTAATTAACGTTGCCGATCAAGCTCGCACGGAAAATGACGCGGCAACATACGTGCCCTTGTACCGCGCTTGCGCCACCAGTTTTAGCAACAACGATCGCGCCGCTTGGTGCGCCTGGCGTGCTGCTTTCGATGCGTATCATACCGATCAGCCCGATGCCGGCGATTTGCTGTCGAACTTCATCAAGACGTATCCCAATGCGGTGGATACCTCAGACGCTCTGTATTTCCTCGGACGTCTCGAAGAGAAGAAGAATCAGCCGGCGGTAGCGCGCGCCTATTACGAAATCCTTTGCGATCGTCTGCCCAATACTTATTTCGCGACCCTTGCGCAAACTCGTTTGAAATCGTCCGAACTGAGCACCGTGAAGACAGATGCCTCAACTACCGCCACATTGCAAACGATTGCTTGGCCGCTGCGGCCGCAATTCCCCAGCTTCATTGGCGGCCCACTGGTTCAAAAGCGCGTCAATCGCGCCCGCTTGTTGTTCGCCAGCGGCATGCACGACATGGCCGAAGACGAACTCAAATTCGGTTCCCGAAATGAAGAAGGCCAAAGCAACGTTTATGCCTATGAATTAGCTAAATTTGCCGCCGGTCACGGAGCGCCCGATGAAGGCCTGCGCTACATCAAAACCTTTGCGCCGGGTTACCTCTATATGCCGCTCGACCAAGCGCCGCTTGATTTTTGGCGGCTTGCGTTTCCTTTTCCATTCCGCTATTCGATTGAGCAATACAGCAGGCAGCAAGGGCTCGATCCGTTCTTGGTGGCGGCGCTCATTCGCCAGGAATCCGAATTCAACACGCACTCAATCTCGCACGCGAACGCTTACGGCTTGATGCAAGTCCTGCCGAGCACGGGAAAGCAACTCGCGCGCCACTTCGGCATCCGCCGTTTTTCGGCCAGCCAATTGCTCACCGCCGATCGAAACATTCAGCTGGGAACTTACTTCTTTAAAGACCTGCTTACGAGTTGCGGCGGCGAAGTCGAAGTTGCGCTCGCGGCTTACAACGCCGGCCCTACCCGCAGCACCTTGTGGAAGACCTGGGGACCGTTTCATGAACCGGCCGAATTCACCGAAGTGGTGCCTTTTCACGAAACTCGCGGCTATATCCAAATCGTTTTACGCAACGCCGATGTCTACCGCCGTCTTTACGCGGGTACGCACGCCGATGTCCCAACCTATCAGCCCAAACCCGCTCCCACTGTAATCACGACCAAGAAAAGACCGAAAACAACCGCCAAGATCCACCACCGCAAAAAGAAGCGGCGATAGAATTGGCAGAAATGCCTCAGACTGCTTCCGTTCGACGCTTTCAAGCCACGCGCATTGGCGAGTTTCGCGAATCCGTCATTCGTGAGATGACGCGCCTGGCGCTGAAGCATGGCGCGGTGAATCTCGCCCAAGGCTTCCCGGATTTTCCTGCGCCCGCGGAGCTGAAAGCCGCCGCGCAAAAAGCCGTTGCCGACGATTTCAATCAATACCCCATCACTTGGGGCATCAAGCCGTTTCGCGATGCCATTTGCCAGTCTTATAAACGTTTCTACAACTTGGATATCGACCCCGAGCGCGAAGTAACGGTCTGCTGCGGCGCGACCGAAGGCATGATTGCCACTTTGCTCGCCTTGCTCAACCCGGGCGACGAAGTCGTCGTGTTCGAACCGTTCTACGAAAATTATTGGCCCGATTCGCAATTGAGCGGCGCCAAGGTGCGCTACGTTCAGCTTCATCCGCCTGCCTGGGATTTTGATAAAGGCGAACTGCGCGCCGCATTCAACTCCCACACGCGTGCCGTTATCATCAATTCGCCCAATAATCCGACCGGGAAAGTCTTTTCGCTCGAACAACTGAAGACCATTGGCGAATTGTGCGAAGAGTTCGATTGCCTCATCGTTTGCGATGAGATTTACGAACACATCGTGTTCGACGGAGAAAAGCACATCGCCCCCATCAGTCTGGGCGCGCTCCGCGAACGAACGGTGGCGATCAATAGCCTTAGCAAGACCTTTTCCGTCACCGGTTGGCGCGTCGGCTGGGTTATCGCGCCGCCGGAGTTAACTAGCTCGATTCGCAAGGTGCACGACTTCCTTACCGTGGGAGCGGCAACGCCTTTCCAGTACGCCGGCATTACCGCGCTGAACATGCCGGATAGCTATTTCACGAATCTCAGTGCCTCGTACCAGGCAAAGCGCGATCACCTGGTCGGAATACTGGAAAAAACCGGGTTCAAGTGCCATGTGCCCAAGGGCGCTTACTACGTAATGTGTGATATTTCCGCTTTCGGATTTCCGGACGATGTTGCCCTGTCCACTCATTTGGTGGAAAACGTAGGCGTTGGCGCGGTGCCCGGGTCTAGTTTCTTCTCCGATCCGGCTGCCGGTAAGAACCTTATTCGTTTTTGTTTCGCCAAGAAGCCGGAAACGTTGGACGCGGCCGGTGAGCGCTTGGCGAAACTATCCCGGGGATAAGCGTAGCCTCGTAAGTTCTCTCAAGCTAGGGCTCGACTGGTCGATAAGCCAGATAGCAATGAGAGCCGATATTGAAAATGACGACGTCTCGCGCGGACCCTTGCCTTCATTCAAGGAAGGTCCCGTCGCCTATTCGCATAAGCAGATACAAAATATGCAAGAGCAGCTGAAGGCTGCTAAAGCAGAGGCAAAAACGGCGCGCCGGGAAGCGGCCGCTTTACGAAAGCACATCGATGAAAAGCCGCCGGAACCCAAGATCCCGTTTCGGACCATGGCGGCAACCTTCACGGCAATCCTGTTGGCCGCGGCCGTCCTCAAAGTTGCTTATGTAGGCTACATTCATCAATCTCAAGCACCGAGGATGAGCGCCCCGCCAGCCGTTGTTCTCGCGCCCGATCCTCCGGCGACGCAATTTTCTGAACCTAAACCAGCGGCAACCCCGCCGGACACGAAGTTTGATGACGCGGTTCATCGCCTGCAGGACGATTTCGGCGACCTGCCCGAAGAAGACACGCAAGTTGTTCAGGAAATCAATTTGCGGCACGCAGGCGGCCCCGCGCCTTGCCCGCTCGAGTGGGTGAATGGAGAAGTAGCGTTATCGTTGCAAGGGAAAGGGACTGCGCCGCTCACTTTGGTCGAAGCGGTGAACCAGTGCGCCAATGCTGTCGAAGCGCTCCATGCGGAGCGCGAAACGACGTTACGGGGCGCGAGTCAAAAGAAGCATTAGGCGGCCGGACTGAGAGCTTTGATACGCTCTCTAGCGATGCCCCTACGTTTGGCCTGTGGTCTTTTGTTCGCAGCGGGAGTTGTGTACGCTCAGCCCGTCTTTAATGTGAAAGACTACGGCGCTGTCGGCCGCAAACAAGACAATGCGCGCGGCTCGCTGCAAAGAGCGATTGATGCCTGCGGCAAAGCGGGCGGCGGCACTGTTTACGTCGGGCCAGGCGACTATACAACGGGCACGCTTCATTTGCGGTCCGGCGTACGCCTTTATCTCGAAGCGGGTGCAACGCTCTTCGCATCGCTTGACGGTAATCAGTTTGACCCTTCACCCAAATCAGCGCTCATTTACGGCGAAGATCTGCACGATATCGCTTTGGAAGGGCGCGGCACTCTGGATGGGCAAGCCTCCTACGAGTGGCACCCCAACAACTTCACCGATTACTACATCCTGCCCAATCAACGCAATATGGAGGCAACGGGCAAGCCGCTTATGCGGCCCTTCCCGACAGGTTTTGGCAGCGAGAAGATCTACCCTCGTCTGGTGCTCCTGATCCGCTGTGTCGACGTCCGCATTACAGGGCTCAAGTTCCTCCGTTCGCGCAGTTGGACCATCAATCCGTACGCGTGTAAGCGTTTGCTCATTGACGGCGTCTACATTTACTCAAGCCAGAAGGAAGGCGTTTGGGCCGATGGCATCGATCCGGACGGGTGCCAGGACGTGCGCATCGCCAATTCCACGGTCGAAACCGGCGATGACGCGCTGGTGTTTTATTCCGCCAATATCTGGGGTCCAGCCTTACCCGTGGAGAATGTGACTGTCACCAACTGCCGATTTTCTTCAGCGTCGAGCGCGATCAAATTCTGTGACGGCAATTCCAACGCGATCCGCCGGGTGAACATCGATAACGTCGTCATCACGAACTCTAACCGCGGTATTGCGTTTATGGTCTTCGATGGCGGAATCGTGGAGGATGTCGTCATTTCCAATGTCACGATTGCCACCCGCCGTTTTGATTGGTTCTGGTGGGGCGATGGCGATCCGCTCCACTTCAATATCAAGCGCCGCAGCGAAGTGGATGGAAACAAGCAACCGAACGAGCCTCCGGCAGGCAAGATTCGAAATGTGATTATTCAGAACGTCATCGCGCACGGCGAAGGCGCATCGGTGATCAATGGGCATCCTGATAGCTGGCTTGAAGGCGTCCGGTTGAACAATATTAAGCTGTTCGTTTCTTCCGATTCCGCAGCACCTTACGAGCACACATCCACAGCGTTGACCGTGCGCCAAGCGCGCGGGCTTCGCATGCGGGATGTCGAAATCGGTTGGGAAAAGCCTTACGCTTCTACCTGGACCACCGGCCTGTCACTCGATCAAATTCGCGACGCAGTGCTCGACCGCGTGGAAGTTCAACCAGTTCCCGGATCAAAAATCCAGAGCGATCAGCCTGAACGACGTTGAAAACGTATCTGGGGTCCAATAGCAAAAGGCCGGCTTCTTTTTGGGAAGCCGGCCTTTTTCCAAAGATCCAAAACTGAGAATTTCCCTAGGGGATGTTCAGTTCCTGGCCAACATTGATTTTGTCAGGGCTGCTCAACTGATCCTTATTCGCCTCAAAGATCTTGTTGTAGTCATTGGCATTGCCGTAGAACTCTTTGGCGATTTTTGAAAGGGTGTCGCCAGGTTTCACTGTGTAGGTTCGACCAGCGGCTCCACCGGCAGCTGGAGCTGCAGCAGCGGCGGCGGCCTGTGGTTGGGGCAGGCTTGTATCCACGGACAAGTCGCAGTTCAGATCGGCAAAGGTGGCGTCGACTGACTTGATTTTGTTCCAGATCTGGTTCTTGATGTCGTCGGACGGAGCTGCCCCTTGAATAAAGAGCTTGTCGCCATCCATGTTGATGTGCGAGAGGACAACTCCTTTATCCTGAATCATTTGCAGGACGGGTTGGTATTTGTTTTTTAGTTCATCTAGTGTCATTGAATTCCTACAACCTCCGAGTGTCATCCTAGCACGCTGTATAGCCGGCGCTAGTGGGCCGTTCGCCACAAGAGAAATTTTGCTCCGTCTCGTATCCTAATGATTGGTGACCTCCGAATTCGCTATCGAAACCGACGGCCTCGAAAAGACCTACCGCTCGCTTTTTGGCGGGGGGGAAGTGAAGGCGGTTTCGAACCTGACGCTGCGGGTACCGGTCGGGGTAAAGTACGGACTTCTTGGTCCTAACGGGGCGGGGAAGACGACTTTTGTCAAAATGCTGCTTTCGGCGGTGCATCCGACCGGCGGTTCGGCCAGTCTCTTAGGTAGGGACGCACATCTGCCCGAGGCGCGCCGAGCTGTGGGCTATCTGCCGGAAAACCATCGTTTCCCAACGTATTTTACCGGCTCGGGCATGCTGCATTTCTACGCTGCACTATCGGGCGTTCCCCGGAGCGAGCGACGCAAGCGAATCCATAGCATGCTCAAGCTCGTGGGCCTGTCGCACTGGGGTTCGGTACGGCTGCGGAAATACTCAAAGGGGATGCTGCAACGGCTGGGATTGGCACAGGCTCTGATGCACCACCCGCGATTGTTGATACTCGACGAACCTACCGATGGCGTTGACCCGGCGGGTCGCCGCGAAATTCACGATATCCTGAATCGCCTCATTGCCAAGGGCGTGACTGTGTTCATCAATTCCCATTTGTTGAGCGAAGTGGAATCGTTTTGCGATTACGTCGCCATCATGCGAAAAGGCAGCCTGGCACTGGACGGCAAGATGAGCGACCTGCTGGCTAAGACAGGATTTACGGTGAACGCTTCGCACGTATCCACCGTTTTCCTGAACGAGATCCGCGCGTCCGGCGCTACCATCTTGCGCAACGGCAGCGGCGTTGCGATACAAACTCCGACCAGCGACCACGCAAACCTGGTGATGGACAAGATTCGGGCTGCCGGCGGCTCCATCGAAAGCTTCGCGCCTTCCAACACCTCTCTGGAGCAGTTGTTTCTGGAATTGACTTCAGAGAGAGGCGATTAGGCCCTCGTCCCAGCATGTCCGTCTTCTTTGCGCTCGTCGCCGATACGTTCCAAGAAGCCAGAGCACGCTGGCTGATCGCGGGTTTGCTCGGCATCTCCACGCTGGTTATTCTTATCTTTCTTTTCTTTTTGCAGATCGACGTTGCGGCGAGCGCCGTGTCGGTGCTGGGCGTGCCTAGCGCGGTGCGGCATGTCTACAGCATTCAAAGATTCGTGCATGTAGCGTATTCGTGGGTCTGTGCAGGCGTGTATGGGTTTGGCCTTTTTCTGGGTATCTTTGCTTCCGGCGGCTTGATTCCCGCGATACTCGAGCCGGGCCGGATTGGTTTACTGCTTTCGAAGCCGATCGGACGGTCGATTCTTTTGATCGGCCGTTTTTTTGGCACTCTATTTATCGTCAGCCTTACCACGGCTTACCTGGTTACTGGCGTGTGGCTGATTATTGCCTGGAAAACCGGACTGTGGGATTACCGCTTCCTGGCAGCGATTCCAGTGATGATCTTCATTTTCGCGGTGCTTTTATGTGTGGTGGTTTTGATTGGAGTGGTTACCGAAAGCGCGGCGCTTGCCATTATGGCGCCGGTGGCGCTCAGCCTGATCAGCGCGCTGCTAGCGCAGCATCATTTCATGATGAGGTTGCTTGATTCTGAATGGTCGCGCCAGATGTGGATGGCGCTTTACTGGATCTTCCCAAAAGTTTTCGATCTTGGAAAAGCGCTGCACTACTGGATTTTGAGCAATCAAGCCGCTGATTGGGTTACGCCCGTTTGGACCTCATCGGCATTCGGACTTGTCATACTCATTAGTTCGCTCATGATTTTTAAGAAGAGAGACTATTAGTGAAACACGCGCCTCGCTTGCCGGCTGCGCTGGTTGCCGTTTTGGCTTTTTGCGCGAGTTGTTCCAAGAATCCGGCAGCTGGGGTTTCGGTCAACGATGCCTTCCGGTATGGAATCTCGCCGGATGTGCAAACCATCGTCTCCATCGATCTGGAAAAGCTGAAGAAGACCGATCTCTACCACCGGCACGAGCAAATGCTTCAGTTGCCGCAGTTTGATACTTTCGCACAGCGCGCGGGGATCGATCCAAGACGGGATGTTTCGGCGCTTTGCTTGATTTGGAATGGCAAGCACATGGTTTTGCTCGCTCATGGCGATTTTCCGACGGCCCAACTGGAGGCAAAACTTATCTCAAACGGTGCTGTGCGCGTGCCGTACAAGAACTTCAGTTTGCTTCAGAATGGCGGCGATTCGGTAGCCTTCGTGGATAAGGAAGTGGCTGTAGCATCGGCCACTCCCGCAGTGCAAGCGGAATTGGATTTACTCGCTGAGCGGAACAGCGGCGTGCCGGAGGAGTTGAAGCCGCGACTGGCCGAGATTCCGTCTGGCGCTCAGATTTGGGAAGCAAGCCGGGGTGGATTGCCGGCCGCAAACTTCCCACTCCGCACTGATCTATCATCGATTCTGGCCAACTTTGCCGCAAACGTGACCAGCACCTCGCTAGGGCTGCGTTTCGATGCCGGCTGCCACCTGCACGCGCGGATCCTTTGTAACTCTCCGGAAGGCGCACAGCGTGTCAACGATGCTCTGCGCGGATTGATTGGCCTAGCAAGGCTGAGCACAAAAGACAATGAGCTTGATTTGCTGCGGCTTTGGGACGCGATCTCGGTTACCAAGGAGCAGCAAGCGATCAGCATCCAGGCTGATTTGCCGGCCGATCTGTCAGACAAGTTCATTGATAAGCTTGCCGAGATTCGCGGCAGCAGTGTGCTACGGCCACAGTAAACCGAAGCTGGCCGTTCTCGCGGCTGTAAATTTCAAGCTTTCAGCGGTTGGGGCTGGACAGGCGCATTTTTTTCGCGCCGCCGCCGCGCCCATTGCGGTTTGTCTTCCTGCCGGGAACGCGCTACAGCGAGCGCATCGGGCTCGACGTTTCTAACGATGACCGATCCCGCCGCTGTGTAAGCGCCCTGCCCGATGTTGACCGGTGCTACCAACGTGGAATTGCTGCCTACAAAAGCGCCCTCTCCGATGACGGTCTGATGTTTCTTTTGTCCATCGTAGTTGCAGGTGATCGTGCCTGCGCCGATATTGGCATCCGCTCCGATGGTGGCATCTCCGAGGTAAGTGAGATGGCTGGCCTTTGCTCCCTTGCCAAGCTTCGTTTTCTTCAATTCGACAAAGTTGCCGATGTGGGCTGCTTCGCAAACTTCGGCGTTCATACGCAGCCGCGCGAACGGTCCGACGTGGGCACCCGCCTTAATGCTGGACGCTTCGGCGACGACGTACGGCAGAATTGTTACATCGTCGGCAAGCTGGCAACTGCGCAGCACTGAGCCGGTTCCGATGCGGCATCCGCTGCCGATGTGGGTTTGCCCGCGCAACTGAACATTCGCCTCAATGACCGAATCTGGAGCGACTTTGACCTTGGCGTCGATGGAAACGCTATCTGGATTCTCAATCGTCACGCCGGCAAGCATCAATTCGTGCGCTTTACGGGAACGCAAGACTTTATCGGCAAAGGCAAGCTCGACGCGCGTGTTGATGCCGAGCACTTCATTTTCATCGGCAACCAGCAACGGCGCGACCGGGTGGCCGTGGCGGGTGAGAATTTCGACCATGTCGGTCAGATAGTATTCTTTGGCGGCGTTATTTGGGGTCACCTCGCCAATGTGCTTCCAGAAAAGCCCTGCGTTGAAGCAATAGAGCCCGGGGTTGATTTCGCGGATTTTCTGTTGTTCGGGCGTGGCGGATTTCTGTTCCACAATCGCCGCCACCAGTCCCCGCGTGTCACGCACGATGCGCCCGTAACCGGTTGGATCTGACACTTCCGCAGTGACAATCGATCCGCCATCGGCTTTGCCGGATTCAGCGGACTGCACCAGACGGAGCAACGTTTCCGGCCGAAGCAAGGGGCCGTCGCCATTCAAAATGAGAAGCTGGCCTCGATTGGTTTCCGCTTCCGGGCGGGCGCACAAAACAGCGTGGCCGGTCCCTTTTTGCTCTTTCTGTTCAGCAAAGCGTATTCCGGGTTCGGTAACGCTGGCGCGCACCTGTTCAGCCTGATGGCCTACTACGGCGATGATGCGCTCGGCGGGCGCGACTTCGAGCGCCGCTCGGATAATGTGATTGAGCAGGGTATCGCCCGCCGCTTCGTGCAGAACTTTGGCTTTGTTCGATTTCATGCGAGTTCCGAGCCCGGCGGCCAGAATCACGACAGTAACGTTTTCTTTCATTTGGCTTTTGAGGGGAAGGGTATCCGCTTTTTTTGCGCTTGTAGGCGTTTGGCCGCCAGCATTTCCTTGCGCACTTGAAAGGCTCGCGACCGACTCGCGAGATCGATCACGACCCTCGCTAAGGCGGCAGGATCATGCCTGATCCGGTCCTGCTCGACAGCGCTTTGCGAAACTAAATCGGCTGTAACAATCTTCATTCCCAGTTTAGCGAGCGAGTCCAAGTCATTTTCCACGGGTTGGACCTTTTCGCGCTCGTACTTACGCCGCACTTCAACTGCAATAGGGGCGCTGTTGACCACCACGCAGTCGATCAGTTTGCGACGGGCGTGGGCTTGGATAACCTTGGCATGTTGCGAAGCAGTGAAGTTGATGGTTTCGCCAGGCTGCCACATCAAGTTGACAAAGTAAACCTTAACAGCCGGGGACTTTTCGATAGCCTCGGCCATACCTTTGACAAGAATGTTCGGCACCACGCTGGTGTAGAGCGAGCCCGGGCCGAGGGTGATGAGATCGGCATTGGCCAGCGCATTTAAGGCATCGGGCAAAGGCGCGCAATGAGGAGGATCGAGGCGGATTTTGCGAATCGGGCGGCGGCTTTTGCTGATCTTGCTTTCTCCGCGTACCACGGAACCGTCGTCAAGGACGGCCTCGAGCCTGACATTGGCAGCGGTAGCTGGGAAGATGTGGCCGCGAATGGCCAGAATTTCAGAGGAAAGTTTAACGGCTTGGGCAAAATCACCGGTGATCTGATTCATGGCCGTCAGGAAAAGGTTGCCAAAACTGTGTCCCTTTAGGCCCCGGCCGGAAGCGAACCGGTAACGGAACAATTGTGAAAGCAAGAGTTCGTCTTCGCAGAGCGCCGTCATGCAGTTGCGGATATCGCCTGGGGGAAGAATGTCGAAATCGCGGCGCAGGCGGCCGGAACTGCCGCCGTCGTCGGAAACGGTAACGACAGCCGCGAGATCCAGCGTGGGTTCACTGCTGTCGGGTGGGCGTTGGGAGCCGGCGGCAAACCGCTTCAAGCCGGATAAGAGAGTGGATAGACCGGTGCCACCACCGATGGAAACGATTCGCAACGGGGCTTTCAACGCGCTGCGCTGTTCGTTCGAAACGCGGATCAAGTTCGGCATGGCCGACGAACGCTCATGTGAGGTGAGCCAAGGTTAGCCGCACAGGCAGGAACAGCACGTCAGCGCCGCTTCTTTGGCTTATCTTTCCGGTCTTCTTCTTGAACCGCAACCGAATCCAGATCCTCATCCAGATCTTCTGCTTCGAAGACTTGGCCGCAGTCCTTGCATCGGACGTAATCGACGCCGTCCCGCCGGTAGAGAAACTCGGTTCGCTCGTGCTGACAACCCTGCATAGCGAAATAACAACTATTCTAGACTGAGTGACATAACTGTCAAGTAGGAGGGGCCGGATTTTTTTCCAAGAACTGCCCGACGTAGGTACAATTCTAATAGCTCTCGCCCTGAGTTGTGGAACTCCCCATCCCCGTAAATTTCGATCCCCATTCACCCGAGGCGGCGGAGGCAGTTGCCTCGTTACCCGAATCACGCGGAATCTATCTTCTCTCCATTCCCGGAAGTAACCCCCACTTGAGTTGGTCTTTAAATCTCAAGCGGCGGCTGACACGCCTGCTCCTTCCATCCTATAACGACTCGCACCGCGGATTCGCGCGTTTTTTTGAGAAGGTAACTTCGATTTCTTGCTGGCCGGCTGGATCACGTTTGGAAGCATCGCTACTTTTGTTCCAAATCACGCGCCAACACTTCCCCATCGACTATATGAAGAGACTGCGATTACGCCTGCCGTGGTTTCTAGTCTTGAATCTGGAAGATCGCTTTCCACGGCTCGAAATCGTCAACCGCCCGGCGCGGCGCAAGCGGATCAGCTTCGGCCCTTTCTTGACTCGGGATCTGGCGCAGCGCTACGAACAAGAGATTCTGGGACTGTTTCAGATTCGGCGCTGCACCGAAGTGTTAGACCCCGCCCCTTCTCATCCCGGGTGTATCTATGGCGAAATGAATCAGTGTTTGCGGCCCTGCCAAACCGCAGTGAGCGACGCGGAATATGCAAACGAGGTGGGCCGGGTGGAAGAGTTCTTAGCGAACAACGGTAAGACCGCAATGGCAGGACTGTCGACAGCGCGTGAACGCGCATCCGCGGAACTTGATTTTGAGCAGGCGGCCCAATTACACAAACGATTGGAGAAGGTGCAGGCGGCGGCCACCAGCCGGGATGCGGTAATCGCTCCGCTCGATCGATTCAGCGGTGTGGCGCTGGTGCGGGGAATCAGCCAGCAAGAATGCCGACTTTTGCCCATGCGCGAAGGGTATTGGCAAAACCCGTTGATTCTGGAATATTCGGCTGTCGAACCGGGAGCGCGGTCACTGGATGGGGACTTGCGCGAGAGGCTGGCGGCTTCCGCCGCGGCGTGGAAACCGGCCGAAGCGCCGCGTTGGGAACATCTGGCGGTTTTCTCGCGTTGGTATTACTCGAGCTGGCGCGACGGCCACTGGTTTCCGTTTGCAAAACTCGACGATTTGAACTACCGGCGCCTGGTGAAGGAGATCTCGAATTTGACTCGCGCATGTTAGATTAAAGCGCATGGCGGAACACGAAGAAGTAGAAGAACACGTACACCACGCCAAGGAGCCCTTCGACAAGGTGGTGGCCGGCACCATGGCTGGTTTGGCGGCGATCCTGGCCATCGTGTCGGTTTTCGGGCAGCACTTTAATACCGAGAAGCTTCTCAAACAGCAGCAGAGCTCCGATCAATGGGCTTTCTATCAGGCTAAGAACATCCGGCAGTATGTTGCGGGCGCGACTTCAGCGCTGCTGAAGCAGCAAAAAGGCGAGCCGGCGACGATCGAAAAGTACCAGAAGGATATCGATCGCTATGAGAAAGACATGGATGGGATCAAGGAGAAAGCCGAGTCGCTCGAAAAGGAGAGTGAGGCAGCCGGCGAACGGGCCGAAAGCTTCCACATGGGCGAGGTCTTCATCGAGATCGGAATTGTGCTTTCCTCATTGGCAATTCTGACGAAGCAGAAAGGATTCTTCTTCGGCGGCGCAGCTTCGTCGGTGGTTGGTCTGATTCTGGCAGTAAAAGCTTACCTGATGAAGTAAGCTGCGCTCAATGCGCGTTAGTGAGCGGACCCGCATCGGCCAACTGTTCCAAGGTCTTTTCCGGCAGCGTGAGGGCAAAATGGACATTCGTGCCTGAACTCTGCAAGGTCATGCCGTCCAAAGCAGATGCCAGAATGCCGGCGCGGGGGTCGTTTTGCCGCTGCATCTGGACCATACTTGCCATAAAGCGAATGACATCTGTAAGAGATGTGGCGTCTTGAGCGGAGCGGGCTACTACGTCACATGAGGTCTGAACGTTGGAGCCGAATTTGACGCCGCCGCTGGCCTGGACTAAGCCCTGAAACGCTTTGGCTTGGGAAGACTGGCTGGCATGATTTGCGAGGAAACTACCGCCGACAAGCGAGACAAACCAAGCGTCATTAGCAGTGCCAACCGTGTTAATCGTGCTTTGCAAGCCGGAATCCAGAACTGTCGGCGAGGCGCGATTATCGATGACTTGCTTGACGGTATTAAGGTCTGCCATGGCTGCGACCCCGACTTCAAGGAACGCAATGGCGCTCTTTTGGTCTGAATTGGCGATGAAATCCACGCCATTGTAGTGCTGAAGAGTGCCGCCGCCCTTGCTGGTGATGAGGGCTTTGATGCGATTAGGGTCGAAATTGCCGCGCGCCAGAATGACGAAGGAGGGCTGTTGGCTGGAATCGGCCGGTCCGCTGGCGGCAAAGAGGACACTCTGCAAATCGCGGCGCGGATCGAAGCCGGTTTCCTGGATCATCTCTTCGAAATGATCATCTTCACTGCGGACTTTCGCCAGGAGGAACTGGCCGAACTCTGAATCGCGAGCGCGCGTTACGTCAACGGACCCGATGATTTTGGTGTTCGAGGGTACGAGGGCCAATAAGCCGGAGTCGACGCTAGCCAAAGCGGAGACGGCGCTGGAACAGAGGAGGGCGGAGAAAAGGAGAATGTTGCGCATTGAGGCACCTACTACATAGAACGATCCTAACCTGAGAAAGTTCCCGAAATGCCGAGCCGGGGGTAGAATCGGCATTTAAGGGAATATGCATACGATTACGATTGGCCGTGATTTGACGGTGAACCGCATGGGCTTTGGCGCGATGCGCATCACCGGAAATGGAATTTGGGGCGAGCCCCAAGACCCTGAAGAAGCAAGGAAACTATTAAAGCGGGCGGTTGAATTGGGGGTCAATTTCATTGACACAGCGGATTCCTATGGGCCCGAAGTGAGCGAAAGGCTGATTGGGGAAGCGCTGGCGCCTTACAAGGCAGGGGTGGTTGTGGCGACGAAAGCGGGGTTCACCAGGCAAGGGCCGAATCAATGGCTACCCGTAGGGCGGCCGGAGTATTTGACGCAACAAGTGGAGATGAGCCTGCGGCATTTGAAGCTGGAACGCATTGACTTGTGGCAGCTGCATCGCTTTGACCCGAAAGTGCCGGTGGAGGAATCTTTGGGTGCGATGAAGAAGTTGCAGGAAGCAGGGAAGATTCGGCACATTGGGCTGAGCGAAGTGAAGATTCCTGAGATTGAGCGGGCGCGGAAAACGGTGGAGATCGTCAGCGTTCAGAATCGCTATAACATTGGCGACCGGGACCACGAGGATGTGTTGGACTATTGCGGCGAGCATGGGATGGCGTTCATACCGTGGTTTCCGGTGGCGGCGGGCAAGCTTGCGAAAGGCGGGAGCAAACTGGAGCAAGCGGCCAAGACGCATGGCGCAACGGTTGGGCAATTATCGCTTGCGTGGCTACTGCACCGGTCGCCCGCGATGTTGCCGATTCCAGGGACTTCATCGATCACGCATTTGGAGGAGAACCTGGCAGCCAGCAAAGTGAAGCTTGCAGAGGCTGAGTGGCAGGAGATTGAGAAGGCGGCGCGCGCGTGACGCTAACGCGCCGGGAGTGGGGGCAGGGATTGGCAGCATCTGTGGTTGTTTGGCCGATCAAGAGAAAGCCGAAGAAGCCGGGGACGAAGTTTGTGCACGCGGACGGCAAAACACTGCTGGATCCGCAGGGGCGCAAGCTGAACCTGCGCGGGATCAATCTAGGCAATTGGTTGGAGCCGGAAGGCTACATGTTCCTGTTGGACGATGGTCCGCAATCGCCGCGAGAGATTGAGACGTTCTTCAACGAACTGATTGGCCCGAGCGACGCGGAGAACTTCTGGAAGGAATACCGGCGGCACTTCATTACCGAAGCCGATATCGAGTTCATCCGGGCGCGCGGATTGAACTCGGTTCGGATTCCATTCCATTACAAGTTCTTCGCGACGGGAGATGAAGGGTTTCAGTGGATTGACCCAGTGGTGGAGTGGTGCCGCAAGGCGGGGTTATGGGTGATTCTGGACATGCATTGCGCACCGGGCGGACAGACGGGATCGAACATTGACGACAGTTGGGGGTATCCGTGGCTGTATGAGAACAAGGAAGCGCAAGACCTGACTTGCAAGATCTGGCAGCGGATTGCGGACCACTATAGCGACGATCCGACGATTCTAGGCTACGACCTGCTGAATGAACCCATTCCGCACTTTACGGAAGTGCAGAAGTATAACGAGCGTTTGGAACCACTGTATAAGCGGATTGTGCAGGCGGTTCGAGAAGTGGACGACGAGCATTTGATCATTCTGGAAGGCGCGCAATGGGCGACGAACTTCAAAGTGTTTGGCGCGCCGTTCGACCAGAAGGCCATCTACGAGTTCCACAAGTATTGGGTGGATCCGACACCGGAGGCGATACGCGAGTATGTGGAGTTTCGGGACCGGTACAACGTGCCGATCTGGTTGGGCGAATCGGGCGAGAACAACGACCAGTGGGTGCGGGACTTTGTCGGCGTGCTGGAAAAGAGCGATGTGGGCTGGTGCCTTTGGCCATACAAGAAGATGGAGAAGACCTCTTGCCTGGTTTCGATACCGAAGCCGGAGCACTGGGAGGAAGTGATGGCGTATGGCAAGGTTCCGGGCGGCACCGGGGTGGCGGAGAAGCGCCTGGCGGCGCGTCCGACGATTGAGCATGCGCGCGAGGCTATGGACGATTTGCTGCACAAGGTGGAATTCAACGCCTGTTCGGTGAACCAAGGGTATCTACAAGCGCTAGGGTTACACTGACGGCATGGGCCGACTCGGACTCGCTTTTGCATTTGTGTCCTTCCTGTATGCCGGGCAGAAGCCGCCTGACGTAAAAGACGGCAAGCCCGAGGACGTGGTGCAGAAGTTGTTCGACGCCATGGCATCGCGCGATGCGCTGGCCGCGAAACAGGCGTTTGCGCCGAATGCGGCGCTGTTCGTGCTGGGCGCGACCGGTAAAGCGACCAAGATGGCGCTTGAAGACTTCTTGAATGCGATCGGCTCGGGGAAGGCGGTTTGGCAGGAGAGGATCTGGGATTTGAAGGTATTGGAGCATGGTTCGATTGCGGTGGTGTGGGGGCCGTATGACTTCCATGACAACGGCAAGTTCAGCCATTGCGGCTATGATTCGTTCAGCTTGATGAAGACGGTGGATGGCTGGAAGATCACCTATATTTCGGACACGCGCGAGACGGAAGGCTGTGTGAATCCGCTAGGACCGCCGCGGTGAACCTGAACAGGGCAAAGTGGCTTGCGATTTGCACAATCCTGGTGTTGTTGACTAGTTCCTGTTTGGTGAGGACGCGCAATGTAGGGCCGCGGGGACAACCGGCGAACAAGAAGCCGCTAACAGCGACGCGCGAGGATCTGATCAGCCGTTTGCGGCAGTTAACAGTACCGATCCAAGCATTAAGCTTGAAAGTGGACCTATCGCCGTCAGTGGGTGCTGTGTTTGGCGGCAAGGTGACGGATTATCCGACGCTTCAAGGTTACATTCTGTTCCGGCGGCCCGACCAGATTCGGGTGCTGGGACTGGACCCGGTGGTGCACAGCACGATCTTCGACATGGTTTCGACGGGGAACGACTTTAAGGTTTCGATTCCCCCGAAGGACCAGTTCGTTGAAGGGAGGAACGATGCGCCGGCGAATTCCAAGAACAAGCTGGAGAACTTGCGGCCCATTGCGTTTCTGAATGCTTTGTTTGTCAAGCCGCCCGAAGACGGAGAGATTCCTATCCTTGAAGATGTGACCGATGAGACGGTTGCCTTGTATCATCTGATTTTCGTGGTGCGCGATGGCGACGACTTACGTTTGACGCGGAATGTTTCGTTCGACCGGTATACGCTTGAGGTGTCGCGACAGCGGACGTTCGACCGGCAAAGCCACGTGGTGAGCGATACCAAGTACAGCGGCTGGCAAGCGCATGGAGCAGCGCGGTTTCCGACGCTGATCGACATGACGCGGCCGCAGGACGGGTATGAACTGCAAATGACGGTGACCGATTTCAAGTTAAATCCGCCGGATATGACCGATGAGAAGTTTGTGTTGAACCCGCCGCCGAATGTGCAAGTTCGTACGCTTTCCCAATAGGCGATTTCGTTTGTGAGCGCTGCGAACGCAAGGCCCTGTTTTGTGATGATGGCCGGCTTGCCCGGAACGGGGAAGAGCACCTATGCCAAAAGCCTGGCGAGCGCGTTGCACGGCATTGTGTTCGACAAGGACTCAGTGCGATCGGCGCTGTTCGGCGAGGCGTGGACGGAGTACTCGCGCGAGCAGGATGATTTTTGCGTCGAGATTATGCTGCGGGCAGCGCAGTATTTGTGCCAGAAAGACGAGCCACCGAGTTACGTGGTTATAGACGGGCGCAGCTTTTCGATGCGGTATCAAATTGAGCGGGTGGCCGAATTTGCCGCGGGCTTAGGTTACGGCGCCAAGATTATTCATCTGGTTTGTTCGGACGGGACCGCGCGGCGGCGGCTGGCGCTCGATCACATAGCGAAGAATCGCGATTTTGCGCTTTATCTGAAGGTGAAGCAGAGCTTCGAGCCGATTGAACGCGAACACATTACGATTAACACAGACGGCGGATTGACGGAAGCGGCGTTGCGGCAATGTCTGCGCTATCTGAGAGGCGAGTAAATGGCAGGCGCGAAAAAGACGGCGCAGGTTTCGCGAGAAGTTCGAAAGCGGATTCAAAAAGACGCGGTGCGGCCGAACGAGGTTCGCGATGCGGCGTTTCGGAGGGTGATTTTGTCGATACCGAAAGGTAAGGTAGCGACCTATGGGGCTGTGGCGGCGGCGGCCGGGTATCCGTTGTATCACCGAGCGGTGGCGCGGTTGCTGCGAACCGATCCGCCGAATCGACTGCCTTGGCAACGGGTGGTGGGCGCGGGAGGACAGATCAAGCTGCCATACGCAGGGGGCGCAGAACAACGGCTGCGGCTGCAGATGGAGGGCGTTTCGTTTCGAGGGCGGCGGGTGAATCTGGAAGAGCACCAACATGTGTTCCGAGTGTGGGAGATCGAGTAAGAAGAGACACTTCTGCTGGGAACTTGACGTTCCGCCTTGATGACATATTAGACTTGAGCGAGTGCCCCAGCTCATTCAGGTGTCCTCGAATCAGCGTTCAACCAGAGTCCTGATTTACTTGGTGGTTCTCGCCGCGTTCTGCACCGCTTTGACCGGAGCGCCAAACGGAGTGCGGCTGCCGGAAAAGATCTTGTACGGCGTTGCGTACTACGAAGAGTATGCACCGTACGATCGCTTAAATGCCGACGTTCAAATGATGAAGTCGGCCGGCATCAACGTGGTGCGAATCGGCGAGTCTACGTGGGGAACGTTGGAACCGCAGGACGGCGTCTTCGATTTTTCGCACATAGATCGTGTGATCCGCGCGATGGATCGGGCGGGCATTCAGGTGATTGTGGGTACTCCCACGTATGCGGTTCCTACTTGGCTTGCGCGCGAGCACCCTGACGTACTGGCGGTGACTGCAACCGGGCGAAATCTGTACGGTACGCGCCAGAATATGGACATCACCAATGCGCACTTTCGTTTTTATGCGGAACGCGTGATTCGGCGTCTAGTTGAGCATGTGAAGGAGCAGCCCGCCGTGATCGGCTTCCAACTGGACAATGAGACTAAGTCCTATCACGTGAGTGGGCCCGAGGTGGGTCAAGGTTTCGTCGAGTTTCTCAAGCAACGGTTCTCGAGTCTGGACGCATTGAATAAGGCGTTTGGGTTGGATTACTGGAGTAATCGGGTAAACGCCTGGGAAGATTTTCCATCTGTGGATGGAGCCGTCAATCCGAGTGTAACGGCTGCCTTTGCAACCTACCAACGGCAGTTGGTGACTGACTATCTGGCGTGGCAAGCCGGCATTGTCAGAAGCATCAAGCGGCCGGACCAGTTTCTTACTCAGAACTTCGATCTGGATTGGCGAGGCTACTCGTATGGCATCCAGCCAGAGGTCGATCAGTTTGCGGCGGCGCGCGTTCTAGACGTGGCAGGAATCGATATTTACCATCCCAGCCAGGACCAACTAACCGGGACGGAGATTGCTTTCGGTGGGGATTTGGCGAGGTCGATGCGCAACGGCCAGAACTATCTTTTGATAGAGACGGAGGCGCAAGGGTTTCCGAATTGGACTCCTTTCCCGGGGCAACTTCGCCTCCAGGCTTTTAGCCATCTCGCGTCCGGCGCAAGTATGGTCTCTTACTGGCATTGGGGCACGACCAACAACGGAATTGAAACCTATTGGCGCGGGCTGTTGAGCCAGGACTACAATCCCAATCCCACTTTTCGAGAAGCAGCAGAAATCGGTGGAGATTTGCAGAGGATCGGCTCTGAATTGGCAGGCCTTCGCAAAACCAACCAAGTTGCCATCTACTTCAGCAATATCGCGCTGACGGGCTTCAACGCTTTTAAGTTCGGTTGGACTTCGACAGTCACTTACAATGACGTGCTCCGGCCATTCTATGACGCGCTCTACCGCACAAACAGAGAAACTGATTTTATCGATCCATCTTGTAAAGACTTTTCACGCTACAAGTTGATTGTTGTGCCTGCGCTCTATGCGGCTTCGTACAATGAGATCAAGGCGTTGACGAATTATGTGCGCGCGGGCGGCCACCTGGTGCTTTCGTTCAAGAGCGGATTTTCGGACGAGAATCTGAAGGTTCGTTCCACGGCGCAGCCAGGTGGTTTCGCTGAGGCGGTAGGCGCGACATACAGCCAGTTCGTTATTCCGGAGAAGGCCGGTGTCAAGGGCGATTCATTCACTGCAGGCAGCGAAGGCGTTCGCTGGTGGATGGAACTGCTCGAGCCGACTACAGCCTCTGTGCTCGCCACCTACGATCATCCGGTGTGGGGACACTACGCAGCCATCACGCGGAACCGGTACGGCAAGGGCGACGTCACTTACATCGGCTTTATGCCGAGCAATGCTCTTCTCACGAAGATATTGGGCGACGCTGCTGATCGCGCCGGAGTTCCTAGCCTCGGCGCCGATTTGCGCTTCCCGATCATTGTGCGAAGTGGCGTGAATGCGCATGGGCGCGCCTTGCACTACCTGTTTAACTATTCGGAGGCCGCGCGCGGAGTCACATATCCTTTCGAAGCAGGCACGGAATTGCTCTCTGGGAGACCGATCCCTCAAGGCTCTCCGGTCGATTTAGCGGCTTGGGGTGCTGCGATCATAGAGGCTGGTTTGCCGCGATAGATTTGGGGATGAAGGGCGGAGCACCAAGGTGCGATCTGTAAGCCAGTTCACGCTTGCTGATAGAATGGCCTCGTGTCTAAAACAACCTTTGTCAGTGATCTAAACGCTCGGGTCCGCGAGGCCGAGCGAATCATAGCCGATCAGAATGAAAACCTGGCGGCACTCCGCCATTTATTGCGAATCGAGATGGGCGAGGCGACGCCGGAGACAGTGGCGCCAACGAAAGTCGAGAGTGCTCCGACGCATTCCGACGTAGACTTCAAGGGGAGAACTTCGGAGATCATCCTGGCTCTCGTCCAGCGAAGCGGAGAGAGTGGCACAAGGCCGCGCGACATTGCGGAGGTCCTGGTACAACGCAAGTTGATGAAAAAGGGTTCGAACGGAGTTCATTCTCATTTAAGCGAACTCAAGAAGAAGGGGCTGGTACAACAAAAAGCTGAGGGGATCTACGTCGCCTCAGTCAAAGCGGCAGCCGCGAAGCCGGGCGCCGTTGAAGCCGCACCCGCGAAGAAAGCGCAAAAGAAGCGAAGAATATCCGCCGCGGGCCTGGAGGCTATTCGGGCGGCGCAAAGGGCGAGATGGGCTGCGGCGAAGAAGGTGAAGTAGATCAGCGCACGGTTGTAATCGGAGGCAAGAAATAGCCTCCGACTTCTCTATTTGTCCAGTTGGGCCTGAACCTCCGGCAGTACAGATGTGCCTTCGATCCTCACAGCGTCGAGGGCCGAGGGATCTAACCCGAGCGCTTTCAGGATGGTCGGTGCAACCTGGGCGGTTCGCGTAGTGACTGACACGGTTTTCGCTTCGAAGCTGGGATGCGATACCAGGAGCATTACGTTGGTGTCGTCGTGCGCAAAACCGCCGTGATCTCCAATCATGGTGGTACTGCCGGAGTACGTTACGCCCTCGTTGGGCGTCACTATAATATCCGGGGACCGCGGATCTTGGCCTGGGGCGAGGCCGCCAATGTTGAAGTTCAGCGCCAGCGTGGGACCGTAGTAGATCTCTCCCAACCCGATGGCGGCGGCATTATTTTGCAGCACTTCGACGGCCGAGTTCACACTTGCTCCCGGCTTCAGCCAGAGGACGGAAACGTCGTCCTCGGTTGCGCCGATACCAGTCGAGTTCAACGGCGATTCGGAGAAGGGAATGGCCGAGCCGAGGAGCGTAGCGGGCGTATTGGTTCCATCGGCGACATATCTTGCTGGATCGATCGGTGACTCGCCATGTTTCGCCGTAATGATGATCATGGTGCTGTCGTAGTGGCCGGCGTTCTTCAGTGCATGAACGATGTCGCCAATGGAGGCGTCGACAAACTCAATCTCCTTCAGCAATTCCGCACTTGGGACGGCGGCGGCGTTTTCGTATCCGCCTTTGGCCACGGTGGGCTCATAAACGCTTTCGCCGATGTAGACCGATTGGAAATTCATCCCGAACAATGCGGGTGTCTGTGCCGGCGCTCCCGCGTGAGTCTTGCCGTAAATTTGATTCAGCAGGGCCGTTACTTTCAGGGCATCGTAGCATTGGATGTTGGCGAAACTATTCGTCCACGATCCCGTATTTGTGGTATCGCGAATGGGGTTGCAGGCGGCGCCTTGGGCGGTGGTTAGACCCGGGAGGGGGACGACGGTTGAATCTACTTCAGGCGAATAGTAGTCGTCCAAACCCTTGCCACCATGTCCCGCGACAAACGAGTAGGAGGCGTGTTTGTCGATCCAAGCGGTATATTGGCCGGCTTCATGCGCCACGCTGAAAATCGTGTTGGTGCGTACGAAGTTCCAAGGATAGACGGGAGCGCAACCAGCGGCGGGATCTCGGGCCAATTTCTTTGGATCGATAGAAGCGATCCCACCTTCGGTGATGGGGGCAAACGGTGCGCCGCCGTTCAGCTTGGTATCGTCGTACTCAATGCCTTGGTCGTTGTCGGTGGTGGTTCCTGTTGGCGTAGCGTAGGGTGTGCAGGTTCCCGCAGCCAAGCCGGTGCCAGTGGTCTCGGCGGGTGGATCGAGGGACCTGTCGTAGGCGACATCGTAATAAAGTCCGGTGGTTTTTGGCGAGCCGCCTGTTACCAGTGCCGCTAGACCCGGAAACGAATCCGAGGGTTTGGACGACTGGGTGTCCACATAGTTAATTCCAGTCTGGCTCAGCGCCTGCATATTCGGACAGTAGGGAGCGCCGCCGTTCGCTCCTTCAATGCCGTGGGCGCAGTTGTGGAAATCGACTGCGTGCATGCCGTCGATGCTCAAGAGGAGCACGTGTTTAATGTGTCTAGATCGATCATCGTTTCTGTCGCTTGCGAGGCACGGGATGGAAAATGCCAGCACCAACATCAACCCGCTTCCGACAAACGTGCGCAAGACTCCCGACCATCGACGCATACGGATAAAAGGACCTCAGAGAAATAGTAGCCGACCGAACCCTGCTGGCGTATTACAGTCGTGTGAAATCATTAGTAAGTGTAGTTTGGAACGAAGGTTGCGAACATCAGCCCCATTTGCTTTAGATCGGTCATGACGCGATTCGGTTGGAAGAAACTCTGGGCGCGGCGACCTATGATTGGGGGGGCTCATATGAAGATGCTGACGTTCGGCGTGCTCGCGAGCACGCTGGCGGTGAGAGTTACTTTAGGCGCCGTTCATGGACAACTGAGGATCTCCGCCAATCACCGTTACCTCGAGTTTGAGGATGGCAAACCATTTTTCTATCTTGCGGACACGGCTTGGGAGTTGTTCCATCGCTTGAATCGAGAGGAAGCGTCGCTGTATCTGACGAACCGCTCTCAAAAAGGATTCACGGTCATTCAGGCGGTGATTCTGAGTGAACTGGACGGGCTGACTGTTCCCAATGCGAATGGAGACTTGCCGCTCATTGACGGCAACATTGATAAGCCAAATGAAGCCTATTTCCGGCATGTGGACTTTGTCGTAAAGAAGGCGGAGGAAGTCGGTCTGTTTGTAGGAATGCTTCCGACTTGGGGCAAGTATTGGAAATCAGGGAGTGCGATTTTCCCGAACCTTGAATCGGCACGGCGGTACGGCAGGTTTCTGGGGTCGCGTTACCGCGACGAGCCGATTATCTGGATTCTGGGCGGGGATCGAGCGATTGATAACGCGCAGGAGCGCGCCACGGTGGATGCTTTGGCGGAGGGGTTGCGCGAGGGGGATCAACACCATCATCTGATTACGTTTCATCCGGTTGGGCCGGGAGATTCGTCTGAAATGCTCAACGATGCGACTTGGCTCGACTTCAACATGTTCCAGTCTTCGCACGCGGCGCGCGACCACGATAATGGCCTCTATGTTGAAAGAGATTTGCGACTCAAACCGGAGCGGCCTACGCTGGACGGTGAGAATCGATATGAAGAGATTCCGGTTGGGTTCTACCTGGCGGGGATGAGCGGGCTGCAACGTTTTGAGGATTTTGATGTAAGGCAGGCGGCTTACTGGTCTGTGCTTGCGGGCGCGTGCGGCTATACCTACGGAGATAACAACATCTGGCAGATGTATCGGCCGAAAGATGGGCCACCAGCGGCGACAGGAACCGTTGCCAGCTTGTTTTCGAATCCGTGGATGGGTGGAAAGGGCGGCATCATTGGGGCGAATGTCGAGTGGAGTAAAGCGCTCGACCGGCCGGGCGCTTATCAGATGCAATATGCTCGAAAACTGTTTGAGTCGGTACCGCTGGAGAAGTTGCTGCCCGATCAGTCGATGATTCTGAATGGACCGACAACGGGTGGTGGGAAGATTCGATCTGCCAGGGCGACTGACGGTTCGTTCGCCATTATTTATAGCCCGTTCGGCGAAGCTTTTACCTTGAACAAGAATGTTGTGAAGGCGGGGAAGCTCAAGGAATTCTGGTATGACCCGCGGTACGGAACTTCGTACGAGATTGACGAGCCCGAACGTTGGGGGATTCAAACGTATACGCCACCGACTGCAGGACGCGGGCATGACTGGATTCTGGTCATTGAAGATGCGGCCGCGAATCTGCCGGTGCCGGGTTCGTTCTAGTTAGGACACGAAAAAGGGTGTCAGTCCTATAAGCGCTTAAGACAGTTCATGCGGGTTATCGTGTGGGGCAAAGGGGTCAGACTGCTCTGTCCACCGAAGATGGTTGACGGACGGTTGTTGGATTCGTGGGTAGGGACAGAGGAGTCCGACCCCTTTGCGCGCAGCCACCTGGGGCAATAGTCAGGTTGACTTTATATAGGCATTCTGACTATTATCAATGGATGCCGCCGAAAACGCGCGAACCGATGGATCTCATGCAGGGCACGCTTGACATGCTGGTGCTGAGGACGCTGCTGATGGGAGAGTTGCATGGATACGGCATCGCGCAGTCGATCCGGCAAAGTTCAGGCGGCGCGCTGCTGGTGGAAGCGGGCTCTCTGTATCCGGCGCTACAGCGGTTGGAACTGCAGAAGTTAGTTTCGGCAAAGTGGCAGGTTTCCGACAAAGGGCGGCGCGCGCGGGTGTACAAGCTCAGTGCGGCGGGTCGGCGAAAGCTCGCCTCATCGGTGTCGCGATGGGAAGAGTTCGTCGAAACGATCGGCATGGTGCTGCGGCCTGTGGAATCACCGAAATAGGAGCGTATTTGTGTTGCGCCTCAAAAGACTGATGCTGTTGCTGCCTTGGGTCAGAAGAAAGCGCGCGAATGTTGTGGATGAGGAACTCAATTCGCACCTTGCGATGGCTGCGGAGGATGCGCAGAATTCCGGCTTGTCGCCGGAGAATGCGCGGTTTGCAGCGCGGAAGGATTTGGGCAGTTTACTTTACGCGAAAGAGAGTGTCCGGGATGAATGGCTCTGGCCATGCATCGAAAGAATCGGGCAGGATGTTCGCTATGGGTTGCGAACGTTAGGGAACGCGCCTATCTTCACATGCGTAGCTATCGTGTCACTGGCGTTGGGAATTGGAACGGCAACGGCGGTATTTTCGCTGGTGGAAGGCGTGATTCTGAAGCCGCTGACGTACCGCAATTCGGGCCGTCTTCTTTACGTGCGCGAAGTGGTTCCGGCCATGGAGCGCGTGTATGGCAGCATACCGGTTAACATTCAGCAGTTTACGTATTGGCACGACCACAATCGAACGTTTCAAGCGATGAGCGCATTCCGGGGAGCGGCGCCCACGCTTACTGGCAGCGGCGCACCGGTGATTCTTTTTGGCGTGGAGACTACGGCTGACTTGTTCCGGGTGCTGGAAGTGCAGATGGAGCGAGGGCGGGACTTTTTGCCGGATGAGGACAAGCCGGGAAAAAACAATGTGGCGATCATTACCGACGGTTTATGGAAGCGGGAATTTCGTAGCGATGAGAATATTATCGGCCGCAGCATAACACTGGAAGGAAAGCCCGTGACGATTGTGGGAGTGTTGCCGGCCGATTTTACATTTCCCAAGAACAAGGATCTTGGCGCGCTTGCGGGACTGAGCAAGAGAACGGAGTTGTACCAGCCGCTACAGGAGAAGATCGAGGGTTGGGATGGCGATTATGACTATATCTGCATTGGGCGACAGAAGGAGGGCATCGCTGAAACGCAGAGCTTGGCTGAACTAAAAGCGCTGACCGCGCAAATGATTGCGACGTACCAGATCGAGAGCCGACCCCGTCCCGAGTGCCGTCCGTTGCAGGAAGCGATTGCGGGTCCGGTTCGGCCGGTTCTTACGGTGCTCTTCGCCGCGGTGATGACGCTTTTGCTGATTGTGTGCGCAAACCTGGCGAACCTGCTTTTGGCGCGGGCGAGCGCGCGCAGCCGCGAGTTTTCGATACGAACCGCGATTGGCGCGGGTAGAGAGCGACTGGCGCAGCAGATTTTTACCGAGACGGTGCTGCTGGCTTTGGCCGGCGGAGCATTCGGAGTTGTGTTTGCCGTGGCGGCGATTCGTCTATTTGTGACCAGCGCCGTGGGGCTGCAAATTCCGAGAGTCGACGAAATACAAACGAACGGAACGGTGCTGCTGTTTTCGAGTTTACTGACGGCAGCATGTGTTGTTTTGTGTGGAGTGATTCCGGCGCACCGGGCGGCCCGTTCAGACCCGCATGAGGCACTGCGGAGCGGAAGTCACACAGTCACGACTCAGAAGCAATCGCTTCGCGTGCGGGAAATACTGGTGGGAGTGGAGGTAGCTTTGGGCACGGTGCTGCTGTTTTTTGCCGGGCTGCTTGTCTCCAGTTTGTCTCATCTGACAAAGGTGGACAAGGGATTTCAAGCGGAGCGCGCGATTGCTGTGGACCTTGGCTTATCAGAGACTGACTATCAGACGCCCAGCGAACGAAACACGTTCTTCGACCGAGCTTTGCAAGCGGTTCGCGCGCTGCCGGGCGTGAAATCCGCCGGAATGATTTCCGGCTTACCGCTTACCGGAGAGACGATGGTGAACGGAATTGAAACCGAAGGCTCAACGGACAGATGGTTCGGGCGAGGAGGCAAGGACAACATTTTGATTAACGTGCGTTTTGCCAGCCCGGGCTATTTTGAGACGCTGGCGATTCCTGTGCTGAAGGGACGGGGGCTTGAGGCGGAAGACCGTGAGCGGCGAGTGGCGGTTGTTTCAGAGCGATTGGCGGCGAAGGTTTGGCCGGGCCAGAACCCGATTGGGAAGAAATTCAAGACTGGTTCGGAAGTGGGGCAAGTAGAGGTTGTGGGTGTAGCGCGGGACACATACAACGGCCGCTTAGAGGATGGTCCCACGCTGATCGCCTATGTTCCCTATTGGCTGCGAGGGCCGAATTACGGGACGATTGTGGTGCGGAGTGCTGCTGACCCCGCGCAGTTCATGAACGAGATACAGCGAACCATTTGGTCGATCGATTCCCGGATTCCGGTTCCTCCGTTGCGGACGATGTCGGATGTTGTGAACGAGGCGCTGGCGCAACGGCGATTCCAAATGAGTATTGGCACGGCGTTTGGAGCGGGGGCGTTGGCGCTGGCACTGATTGGGATTTACGGAGTGGTGGCGTATAACGTGTCGCAACGGCGGGCGGAATTGGGTCTGCGTTTGGCACTCGGAGCTTCACGAAGCGGATTGCTGGCTGCCGTACTGGGGCGAGCGTTCCGACCGGTATTTTGCGGGTTGGGGTCGGGACTGTTGCTGTACATTGCCATCAGCCGGTTTGTTCGAAGTCTGCTATTCGGTGTCACTCCGCTTGATCCGTTGACCATTTCAATAGCCAGTTTGCTGGTTCTATTTACAGCTCTTGCGGCGTGCTTCTTGCCGGCGCGGAAGGCAATCACTATGGATGCTTTGACAGTTCTGCGATACGAATAGAACGATCAATCGAAGAAATGACGATCTTCGTCTGCTAGATGCGCTTTTGCGGCTGCGATATTGAAGGTGACGCCCAGACCTGGCTTGTCCCAAACGTCAATGAATCCTTTTTTCATGACCGGGTCCGGCAACCCATCCATAATTTGATACCACCAATCGGGCTGGCCCACTGGGTATTCAAATGCGATGTAGTTTTGCGGTAGAGCCGCAGCCACTTGAACGTGGGCAGCCAAGCCAATCAGGCCGTCAAAAATTCCGTGCGGGGCGATTTGAATGCCGTGCAGATCGGCATATTCGGCGATCCACTTCATTTCCGCCAATCCGCCGACATCTTCCGGATCGGGGCCAACGATATTGACTGCCTGCTTTTCGATGAGATCTTTGAAATTCTCGCGCAGGTAAATCTCTTCGCCGGTGTGAATGGCAATTGAGGTGCTTTGGGTGACTTCGCGAAAAACCTCGGCGTTGGGGTAGGGGGTGTAGTCGCCTGTTATGAGGTCTTCGAGCCAGGTAATGTGAAGCGGTTCGAGAGCGCGCGCAAAGGTAATGGCGTCTTTGACCATCCAGCCGGGCCCGCAGTCGAGCGCGAGGCCGATCTCATCGCCCAGCACTTTTTTCATCGCTTCGACGCAATCGATCACATACTTGAGGCCACGCTCGGTCATCAAGCCACGCTCGGAGTGGGGTGGACCTGTGCGCGGTTCGTCATACCAGCCATTCGTCATGGCGTGCATCATGGCGGGATTGTGAAAACCGACGGCCTGCTTAATGAGGGTGAAGCCTTCTTTGGCTTCTTTCATCTTCGCCATGTTCTCGGCATAGTCTTGGGGCGTTTGGCCGGTCATGGGGAAGCGGACACCGCCGTTATAGGCACGCACGCGGTCACGAATTTTGCCGCCGAGGAGTTTATAAACCGGAACTCCGGCGACTTGTCCTGCGATGTCCCATAGCGCAATTTCAATGGCGCTGACCGCGGAGCCCCACGGTTTGAACGCGCCCATGCGCCGGATTTTGAGCATCACGCGCTGCACATCGGTGGGATTTTCGCCCAGAATGTAGTCCTTGTAAAAAAGCACCATCGGCTTGAGGTAAGACTTGGTGGATTCCACCTGCCCATAACCAGAGACGCCTTGATCGGTGACGATTCGAATGACCGGGTTTTTGCCGATGATCGCGCAGCGAAGATCGGTAATTTTGATGGGAATGCCGGCAGAGGCCTTTTCGGCAGAACGAGCCGCGAGCGCGCTGCTGGCCGCGCCGGCTGAGAGCGATTGAATGAATCGTCTTCGTGTTGAATTTAACATGACTTCCTCCCGTAAGAAGATATCGCGTCTCAGGGAAGATGCGAGGACCGCATACCAATCCGGTTACGGCTCTCTGAGGAGTTCGGTGCGGTACTTGGGCGCGAGGGCTTTTAGTTTTTCGATGAAAGCGATCTGCTCTTTTTCGTCGAGCTTAGGAGGAGGTGTCGTGCGCGTGGCGACCGGTATGCCGACTTCCATGAACATTTTCTCTACACCCGCAGGCGAACCGATACAGAGCAGACGTACCGGTGCAGTGGAAGCGTTGTAGAAACGATGGGGAGCATTAGCAGGAATATTCAGGGTGTCGCCAGCACGCACGGTCGATTTCACACCTCGGAACGTTGCCTCCAATTCACCTTCCAGAAGTATGAAGGTTTCCTCGAAGTCATGCCGATGCGGCGGCGGTCCACCACCTGGGGGAATGTGCATATCAATGACGCAAAAACGGCCACCGGTCTGCTCGCCGGTCAGGGTGATGGTGTAGGTATCGCCGACCAAACCGAGGTGAGGGAGGGTGTCGGGTTGCGCGAGCGTTAGAGCGCGATTTAGGTCGTCTGGCGGTAAAGTTGCTGGATCGTTTGGCATTTTGTCTCTTCTGTTGTACTGTATCGTGTCGGGTTGCTTGACGTTCTGGCTTTGCGAGCGCAGCGTCTTAGCGGGTGTATGTTAGAAAGCTAGGAACAAGGAGAAGAGCCACCTTGAAAAGAGCCTCGGCTGCGCAAAAGCCTCGCAAGAAACAAGTTGAGCCCACAGCTGACGCCGCGGATGCGAAGATTGCGCCGGCCACTTTCCCCATTATTGGCATTGGCGCCTCGGCCGGCGGCTTGGCGGCGTTTGAAGCATTTCTGAGAGGGATGCCGGCTTCCAGCGGCGAAGAAATCGCGTTGGTGCTGGTGCAGCATTTGTCTCCCGATCACCGCAGCATTCTGAGCGAACTGATTCAGCGCTGCACGAAAATGGAAGTTCATGAAGTGGTAGACAATATGGCGGTTGAGCCCGGCCATGTTTACATCATTCCGCCCAACAAAGACATGGCTTTGCTGGGGAGCAAACTGCAGTTATTTGAAGCGCACAGTATGCGCGGTTTGAGGCTTCCGATCGACTTTTTTTTCCGTTCGCTGGCCGCGGATCAGCGCGATCGCGCTATCTGCATTGTGCTTTCGGGAACCGGCAGCGACGGCACTTTAGGTCTGCGCGCGGTGAAAGGCGAAGGCGGCATGGCGATGGTACAGGAGCCGCAATCAGCCGAGTTTGACGGCATGCCGGCGAATGCGATCGCCACGGGATTGGCCGATTATGTTTTGGAGCCTGGCGCGATGCCGGAACAATTATCGGCATACGTGCACCAGGTTTTTGGCACAGGCCTTTCCCGCGGTCTTGTCACGCTGCCCTCTTCGCCCGATGTGCTTGCTAAGATCTGCATTCTTTTGCGCGCCAAAACGGGCCACGATTTTTCGCAGTACAAAGAATCTACATTGATCCGGCGGGTGCAGAGGCGCATGGCGCTGCACCAGATTGAAAGCGATTCGGACTATTTGCGCTTCATGCGGCAGAATTCCGGCGAGGCCAACGCCCTTTTTCGCGATCTACTCATTGGCGTCACCAGCTTCTTTCGAGATCCGAGCGCCTTCGGGGTCTTGGAAACGGCCGCCATTCCGAGGCTATTTGAAGACGTGCTGCCCGATGGCCCGATTCGCGTCTGGGTTTGCGGCTGTTCCACCGGCGAAGAAGCATATTCGATCGCCATTTTGATTCAGGAACACCTTGAAAAAGTTCAGCGCAGCTACCGGGTGCAGATCTTTGCGACGGATATCGACAGGCAAGCGATAGATCAAGCGCGGACAGGCGTCTTTCCCGCCAGTATTGCCCCCGATATCACTCCGGAACGGCTCAAGCGGTTCTTTACGCGCGATTCAGGCGGCCTCTTCCGCATACACAAAGCAGTTCGCGACTTGCTGGTTTTTTCGGAGCAGGATGTGCTGAGAGACCCGCCGTTTTCGCGGTTAGGCCTGATCAGTTGCCGCAACTTATTTATTTACTTGAATGCCGAATTGCAAAAGCGCCTCATCCCGCTGTTTCATTACGCGCTGAACCCCGAGGGATTATTGTTCCTTGGAAATTCCGAAACCATTGGCGACAATGTCCGATTGTTTGAGTTGCTTGACCGGAAAGCCAAACTTTACCTGAGAAAGCCGGATGTGAGCGGAGCAGTGCGCCCATCGCTGGCATTCATTTTGCCAAGCAGTGCCGCGGGGGGCGCCGATGCCGTGTCGGCCAGGGAGGTTTCCCACCCACCGAAATTGATTGTTCGTGACGTTATGCAGCAAGCTTTGTTGCGCTACTTCACACAGGGGGCGGTTTTAGCGAACGCCAGCGCTGAAATTCTCTATTTCCACGGACGCACCGGGGCCTACCTGGAACCGGCCCCGGGCGATGCCACTTCGAACCTACTTACAATGGCTCGGGAAGGATTGCGCCATGAACTGACTGCGGCCTTTCATCGAGCCGTCACCAAAAAGCAGCCGGTACGAATCGGCGCGGTGAGAGTTAAAACCAACGGACACTCGATCGAGGCGAATATCGGCATACTTCCCGTGACGCTTTCCGGCGTTCCTAATCTTTACCTGATCACTTTCGATGAAGTTCCGCCTCTTCCGAGGGGAAAGAAAACCTCTAAAAGCGTTGCCGGTTCGAAAGGCGCCGTTCGCCTGACCGCGCTTGAGCGGGAACTGCGAGCCAAAGACGAATACATTCAAACCATCATCGAAGAGATGGAAACTACGAACGAAGAGCTCAAGTCTTCAAACGAGGAAATGCAATCGATTAATGAAGAGATGCAATCGTCGAATGAGGAATTGGAAACCTCAAAAGAAGAGTTACAGTCTCTGAATGAAGAACTTGCCACGGTAAATGCGGAGTTGCAGCAAAAAGTGAGTGACTTGTCGCGCGCCAGTAACGACATGAACAACTTGTTGGCCGGTACGGGAATCGGCACGTTGTTTGTTGACCACGCGCTCCGTATCACGCGTTTTACCCCGGCGGCCGTGCAAATCATTAACTTGATTCCGGCGGATATCGGGCGTCCGCTGAGTCATGTGGTTTCGAACCTGGTTGGCTACGATCGCCTGGCGGAGCAGGTTCAAGGCGTAATTGAAACGCTAGTTCAGGTGGAGACCGAAGTGCAAACGAAGGCGGGTTTTTGGTATATCCTTGGAATCCGGCCTTACCGCACACTCGATAATGTCATCGAAGGCGCGGTTCTTACGTTTGTGGATGTGACGGATCGAAAATTGGCTGAGCAAAAACTGTTCGAAGCCGAGCGATTTCGGCGCGCCAGCGAAATCGAAACGGTGGGCATCGTGTTCTTTAAATTGGATGGCCCGATCGTCTCCGCGAACAACGCCTTTTTTCGCTTGACGGGATATGAGGCTGGCGATATAACATCCGGGAAACTAGATTGGGACATTCTGACGCCCGCCGAATGGCTGCAATCCCTGCATCTGGCGATGAAAGAGATTAAAAACACAGGTCGCTCGGTGCCGACTGAGCGGCCCTACCAACGAAAGGACGGCTCACTCAGCCGGGCTTTGTTCGCTGCTTGGCTGATGGACGCGAATGAGGCGGTAATGTACGTTATTGAGATTGCGCCGAAGAATTCCCCAAGCCAAATGACGCAACCGAGCACGAAGCCGCCACGGTAATCGGCAGAAAATTGTCTATGTCTGGGCAAGATTGCAAGTTATACTGAAAACAGACTTCATTTCCAGGGCCGTCGCATCGGTGTTAATTCCCGCGCCGGCCAATAGAGAATACTCCGAGGTCGTTCCACCTACAGCAAGAGTACTCTCAAAGTCTAAGGTAGAATGTGAGCCCGCCGAGCTTCGGCGCGATCCGCTTGATTTCACGATCGCATAACATCCTTTCTAAGCATTGTTTAGATGGCCTAGATTTCGCGTCCGCCGGCTACTCAGCGGTCATTACCGGCGACGTATGCGCCAGCGCTGCTATTCGATCTGCTTCTTACAAGCGGAATGAGGAGCATTTGGGGCAGGGTTGAACTATGGCTTCAGGACAAAGTCAAAGGGCACGCGCTTCAAGTTCGCGCGACGGGTCGTTCGAGGAACTTCGCAAACGCGCGATACAGCAGACTTCCGCGTCCGAATCCTGCGGGGAGGGTCCTGCCCCGGATCCCAGCCTCGACTTGCTGGAAGAGCTACGTATTCACCAAATTCAGCTCGAAATGCAGAACGAGGAGTTGCGCATTGCGCAGGCCGAGGTTGAGGCCTCGCGCAGTCGTTATTTTGACCTTTACCACCTTGCGCCCATTGGGTATGTAACTGTCGACAGCCAAGATCAGATCGTTGAGATGAATCTCAAAGCCGCGGCATTATTCGCGGGGCTTCGCTCTGAGTTGCAGCAACAAAGGTTCTCTTATCGAGTGGTCGTGGAAGATCTGGAGACTTACCACTCTGCTCGTTCCAGACTTATTCAAACGGGCGAGACCCAGGGCTGCGAAATTAGAATGACCAGGCCCAGATTGACGCCGCTGTGGGTGCGTTTGGAAATGAGCCTGGCTGGTCAAGACAGCGCACCTCTCTTGTGGGTTGTCATCGTCGATATTACAGACCGTAAACTTGCCGAGCAACGCTTTGATGCTTTTATGCGGGTGAATCCGGCCGCAGTGTCTATTGTTGACGATGAGGGGCGCTATGTTTATGCCAATCCGGCAGTGCGCGGTTCTGGGGGCGCCGGGCCGGAAACGTTGATCGGAAAAACCTTTTCGGAAGCATGGCCCGCTGCCACTGCACGCCACTTAGAAGATCGTCATGCCGCCTTGCTTAGAACTAATGCCATTGCCACTGAAACGGAGAAATCGCAAGTCGGCACTCAGGAACGTTTCTACCAAGTGTTGCGGTTTCCGTTTACGGGCATTAACGGAAAAAGATTGGTTGGATCGATCTCGGTGGATATAACGGAGCGGCACCGGCTGGAAGAGCTTCGTTTGGAGAACGTCAAATTAGCGGCGGAAAAGAAATCCGCCGAAGAAGCGACCCGCGCCAAGAGCAACTTCCTTTCGGCGATGAGCCACGAAATTCGCACGCCACTGAATGGTGTTGTCGGCATGGCGGGCTTGTTGTTGCATACCAGTCTGAATGCCGAGCAACTGGGATATGCGCGCATTGTGGCCGATTCGGCCGAAGCTCTGCTGGGACTGGTGAACGACATTCTTGATTTTTCAAAGATCGAAGCAGGCAAACTCGAACTGGAAGAAATCTCGTTTGATTTGGAGTCTTTGATTGATGACGTACTCGACCTTTTATCGTTCAAAGCGCAAGAGAGATCTCTGGAACTGGCGAACTGGTATCCGACATCGCTGCCGTGCCGTTTCAAAGGAGACGCGGCCCGCATTCGTCAAGTTTTGATGAATCTGGTAAGCAATGCGATTAAGTTTACGCGCTCCGGTTATGTGCTGGTGGAAGTGGAGTTATCGGCGGACGACCCGGCGGGGGTGCGCATTTCAATCCATGATACGGGTATCGGCATCAGCCCCGAAAGCCTGCAAAATCTGTTCACACGTTTCAGTCAGGCCGATCCGACGATCTCGCGGCGGTTCGGAGGAACGGGTTTGGGCTTGTCGATCGTCAAGCAACTGGTAGAGCTGATGAATGGAGAGCTGGGCGCTTACAGCATAGAAGGCGAAGGATCGACTTTCTATTGCCAGCTTCCGCTCAAACAAGATTCGTCAAGCGCGGTCAGACCGGTGGTTGACGATGGCCACCTGAACGGATTGTCAGTATTGGTGAGCGGCACGCACCAAATAGCACGTTTCGTGGTGGCGGAATGGTGTCAGCATTGGGGAATGAAGGTGGAACAGTGCGATTTGGCGGCGCTCCCACGTGCGATTGCCGCGGTGGTCGAGCACGATAGCCCTTTGCACCTGGTAATTGCCGATGGGCGAGTTGAGGCTCTTGGGGGTGTTGTGGAGTGTGTCCGGGCCAATCGTAAATTGAGAACGGCGCAAGTGATTTTGCTCAGTTCCGATCCGCCGGAAAGAACCAAGACGCTGGTAGCGGATGGGGTGCTGGCTACGCCGGTACGCGCGCGGGTGTTCTGGGATAAGTTGTGCGAGCTTTTTCCCGGATCGGAAAGCCAGGCCTCGCCGCGTCCAGATACTCCCAGTGCGGGAACGGCTGCGGCCTCGGCGGTTGGAAGCGTGAAGGTTCTGGTTGTGGACGATAACCCCGTGAATCAGAAGCTTGCGTCCGCTTTATTGAGGCGGCTGGGCTGTGAAGTGGATACGGCGGATAACGGCGAGGCCGCGCTTGAGAAATTGGGGCAACACGAATACGCATTGATTTTCATGGATTTGGTGATGCCTAAGATGGACGGATTCGCGGCTACTTCCGCGATTCGCAATCTGGCGACCCGGGGTTCGAGGGTTCCGATTGTAGCGCTGACGGCCTCGGCAACGGTGGATGAGCGTGAACACTGTTTTGCGGTAGGGATGGACGATTGCATTACCAAGCCGATTCGGTCAGAAAGATTAGCCGAGTGTCTGGCGAAGTGGTCGACGCGAGATTAAAAGTTGGGCTTAGGGATGCTTGTGGGCTTTACTCGTGCGCCCAAATCGGGTTGGTAAATGCACCGTTACCGGCGATATCCCAGATAGCGAGGCGAGCCCACTTCCAGGCTGGAGCGGAAGCTTGCCACTCGAAGTCACGTTCGCCGAATTGGTTGGTGTTTTCAAGTGAAAAGCTTTCGTGGTGAGTTTGGACGCCATCGCCCCAGACGATTTCGGCCAGGCGGAGGGGGAAGGTATAGCTCACATGGACGCGGGCGTGGATGACCGCGGCGTCGCCTTTGAGAGCGGCATTCGGAATTAGAATTTCGCCCGTAGTGATGAATGAATCGCCCTGCGCGAGGGCATCGAGCAGGTCGCCGTAATGCGCATAGGAAGGGAGTGCGGGCAGGCGCACGTAGTTCACGTTGATGTGACCGTAGAGCTCATGGGTGGAATCGAGTTGGAAGACGTCAACCTCGCCGATCATACGCTTGTGACGCCCGAGGTTGTTCATGTCGTCGATGGTTTTGAATGCGCGCTCGCCCAGGCGGGGTGAGGAAAGATCGGAGGGCATGGCTTTCCAGCCGGCGCCGAGATAGCGGGCGTCTTGGAAGTAGGCGGTGTTTTCGATGGCGTCGGGATAACCGGTTGAGCCTTTGGTGCGGGGATGGGTTTGGTAAGCGTAGCCGTGTTCGCGGGTGACTAAATCCCACATCTCTTCGGCATCGCCTACGTTGTAGACAGTGCCGAATGTTGGATCGTGGGCGATGAATGGTTGATTGGGTTGGCGGCTCATATGCCAATAAACGGGCTTCGGAAAGACGAGAGCCCAATGGCCGCCGAGATGAACATTCGCCTCTTCGGCTGGGATCAGGAGGAAGTTGGGGTCAGATTGAGCGGCGCAGGCGCGGAAGTAGTCGCGGAGTTCCTCAAGGCGGGTAGTGCCGTTGTCGGCGGGATGTCCATCGCCGTGAAAGTCCATAATCATAGCCGCGTCGAGGCCGATTGCTTGCATGGCTGGTTTGAATGGCGGGGTCCAATCGAATCCATGAGAGCGAGCTTGTACGGTGTAGGCCAGATGCCAGTGCGGCGCGAATCTGACGTAGCCTGGAAGTTTCGGGAAGTGATCGTGGTGCGTGTAATGCGCGACGGCATCAAGCGTGGGGCGAGCGGGTTCTTCACTCACCAGCAAAAACATGCGCATCTCTTGCGACGTGCCCGGCGGGGCGTTCATCCAGGGATAAAAGGGCGAATCGTCATCGTGAAGCTGGCGGATGCCGAGAGAAACAGTGCCGCGCCATGCGGTGTACCAGAGGTAGCCCATGTTGGTGGTGTAATCGCGGGCGAAGAAATATTGATGCGGAGCGGGAAATACGGCGACGGAACCCGCAGCGAGATTGGCGACTAACGTTCGATAGCGGACCGCCAGCGGCTTGCGCTCGGGACCATAGACGGGCGAGAAGGTTTGAAAAGTTCCGGAGGTATCGATGTAACTCAGGTGCGAATTCATGTTGCCGCCTGAGGTTTCGTCGGCCAGTGAAGCCATGCGAAGGCCGGCGTCATAGTGATAGGCCACGTCGGGTTCATCGGTTGACATGACTGCTTGCTGTTCGATGAGACGGCTGCCGGGATAAAAGATATAGCGGAGAGAACCGTGAAAGATACCCATGGTCAGGCCGTCGAAAGAGAGTTCGACGCGATCGCCGATAGAGCGAGCGTGAACGCTTTTCGGATGGAATTCAGCGATGAATGCGCGGGTACCTTCGGGGGCGCTGGGAGGAAAGTCGAAGAAGGCATCCCAACCGCCGCGGCGTTTGCCGGTTTCGCATTGATAGAAGGGCCGGGCGCGCTGGATGAGGGTGCGGCCCTCAATAGAGATAGCGGAGATGAGCGGTTGCTTTGGATCGAGTGCGAAGATGGCTTGCCATGAGCGGGATCTCTCGTCTTTCCAATGAACGGTGAGTGATGTTGAGGATGAGGAAACGGCGATTGGCGTGGAGTGGAGGTTCGAAAGGTCGACCAATATTGACTGAGCGGAGGCGGAGGCGATAATCAGAGCGCCGATGGACGGGATCTTACAGGAACGCATAGACAGCTTTTTCGAAGTCGAGAAGAGCTTATCACTTCCACCTTTGCCTTTCGCGAACAAGATAGGATCAGTGCGCGAAGCGCGGTACTATACGTACTGTTTGCCAGGTCTCTAACTAATTTATTGAACTTCCCGTCGGAAGCTGATACTCTAACGCTATTTCAGACGGGAAACGCAGTTACCAGGATTGTCACTTCGAACCCGCTCAAGAGAGATAAGGAGGGTGCTTTTTGCGATCTTTCCTCGGTATTTGTGCTTCTGCGCTGTTTTCCGCCAGCCCATTTTTCTATACGCCCGAACGAATTGAGCAAACGGCTGTTCTTACCGGGCAATATGACGCGGGCCGAACCGCGGCCTATCTGCATGAACCAATCCTCAATCTGAGGAATGTCAACGCAACAACGTTTGGGAAGGTTGGCAGTTATCAACTGGATGGCTTAGTTTACGCGCAACCACTGTTCGTGCCAGGTGTTGTGATCAATGGCCGGAGAACGAATGTTCTTTATGTTGTGACCATGCACAACAGTTTGTACGCGTTAGACGCCGACCATCCTGGCAGTTCCCCTCTTTGGCAAGTAAGTTTTGGACCTTCGGTACCGGCGAGGTGGGCCGGCACCTGCCCCGGCGGCGAATTAGGCGTGTTGGGTACACCGGTGATCGATCCGGAGCGAAGCGCGATCTACTTAGTTTCCGCGACGCCTGACAGCGGAGCTGCGACTTATGTTCACAGGCTTTTCGCGCTTGATATTAGAAACGGAGCTTCAAAGTTCGGGAGCCCGATGTCGATTTCGGCATCCTTTCCGGGCACAGGATCGGACTCGCAAAATGGCACCGTTCCGATGAATGAAACGCGGATGATGCAGCGGCCAGCCCTGCTGCTGTCAAAGGGTGTTGTGTATGCGGGATTTGGAGGATGCGGACCGGATCCGATTCCTTATCACGGCTGGTTACTCGGTTACAAGGCTGACGATGTGCAGAGCCAGGTTGCCGTTTTCAATACGACGCCGAACTCGGACGGTGGCTCGATCTGGCAATCCGGGCGCGGATTGGTTGCAGATGATAATGGGTCGATTTACTTTATGACCGGTAATGGTTTTGGAGAAAAAGCGAACGGCGGGTATGGCGAGACCTTTGTGAAGCTGTCCCGGAGTGGCGAGCTTATGGATTCGTTTGCGCCGGGCGATAAGTTGTCGTTGGATGGCTATGATTTGGACCTCGGGTCGAGCGGACCGATACTCGCACCAGACTCCCATCTTCTGCTAGGCGGCGGGAAAGAGGGCGTTGTATATGCTCTAGATCCCAATCATCTTAACCGAAGTAGCCTTCCGGCGCAGAGCTTTCAAGCGACTCAATCCTGTGGCACCTTTGCCTTCAGTGGATGCCAGCAGATCCATTATCCAGCCTATTGGGCAAGGCACGGATTCGATGGCAGAGATTTGGGCGGGATGCTGTACGTCTGGGGTTATGGAGATAACTTGCGCGCGTATCGCTATTCGCAGGGTTCTTTCGGCTCGGCTCCCGATTCGGAGGGCTCTGTGATCGAATCGCGCGGCGGGAATCTTTCGATCTCAGCGAAAAGTCCGATGGAGAACACCGCTATTCTGTGGGCGCGGTCGATTTCAGGCCTGCACGCATACGACGCGCGCAACGTAACAAGCGAGATTTGGAACAGTAATCAGAATAGTACGCGCGATGCTATTGGAAGCTATTTCGGACTGTCGCTTTATACGATTGCCAATGGCCGGGTGTACGTGCCGGTGGGTTCGAAGAGTATTGACGTCTATGGCCTGTTGCCGGTTCTGTACAGCACAGCGACTGCGGACGGCCTATAACAGTCTCATTCCAGCGTGCGACAATTTTCGGATCATGACTATGCGCACGTTTTTGCTGGTTTGGAGTTTGTTTGGCGCGGCCATAATGGTGCGGGCGGCCGAATATGATTTGCCGGCGTCGCCCAGTACAGTGGCGTGGGGTTATTATTCGGCTGCTGCGAAGCCGGCACTGACTGTTCATTCGGGCGACACGGTTCGCATTCATACCGTATCCACGTGCAATTTACAGCGGATTGAGGAGGCGGGCGTTCCGCACGATGCGATTCCGCAGTATGATCGCGATATCCATGAACAGGTGAAGGAGAAAGGGCCGGGCGGTCATATTCTCACCGGGCCGGTGGCGATTGCCGAGGCTCAGCCGGGCGATGTTCTGGAAGTGGATATCCAAGCGATCCACATTGACGTTCCCTATGCCTGCAACGGTTTCGGCGCCGGACGCGGATTCTTGCCGAACGACTTTCCGTATTCGCGAACGAAAGTGATTCCGCTCGACCTCCAGAGCATGATTGGCAAATTTGGACCAGGGATTGAGATTCCTTTGCACCCGTTTTTTGGCAGCATGGGCGTGGCGCCGCCCATAGGAGGCAAATTGGATAGCGCTCCGCCGTGGATGCACGCAGGCAACATGGATAACAAAGAGTTGGTGGCGGGAACCGTGCTCTACATTCCGGTGCATGCCAAAGGAGCTCTATTTGAAGTTGGTGACGGACACGCGGGGCAAGGGAACGGTGAGGTAGATATTACGGCACTGGAGACATGGCTCAGCGGGACATTTCGGTTTGTGGTGCACAAAGATCAACACCTGCTTTGGCCGCGAGCGGAAACGCCTACGAGCTACATTTCGATGGGATTTGATGAAGACCTGAAGACCGCGACCGTGATGGCGGTGCGGAACATGATCGATTTTTTGGTGTCGGACAAACAGTTGAGCCGCGATGATGCCTATGCATTGACCAGCGTGGCCGTGGATGTCGATATCACTCAGTTAGTGGACGGGCGAGTGGGTGTCCACGCGATGTGCCCTAAAGCGATTTTCAAGTAGCGACGGACCGACTGGAGTAGCGGCTTCTCCGTGAGCAAACTGAGAAGCCGCTGCGTTTGTGGTGGCTATCGTGCTGTTGATCGTGGACCAGAGCCCTTTAATTTGCGTCTTAATGCCGCTCAGTAGGCAACGTCGTGATCCACTGATAAGTGAAGGGCGGAACATTCAAATTCAAGCGGTAGGTTGGCGGAATCACAGTTGGAGGCTCAAGAGCCGAGCGGCATTTTCGGAATAAATCTTCTTTAGAATTTGATCGGACAGGCCGAGCCCGTAGATTCTCCAACGGCCTTGCGGTGGGACCTCGGCCGGGGCGTAGTCAAAGTACTCATCTTCGGTTTCCAGGAATCGGTAGTAAATTTCATACAAACGCGCACCGAACAGTTGTTGAGGAGTGTCGGTACCTCCCGGCACGGCATCGGTTCCGAACATGATGCGGTCTTGGTATTTGTCAATGAAGCGAGCCGCTGTTCTTGGCTGCCGGCCTAGCTCGCCGATTCGCGCGGCGATTTCAACATGCATGTTGGGATGTGAATCGAGACAATCGCTGACGTAAGCAAGGTTCTCCGAGTCGGCTACATGCAAGCAAACGAAGTGTGTCTTGGAATGGCGGCGCATTATGTTGCGACGGGCTTCCTGCAATTCGCGATTAGAGGGAAAATCTTTGCCGTAAAAAGACCAGTCGGGGTGGGCGTGCAATTCTTCCCAACGTTCGTTGAAGCGGTCGATCGGAAGAAAGAACGCCTCAGGGTCGGAGGAGTGGATGGCGACCGGCATGCCGAGCGCGCCGGCGGTATCCCACATTTCGTCGAAGCGGCGGTCGTCAATGCGAATCAGTTTCCCACTGGTGACGTTCTCACGCAGGTAAAGGCCGAGCGTTTTGAGAATTTTCAGGCCTTTTGCGCCGCGCCGATGCGCATCTTCAATCAAGCCGGCTTGTGTGCGCGAGTAATTGGGATCTGCCGCGAGGCTCCAGGCCGGTTCAGTGAAGACGATAAAGCGACCTGGATGCGCTGATTGTAAGGTGTCAATTGCGGTTTGAAGGTTATCACCGTAGCCGCCGGTCAGATTCACCATGGTCTGAAGGTTCTTTTGGTCCATAATGCGTAAGCATTCTTCGGCGCTGGCGGCAAAGCGAATTTTGCCCGGCCCATCGAGTCCGCCGGCATGCGTGATGTGGGTGTGGAAATCAATGACCGGATATTGGGGGCGCAAGATTGGCGTTTCGCGCACATGGAGCATGCTGCGGGGTACAAAACGCTCAACGGGAAGCGGTTGAGTGGGGTCCGTTTGGTTATCTGAGCGCGCCGCTGTTTTAGTCAATAGTGCGGCAGTGATGGAGCGGGCAATGTCTCTGCGATTCATAAGCTGAGAAGGCTGATTTTGGTGTATCACAGTGCGAATTCAACAGTGTGAGGGTTGACGTATCGCTGGAAATGCGGCGAATTCTGGTCGGGCTGGCAGTGTCTGTTCTGCCCCTTGAAGTCTCTCCCTTTCTCTGATTTTTATCGGATTTGCTATTTTTGAAGGGCGTGCCTGGAGGCTCGCTCGGATCGCCGGCGGTGATATCGCTGTCTCCAACATCCGGCTCGGGCGCAACGCAGACGTTCACCGCTGCCGCCTCCGATCCGAATGGAGCGGAGCATCTGGCAACCGTTCGCGTCTTAGTCAATTCCAATATCAGCGGCGTGAATGCCTGTTATGTGGTCTATTATCCAGGCTCCAATCAACTACATCTGTACAACAATGCAGGGACCACATTTTCGGCGGCGGTCACGCCCGGGTCGTCGGCGCAGGTATCGAATAGCCAATGCATGCTGTCGGGTGCGGGCTCTTCGTACAGCATGAGCGGGAACGACGGAACGCTGGCGGTAGCGTTAACGTTTAGCGGCAGCGCGCCGGAGAACGTGTATTTGGAGTCTACCGATCGAACCGGCGCGAGCAGCGGCTGGGTTCAGAAAGGAACCTGGGGCGTTTCTGCCGGTTTGCCCGCAGCGGTATCGCTCTCGCCGAATGCGGGTGCGGGCACGACCCAGACGTTTACGGGCGTCTATTCCGACCCCAATGGAGCTGCGGATTTTGCCACGGTTCGCATGTTGTTCAACTCCAGCTTGAACGGTGTCAATGCGTGCTATGTCGTTTACAACCGAGTGGTCAACGGCCTTTATCTGGCCAATGATGCAGGGACCTTATTGGCGCCGATTACGCCTGGTTCGTCGGCGCAGGTGTCAAACAGCCAATGTACGCTCTTGGGAGCCGGGTCTTCCTATAGCAGCAGCGGCAACAACGGAACGCTCAGTTTGGCCTTAACGTTCGCCGTCACCGCTAACCAAAAGCTTACTTGGAGGCCACAGAGAATAACGGTTCCAGCAGCGGTTGGGTGCAAGAAGGAACGTGGACACCATAGCGTTTCTTCAGTAGCTGAAAATTTTACTGTAAGTTGTTGGTGCGGATGGGGAGACTTGAACTCCCACGCCCTTGCGAGCGCTGGAACCTAAATCCAGTGCGTCTGCCAATTCCGCCACATCCGCAGGCAGTTCGAGCGAGCAATTTTAGAGTAGCATCTTCGGCTTGGTTTCCAAGAACGCCAGAAACTGCTGCGGGTCGCGTGTCAATTGGGGAAAGGTGGCGACCACCTTCTGGTCTTTATCGAGAATGGCGTAGAACGGAATCGACGCCGTTCCGAAACGTTCATCTTCGAGTTTCTGATTTTTCTCGGAGTCTGCATCGGTTCCGTCGGTGTACAGGTCGACGATCACAAAGTCTTTCAATGCGGCTTGAATATCAGGCCGAGTGAACATGTTGGCTTTCATCCAATGACAATTGGTGCAGGCGTAACCGGTAAAGTTAACCAAGACCAACTTATTCTGCTCGCTAGCCGCAGTCAGGGCTGCGTCCAACCGATTCTTGAAATAGGGAACCGAGGGGGCAGTGGAGGCTCCGGCGGCGATGGAGGTGGCGGAGCCTTCCGGAATGAATGCGTCGAGGTCGCCGAGGCGGGCGCCGAAGAGTCCCGGAGTGAGGCTCACTGCGAAGATCAGGAACAAGGCAGCGATCAAGGCGCGGCTAACGCCGACGCTTTCTTCGCGCTTGATGCCTTCCATAAAGAGGAAGCCAAGCAAATACAAGCCGGGTAGCGCGAACAGCACAATCCACGCTGCGAGAAAGCGCTCACGCGTGAGCCAGTGAGTTTGCAGAACCTGATCCACATTGCTCAGGTATTTCAGCATGACGGCGAGGACGACGAAGCCGAGAACGACTTTTACGCGCACCATCCAACCACCGCTGCGCGGCAGTTTGCGCAGATAAGACGGAAAGAGAGCGAGTAGAAAGAAGGGCAGAGCCAAGCCAACGGCGAATGCGAACATGCCGAGAACCGGTTGCGCTCCTTTTTGTTGAACGGAGGCTATGAGCAGTGGCCCGACGATCGGGCCAATGCAGGCAAAAGACGTAAGCGAGAAAGTGAAGCCCATGAGCAAGGTGGCCAAGTGGCCGCTGCCCTGTGAAGCTGAGTTCAGTTTCATGAGCAAACCGGAGGGTAGCGTGATTTCGAAAGCCCCCAAGAGGCTGAGGCCGAACACGAAGAAGACCAGTGCGATAAAGCCATTCACCCAGGGGCTTGAGCCTAGCTGTACGACACCGAAGGGACCTGCGAAGGCGGTAACGAGAAAGCCTAATCCAGTGAAGAGGACAACAATGCCGCTGCAGAACAGTAACGCTTGAATCCAGCCTTGTTTGGTGCTAGTGGGATTTGCATTGGGACCGCCGCTCTGATTGATGAAGAACGAAACCGTGATCGGGATCATCGGGAAAACGCAAGGCGTGAAGATCGATGCTAAGCCGAAGCCGAAGGCGGTCAGCAGAAAAGGTAGTAAGTCTTGCGAGACATCGGCCGATGCTGCGCTGGGGGAAGGTTTGGCTGGCTCGGGCTGTGACGCGACTGGTGCGGATTCGGCAACAGCAGCGACGAGTGCATACCCGCTGGGGATTTGAAAGCTATTCGAGGCTGTTCCCGCGACGAAGGTAAGACCCGTGTTGATGATTTTTTTTACCGGTGGAAGGCACTTTACGTCGCTGCAAGCTTGATAACGGACGCTGGCCTCTACACTGGTTTGGCCAGTGGCGTTTGGGGCGGCCGCGACTTCAAGCAGGAACGTTACCTCACCGGTATAGGTTTCCGTATCGATTTGGAAGTTAGGGTCGAGCTTGCGAACAGGCGCAGGACGAAAAATCTGGGACGATTGGATGAGCGGATTCGGAGAGACCTGAATCTTAGTAATGACCGGGCCGCCGGGCGGGGTGGTTGGCGAATAAAGGTGCCAGCCGCCATCGATAACGCCCTTCAGTTCCAGGTACGCTTTGGCGCCGGGCGCGATAACGGATTGGCCAGCGGCGGGGGCGAGGGTCCAACGAACGGGGTCCTCTTTGGCGGCAAGGATTGCGGGAACGAGGAGAAGGAGAAGAACAGGAAGTGCGCGTTTACGCAGCATGGCAGATTACCCCACTTGATGCGATGCTCGACCATCGAGCTCCGTTGCAATTCGCTCGTTGATGCGGCCTTCGGCAAACTCTTTGCCGACGCGGATAGCGTTGCGGATGGCCTTTGAGGGTGAGCGCCCGTGACAAATCACGCACAAGCCATTAACACCAAGCAATGGCGCTCCACCATATTCCGCATAGTCGACCCTTTTTTTGAAATCGGAGAAGGCGCCACGGGCGAGGTAGGCACCTACCTTGCGCGTCAAGGTTTCGGTCAACGAATCCTTGAGCATTTGCCGGAACAGCACTTCTACCAGTCCCTCACTGACTTTCAAGGCAACGTTTCCGACAAAGCCGTCGCAGACGATCACGTCGACGAGGCCCGAATACACGTCTCGGCCCTCAACGTTGCCAACGAAGTGTATGTGCTTCAAAGCTTTGAGGAGAGGAAATGCGTCGTGCGTGAGAGCGTTACCCTTGTGCTCTTCTTCGCCAATGGAAAGAAGACCCACGCGTGGATTGCTCTTATGGTGAATGATGCGCGCGAAGGCATCGCCCATCACGGCAAACTGTGCGAGCATTTGCGCCGACGAATCGACATTTGCGCCGACGTCGAGCATAACCGCAGACCCTTTCAAAGTTGGGAACGCTGAGGCGAGCGCTGGGCGGTCTACGCCTGGGAGCATGCCTTGCACCATCTTGGCGGTGGCCATGACTGCGCCGGTGTTTCCGGCCGAGACGACACAAGTCGCTTTCCCATCGCGTACCAGCCGCGAGGCAACGCGAATGGAACTATCTTTCTTAGAACGAACTGCTTTGCCGGCACTGTCTTCCATGGTGATCTGCTCGGAAGCGTGCTGAATTTCGATAGGCAACGAGCGCCAACCGGCATGCCGGTCCAATTCGTGCCGAACCACATCTTCTTTGCCGACCAAAATTACCTTGACGCCCAGCGTCTTGGCCGCTTGCACGGCACCTTCGACTTCCGGCTTGGGAAAATGATCGCCGCCCATCGCGTCGAGGGCTATGGTTACCATGAATCGATCTACGTAGCGGTTGCTTAAGCTTCGACTACTTCAATCACCTCGCGGCCCTTGTAGACGCCGCAGTGCGGGCAGGCCCGATGGGCTCGAATCTTGACATGGCAATTGGGGCATTCCGCCAGTTGCGGTACCTTCAGGGCATCATGAGCCCGGCGAGTGGACGTACGGCGCTTCGAGTGTCGCCGTTTCGGATTCGGCATTCTATTCCTACTTTCTTCAGTCTCAGAATTTAGTTCTGCTGGCCAATTTCGGCCCGCAGTTCTTTTAGTTTGCTCCAGCGGTCGTCGACGGCCGCCGATTGGCAAGTGCATTCGCGCTGGTTGCGATTTTGTCCGCACACCGGACAAATTCCTTTGCAGCTTTCGCCGCAAACCAATTGCATGGGCAAGGCCAGCAAAACGACTTCCCGCAGAACATCATGTAGAAGCAACCCGTTGCCCTCGTAATAGCCAACTTCCACGGCTGCTTCCTCAATTTCGCTTTCGCCTTCCTCGGATGCTTCGCTCGCCGGCAAATAAAGAAGATCAAAAGGACTCTGAATGGGGAGTGAAACGGGCTCCAAGCAACGATCGCACGGGGCGGATACGGTGACTTCGAGATTCCCTCGCAGGCGGATTTCGCCCAGCGAGGCGCTTGCCAACTCCGCAACGCCTTCAGCATGAAGCAGCGAGGACTGCGTTACTTTGTTATCAAATTCAATTTCGCCCGCTGGAATGTCAACCTTAAAACGGACCTGATGTAGCTGTAGTTCCTTGAGGGTTATCCACACATCTCACCCCCGGATGGCCGGTTTCGGACCAACCAGACTTCCGCGAGACACACAAACACAAAGTATAGCAGGAGGGGTGATCGAACGTCTCGATTTTGGCGTGCGAGAAGTCTCTTTGGCACTTGAGCATTTCCGCTTGGTAGCGTGCGGCGGAAAATCGAACCGTAAGCCACGAGGGTCGTGCGTGGTGACCGGCGGTTTCGGGGCGGGGATCGGCTTTATGCGGGCTGAATTGGCCGGTTTGGTGTTAACATAAGGTTGCACGCGGCTGTTTGAAGAGAAAGCGGGAGTAATTCAGTGGTAGAATGCCAGCTTCCCAAGCTGGACGTCGCCGGTTCGAACCCGGTCTCCCGCTCCATAAAATCAATAACTTAGGAAGATCTGAAAATCAGCCGTTACTCCGTTTACTCCGTTTTTCTTCTTTCGCCCTCCCAGATCGCAGGTTTCACTTTTTAACCACCTCAGCTTCGAGGCGATTCACCGCTTCGATCTTCTGTTCCAGATCGCTTTGCGAATAAACTTCCAAACTCACTCCTAAACCGTGGCCTCGCTGGTCAGCTGCCACCTTGTCATCTACCTTCGCCTTACGTGAAAGCGACGCGTTTGTCCTTCGCATGACCTGGAAGGTTGCCCATCCAAGTCCTACCTTTTCCAACTTGGGCAGCATGTTGCGCCGCCACAAGTTGTCTTTACTCAGCGGCGTGTTCCGTTCGCTCGGAAACAGGTACGCTTCCGGCGACTGATCGAGGAGCATAGAACGCCACTCCGCCAGTTCAGCCAACGCTTCGGCGGGCAATGCCACTGTGCGTGAGGTTCGTTTTCCCTTCCGACCTTTCGGCGTATCGAGATCACCCTTATAGACTCGTTTGTCTATCAGGACCGAATCCTCACGAACGTTGCCCAAACGAATCGCCAGGATTTCGCCAGGCCGCATGCCGCCAAAGACAGCCAATCGAAAAATAAGCCGCTCGCGCTGATCCAGCTCACGAAGAGCCAGGAGAATGTCCACCGCCGCCATGGAGTGCTTCTCGCCCGACTCCTTGCATGGAGGCGTAAACAAACCTGCTGCTGGATTCGACTCAATCAGGCCATCGCTCATGGCGGTCTTTAGAATATTGTTCAAATCCCACCGCAGATGATCGACGATGCTCCGTGAAAGAGTCCCGGCCTTCTCGTCCAACAGCGCTTGCAACTGATCGCGCGTGATCGACCGAAGGGGCTGCCCTCCAAGAACCGGTTTGAGATGGAACATCATTCTCGGCTCAGTCGTCATCCGCGTTGACTCTTTCCACTTCCGCCTGCACAGTGGAAGAAAGACTTCCTCCAGATAGCCGCTGAATGTGAAAACGGGTTTTTGAGCACAGCCAGCCTCCTCGTTCAAGGGTTTGAGGATGATTGACATCTGCGCTTCGGCTTCGCTTTTGGGCATGTCGGCAACGCGGCCGAGTACCTTGGATCTCTTCTGTCCGCGTTCCCACCACTGGCCAACCCAGACTTTGCTTTTGCCGTGCTTGCGGGGGCGGATGCTTCCTTTCTGGAAACGTTTTCGACGCATGAATTTTCTTTCTCTTTCTTGCGCCAAGGAAAAAGCATTCTGACATATCTGCATGCTAGCTCGCTTTGTTCCTTTCCATCCATTGATTCAGCCACTGGCGTCGAATGATTTTGCGCCTGCCAATTGCGAGATGAGTGAGAGGCGGCATGCCTGGCACCTTGCCCCGCAAAGCGTTTTGAACGTGCGTCTTTGAACATCGCAAGACTTTTGCAACGTCCTCAATCGTCAGGTTCTCGTTCAAATCTTCCATGCCGCCCTCAAACTGTAAGGCGTGGCAGAGGCCCCCCGTGACAGAAAAACAAAAGTTTTTTCAACTTTTTTCTCGGCCCACCAGACGGTTCGGCATTCTAGGGGCGCAGCTTGGCGACGCGTTTGAAGGAGCCATCTTCAAGGCGCATGAAGGTAAGCAATTTGCCCCTCTGGAAAACCTCTTCCCTTCTCGGCAATGTAGGGGCAGAAAAAGGCCAGCAATTCGGCATTCTGGGGGCGCGGGCGGCGGCATTCTAGGGGCGATTAATTCCTATATGTTCCTGTACAAAACCAATAGTAGGAGTCGGTATGTTTGTGAATTTGTGGATATTTCAAAAACGACTGTTTCGGAAACGAATTTGTGATTAGACTTTTTGATTTCGTATCGTTTATTATTTCCAAATAGGGCCTATCAAGTTTTACCGAAAACCGGTGGCACTGAGGCAACTTCAGTCAGAATTTCGAGGCTGTTAGAAATGCCAGTTTTTACCGTCCCCCTCAACTACGACGAGACCGTCGATCATTTGACCGTACCCATTTGTGTGAGCGATGTCGACGACGAAGGCAATCGTGTCCACTTCGAGTGGATTCAACATGGTGTAGCTCCTATTGCCGATAAGCTAGTCCGTTTGGCTGGCAGCCTTTTGCATGACCGATGGCGCGCGTCGGAAATTACGGAGCCGGTTGTCCATCAGCTTTCTCGTGACTTTGGTCTGAAGCTGGGAGTTGATCCGAGTGCACGTGTCTTGAGTGGTGCGAGGTGGCAAGCGCATGATCTGCGGGCCGGTGGCCGTCGGGCGCGCCGGCGGACGGAAGTTGAGCTATTCGCCCATACGCTGGAATCGTTAGAAGATCAAGTCGATTTGGCGCGGTCATTGATGGCGAAAGATATGCTTGATCGGCTTGTCGGGCAGCTTACCGAGTTAAAGCTGCACGAGGTTCGCGACATGGTTCCGATGATGCTTAGAGAGTGCGAAGCAGATCACTTCCAAACACGATTCAATAAGTCCCGAAACGCCGTCGCGCAACAGTTTTATCGGGGCATGCGCAAGGCTGCCCGGGCGGCTGGACTACTCTGATCGGTGGCTTTTCCGAAGATGAATGCTGTGGCGAAGGGTGCCATAATGACTGGGACCGATGCCCCCTGAAGAGTCTCCGCAAGCCAAATACGATAGGCTGAAGCGCCAGCTTCAAGACTCAATCCTGAACGAATACCCGAATCCCGAACGAAAGGGTTGCCCAGGCGACTCGATCGTTCGGTCACTAGCCGAGCGTGCGTCTGACGAAGACATCGAAAACGACCGTAACTGGCACCACTTGACTCACTGCTCAGAGTGCTACCGCAAATTTCTGGATTTGCGGCTGAGGATAAAGAGTGACGCCAAGAGGCGAAATCTCGTGGTTCGGTTAGGGGCAGCGGCTGTTTTAGTTTTGGCCATCGGTTTGTTCTTTTGGTACGGGCGTCGCAGTGGCTCAGCACCGCAGCGCCCCCAGAATGCCGAACTTGCGTACAGCAAAGTGACGATTGATATTCCGGCGATGACGCGTTCCGAAACAGCGCGGGGCAATTCGCCGATTACTTTGGAACGCCAGCCGACGGAACTGACGGTGAATTTCCCTGTGGGCAGCAAGGCCGGGGAGTATGAATTCCGGCTGCTCAAAGCGAACCAGCAAGTTTTGGCGGCGCGGGCCGTGGCGGCCATTGTGAATGGAAGAACGGCTTTTACGGTCAAGGTTGACTTTTCCGCAGTTCCTTCAGGCAGTTATTCGATGAGCGTACGGCAACCGCCTTGGGACTGGACTTATGTACCGGTGGTTGTGGAGTAACGAAACTCTGCGTCAGACATGCGCGTCACAACTACCCTCGAAACGTCCAGACTCGCAATGTGTCCGCCAGGTCTCGCGCCGGTTCTGGCGCAACATCATCAGAACGTTATGTCGGAAGGTTGCGTTCTATTTTCTTTCTCGGCTGTTAGATTCCCGAAGGACGCTCTGGCTTTCTTGTTATTAGTCTCTTCCACAGGGGAAGAGTCTCCCACTGCTTTAGCTGTTGCATGAATTCAATATTCAATTGTGCCGCACGGTTGGGATCGGCCGCAGGATGGGCGACCGACGCCAAGTGTGAAGATTGAGCGGCTGCGCTTGCTGCCTTTTGGATCCCGTTTTTCGGCGTTTCAGCGCTTGGGTTAAGCCACTCACCATAAATTTGCCAAGCTCCCCAAAAGAAAGGGTCAGCGAAAGCGTCGTGCTCTTTATACAATTCAATCTGAGCCTGTTGAAGAGCTTCTGCTAAAGACATCCCTCCTTCTCGCCAGTTCTTATAAAACCGTGTCACTACTCTTGTTGACGGATATACTTCCGGAGCATCTGAGGCGATACGAAAGCCAGAAGGAATCTGCCACTGCGTCAAGACTACGCTCCTAGCCCCCGCGAAAAGGAACGCTAACGGAAATCCCACAATTCCTTCACCGGCGTGCAGCCGTCCGAGTGCTGTTTCGCATGCCGCCAGCACTACGGTATCGGCAATCAGCGCCATATTGAATGCGTCGGTCATTGTCAAAGGAGCTGGCCGACGAAAGCCTGATTTGGTGGTGCGGTCGGTCAGCATCAGGTGAGATAGCCAAGGATTGCCCAAGTCAGCATGGCCATGCACACTAAAAAGAATATTCCGCGAGCGTTCAATTGTTTTCGATAGTGCCACGTCGCGATTTGCTGCATGACCCAAACAAACGACTGCTTCCGCAGTGATCGAGGGCAATTTCGCAAGCGAGGAGTCGAATACCACATGATGCTTGAATGTCTTGGCAACAGACAAGACTTCCATACCTGTTTCTTCTAGGCGCGGCCACACCTCCTCCTCCGCGGTCTCCATCGCAAGCTCACGGAAGCTTCGCAGTAAGCTCAACTCGGCGGCCTCAGCTCGCGCGCGACCTTCTGCGGACGCGCCAAGTTCCTGGCTACTCTGCTCCGACGCGCGGGGGTCCGAGTTGTAATGAATCGGATCGCCAAACGCAAGTAATTCGTGCGCGACTTCGGGTGAGCCGGGTCTTTGTCGCTTGCGAATCGCACAAAGGACTCCTAATGACTGTACGAAGCTAATGGAGTATTCATGAAGGACAAATCGAGAGTGACGGAAACTTCGGTTTGGACATTGAGAATCCGTCTCCAGGACCAGGGTTGAAAAGGGTGTCAAGGCTAACCAATGGGATGGAACAATAAGCAAATGTTTTACTTGTTTTTCGGCGAGTCGTCGTCGCACCTTTGCGGGTAAAAGAATTTCGCCAAGGGCAGCAGAAACCCCAATATGCTCGTGCTCCGACAACGCTGAATCACGCCAGTTATCCATCCAATCTCGGTGCAGCAAAATCAACCCTTCAAGCCCAATTGCCGCCGCTTTCTCGGAGGACTGCCGATACAGCTCTGCCAATCTCCTAGCGTCCACCTTGCCCCTTGGTGAGATGCTCATTGGTGCTCTCTGTGGGATGTCCACTTGATGAGCATCAACGCTACCGTTCGTAATGACAAGAATGAGGAGATGCTTTTCCATTACCACGTACTCGATGCAACATTCACCTGACCGCAGGTTTCCTCGAAACTCGTTGGGAGCGAAGGTATCCAACTCCATAAACTCAGACCCCGCACTCTGGTGAAGTAGCGCTTCTATTTCGCGCTGCCGGGTTAGTTTTTCCTCGATCTGGGTAGTTTCCATCTCGAATTCGCGTCGAGCACCCGGGCGCGGCAAAGCGCCCCGGACCTTGAGTAGCGCGCTAATCTCATCGGCCAGTGCACGTCTTTCCTCAAGCAGTCCGCCCTGACCCCCGTCATGATGACTCCCAACTGCGACAGACATCAATTGGAGCAGCGTGCGACCTTTCCCTCGATCTGCGAAATGTAGCGCGAGTTCCTCAACAGAATTGCCAAGCTTTCGGATATCACCTTCCGTGATCGGAATATCGTCCAAATCCATGTGAAGAAGCTGGAAAGCGAGATTTGCCTAGATATCGGCCTTGTCTTCGAACCAACTCATTTGGAAGTCCGATACCGAGAACGATTTGCTCGCCTTTTCAGCCTGCTCGATTGCTCGTAACCGCGATGAAAATGCTTCGGCCAAATCCCCTGGCGAACGTCGAGTTTCCAATGCGGAGCTCAACCCCTCGTATATCCACCACACTCGCTCCAGTTGAAGAGCGGCTCGATGCTTCTCCAACGCTTCATCAATGCGCCCGAGCTTACGCAAAGACTTACCTGTATGATGAAGCAGTCGAGCGAGGTATGAGTCCAGATTCGGGATGTCCGGCTTCCCCTGCTGGGCGGTAGCGAGAATACGGGAAAACGATTGATACGCTTCGTCATAGCGCCTCAACCCCAAAAGACTCGACGCTCTTAGCACCTCAGAATGAAAGATCATTTGGGCAACTCCGGCGCGCGATGCGGCCTCACATGTTCGAGCCACACGGTTGCAGACTTCTTGAAAACGGCCCAAATGGAGCAATATCTCCGCGTACATTAGTTCTTGTAACAACTGGACGCCCGAATCCACATTGTTTCGCGCGTCTTTACAGATTTCAAGGACCCTGACCTGTGTGCGTTCGGCTTCAGGAAGAGCGCCAATGCACTCCAATGCTACGGTCTTTACAGACAAGAAGCGAAGTTCTTCATGAAATGCGCCTTGCCGCCGGCATTTCTCGCTGAATTCGTTCGATATCCAAAGCGCATGTTCCCACCTTCCCCCTTTCAGAAACGCTGCGCCCAATTGAATCGCTGCTTCATTTTCGATCCCCTCTAATTGAAACTTGACGTTGTCAAGCCGCAAAATTGAAATGAGCTCCCGTATCCGCAACCGTGCGGAAATCATTGCCGACGGGGGAAAAACCCCTGACTTTTCTGCGGCAGAGCAGTAGGCCTCCAATGCCGCCCACTCCAAACTATGGCAGTGTGGCAGGTCGCCGTACAGCTTTATCGCCTCGTCAAAGCAGCGCGCCGCCTGCGCTTGCTCACCGATTTTTTCTAGCTGAAGCGCTCTCTTTTGCGCAAAGGCGGCTCGATAGAAAGTCGCACGTTGACCCTCGCTTAATTCCGCGAACTTAGGCACGATATTATGGGCCGTTTCCTCCAGCGATTTTTCGATCTGCCGAGTGCCATCAATATTCTGCTGGCAAATTGTGCCCGTTGGTTCAAGAGAATGGGCGGTTCGAAAGCACAAGATTGCTTCGCCAAAGCGATAAAGGCGACGCAGGGCGACCCCCTTGTCGTTCCAGTTGCTCGGTTCCCTGGGGCTAAGGCGAATTGCCTGATCAAAACTGTAAATCGCGCTTTCGTATTCCTCCAGTTCCATCTGGCAATTCGCCAACCAATTCCAAGTGCGGCTATCAGCCCTGCCCTCGTTGAGGGTTTGGTCGAAGACTTCAGCGGCTTCTTCGAACCGTCTTTGATGATAAAGTTTTTCTGCAAACTCGAGAGAATTTTTGCTCTCAATTGATTCAGAGCTGCCGTCATGTTGAGTCTTAGAACGACCAGCCGATCCAGCTAAGTATGTATAAAAGGAGTGGAGATCTTCAGGGTGAAAAGCGACTACTTGGTTCGTTTGAACCTTGCGAGTGTCTTGCCGAGCTCGTTCGGCATAATTAAGAACAATTCCGCACAAAGCAACAAAAACTTCATCATGCTGCCACCGAGGAACGGGGACGACACTAGGTAGTGACCGCGGGGGCTCGGGACCAAGGAGGGGTAAGAGAATTCTTAATGTCGCAGCGTCAACTCCCTTCCTGAGAAAGACCTGATTCAACGATCCAACCATGGATAAGCCAAGGATTGCCGAGATGTCATATTTAAGCGGGGCGCGTCGGATGCTGTTCAGGAGCGATGGATGCATGTCCAGCCATACGACCTCAAATTTTCCGCGTTCAATCAGGTCAAACAAGGCCAGTCCGTAGTAGGCCTGTGCCAGACCCCAGCGTGCGTCGCTCGAACCGGGCAACAGTTCAAGTGCCTTTTTGAAGAGTTCCTCGGCGGTGGTGTAGAAGGCTCCGGCAAGGAACATGGCCCCGGCATTGATGCAAGCAATTGGGTTTTGTTCCCGCAACGCAGAGGTTCGAAAATCGGCAAATTGCTCGAATACTGCATCGCTTTGACCACGAACTAAATCGAAACGTCGCTTTAGGTCATCCAGGAGAGCAAGTTCTCGAGCGGCTTTCGGAGCCACTGCGTCTAGGAGTTCCTCGACTCGTTTCTGCACGGAGTTCATCTCGTAGTCAAAGAAATTCACGCGATTAGGCGCTACTCTAATTGGGTTATGCCCATTTGCTGATAGAAATTGTTGGTCCGATAGACGCAATAAAGCTCTTGAGGAATCGTCGGGCGAAAATTCCGCAACAGGAACCAGTTCGGCAGGAGCGCTTTCACGCGAAAGATCCATAGCGTGGCGGGCGTCGGGTATGAGCCCAGGAGACGCGCCGACCGCGATCGCTAGGCTCCCCAGCAGTTCACTCGGTTGCCAGCCTTGCTCACGCATTAATCTGCCTACAGAGGCAAACATAAGCGCAGCATTTACGAGAATCTTAACCTCGCGACGGAGGTACGCATGCTCGCTCATACGGCGCTTGACAAAGCGAAGTTCTGTTTTGCTGATCTTGCAGCGCCCGCGAATAAGCATGTCGACGACCGCAAGATTATACATTGATAATGCTATTCCCCAGTACCCATCGGCGAATTGCGGCGATGTTTCAAGCACCGTTTCAAACTCCCGAATGGCCATTCGGAGATTCAGCTTCGACATGTATGACAATGCGACGAGCACATGTCTATTCGGGTCGTCTGTGGGCAAGTCGGCAAATTGGTTGATCGACCAGCCCGGACGTTCGTTGCTGTCAAGTTCCGATTCAAGGCGCAATATGGACCTCTCAACTTCGTCGGGCCATGTCTTCTTCCAAGCTTCTGCTTTTATGCCAGTCATCTCGCCTCAAGTTCTTATTTGAAAGGAATTAAATCATATTTTGCCGGCCTTATAATAACCCTTTTGAATTCAATTGGTTTGCCCCAGCCTAATGTCAGGCTTGGTCAAGCCGGTTTTGTTGCTAAATGGCTAACTAAATTTGCTCAAACCCGCTGGAGCACACCGGAGTCCGATATTGTACAGATGATGGAGTCAAGAGAATGAAGTTTTCGGCAGTTGTTCCCCAAGAAAGCGCTCGACGCGAGCTCAACGATTTATGGACGAAGATCCTTGACGACGTCGCGCCGTCGGAGATTCCAATGCTCACAAGCATCGAAAATTTGGAGTTCGCCGAAAGCGATTCAGATGGTACACCGAGTTCGCCATCGAGTCGGGTGCGCAAGAGAGGAGGGCCGGGTTCAATAGAGGTTGGTCTACTGTGTATTCATCTTGTTGCGGGCACGTTGGCTCTCATTGATCTATGCGCTAAAACCAAGGAACGCATTGAGGCGCGAGAGTTCGAAAAGAGCATCAGGCGGGAGTGGCAGAAAGCACTGATTCAGGCTGGAATGAGTCCTCATCTTGCGGACCAAATACCGGTGAAATTTTCCGCCGAAATGATTCGATTCATCACATCACAGAGGCTATCACAAAAAAAACGGGGAAAGGCGACTAAGTAGAACTTCGTGGTTCGAAATACTCCCCAACGCCGTCGAATTTAGCTCAGTGTATCCCTCATAAGACTCGAATGATTGATCGTCATTCCCGACACCGACAACCCGAAGACACTTTGATTCCAGTAAGACATAACTACTATTCTTCTCACGGTAATGCTTGTCGGTATCGCGGTCGACTCAAGCGTAAAGCCGTTTCAAGCTGTTTATCCTGGATGCCCCTGCAATCGTCAACGGACCAAGGGACGGGAACGTCCGGTCTGACTCCATGCCCTTCAAAACGTTGGCCCTGCCACGTGACATACTCTGCTTTTGGCATTATGAGCATGTAACCACGACCGACCTTGAAGCCTGAACCAGGAATGAGTCGTCCAGCCGTTTCCGTGCCGATGAGCGTTGCGAGACTATTTTCCTGAGCGAACGCCGCAACCATTTCGCCGGCGCTGATAGTGTGCTCGTTTACTAGAATGACGATCCGACCGTGCCATTTTTGAGCACCGAGACCTTCCGATACCAGTAAGACAGAGTCGCCGTGAGGCAAGTGTTTAATAGCCATCGAAGCAATGGCGAGCGGGTTAGGTAGGTCAGTTGGCAACCGATCAAGCCGATGAAGCGTGTTCTTGTCGTAGCTTTTTTCTGATGTCTTCCGCGTGACGGTGAAGCCGATTGGCAATTTCTCGGGCGTCAGATAGCTCATGAGACGAAGGACGCCCAGACCGCCGCCCAGATGTCCGCGTAGGTCTAGGATTAAGCGGTCGCAATTCTCCAGCTGCTTGATGGCCGAGTCAATCTGTCGCGCAACATCGAGTCCCAGAAGACCCGGAAGAATGCTCACTTTTAGGTAGCCAACGTTGCTTTCGAGAATCGAAAACGTGACCGCTTTCATTTCTGCATACGGCTGCTTCCGTGACCGTGGTGGCGGAATGGTTGCGGTGAGGGTCAATTCGTCTGAACCGCGTTGAACCAGAAGACTGGCCTGAGTACCCATCGGACACATCGGCTGATTCGGTGGGGCAACGGCAGTGCCGTTTATCGCCTTCAGCACGTCGAGCGGCTTCAAACCGGCGCCGTAGGCGGGACCGTCTTCATGCACATCGCGCGCTACCCAGGCTGAACCGCCGTCGGCTTCGACTTTCGCGAATGTGGCGCCAATCGCCAAACGGGCGGGAACACGGCGAGCAGACTGATGAAAGAAACCTGTGTGACTGGTTCCGAGGCTCCGCACCATGTCGTGCATGGCCAACTCGAAGGCCTCCGGGTCCGTAAGCGACAAGACACGGTCTCTTCTCTCACGAGCGAGTTTGGGCCAGTCGACACCATTAAATTTGGGATCAAAGTAGTCCTTCGTGACCTTGGCCACAGTCTTGTCAAAGATTTCAGCGCGCTGCGCGGTTGTTAGGTTTGTTGGTCGCAAAGTTGATTCTCCTTGTTCCATCTCCAATTACTTCAAAGCCAGCCCAGAGATTGGGCTTGGCCATTGGGCCATAGTCTTTTATGAAGTCCAATTGTGCTTGCCGAAGCGCCTCGCTGACCGAAAGGCCGGCAGCGAGGTGTTCGTAGAATGACTCCATAATGGTGGCCGTCGAACGGTCTTCGACCGACCAAAGACTGGCCACCACACTCTTTGCCCCACTTGATAGAAAAGTGCGGGCCAAATTCATAACGCCTTCTTCTCCTTGCAAGCGGCCTACGCCGGTTTCACAGGCGGACAGGACGATTACGTCGGCGTTTAAGCGGGTACGACGAATCTCACGTGCCTGCCAGAGTCCGTCTTCATCACGATTGCCAGCCGCCAGAACTAAGGCCGCGCGATCTGGTTCTACCTCGTTAGCAACCGCATGAGCGGCGAGATGGATAACTTTGAAATCTGCGAGTGGCTCTGCCTTCAGCGAGCTTTCCGTAGCATGAACGCCGTCCAAGACCACCGCGCCTTGACCCAAGATTGCGGCTGCTTTTGTGACTTCTTCGCGTGCAAATGGAAGCGGTCTCAAGTCGGCACCTCTAAGGTCGAATAATCCGCGTGTGCTGGCCGCCGTAAGTTGTGGCTCGGCAGTTTCGGGGCTATATGCGATTCCTAGAAAGGGCTTCGTTGCGTGTTCCGCCATCTTTGAAGTCTTCAGCCGCACGTAGACGCTGGCCGATGGTGCCGAAGAGATGGTAACTATTTGACTCAGGTACGAACCGGCACTGTCAACGAGTGCACCAAATGGAACGGAATGAAGAGAGCCGTCGGGAACGACTACCAGGCCCTTGGTTTGTACGCCGACTGATTTCGGAATTAAGTCGTCGCAAAGAGCCTTCGCTGGAATCGTCGAATCGGAGTTGCGATTAATCGCAGACAGAAACTGTTTCGTAAGTTGGTCGATATGTGAACGTCCAGGCAGAGAATGAATTGCTAGTCCTGAAGCGCTTATTTCTATAGCGTATGAGGTCTTTGCATCGAGCACGTATTCGACAAGCGTTTCCCCTGTCGCTAGTTGCCGCTTAATAGCGTCGAGCGAAACTGGCGTGGCTTTCATTGCTTGCCGCCGCTCGTCACCCGGTTGTAGTGAAGCGGCACTGTCGTAAGCGTGATCCAATTGCGCCAGAACCTGCTTTGTTTCTTTGGGAGTTGGGTGTGAGTGAAGTAGCTCGCTCTGGAGGCGCGCGATCTCCATTTCTGCTGGCGATCTGTCCGTTTGGCTGTGAACGGTTTGGGCGGTTGAACCCAGCGTACCTAGTAGCGCTCGACCGCGCGCACTTTCGATGATTGCGAAAGCTTTCGGCCCATCGTGCAGTTGATTCCAGGCCAAGCGGAAGTGCCCGAGATAGATCTCACTTAGATTGGCGATCATCGAGCTGGTCACGCGCGAGGTGGGCGCGTTGACCAGGAGACCTTCAATGATGTGGGTTGCTTGCGCATACAGGGTATCCGCCTCTTTTGGATGACCAAGGGCAAGTTCCACTTCCGCCTTTTCTGCGATGAAGCGCGGTAGGTCGTACGATTCCTCGACTTCTCGAACGGTCTGGATTCCTTCGTTGATCGCCACGGCGGCTTTCGAGTATTCTTTCTGGGATCGATAAACCTGAGATAGGTGGAGGAGTGCGTCAGCCTGCATACTCGGAAGATCGGCGTCTTTCGCCAATTGAGCCTGCTCCTTAAAAGATCGCTCGGCATCCGCGAAATTGGTCTTACGCATCGCCATCTCGCCGGCCTGGCTTAGTAGATCAGTTTCGGCGCCGGAATATTTTGCTGCCGGGCATCGCTGAGCGCCGATTTCAGCAATTCTTCGGCGCGGTCATGTCCCTGATTATTAGGAAGTGCGGACAGGGCTCTTATTTTGGCTATGGAAAACTGGATTGGAAGAACAGTGATGCCGTTTTTCCTGGCGGAAGTTTCCACGCGATCCAACAGACCAACCGCGGCATCCGCCATTCCGTTCGTTGACATGCCGTTTGCTAGCCAAATCCCAAAGGTCAGTTCGCCAGGAATGTCACCCAGATGTTCTGCCGTCGCCATCGCACGGTAGAGAGCTTTACCAGCCGTGCCGATGTCACCGTTTAGTCCTGAGACGATTCCGAGATTCCCAGCCGCGCGGTTCATCCATTTTTCATCGCCGATTTGCTTTGCGGTTGACAGCACCTCGGTCCAGTCATTGAAGGCCGCTTGCGTGTTCTGATTCAGGTCGATGTTACCCAGGATTTCAAGCGTTCGAATCTTCAGGTGTGGGTCGTTTGCGACCAGTGGTGTGCCCAGCAATTCTTTGAGTTGTCGGCGTGAGCTTGTGTAAGAACCCCGCTGTACCTGGAACCGTATTTGTCCGAGCTTTGCGCGGAGTTCCTTGGCTGTGTCGCCAGCAAGATGCGCGGCGGTCTCAGCTTGGCGATAGAGTAGTTGAGCTTTTGCCAGACTCAGCGACTCCGCAATGCGGTCTGCCTGGTCGAGCAATTCGCCAGGAGTTTGAGCACTGAGGCAGAGTGCGGTTATGAGCGGTAACGCAATTAATGCCGCTTTACGGTTGCGAGTTGGCCGGGATACCTGGTAGTTTTCCCTCGTTTGTAGTTGATTTTGAAATTGCAAAAATCATTCAAACAGTACGCCACGGCGAGCACCCTGCGTGACAAAAAAAATGCAAAAACTAGAAAAACAATTTTGTGGCTACAAGAAAAAATTTAGGGTAAAGCAAAAAAGACAAGCTCTATACTGTTCAATTGCTAAAGATCAAA
>CAVYUL010000034.1:0-52901 GCA_963771405.1 Bryobacterales bacterium
CAAGCTCAAGTTCGCCGGCATGCGCGCCGGCTACGACGACATCATGCGCGACGGGCTGAAGCGGCAGCGATCCGTGCAGCAGATCCTCGGCGACCTGTTGAGCGCCGAGGTGGCGGAGAAGCAAGCCCGCTCGATCAGCTATCAGATCGGCGCCGCCAAGCTGCCGCTGGCCAAGGAGCTGACCGAGTTCGAGTTTACCGGGAGCCCGGTCAACGAGGCCCTTGTGCGCGACCTGCACGGCGGCGGATTCCTCGAGACACAGCGCAATGTCGTATTCGTCGGGGGAACCGAGTCCAATTCATAATGCTCACCTCACCATGTCATTGAAAATCCAAGGGTAGCGTCGGCTGGTTTTCAGATGGCGGACGTGTTGGCTGCCGCCGTCGTCGCCGCGCGGCGACTTCAAGGATCTCGGCACGTTGAAGATCGGCAAGGCGGATCACCCAAGGCGCGCCTTTGCAATGTTGGCTCGCGGGGAGCGGCCCCTCGATAATCAAACGGCGTACGGTTGCAGGACTGATGGCGAGCGCGTCCAGGACTTTCCCTTGCCGGTCGGCGTTCCGCTGCGGTTGAGCACGGCGGCGATCGCCGGATCCGGCATCTGTCGAGCCAGCGCTCGGACCAATTCGACCACGTCGGCGTCCACGCTCCAGCGATGGTGCGGGCAAATGCGCGGTTTGAAGAACAAATTGAAGAGACGGACGACCCGAGCAGGTTCGCTCAATTAGCGAACGATTGCGCGCGCGAAGCCGTCGCCTTGGGCGAGCGAACCGAGAGCCGACGACTCTCTGCTCAAGCCTACATCTGCGAAGGGATGACGCTGGTAAACGGCTTTTTCAACAACACCGAGAGAGCGCGCGTTTGCTGCGACCAAGCTGAAACCCAGCTCAATCATGACCGGCATGATGCCCTGTGGCAGGAAGTCGAAATACTACGTTCGCGTATTTTGCGCGCCGGCTTGGAAGACCCGAACCTGCGCGCCTGGTCGCAAGGCGCAGTGGGAGACAAGAGTTTGCAACAGGTGGTTGCCGATTTCGAAGAAGTGCTGATCCGGCGGGTTTGGGAGCGCGAGGGCAGAAAGGTTTCGCGGGTAGCCAACAAGCTTGCCGTCTCACCCAAAAAAGTCCGGCGGGTTCTCCGGCATTTGGGCTTGTTAGAGGCCGGAATGGTGTGATGAATCACTTAAATTTTTCATTTTAATTGTTAGATTGGATTAGCGACCTATGACCACCGAACAAGCCACTTTCAAGCCCTCTTCGACTCCGCTCGCTACGAACAAACATCTGCTCCGCTGGGTTGAGAAAATGGCGGATCTCACCAAACCCGCCAGCATTCACTGGGTGAATGGATCGAAGGAGGAGAATGACGCACTCTGCCAGCAGATGGTGGAAGCGGGTACGCTGATCCGTTTGAATCAACGCTTGTGGCCGGGCTGTTATTACGCTCGATCGGACGCGGGCGACGTGGCGCGAGTCGAAGATCGAACGTTCATTTGCTCGCTTGCCAAGGAAAATGCGGGCCCTACCAATAACTGGGTCAATCCGTTTGAAATGCGGAAGAAGTTGAAGGGATTGTTTCGCGGCTGTATGCGCGGGCGCACAATGTACGTGTTGGCGTTCAGCATGGGCCCGGTGCATTCGCCGTTCTCGCAAATCGGCGTGCAATTGACAGATTCGCCCTACGTGGTGGTCAATATGCGCATCATGGCGCGGATAGGTCTGCCGGCTCTCAAAGAAATCGACAAGGACGAGAAGCGGGTTGTCCCGTGTGTGCACAGCGTCGGCCGGCCTCTGGCGCCGGGCGAAAAAGATGTGCCGTGGCCTTGCAACCAGGAAAAGTACATCGTTCATTTTCCGGAAACGCGGCAAATCTGGTCGTACGGTTCGGGTTACGGCGGGAACGCGCTTCTCGGGAAAAAGTGTTTCGCGCTGCGCATTGCCTCCAACATCGCGCGCGACGAAGGCTGGATGGCCGAGCACATGCTCATTCTTGGGGTGGAAGATCCGAAGGGTCAGAAGACCTACGTAGCGGCGGCATTTCCAAGCGCCTGCGGCAAAACGAATTTTGCCATGATGATTCCCCCAAAAGGCTTCGAAGGCTGGAAGATTTGGACGGTGGGCGACGACATCGCCTGGATCAAGCCCGATGAAAAAGGAGTCTTGCGCGCCATAAATCCCGAGGCCGGATTTTTCGGCGTAGCGCCCGGGACATCGCCGAAAACCAATCCGAACGCGATCGCAACGCTTTCGAAGAACACCATATTCACCAATGTCGCTCTCACACCCGAGGGCGGCATCTGGTGGGAAGGATTGACGGACGCTCCGCCGGCTGAATGCCTGGATTGGCAAGGCCAGAAGTGGACGCCGCAAATCGGCCAGCAAACGGGCCGCAAAGCGGCTCATCCGAACGCGCGATTCACAGCCCCTGCGTCACAATGCCCTTCCATTGATCCGGCTTGGGAAGATCCGGAAGGCGTGCCGATCAGTGCTTTTATTTTTGGCGGCAGAAGAGCGTCCGCTATTCCACTTGTGTTTCAAGCCTTCAATTGGAGCGCCGGGGTTTACCTCGGAGCCACTATGGGTTCCGAGACGACGGCCGCGGCGGCAGGAGCCGTCGGCAAGGTGCGGCGCGACCCCATGGCCATGCTTCCCTTCTGCGGCTATCACATGGGCGACTATTTCCGGCACTGGTTAACGATGCAAAGGTCGCTTAGCGTGACACCCAAAATTTTTCATGTGAACTGGTTTCGAAAAGACTCCGAGGGCGATTTCATTTGGCCGGGCTTCAGCCAGAATATGCGGGTGCTGAGGTGGATCGTAGATCGCGCGCATAGCCGGGCCGCGGCCAAAGAATCGCCGATCGGTTGGGTGCCGCGTTACGGAGATATCGATTGGGATGGGCTCGACTTCCCGAAAGAGAAATTCGACGAATTGCAAGCCTTCCGGCGCAGCGAGTGGAAGGCCGAGGTGATAGGCCACGAAGAATTGTTCATTGAATTGCACGACCACCTGCCGCCCGAAATGGTTTACGAGCGCGAATTGCTGATCTGCCGCATTTAGTGTGGCCCTACTTAATTGATATGGAGCGGCGTTTCGTTCTGGACGGACAGTTTGCCGCGCGGGTTTTGCCGTTCCACCGAAGAAAGCACGGCGCCCGCTTGATTCTTGACGACAATCGCATCGGGCGACATCTCGAAAATCAAGCGGAAAGACGCGGCCGAGTCCATTCCGTGGGGCTTCTTCTCATCGAATTTAGTCACTCCGCCCGACTCGACTTTGGTGCTTAAGTTGTGCGCGTCTAATGTGTAAGCGATGCAGTCGCTCAGGCTGACGCAATCCGCCAAAAGGCTGATCTTGTGGAAATGTTTCTGGCGCAAGAAATCGATCTGCACAGAACCGGTGGAAGCGCGTAGCGAGCTGTAGCCAGTGCCCGGGTGAATCCACCAGCCGGGGAGCGTACTGAAGGGCTTCCAGGCATCGCCGTTATCGAAATAACGAACCGGACCCGAAACGACGGGCATCTTCTCAAGATCGAGGCTTAAGGGCGAGGTTTTGTCGGCGGCAACCACAACCGCTTCCGTCTTCGCGCGGTAATCGGGCGCTTCCGCCGTAACGTGATAAGAGCCTGGTGGTAAGGCAACTGCGATATTGTTCAAGGCGCTGTAGGGCGTATTGTCAGAATCGCGGTGCACTGCAAGGCTGGCGTTATCGGGGGAAACCTTCACAATCAAACTGCCAGTCGAAGGATTGAGCGTACCGTTCAGGCGGACCACTTCGCCGGCAGTCACCGTACGCGATGCTTTGCCCGGTTCGAAACCCGGCTTGCGCCATTCCCAAGTGAAGATTCCCGGATCGATGTCGCGTGCAAAAGTGCCATCCGGACCAACGGTGCCGATAGGGACCCGGTTTTGAAACACCGTTGCATCCGGCGGCGCTCCCGCGAGCACAAATTGAGCTTTGGCAGGTTGCGGCACGGTAGCAGGAGTCGGAAGCATCACGAAATCGAGTTTGGGCGGGGTGACTTGCCCAGCCTTCACCAGCGCATCTTTTTCCAGATCTTCGTAGCCCGGGCAAGACAGGCGCACGCTGTGATGTCCGGTTTGCAGAGCAACAGAGGGAGACTGACCGGCACTTTTGATGGGCCGGCCGTCGATGAAGATCTGGCAGTTCGCCGCAGTGGTGGTGATCGCCAGGAAGGGCGCCTGAGTTGCGCCGGATAGCTGGATGTTCAAAGTTGGAAAAACAGAGGAATCGACGACTTGTTCTTGCGCTTCCTTCCCTTTACCCGAATTGAGGAAGATATGCGCTGGATTGGTTGCGCTACCGGGAATATCGAGACCAGTGAGAGGAACCGGCATCACGGGCAAAGCGGCCGAGGCCCGAAAACCGGGGGTGGCGTAGACCTTAGCAGTGCCGAGCAGAGAAGAGACCACAACCCCGGAAACCGGTTGAGTGCCGAGAGGGCTCGTCAGCACAGGCAGTTCGTTGGCCTCTGTCTCGAAGGCGAAAGAAAACACCAGACGGCTACTGTCATAAATCTTGACGGTGTGCGCGCCAAGAGTCAAATCGTCTTTCGCCGCCACCCCGGCTTGCAAGTCGATAGAGTCCTTATCGTCAACCACCAGACGGCCGCCGTTTGCAAGGGAGGAATTCAGGCGCAACGCCGGAAGGATGGGGCGAAGGTCAAAATTGACGGTGGTAGCTTCAGACGCGCCGGGATCGATAACGAACGTTCTGGTTTCTGGCAAGAAGCCGTCGTGAGAGGCATCTACCGTGTGTTTTCCAGCTGCGAGTTGCGCGATCGAAGCAAGAGTTTCGTTCCCTTCGTTGAAGTGGGTTCCGTCGACATTTGCCGCCAAATTCACCCGATAGCGGCGCGCAGCCTTAGCGTCTTTCGAGTTAGGGTGGATTCGCGCATCCGGCGTGGCGATGGCGCCGACCGCGGCGGAATCTTTGTGAAGAAGCTGATAAACACCGGCGCTCAAGATAAGAGCCACCGCTCCCAGCGCGGCAATAACCCACACCGGCCCTTTAATGCTGAGTTCTCCGAGTAGGCCTGGATCGCGTGGGTAGTGGGGCTGAACGGGCGGTACTCTCGGCGGTGCGGCAGGGCGAGGCGTTGTTTTTGGAGCGGCGTTCGGTCCGGTTGCTGGACTTGCTCCAAAGTCGGACTCGGGTTCCACAGGCTCTCTCCGCGGAATGTCGGTGGTCGGCGGCGCAAAGAAATTCTGGTGCGGCACCGGCCGATCGGTTTGTGGTTCCACTGCTGATTTGTCAACAATCGCCGGCTGCGGTGCTTCGACGGTCACGGCCAAAAGGTCAGAGGCAGGTTCGACATCGGGAGCGGAGAGCGGCGCTGGCGGAACGGAGGCTTGACTTTGCCCCGCTTTGGTCCGCAGCGCGGTATACAACTGAATCAGGCGATGGTCGTTCGGGTATTGAACCAAGCCGCGTTCGATAATCTGCAACGCATCGGCGAGATGGCCGTCCGACTGGTAGTTCTTAGCTCCGGCGAGGATGATGTTGATGGCGGATTGCCGGCGGTTGCCGTCCAGCACGGCCAGCAGTCCCCGCGCCACCGGATCGGTGGGTTCGAGATCCAGAGCTTCTTTCACCAGCGGTTCGGCAGCGTGCCAATCGGCAGGCAGCAGCGAACGCGCGTAAGAGACCAAACCACTCAATAGCGCGGCTCGCGCCAGGCGATTGCGCGGATCAAGTTGGCCGGCTTTGCGCAAAGCGGTCAAACCTTCCTGATAATCCTGGCCTGAGCAAAGATCCTGCCCCTGCTTCAGCAGTTCATTCACCTGAGCGTTGCGAGCTACGCCTTCCTCAGCAGTGGTCCGGCGTTGCAATAAGCCGGCATCGCCAGGGAAGGCGGCTAGCGCTTCCTCGGCGGCCGCGAAAGCTTTGTCGTATTCGGCGGCGTTCCAATGGTTATCGATTTGTTCGAGCCAGCGCGCCCGAGATTCGGCTTGAGTTTGTTCGCTGCGACGCCCTTTGAGACGCTCGATTTCCGCGTCCAGGCCAGGAAACACGGGGTAAATATTCTTAAGAATTTCAAGCTGGCCGCAGGCATCGGCGAACTGATTGCGCTCCTCATACTGGCGCGCGCGCGCGGCAATGGAATTGACCAACTCACGCCGGTCGGAAATCAACTTCAGGGCGGAGCGGAAATGGAACTCGTCAGGATAGGCCGCAACTGCATCCTGCAGAATCTTGTGTTTCTTGTCGAGATCGGGTTCAGCGTCGACGCGCCGCCCGACATCGGCAATGGCGGCCGATTGCTCATGCCGCTGCGCTTCTTCGGTTTCCAGTTTCAGAGCCTGGAAACGTGGATCATCGGGATGCTTTGCCAGATATTCTTCACAAATCGCCAGCGCCTCGGCGAAGTTACGGTTCAGGAGATGATTGCGCCCCGCCTGATAGGCGTTCTGAGCGTTATCCTGTTCATCGCGAATCGAATCGTGGAAGCTCTGACACTGAGAATCGAGGTCTGGGGTGTAGGACCGGCTGCTGCGGCGAGCGAGGGTGAGGGCGCGTTCCAACTGCGTCAACGCGGTACCCGGTTCGCCAAGCCGGTAGGCTTCCACCGCGTTCTCATACAAGCGTTGTTTCTCTTCGCGGTTGCGCGCGATCTCCTGCTCGGTTTGGTCTATTCCGGCCAGCATTTCGCGCGCTTCGGTATTGGAGCTATCGATCTTTAGAATCTCCTGCAACCCCTGGCGCGCCGGGCCGAACAAGTTGTTATCGATATGTTCGCGAACCAGCTTGAACCAGTGCGACAGCTGCGTTTCGTCGCGACGCTGTTCGATTTGTTTCTTGAGCGACAGCGCCTCCTTGTTCGCGGGGTCCACTTCCAGAACGTCTTCCACTTTATGCAGCGCCAGCGGGTATTCTTCTTCCTCCATGCGAACGTGCGCGTTATCCAATAACTGGCGGACGTTTTTCTGGTGCAGCGCCTGCTCGATCTGAATGTGAAGAGCGGACATGTCCGGATCGACATGCCCTTCCGATTCCAGTTCGCGCAGGATCTCAAGGGCGAACTGATAATCGTCATCGCCGAAGGCTTTCTTCACCCGTTCGATTCGCGGCAAAATCTTAGATCGTTCGAACCGATCGATAGGCTCGTTGCGAAGCGCCCTTTGCAACGTATCGCCGAACTCGCGCGCTGTCGGGAAACGATGCCAGGGCTGCTTGGCAATGGCTTTATGAACTGTGCGGCTCATCGGCGAATTTACCGCGGGGTTCAAGTCGGAAGCGGGCGGCGGCACATAGTTTCGAACTGCTTCCGCTATTTCCGCCGGGGTTTCGCGCGCGAAGGGTTGACGGCCGGTCAGCGTCTCATAACAAACAACCGCCAGCGAATAAATGTCGGAAAGCGCCGTAGCCGCTTTCATCTCCAGTTGCTCGGGCGCCATGTAGAGCGGGGTGCCGCGCATACTTGTCGCGGCGCGGGAACCGTCAGCCAAATACACCACGCCGAAATCGATAATTTTTACCGTGTCATCATCCATTACGAAGATGTTGCTCGGTTTAATATCGCGGTGAATCAGATTTTGGTCATGAGCGGCCTGCAATCCACGGCATGCCTGCGAGATGATGTCAATAATGCGTTCAATAGACAACCGTTCGCTCGATTTATGAATGACTTCTTCAAGCGTTCGCCCTGACAGGAGCGGCATCACGAAATAAGGCCGGCGCTCGCCGTTAAAGACCCAATCTCCGGTATCGAGAATGTCGACGATATTCGGATGACTGAGGCGAGCGAGAACCGTCCACTCGCGTTCAAACAGTTCTATCGTTCCGGGACTAGAGTCGGCCCAAATCGTCTTGAGCGCAACAAATCTTTTGGTTACAACGTCATAGGCTTTATAAATGACTCCCATCCGACCGCTTTCGCCGAGCGGCCGCTCAGTAATTTCGTAACGGCCGTTGACAGCAAAGGGTTCTGGGAGGGTGGTGGACATGCGCGGATAGAATGGCGTTTATAAACCCCGAATCACCGATTCTAATGGACGCCCGGGTGAACCGCAATTGAGTTCCGGGGGTACTAGCCTTTCCTGGCCGGGAGGGGAAAGATTAAGACCAGTTTAATGTTGGGTTCAGGAGTTCTTCACAATGATTTGGGAGTATAACAATCGTAAGCACCACAAGTGCTAACACCAACAAGGAGAATTGCATTAAATGAACAAAATCATGATCGCTGCCCTGAGCCTGTCCCTTTTGGCTGGTTCCGCCGTTGTTTTCGCCCAGAATACCGACACCGCCACCAAGGCCACCAAGAAGGCGAAGACCCACAAGAAGTCCAAGAAGACCACCGCGACCGACACCATGTCTTCGCCCAAGTAAGGTTTTCAAATTTTCTTTCTTCGAAGCGCGACCGGAACTTTTGTTCCGGTCGCGTTTTCATTTCGGGGCGCCTTGGGGACGAACCGGAGCGCGGCGCGGAGGCGGACCAGTGGAGGGACGACTGGATTTGCGCAGCTCTAAAATCAAACGCATCACCAAGTGTTCGATTTGATCGCGCGTAGTGACGTAGTCCTCTTCGACCTTGCCCATGGGATCGGCAACTGCCCAATCGCGCACTTCCATGGGCATTTTGGTAGGCAGTTTCTTGCCGCTGATATTGACGATCAGATCGAAGCCCGACATCGGAACATGTTCGAGATCTTTTGGAAAATGCTCTTCCAGGTTGATGTTTTTCGCTTCCATCACTTTCTTTGTCAGAGGCTGAACGATGGATGCGGGACTGAATCCAGCGCTTGCGGCTTCGATCACATCGGAGCCATATTTGCGGGCAAATCCTTCCGCTATTTGACTTCGGATGGAATTGCCGATGCAAAGAAAGAGAACTTTTTTCACGCTACTCAAGTTTAACGGAGGGCGTTGGCTTCGGCGATCTTATTAAGGAAGTGCCGGTGCACTGCGGTATTGGAGGTAAGTTCGGGATGGAACGTCGCCACCATGTGTCTTCCCTGCTCCGCCAAGACCGCCGTTCCGAGGTATTCCGCCAGTACTTTCACTTGCGGCCCTGTGCGCCGAATGATGGGAGCTCGAATAAATACCGCTTCGGCGGCTTCGCCTGCCACATCAATATGCGCGATGCGGCTATCGATTTGTCGGCCGTACCCGTTGCGTTCGACTGTCAAATCCATCAATCCAAGCGAGCGCTGCGCCGGGTTGAGTACTTCTTTGGCGAGGAGGATAGCGCCCGCGCAGGTGCCGAAGATCGGCTTGCGGGCGCCGAAGTCGGCTAGCGGCTGAAACAAGCTTTCGACATCGAGCAATTTAAGCATGCTGGTGCTTTCCCCGCCTGGGATGACGAGGGCGTCCACCGCGTCCAATTCCCTGGCCGTACGGATTTCGACGGCCTGCGCGCCAGCCCGTTCGACCGCTTTCGAATGCGCCTCGAAATCGCCCTGCAGGGCCAGAACGCCCACTCTTGGCTTGTGTCCGTTGCGGTTTTCGCTTACCATCCGCGCGTCTGCATCAATTCGGATTCCGGAATCTTGCTGACATCGAGACCGGGCATGGCCTCACCGAGTTCTTCGCTCGCTTCCAGAATTTTAGCCGGATCTTTGAAATAGGTTGCCGCTTTGACAATGGCCTTGGCGCGCGTTTCGGGGTCGGAAGACTTGAAAATGCCCGATCCGACAAACACGGCTTCGGCGCCCAGTTGCATGACCAAAGCAGCATCGGCCGGCGTTGCGATTCCACCGGCCGAGAAATTCGGCACTGGCAATTTACCGTTCGCCGCCACCCACTGAACCAGATCGAGCGGAGCTTGCAGGTTTTTCGCGGCGCTAAACAGCTCCTCTTTGGTCAGAACCGTGAGCTGCTTCATTTCCTTCACGATGGTGCGGATGTGGCGAACGGCTTCCACGATATTGCCGGAGCCGGCTTCGCCTTTGGTGCGAATCATGGCCGCGCCTTCGGCGATGCGCCGCAGAGCTTCGCCCAAGTTGCGGGCGCCGCAAACAAACGGCACTTTGAAATCCTGTTTATCGACGTGGTGTTCATCGTCGGCCGGAGTCAGCACTTCGCTTTCGTCGATGTAATCGACACCTAGCGCTTCGAGTACGCGCGCTTCCATAAAGTGACCGATACGCACCTTGGCCATCACCGGAATGGTAACGGCTTTCATGATGTCGCGGATAATTTTGATTTGCGACATGCGAGCCACGCCACCATCCTTGCGTATATCGGAGGGAACGCGTTCCAAAGCCATGACGGAGCAGGCGCCGGCGCGTTCGGCGATTAGCGCTTGTTCCGCATTGACGACGTCCATGATAACGCCGCCTTTCAACATTTCGGCAAGGCCGACTTTCAGGCGAAACTGATCGGATTGGAAGTTCATGAGTTGTTTATTCTCCTTAAGAAATTTCGTTTATACCAAGGCGGCCACTGGATCGAGCGCAGCCGCTTGGGCAATGGCAGCTAATTCGGCACGAGCCGCGTCGCCCAGAATTTTGAGACCGCGGACGATTTCTTCCCCGTTGAGGCCGCCGAAACTCAAGCGGAACGCACGGGGATGGGCCCGGCGCGCCGAAAAGTAACTACCTGGTAAGAAATCGACGCCCCTCCCGGCAGAGCGGCGGAGTAAAGACTCCGCCAAAAGCGGAGCAGGCAATTCGACCCAGAGGCTCATGCCGCCGAGCGGGCGGGTAAAACGCGAGCCGGGCGGGAGAAAACGCACACAAGCATCGAGCACCGCGGCGAGCAATTCGCTGCCCGTGCTGCGGGTACGTTCCAGATGACGCGCCAGTTCTCCCGACTCGGCAAATCGCAACAGAACCGCTTGCGAGAGCTGATCGGAATGCAGATCGCTCAACTGCTTCGCTTCGGCTAGCCGGGCAATCACAGGTTGCGGCGCGATCACCCAGCCAACACGCAAACCGGGAAAGGAAACCTTCGAATAACTGCGCAGCAAAATGGTGTTGCCCGAATCGTCGAGTTCTTTGAGAGTAGGCAGCGCCGGGCCGTGGTAGCGCAATTCGCTGTAGATATCATTCTCAACAAGAATCACCGAATATTGCTGCGCGAGTTCCACAATGCGCTTGCGGCGGTCGAGCGGTAACGTGACACCGGTCGGATTCTGGAAACTCGGAGTGACTGCGAGCAAGCGCGGACGATGGCGCTTAAACACATCTTCGAGTTGAGCGGGGTCGAGGCCGGCGTTGTCGGTGGGAAGCTGGTAAATGTTTGCGCCGGCGCGTGAAAAAACCCGAATCAGTCCGTGATAAACCGGATCTTCCAACACCACGCCGCCGTTCGCCGGCCGCGCGCGATCGGCTGCGAAGAACAGCCGCGCTAACAAATCGAGCGCCTGCTGGCAGCCGTTGGTAATGAGAATGTCGTCGGTTACTCGGGCAACGCCGGCCGAGATCGCCTCGCCGAGAAGGTAGCGCCGGAGCGGCGGGTAGCCGTGCGAAGAACCAAGTTGCAGGATTTGCGTGGACTCGGGACTGTCGACCACTTCCTTAGTCAAGCGGCGGAATTCAACAAGGGGAAAGGAACGCTCCGCGGGCCGCGAACTGGCAAAGCTGATTTCGATTTTTCCCGCCACCGGGGCGAAGTTTTCGAGCGGAGGTAGCAGGGAATCCCAATCGACGGTTTCACCATCGGTCGACTCCGAGTCAGCGGATTTCGCAACGAAGCTGCCGCGCCCGACGTGGCCTTGGATTAGGCCTGCCTGCTCCAAAACAGCGTATGCTGCCGAAACAGTGGTGCGATTCAGGCCAAGGAGACCAGCCAATTCCCGAGTGGCTGGCAGCTTTTCACCGGCTTGGATGGCACGGAACTCGACCAATGCACGGATGCCGTCAGCTAATTGCTTGTAAATTGGCAAATCGGATGATGGATCGAGCGCGATTCGGGAGAAGTCAGCCAAGCCACTAGACTACCATATTGGACTGGCAAATTGGACTGCTCAGCCCGGCGAAACCGCCAAATCGAGTTCTGCCGCCATTTTTCGCGTGTTGGTTCGGAAGAAGTAGTATGACGAGACCAGCGAGAACAGGTCGAGGATGATGCTGATGATGGCCATCGCGTTAATCGGCCGAATGGCCCAGAGCAGGCAGCCGATGAGAAAGAAGTTCAATGCCGTGGTCTGCATGACGATGCGGCTCCATTGCTTCTCAAATCCAAACGCCAGCATATAGTAGGTCGTAAAGCTGTGGGTAAGCGCAAGGATGAATGGCGAGAATGCCATGATCCGAAGCAACAAAATGGCCGGCGTGTAATCGTAGCGGGTGCCAAAGAACTTGTGAACGATGAGAGGAGCAAACAAGAAGAGCACAATCGACATCAATAAGAAAGGCGCTGCCATGATGAAGGAGTATTTCTTAAGGAAGGCAATTGTTCCGCCGGCGGAGCGCGCTGCCATATGGCTGATGTGGGGATAAAGAGCCGTTACGATGGGAGAAACCAGCATGCGCAATGCGACGATAAGCCGGTTCGCATTGCTGTAGTATGCGATCTCTGTGGTGTTCGTCACGAGGCTCAGGATGAACACATTGGTCGAGGTTGTGAGCGCAATGGCGGCCATGGAAAGGAACACCGTCCAGCCCTGCCGCAGCGCCACAAGCGCGTCTCTCCAGGAAAGCAATTCAAAACGCACGCCACATACCCTGGGTGCGAGCAAAAGACTGATCGCACCGGCAATGACCGTCGCGCCAGACTGGATACCCGCCGCCCAAAGATAGTCGCTATCGCGGTGTACGACGAGCAGCACTACCCCGGTAGCAAGCAGTTTGGCGATGAAATCCCGTGCGGCTACCTGGCCCATCTTTTCCAGACCTTGGTAGAGCCACATCGGAAACAGCCACCCGCCTATGACAGTCAGGAAGCTGATCGGAAACAACACCCAATGCTCGCGGTATTTCGGGATCAGGAACACGACGATCATCATCAGGACGAAGCCAAGCACCGTCAGCAGGCCTTTCGCCATCATCACCGAGTTGAAAACGTAATTGACCGATTCCTTCGATTCCTTTTCGATTGCAATGCGGCGGGTTGCCGTCAGATTGAAGCCGTATTCTGTCAGCGTATTGAAATAGTAGACAAAATAGGTAGCCATGCTGACGAGCCCGATTTTTTCCGGACTCAAAACCCTGGACAAGTAGGAAAGGGAGATAAACGGGAAGACGTAACTGCTGATCTGGACCGCGTACAAAAGGAGCGCGTTCCGCACAGCGACGTGACGGAGAGCCTGCCCAGCGCGGGCCTTCAAATTAGCAAGCATAGCCCGCAAAATGGCTGAACATTTAGGTGAAGGCGAAATTACCTAGTTTGAGATTAACATGCTGTCGGTAGCTGGCAAAAGCGGCTTTGGATCGGGATTTTCCGGGTGGGGACTATACGTCGGACTAAGCTCAGGCTAGGCTAGAGCGTAGACCCATGTTCCGTCGAAATTCGTTGGCACTTATCCTTTTGGCCTTCACCTCGACCTTTATTTATTCGCAAAAGAAGAAGAACGAAGAGCCGAAACCGCAGGTTTTGCCGCTGCCCCCGGAATTACCCATGGCGCTGGCCGCCGAAACCGAGACTCTCGATTTTCATATTTCTCCGCTGCTCCATTCGGGCGGACTGGCGGCGCAGATCCGGCAAAGTTTGGATGATCTGATTCACAGCACACACGGAGAGACGATTATCCGCTTACGAGCGTTTGTCGCTGGCGCGGGCGATGCGCGCCGCGTTCAAGCCGAGGCGGCGGATCTCTTCACCGAACGGAAGTTACCGTTGCCGGTATTGAGCGTTTTGCAAGTTGGGGCGTTGGGCGATGAGGCGGCCAAAGTTGTGATCGAGGCAGTTGTTTCCACTCACCGGCAGGTGAATCCAAATGGCCTGCTGTTTATCGGCGGCCAAACCGGCGCTACGCTCACTGATGCGATCGACAAAATGACGGCTACCGTGAAAGTGTCGGGCATTTCCCCGGAAGCGGTTCTCACCACTACCTGTTTCACTTCCGCCATTGATAACTATTCGGCGACCCGCCAAAGCTTGCTCAAGATGTTTCCCAATACATTCGTGAACGTGGTGCAAGCGCTGCGCGATCCGCCGAGTGACGCCAGCATGTGTGAAGCGGTCGGGCAGCTATCGCAAAAACCGCCCAAAGGCGTTGTTTTTCTGAACGAAAACCGCGCGGCCCTGGTGGTTGCGCATACCCTGATCTTCACAGGTATGCAGTTGACATTTGGAAGTTTTCTGGACGACGCGAAGCAGTCCTACCAACGGCTCGAGCGAGCCGCCAGGGCGTTCGGGGCAAGCGACACCGCTGTTCAAGTTAACGCTTATTCGCTGAACGCCTATGCCAGTTCGGCCCTACGGAAAATGGACGTCTTTCCGATGAATACGTTTACTTTGCAGCGTGTCGAAGGGTTGCCGGCGATTGATGCCACCGCCGGAATCGAAGCGATCTTAACACCGGAAGGGCAGTAAACGAAGAGGAATCCATGCCAGTACCGCTCATTGCCACGTTTGGCGAAATCATGCTGCGGCTCACGCCGCCCGGGTTTGAAAGGTTTCTACAATCGCCGCAGTTTCAGGCCACCTTCGGCGGCGGCGAAGCCAATGTCGCGGTTTCGCTGGCACAGTTTGGCGCGGCCAGCCGATTTATCACGGTCTTACCTGCCGCCAATCCGATTGCCGATGCTTTCATAGGGGAACTGCGGCGCTTCGGTGTCGACCCTGGCCAAATCGTTCGCGGCAAGGGTCGCATGGGCGTTTACTTTGTCGAGGCCGGCGCCAATCAGAGACCTTCGAAAGTCTTGTATGACAGGGATTACAGTGCGATCGCGATTGCCAAGCCAGGCAGCATCGATTGGCAAAAAGCGCTGGATGGCGTGACTTGGTTTCACATTACCGGCATCACGCCGGCGATCAGCGAATCCGCCGCCGAATTGGCTCTGGAAAGTATTAAAGCGGCGCGGGCGCGCGGTGCACGCATCTCCTGCGATTTGAATTACCGCAAGAATTTATGGAAATGGGGCAAACAAGCCGGTGAGGTGATGCCGGAATTGATGAAGCTGGTTGATGTTTGCATTGCCAACGAAGAAGATTGCCAGAAGTGCATCAACGTACATGTAGATATCGACGTGGAATCGGGCAGTTTGGAGCGGCAAAAGTATCAGGAATTGTGCGAACGCGTGCTCTCGACGTATTCGAACTTGCAAATGATTGCCATCACGCTGCGCGAATCAAAAAGCGCATCGCGCAATGGCTGGTCCGCTTGCCTGCATGACCGCAAAGGTTTTCAGCTGAGCAAGGAATACGACATTACCCATATTGTCGACCGCGTGGGCGGGGGCGATAGTTTTGCTGCCGGTCTGATTTACGGGCTGAACCAGCTAAAGACGGTTCAGGATGCGCTCGAGTTCGCTGTCGCCGCCTCTTGCTTGAAGCACTCGATTCCGGGCGATTTCAATCGCTTTACGGTGGAAGAAGTGCAGGCTTTGGTGGCAGGCGGGGGCTCGGGCCGCGTGCAGAGATAATGTCGATATAATTCAAGCTAGGCCCTTCAAAAATGCGGTATCGTTTGCTGACAATTTCCCTGACGCTCGCTATGGCCCTTTCTCCGGCTTTCGCCGGCCAAGTGCCAGTTAGCCAAGCAAAGAGCGAAACCACCCTCACCATTGCTCCGCCCAAACCGGCTGCAGGCGCCGACGACGTGAAACCTCCGGCTAGCGGTAACTCCGACACCATCAAGGTTTCCGTCAACGAAGTGGTTGTGCCTGTAACCGTGACCGACGACAAAGGGCGATTTGTTTCCGATCTCGACAAGAAGGACTTTTCGGTTTTTGAGGACAACAAACAACAGGCGATGACGTTCTTCACCCGGGAACGCAATCAACCGGTGGTGGTCGGCTTCCTTCTCGACATGAGCACCGGTTCGCGCATCCATTGGAAGAATTTTCAAAACGCTACCGAAGAGCTGGTTCAAAATCTTCTGACCGGCGACCCCAAGTTCTCCGGCTATCTGATTGACTATGCGCAGGACGCTGAGGTTGCCGTCGATACCTCTTCCGATCCTGAGCCGATGGTCGACAAAGTTCGCAAGCTGAAACCGGGTGGCGGATCGGCGTTGTACGATGCCATCTGGCTCGCCTGCACCAGCCGCAAGCTGATCAAAGGCGAACCGATTGAACCGCGGCGCGTGTTGGTGATCATCGGCGATGGGCACGATAACGCGAGTAAGCATTCGCTCGATCAGGTTTTGGAACTGGCGCAACGCAATCAATTCACTATCTACTGCATCAGCACGCAAGCCTTTGGTTTCACCAACGAAAGCGACCAGAACCTGGTCAAACTAGCAACCGAGACCGGCGGCCGCGTGGTCTATCCGCTGGACGAAATTTACCGCGATACGGACGGTTATCTTTCCCACCCTTCCGACGACGGCAACTACGCCCTGACGGTGGGAACAGGCGCTTACACGAATGTCGTGGATGGCAAGATGTACCGCGCAGTGGCTGACATTGCCGGCGAGATTACCACGCAATACATTCTTCGCTACGTTTCCGACAACCCCACGGACAAAAACTATCGCAATCTGAAAGTCGTGGTGGCGTTAGGGAATGTTAAGGTGAGAGCACGTAAGGGGTACTACGCGACGGCACCGGGCTCTTAACCGACCTATGATTTCGCTGCGACGGCGCGATAAGCTCTAGAGAAGGACCGCTACGAAGATGCCGGCGCAGGTTCTCAGCTTTCGCGATATCGCGCCCAAGCAGGGTGAATATTCTCTGATCGTCTCAGCGCTGCCTGGACAGGGAAACCAGACCATCGGGGTTTTGTTGCTGGATGCCGCCAGCGACACGCTACACGTGCGTTTGCGGCGCGATTGGGAAAAGGTTGCGAGCGAAGACGACGCCGAGGTTTTGGCCGAACTCGAGGACGATCTGTTGCTTGAGGCGCGCGACGAAGGCGGCAAGCGGGTCTTAGACCGGCTCGAACAGGAAGTTTCAAACTCCATCCGCGTGACCGATCGCGAGGCCGTGAGCGTTCGCGACTTTGACAAAACTTTGAACGATTTGTACCGCCGGCATGTGCCGGCGCAGGTGCTGGCCTATCGCACGCATCTGCCGCGCTATTCGCTTGCGGTCGCCGCCGGCCCTTTTCTAACCAACCCGGAGGGTATTCAGGCTGAGGAATGGGTGGAAACGCCACCGGGTCTGAAGCTGGACGAGAACATGTTCATCGCGCGAATTCAAGGGCACTCCATGGAGCCGCGGATTCCTGACGGCAGTTTATGCGTATTCCGGAAGAATGTGGTGGGCTCACGCCAAGGCCGGTTTGTGCTGGTTCGAAATTCCGAATTAGCGGACGATAATCAATACACGGTCAAGCGCTACCAATCCGAAAAAAAGGAAGATGCGGACGGCTTTATCCAAACGCGAATCAGACTCGAAAGCTTGAATCCGGCTTACCCTTCCTGGGATCTCGACGAAGACGCAGAGAAGTATCAAATTGTTGGCGAATTTGTCCGCGTCTTAGAGTAAAGTGGGAAAGCTAGCTATGCATACACTAAAATCAGAAGAAGCTCTGTTGCTTTCGAATATCACGCTCCCGTCGCTCGAGCGTGAACAGCAAACCACTTTGCGGGTGATTGAAGCCATCCCGGTCGATAAGGCGGACTACAAACCGGACGCTAATTCGATGAGCGCTTTGGAACTCGCTTCCCATATCGCCAGTGCGGAACATCTGTTCCTGAGCGCGGTCGCCAGGGGGGCGTTTGATTTCACGCCTGGCGAAAAGCCCAAGTCGATTCCGGAAGTCGTCTCGGTCTACAAAGAAAACTTCGCGAAAGATCTGGCGGGCCTCAAGGCCATGACGGGCGAGCAACTCGCCCAACAGGTCGATTTCCGCGGCATGCTTCAGATGCCGGCGGTGCAATTCCTTGAGTTCTCCATTCGTCACATCATCCACCACCGCGGCCAACTGTCCGTCTATTTGCGGCCCATGGGCGGCAAAGTGCCGGCTATCTACGGCGAGAGCTTCGACTCAAAAGCAGCCAAAGCCGCCAAAGGCTAGTGTTTCTTTTTCTTCTTCTTTAAACCCTGCGCGCCGGGACTTGCGATCGCAAATTGCAGTTTGCGCTCCACCGTGTTGGCGCGATCCAATCGAACCTGCACGCTGTCGCCAATCGAGTACATCTTGCGGCTACGCTCGCCGATAATCTTGCGCCCGTTCTCGTGGTAACGATATCGGTCGCCCGGGAGCGTTTCGATCGGCACTAAGCCTTCGACAAACAAATCCGCCAGTTCAACAAAAAAGCCATACTTGGTGGTGCTGATGATGAGGGCATCAAATTCATCGCCCACCCGATCCTGCATGAACTTTACTTTCTTCCATTCGATGAGTTCACGCTCGGCATCGGCCGCCCGCCGTTCGGTAAACGACGTATCTTCGCCCAACTGGCGCAGCAGATGGTCTTCAAGGAGCGGTTCCTTGGTACCTAAGTAATGCGCAAGTATCCGGTGCACCACCAAATCCGGATAGCGGCGGATGGGCGATGTGAAATGGGTGTAGGCTTGCGCCGCAAGAGCAAAATGGCCTTCATTGCGATTAGAATAGCGGGCCTGTTTGAGCGAACGCAACATCAAGTAACTCAGAATGCGTTCTTCCGGCTTTCCCGCGATCTTGGCAATCAGGCGCTGATAGTTGCGCGAAGAGATGCCAAAATCTTCGCGCGCCATCACGATTTCTTTGCGTGTTTTGCGCCCATCGCGATGCCGGTCAGTGAAAGCGAACTTCTTCACCGGGATGGCCCCGACGCCAAGCGAATAACCGAAGTGCACCGCAATTTCTTCGAACTCCATCACGCGTTTTGCGTCCGGAGGTTCGTGAATGCGGTACAGACTCGGGACGAGCGCCGCTTCGAGATGGCCGGCGACGGCTTCATTCGCTGCGAGCATGAATTCTTCGATCAGCCGGTGCGCGATGTTGCGATCCGCCCGCGAAACGCCCACCATCTGGCCTTCGGTATCAAGCTGAATATTCGACTCGGGCATATCGAAATCAATCGAGCCGCGTTTCACCCGCCGGCGGTTGAGCAGCAGCGCCAGTTCCCGCATGAGTTCAAAGCGAGCCACCAACGGCGCATAGTGTTCGCGCATCGCCGGATCGCCTTCCAGGACGCGGAACACGTTGGTGTAAGTCATACGCTCCGCGCTGCGGATCACACCGCGGCAGAACTCCTGCCCCACAGTGTCGCCGTTATGATCGATTTCAAGCAGGGCGGAGAGCACAAGCCGGTCTTCTTTCGGCCGCAGCGAACAAATGTCGGTAGAAAGCTCGACCGGCAGCATGGGCACCGCGCGGTCGGGGAAATAGACACTGGTGCCGCGCACCAAAGCTTCCTGATCGATCGCCGAACCCGGCTTGACGTAATGGCTTACGTCCGCAATGTGAACCTGAAGCGCATAGTTGCCGTTGGGCAAGCGCTCGACCCAAACCGCATCGTCGAAATCGCGCGCAGTTTCTCCGTCAATCGTGACGATTTCGAATGACCTGAAGTCGCGACGCCGCGCATATTCACCGACTTCTGTCGTGTGCGGAATTGCCCGCGCCTCCGCCAACACCTCTTCTGGAAAGTGGTGCGGCAGGTGATGCTTCCGAATCATGATCTCAACGTCGACGCCGAAATCGTCCGGATAACCCAAAATCTCGATCACCCGTCCGACACCCTGCTCGCCGTCCGCTGGAAATTCGAGAATCTCAACGTTGACGATCATGCCGTCGAGATCGTCCAGCGACGCGACAGCGCGTTGCGCGGGGCCGACCCGATCGGCCGAGGCTGGCACGGACGGTAGCTCCATTCCTTCGGGAATCTCAATCCACTGCTGCACTCGTTCGTCGGAAGGGACCACGAAGTTGCCGCGCTTCTTGACGCGGAATTCGCCCACGACTGTCATATGGGCGCGGCGCAGGATGCGGATGATTTCTCCTTCTGCCCTGCCCTCACCGCCTAAGCGCACGACATGCACGAGGGCGCGATCGCCATGCATGCCCTTGGCAGCTTCCGGCGGCGGCAAGAAGATGTCACCCGCGATGCCGGGGATGGCTTGATCGGGGATCAGGAAACCAAAACCGTCGCGGTGAATGGAAAGCCGGCCAGCCAGATATTCCGGATTGTCTCCCACCGCAATGAAATGGCCAGAACGCAGCTCGACCAACTGCCCCTTCTCGCACAGCCGGTCTAGCGCTTCTTCCAGGTGATCGCGCTTCTCGCCTTGCAGATGCAATTCGCGCACGAGTTGTTTATAGGTAGCGCGCGCGTGCGGCAGCGCCCTAACGTGATCGAGCAAACTGGCATCCGTGAAACCTTGCGGGGCTAAGGACTTGTGCTTAGGCACTGTTCTATATTGTCGGGCATGGAACTAAAAGCAGTTCGTCTGACGATTCCGGAAAACGGCAACATCATCGTCGGCCAAAGCCACTTCATCAAGACCGTGGAAGACATCTATGAGGCGATGGTGAATACCTCGCCGCATCTGCAATTCGGGATCGCCTTCAACGAAGCCTCAGGCGATAGCCTGACGCGCGTCGACGGCAACGATGAAGATCTGAAGAAGAACGCCGTGGCTAACGCGTCGGCAATCGCCGCCGGCCATATCTTCGTGGTCGCCCTGCGCAACGGCTTTCCGATCAATGTTCTGGGGCGCATTCGTGAAGTGCCGGAAGTGGCTAACATCTTCTGCGCCACGGCTAATCCGGTGGAAGTGATTGTTGCGGAGACGGAACAGGGCCGCGGCATTCTGGGCGTGGTGGATGGCAATTCGCCGAAGGGCGTGGAAACGGAAGACCAAGCTAAGGCTCGCGTCGCCCTGCTCCAGAAATTCGGCTACAAACGCTGAGAATAGCCCCCTTTATCTATCGTGTTCTGGGTGCTTTCAGCATTCGGTTCAATGAAAGCCTGATTTGTTCCCCCAAATGGCCCCATTTTCGGTTTGGCCCTCCAATCGCAAAGCAAATATGCGTATTCCCGGAGGGGGGCCCACTGAGATCGGAGGCAGTGGGTCATTTTGTTCCTAGGCACTAAAGTGGCCGCCTCGCCTAGCCGATGAGTTTGGTGAGGCACACCTATGTTTCAGCTTGTGCGGCGGCAAAGACCGTCGACCCCAACGCAACGCGCCAAATCAGTCGTCGCTGCCGTGACATCCCGCGAGAAGTTTCTCTCGCAGGCGCTCCTATCCCTGCTTTCGGTGAACATCTTCATCCTGTCGGGGGTGGTTTCGTTCTGCGCGTTTACGTACTGGTATCCGCACAACTAGCGGTCGCCTTCCAAGACAGGAAGGACTCGGCCCGAAGATCCGCTTGGCGTCTGAATGTCTAGCATCGTGGCCAGCGTCGGCGCGATATCGTTGACCTCGACGTTTTGGTCATAGCGCCCGGGCTTGATCCCCGGCCCCATTAAGAGGATCGGCACATGGCGATCATAGGCCCAAGGCGAGAAATGGGTCGTGCCGTTGCCGCTTCCGGGCACAAAACCGGGTTCAAATACGATGAAGAGGTCACCGCTACGCCTCGGGTTGAAACCGTTCATGGCCGCTTGCGCGACAAAATCTCCGATCTCGCCGTTTTCGAGTTCCGGCCGGGTATAGACGCGCGCTACATGCAAGTCGGGCGCAGCCATCAGAGCGCTGGTCGCCACATGGTATAGATCGTCCTCTTCAATGGGCTCGTTGGATGAACCTTTTTTCCCTTTCAAAACGGTGTCCCAATTCAGATAAAGCGTGGTTTCGCCCGTGCCGGGAATGAGCCACGGTCCATCTGCACCGAAAGCGGCCGCAAGCGCCTTTTGGACAATCTCTTCAAGATTGCCATGAATGTATCCACCGCGCATATGCGTGTCCTGTTCGTGTTTCGGCGTCTCGCTCACCCCGTGATCGGCGGAAAGCACGACCACGGTGTTCGTCATGCCGACGGTTCGGTCGATCATGGCGAACAGCTTGCTGAGTTGTTGATCGGTTCGAATGGCCATGTCCCGCACTTCCGGCGCATTGGGTCCAACCGCGTGGCCCACATAGTCATTCGATGAGAACGAAACCGTAAGCAGATCGGTGTCCGAGTGCTGGCCCAGCTTCTCGCCGGTGATGGCCGCTTCAGCGAACTGTTCAACCAACTCATTTCCCCAAGGACTCGCGGGCAGCTTCGAATACGTTTGCGCCTGTCTTCGCATGAAAATCCCAAGTGGGAAACCCTTCCCACTTTCGATCTACATATTTGGCCGGCGGCTTCTGGTTATTGAAGCCGGCGGCCCAATCCGGAAGTTGCTCCATGTAGTAAGAGCTGGAAACGAAGGCGCCTGTCTCATCATCGAACCAGTAGGCTCCGTTTGCTCGATGGCCAGAGGGCAAAATGGCGCTACGCGCTTTCAGTGAAACACCGATTACCACCGAACCGGGATGCGCATCTTTGAGTTCGTCTCCCAGGGTTGAGACCAGCAGACGGTTCGGCGAAGCCGGGTCGGCATCGGTACACTTGGCACTTTGGCGCGGCTGGTCCGCACCGATCACGCGCATGTTCCAATCGCACACGCTGGTGACGATTTTGTTTTCCGCGCGGTCGAACCAGGTGTTGCCGACAATACCGCTGGTGGCGGGCATCGCACCGCTCAGCATGATGCTGTGGCCGACGGCGGTGACGGTGGGGATCTGGGTGTAAAAGGCATTGGTAAAATCGGCACCCTCCGTTAGCATTCGGTGCAAACCGCCCTTATAATCGTTGCGGAAGCGCGTGAGGTAGTCATAGCGGAATTGATCGATCACGACCATCACCACAAGCTTTGGTTTCTTCTCGGGAGCGCGGTTGGTCTGTGCCGGCGCGCCCGGCGCCATGGCGAGCAAAGTGAGCGGCACAAAGAGACGTAACAGTTTCATTCGGCCATAGAGTAACATTCTCTTTAAAGACGTGGAAACAGTCCTGGAGCTGAAAGCTCTAAGCAAACACTTCCCAACGCATCGCGCGGTGAATGAAGTATCGTTTTCGATCGCGCGCGGCGAGTTCTTCTCGCTGGTCGGCCCTTCGGGCTGCGGGAAAACCACCACGCTCCGTTTGATAGCCGGTTTTGAATCGGCCACCAGCGGCCAACTGCTGCTCGACGGCCAACCGCTCGAAACTCTGCCCGCGCACCGGCGCGACGTCAGTACGGTGTTCCAGAATTACGCGCTGTTTCCTCACTTGACTGTCGCGAAGAATGTCGCCTTTGGTTTGGAGCGCCGCGGACGACCGGCCAAGGAGATTGCCGACAAAGTCGCCCGCGCTCTTGAGTTAGTGCATTTGACCGGGAAAGAATCTCGGCTGCCGAACCAGATCTCCGGCGGCGAGCGGCAACGGGTTGCCTTGGCTCGGTCGCTGGTGCTCGAACCCAAGTTGCTTTTGCTGGATGAGCCGCTGTCTGCACTGGATGCCAAATTGCGAAAGGAAATGCGGCAGGAATTGAAGAACCTGCAACGGCGCACAGGCATCGCTTTCCTGTTTGTGACTCACGATCAGGAAGAAGCGCTCTCGCTTTCCGACCGTGTCGCGATCATGAACTTAGGTTCGCTGGAACAAGCCGGTTCCCCGCGAGACGTCTATCTCGCTCCCCAAACGCGCTTTGTGGCCGAGTTTCTGGGCAATGTCAACTGGCTGAATGGTGTCGGCGTTCGCCCCGAAGCGATGCGAGTTTCGCGCAATATCCCCAGCAACGGCCGACAAGCGTCGGCCGCCGTCGAAAGCCAAGCCTTCCTGGGCAACTGCGTTCACCTGCATACAACACTGCCCGACGGCGCAGCCTGCACGATTGAAATGGCGCAGCGGGAATGTGATTTCCAGCCGGGCGAGACCGTTTACCTGACATGGGACGCCGCTGACGAGTTCCGCGTGTCGTCATGAAGCTGCGTTCCTGGTTCCTTTTGCCGGGAGCGGCTATCATGGCCACCCTGTTCTTCTTTCCGCTGCTGATTGTTCTCGGCTACAGCTTGCTGACACGCGGACCGTACGGCGGTGTGCTGCCGCCCTGGACGTTCGAGAGCTACGCTCGCATCATCGACCCGCTCTATCTCGAAATCTTGTGGCGCTCGGTTTGGGTGGCTGGTCTTGCTACGGCTCTTTGTCTGATCCTTGCCTTTCCGCTGGCGCTTTTCATCGCTCGTTCGGGCACGCGCAAAACGTTGCTGTTGAACCTGGTGATGCTGCCGTTTTGGACCAGCTTCCTGATTCGCACTTATGCCTGGATGTTCCTATTACGCGACACCGGCCTGATCAACAGCTTGCTGCTGGCTTTGCATGTTATTCGCGAACCGCTGCCGCTGCTGTTTAACCCCGGAGCCGTTATCTTAGGCTTGGTTTCCGGCTATCTGCCATTCATGGTGCTGCCGCTTTACGCGACGCTCGAAAAGTTAGACCCCGCTTTGCTGGACGCCGCGGCGGATCTGGGCGCATCACCGGCTGTCGCTGTCTGGCGCGTTGTCGTTCCAATGAGCCGTCCGGGCGTCGTTGCCGGTTGCCTGCTCGTCTTCATTCCCTGCCTGGGCGCTTATCTCACGCCCGATCTGATGGGCGGGGGCAAGACCGTGATGATCGGCAACCTGGTTCAAAATCAATTCACGACTGCCCGCGATTGGCCCTTTGGCGCGGCCGTGTCGCTGCTGCTCATGGCGTTGGTGCTGCTGGTCATGCGGTTGCTCGGCGACAAGGGAGAGGAACTGCTGTGAAGCGATTCCTTCCGGCCTATGCCTGTAGCGCTTATCTCTTCTTGTACCTGCCGCTGGCCGCGTTAGGCGCGTTCAGCTTCAATAACTCGAAAATCGCGGTTTGGCGCGGGTTCACATTCAACTGGTATGGCGACGTGTTTCGCGATCCGGCGCTGGTGGAAGGCACGCTGAACAGCTTGATTATCGCGTCGGTGGCCACCATCGCCGCCACGACGATCGGGACGCTCGCGGCTTACGCTCTTTGGCGCAAGAAATCGCCGTTGCTGACCGGCTCACTCTATCTTTCGCTGTTATCGCCGGAAATCGTCACCGGCATTTCCTTGCTGGTTTTCTTTCAGTGGGTGTTTCATTATTTGAAACTCCAATTGGGCATGCACACGGTGATTCTGGCGCATATTTCTTTTTCGCTCGCTTATGTAGTGATCGTGATCCGAGCACGACTGCGAACATTTGACCGCAGCCTGGAAGAAGCCGCGGTCGACCTTGGCGCGAACGAGTGGCAAGCGTTTCGCTACGTCACGGTGCCCTTGCTGCTGCCTGGGATCGTCGCGGCCGCGCTGCTCTGCTTTACGGTTTCGTTCGACGATTACGTGATCACGAGCCTTGTCGCCGGTGTGAATTCGGAAACGTTGCCGATGATCATTTACGGTATGGCGCGGAAAGGCGTGAGTCCAGAAGTGAATGCACTTTCCGTGATGATCACGGTGGGCTTGGGCATCCTCATTCTGGCTTCCGGCCGCTTGGAGAGCAAGCGTTGACGAGCCGCCGCATCTTTTTGATGGGCATGGCGGGCGCACTCGCCGGTTGTACCCGTTCCGGCGAACGCCGACTCAACGTCTACAACTGGGAAAACTATGTCGCGGAATCTACCATTCCGAATTTCGAACGCGAATTTCAGTGCCGGGTCCGTTATGCCACCTATGGCAGCGCCGAAGAAATGCTCGCCAAAGTCTTTACCGGCAATTCCGGCTGGGATGTCGTTTTCCCTTCCAATAGCTTTGTCCAACCCATGCGCGAACTTGATCTGCTGCTGAAGCTGGATCACGCGCGTCTGCCTAACCTTCAGAATCTGGAAGCCCGCTTTCAGAAGCCGGGCTGGGATCCGATGCTCGAAGTCTGCGTCCCTTACATGCACAGCGCGACGGGCATTCTGTACTCGCAAAGCGTGAGCCGCAAACCGCTGGCTTGGGCGGATCTTTGGACGGACTCTTATCAGAAGCGCGTCACTATGCTCGACGACCCGGCTGAAATGTTCGCCGCTTGTCTGAAGCGGTTAGGCAGCTCCGTTAATTCCGCCGACCCGAGTCTGCTGAAATCGGCGCGCGATCTGGCGATGCAGCAGAAGCCGCTGCTGCGCGCGTATCTCAACGAAGAAGTGCGCGATCAAGTGGTGGCCGGCGATGTGCTGGTTGCGCAAATGTGGGCGCAGGTGGCACAGGTGGCCATTGATAATGCGCCGAACCTGGCGTTTGCCTTTCCCAGCGAGGGATTTCCTTTATACGCGGATAATTCGGTGATTCTTCGAGAAAGCAAACACCAGGACCTGGCTTATCGCTTCGTCGACTATCTTTTGCGGCCTGATGTTGCGTCGCAAATCGCGATTGAAATGCGGACCGCGACGGCCAACGCTGCCGCTCGGGCGCTTTTGCCAGCGGCGCAGCGTGACAACACGGTTTTGTATCCGACTGCGGACGTGCTGGCGCGCGGGGAGTGGTTCAAGGCTCTGCCGAGTGAGGCGCAACGGCTTCGGGATCGGTATTGGACCGAGATCAAGGCATCGTAAGAATCGAACGGAGAGACGGCTCGAAAGCCGTCTCGCAGCCAGGAATGGCCGCCCCACAACAAGATGAAAGACACTACGGGCGCAGTGATTTAAAAGATCGGTGGCTTCGACGGCTTGGAGTGGTTTGAGAAATCACATATCGTAGTGAGTCGTTAGGCGGCGCTCTCCGCTTTTGCAAATTCAAAGCCAATTTGGCTGATATCGAGCGTGGGGTCGGATGCGGCGGCGCGTTGGGCTTCCTCAAAGAGAGCGAAAGCAGAGGCTGGGGCGTGACTTAGGGACGGCTTTTCGGCGGGAGGCGGCGGGGCTGCTTGCGGTTCGGCTTTTCTTTGCGACTCCTCAGTGTCTTTGCGGGCGGTTTGCAGAGCCGTTAATTCAGCTTTGGCTTTTTCCTTGGTGCGGCGGAGGCGGCTTTCTTGCAGACCGAGGTTTTTGAACTCCTTCTGATACTTGAGATAGGTTTCGACTTCGATGAATTGGTCCGGAATTTCGCCCGAGAAGTCGCGGAAGCCGCGGGCATAGATGTGCTTTTCGAGATTGGGGATGCGCTGGAGACGCCATTCCGCATCGATGAGAGTTTGGACGATGAGTTCTTCTTCGAACGTGGCCGGCTGATGAGCGGCGATGAAGACCTGGCCCATTTTTTGATAAAGGGCGGTGTCATCGAGGGGCAGGAGGACGGTTTGGCCGGTGAGGGCGGTTCTCAAGGCATTGAGCGACGTTACCTTTTTCCCCTCTTCGGTTTTCGGCCCGGAAGAGGATTGGGCGTTGAGACGATTGGCGTCGATTTGCGCTGCAGTAGACATGATTGAAACTCCAGAATGTGAATTTGAAAATAAAAAAGCGCCCAGGAACCACGGCGGGTTGGGCGCTGTTTCGAGTTGTTAGAAACGGGAGGGTAAACTCATCCCGTAAGCTTTAGTGTACACTATGCCACCAAGCGATTTTGCGGAAATTGTTGATTCTAAATGAAATTTAGTTTGTGACTGAGAATTGGGTGGGCGGAAATTTCGAAGTTGGCTCCAATTATGGGCAGATTTCTCTGACTTTCCTCATTGGCAATTCGCTTCCGGTCACGGTAGCCTCCCTGCTGAAGGCCTTCTGAAGGCCGCTAATACGGTGCTCGTTGGCGGGCTGGGGCAAAGTGCCCTAAATTGCGGGCCGTCATGATCGAAGCGTTCGGCTGTCTGCCTCAGTTGCAGCTCATCGAAACCACTGAGCCAACTCGTCGCGAGCGAGACCGCTAAGCTGCTGCGCGATGAATTCATTCAAGGATTCCGGGTCTGGTTCGAATCTCGACGCGCGGAGCCGTAGGTCCCACGACGAATAATCTGACGGATCGGCCCCAACTATCATTCCGACGCCATGCCTTGATGCCTCCTCCTCTATCCGCTTCAAAAGCGAGGACAAGTCGTCGCTGGAGGCTTCACCGGCTGGGACATGCAGCCACACGTACGCCTGGGTCGCGGCGCGCCGATGGGAGAGGGCCTCGAACACGGCGGTTACGTCGATTCCGTCAAATGGCTTTAGCTCGAATGTAATCAGGTCGAAGAACTTTCCCGGAACATGGGGGAATACGCGTAGGGCTGCCGCAACTATATCCGGCCGGGTCCAAGTGCCCCCGGTGTCGCGCCGGCCCTGCCGAGCTGTCACTTCGACCACGAGACTGCGGAATCGCAGATCACGAGCCCACTGCCTTCTGAGCACGTCCGCGACCGGGTCGTAGAGTTCGCCCTCCGTCATCCGCTGAGAACAAGGGTGCGCGGGTGGGGCATTGGTTGTTCCAGCAGGTGCGAGGTGATCGGTGAGGGGCTGGGTCACCAAGCTGACGCTGCCACCCCTACCACGTCCGAGTTCAAGCAGACCTGAGTCGACAAGTCGATCCCTGATAGGCCAGTATGCATCCTCTTCCCAGCCCAGTTCCCGCTGCAGCGTGACGTTGCCAGCGTGGCCACCAATTTCCTTAATTTTCGCAATCAATTGGTCTTGCTTTTCCGAGACATCGTTATGGGCTAGTGGCGAATCCGGCACGGTTGATCCTTATTTAAAAAAGCGTTGGATGTGTTGCACTCTTTAAAGGCTATCCCAGTACGAACCGGAGTAGGTTCCCTTTGGGAACTCGGCCGATTCGTTTACGACGCCTACGCTTAGGTTCTTCGAGCTAGAGATAACTGCTCAAGTTCGGTGGGTTAATTCGTATCGTCAGCAGATGCCTTCTCGGCGCTGGTGGATTCGGCTCCGTCGTCACGCAATAGCTGCCAGAATTCCGTCTTTTGGACTTCCTGATCAACTCTGTTCAGCTGGTCTATATTTGGAAAGCCTATGAAATTTGGCTGCAGTCGTTCAATGGCATAGCCGATTTCGTTCTTTGCCTTAGCAATGCTTGTAGCGATTCGGTTTCGTTGGCCCTCGGACAAGGCGATACCGCTCCTGTGAGTTTTGAGGGCTGTGAGTAAGATGTGTCGGGCGAGGGGCACTCGCAAGCCGATCTCGTCAAAGTGATATATGGCCTGCCGGAGGTTCTTATCAAGTTCGTCGCGCGCGTTAGGTTCAAACATTATCAGCCGGATTGCTCTCGTGAGATCGTGTCCCAGCCAGAAAAGGTTCCCAGGACGCTCCAGAGTCGGCATCGTCGAAATGTCAGGCTCTTTCAGGAGAGCGGCGATCAGGGATCGGGCATCGCTCGTCCACAGGCCGCCCTTAAACTGCGGCGGAAGTTCCGAATCGTTCAGGTCAGGCTCCCCCAAGAAAAGAAAAATCTTCTTGGCAGCGCCCCAAAAGGCACCCACCTCAGCAAGGCACCAGCGAGAAATGATCGACCGATGGGTGGCGACAAAAATACATGCCTGGCATCTGTGAATGGCGTCGCGAAGTTGGTCGGCGAGCGATTCGGTTGGAGACATTGTGGACGAATCCCAGCGACTTATGCCCGCCGAATCGAGAGCTAGGCACAGTGCCGAGTAGACACCAGTATCTTCTTGACTGTGAGAAACAAACGCCAACATCGCACGTCCCTTCGATTCGAGCAGATAACTACAGTCCCCGTTTGTAGCCGGGTGGCGGACCCGAACTCCTCAATTAGATCGCGCCGCCAGCCGGACGTCAAGAAATAGGGCTAGAGTGCTGGGCGCGCAGCAGCTCTCGACAAGCCGTCGGGAGATGTCGACAAGGAGCCATTGTCCTTGCCGCCCAGCAGGTCATTCTGGTGACCCCCTAATCAACAGAGACTCCAGTTGATCGAAGTCGACTGCCGGAATCGAGGGATTTGGTATCCGCGCGTCGGGACGCCTCTGGAAGGCGCCGCTGCGGGATCACCGACGTCGAAGCGTTCCAGGTGCGACCCCGTCTCGTCTTTCGCTGTGTCGACAAATCAGAAGACGAACCGGTCTCCTGCTTGCCGAAGCCTGTGGTTTATCCTCGCCGTTCAATGGGCTGTTTCGGGTGGCGGGGCTAAATTTGGAATGTTAATCACCATTATTGGGGTTCAGTTTGATGCGGCGCCAATTTGGTTCTGCGCGCTTGGGATTCGCTCTTGACTAGCGTGCTGGACGAAGCAAGCAAAGAAAACCGTTTCTACCTCTTTGATCCGTACGAACCGTATACTCCCGGGGGATCACCGCAGCAACTAATAAATAGAGCGCCGCAAGTGCGCCGCGCCAGACGCCTGTTGGCAACGCCCCTTGCTCCGATAAAGACCGATTGCCAATTGAAATTGTAGCCGCAAATGCGAAGGCTGAGGACACAATCAACGCATAGAACATGCAGACTGCGGACCTCGTCAATGCCTCGGCGGCATAAATCTCAGCCGCAAGAAGCGTGTCGGTAGACATCTCGATCTTGCAGAGGTTTAAGAATTCTTTGTTTTGCCCTTGGCCGCACTGCCGTGGCTCCCACGCTTTCACCCAGTATTGCTTCGCTTCCAATAGGTAGTATTTGTCGCACATCTAACCAATCCAACCAATGCAGGGCAAATCCTCAGTGGCCCACTTGTTTTAGGGTTCGTTGGTCTCAGTGGAGATTGCCGGGTCTCGTTTCGCGCGACGCTTGAAGCGCCTATGCCAGTATGCAGATAAGTGGTCTGCCATGTCGGCCCGCTCAAGGCGCAAAATCACTCCACAGAGGTAGCCGAAGCAGATAACCATTAGTATTGCGACTCTCGTGTTGCTGGCAATCGAATGTAGCCCCGAGACTACACCCGGACCCATCCAAGGAAAGAGGTGAATCGGGCCGAACAGATTAAACAGCAGGAATACCCCGGGCACAAAAATTTCGAAGATACCGCGCGCGCCACCTATTGCTGGCCAGTCCTTCAATTCGAGACCTCCTTACGAGAACGCGGTTGAATTCTATCGCGTATCCGCCTCGAAATCAACATCGCCAATGCATTTGTATGTCCTCGTGCGCGCTACTATTGGGCATCAAAGGTCATCGTATGTGCGAGTCGCTGCACCAATGATCGAGAAAACCATTCGAGCGCCATGGAAAATCCTAGGTCCATCCGGCGATAAGAGTTGCCGGGACCCAAAGCGCTCGGAGCCATACCAGTGGGCTTCGTGTGGGCGGCGTTCTCGGCAGATTATCGGCAGCCGGCGACCGCAGCCGACCGACTTGAGCGGAGGCGACGCTCAAGCCGAGAAGCCATACTTCTTCATCTCATCGGGCGTCGGCGTATGAGGGCTGGTTAGGACAGAGAGAGATACCGGCCAACCAAACTGTTTAACTTTGAGCCACTCGGCAACGCGTTCGCGTTCAGTGTTTGTCGTCCAAGGCGATAGGGTAACTCCAGTAATCATCGGCTTCAAGTCTATGCGTCGCCTCTTGCATTCGTGGACCCATTCGGGCAGTGGATAAAGTTCGTTGAGGGGCTCCCGGTTATAGACGCCTTCCGGCGAAATGTGGCGGTTCGCTCCGCCGACAGGATTGTAGGACTGCAGAACGACCCTCAATTCTCGTTCTTTCTCGTAGCACTTGCGTTTTGTGAATAGGAAGTTGATCAGATTAACGCCGCGCATGTCCTTTTCGCCGTAGCGAACGACGCCGACATACATTGGGTCGATAAACCCGTCAATGGCCGCTCTCAACAGATGGAAGTGGGAAAAGACGACAACGCCCTTACCGTATTTGCCCCACATTTCAAGCGTTTCGCCTTCAAAGATTTGCCAGCAGTTGATGTAATAGGCTTCGCTGTTCTGCCGGTCGAACCCTTGAGTGTCGATCAAACGGATTTCATCATTGATGTCATAACGGCGGAGACCCAAAGCTGCGCGCAGATACTGATCCGATGCAAGGGCTTCCTGTGGATCGGTTTCTTTGAATAAATCGGTTCTGCGGAAGTAGAGCTCCTCGGTTGCAAGCAAGTCATAGAACTTCCCGAAGTCCATGAATCGGCAGATTACGGTATCGTTTTGGGGTTCATGGCAGTTGGGATGGGGCGAGACAGGCATTGATTAGTTGGCTCGTCGTTCATTTATGTTATCGAACTGGCGGGTTAGAGTGACGTCGTGAAGCGCCGTGGGGCAACTCGTTCCTTCGACGGCAGCGTGAGGAAACATGGCCCACTGCATTATCGCCGAATTCGCGGGGAGAGGTGCGTTCCGCAGCGACCTGTAGCGGTGCGAGCGAGTGCTATCCAACGGATGATTTCGCTGTCCATGGAGCCGTGAAATTGCCATTGGCCGTTTGCTGTGCCGCGCCATTGCCTAGCCGAGGTGGCAAGGTCAAAAATCAAATTCGCGCTGCGCGTTAAGCGGACCGGTGGTGGAGGGCAGAATCCTTCGCCGATAGCGGGATTGAAAGAGCTGCACCCTTCGGCTACTACGACCTAGTTGAGCGAACCCTCCGGAGTGGGCCATTAGCGCCGCGAAGCTTGATATAGACGACGGACCTTTTCTCACGAGATCTTATATGACACTTGAAGCTCCGCAGCCAGGGTAGAGAAGCGCGGGTCTGCTGTCCACAACTGCAACCGCCCAGCCAATGCCGAGGCCAGCAGGTGAATATCGATCCAGCCGGCGCCCCGACCGTGCAGTCGCCTGCTGCGAACGAACTCGACCACTTCGGCGTGCGGAATAGTGCTCGCTTGCTGTATCTGTTCGTAAGCAGCTAACAGCTTCGCCCGGCCCCCACGATCTCCGATGAGAAGTTCTCCATAGACCAGTTCATGTCCGGCGACCTCGTCTACAGCCAACAGTCTTTCCAGCTCGGACGCGTATGGGGCGCGATTGGCAAGGAAGTGAATCCAAACTGAGGTGTCGACCAAGACCATTAGGCGACTCTGCGCTTGGTGGTGGCGGTTTTCTCGCGCCGTCTCGGTACGCCTTCGGCCAGCGGTTCGCTTCCGCGAAGCGTTCGAAGGCGCTCGTACGCAGCGCGGCGAACCAGCGCCTCCAGGCCTAAACGGACCGCCTCCGTATCCGTGGCCGCGCCGCTTGCCAACTTTGCCTCTTTCAGAAGTTTGTCCTCAATATTCAGGGTTTTCTTCATACAGATCATAATGCCATACTGATATGGCTCTTTGAGCCATACGAGCCTTGACCTGCCTGGACATCTTTTACTCTCACCGCCGGCGCTTCCATTGCCGCAAATGCTTCCAAATGGCGACCAGTTCCTGCATTGATCTTGCCGCCGGCGTTTGTAGACGAACTGACATCGGCGGTACGCTTCGTGATAGAAGGTTTGCAGCGCAGATTCACTCATGGTGCCGAATTGCTTCTGCAAGTCGGCTAATTCCTGGCGGGTGAGGGGAATGTCTCGTTCTGGACGGCGGCCCATATTCGCCTTATATTCGCCTTCCAGATTATCATGGCGACGGAGGTTGGCCTGTCGCTTTGTCCCTGCATGATTCTCGGGGGCCAACATAGACTGCGGCTGTCAGGCCAGCTCCCCAACGTCACGCGGGAGTGAAGCCATTTCGCGTGCGGGCGGCGTAAATCAGCTTCGAGCCTTCGTAATAGCCGATCACGAATGCATCGAAATTCCCGGGCGATGGAGTGTAGCCGGCAATGACGAACTCTTGCCCCCGGTGGTCCAGGATAAGCTTCCGGCGGTGGAAGCGACTCCTCCGGTCAGTGTGGAACTGCTGAGAGGCTGGTGATAGCTGATGCTGCTTGCGCTTGGCGGAGTGGTAATGGTGGGTGCGATTTGAAGCCCGGTGCCGGCGAGCGCAAAGGTGGCCTGGGTTGTAGTCAGCAGGTTATCAGTGGGAGTGAGCGAGGCCGTGAGTAGCCCGGCTTGCGCGGGGTTGAAGGTAAAGCCGAGGTTGCAGAACGCACTTGGTGCGGCGCTGGAGCAGGAAGACGTGCCCGAAACATTTGAGTTCTTAGAGAAGCCCGTCACGGTCAACGGCAGATTGCCGATGTTCTCAGCGCTGACGATTCTTGGGCTGTCGCTGCTGGCGGCTGAAACGTTGGTATTTGCGAAGTTGAGAGCGGGTGGCTGAGAGCGCGGGAATTCCTGAACTGTGGCGCCGTTGGCGATCCAGATATTGCCGGACCCATCCAGCGCAAGCGAATTGTAGGAGCTTCCGGAAGCCAGGACGGTCGGACTGGAAGCGCCAAGGGGCAATTCCAGCAGCTAGCTTGCCAGCTTCAGCGGTATATAGGTCGCCTGCAGCGTCTTCTACAATTCCACTGATTCCCGTCAGGCCGGTCAGGCTTATTGAGCTGTCACTGCTTAGGATCCCCGATCCTGTGGCAACTACAAACACAAGTGGAGCGCTTACCATCACCGCGGTCTAGTCGCCTGGACATTGTGTAGCCGCAGTTGCCCCACGAGCCGGGTACTCGATAAGGCCGCTGCCGCCAGCGACGTAGAGGTTGCGTTGGCTGTCACGGCTGGGGAATTGCCAGGCTCCACGCCGATGGCGGTTGTCGATCCAGGCGAGAGTTCATAAATTTCGTTCGAAACCGCCAGGTAGATTTTGCCCGCGCCGTCCAGAGCGATGGCATTGGCAGGCCCGGGAAGCGAAATTCTGGAGGACGGCGTGGTCGCACCGGGCGCGAATGTCAGCAATTCGTGGCTGAAACGACGCCGTTGACCGCCACGATTTCATACACTGTGCCTGCGGTGGCGGTTACGCCCCGACCCGTGACAAAGACATCACCGTATTGATCAACTGCCACGGCAGCAGGAAATGAGAAGCCGCTACCCACTGGCGCGGTTGCGCCCGCATGCGCGGTTTGACCGCTCAGGGTGAATTGACTCAGAGTCAGCAACAGGCAGATGGACAGCAGGTTTTTTGTCATGTCAGCGCAAAAGGCGAGAAAAGCGGGATTCGAGAGTCACGAATAGTAAGCGGGATCGTACTAGTACTGGGAAAAGTGTTCCTCGCTATCGATAAAATAAAGCAACCAGAAGGATCGGTGTTAGCTATATGCCGCCAGAACGGCTTTCCGGTTCCGAACTTACTCGTATCCTTAGGGAATGGAGTGCAAGGCGCGGCGGTGAGCGTCCCCGGCAGGCGGATCTATCCGGTATTCAGGACAGGCGCACAGCAGCCAGGCCGGTCGATTTTCTGGATTTAGATCGCGCACTGGAAGACCTAAATGAACTGGATGCCCGTCAGCAGCAGGTGGTGGAGTTGCGCTACTTTGGTGGGCGGGAGGTGCCGGAAGTGGCAACGGTGCTGGGTGTTTCAGAAGCCACGGTGGTGCGGGACTGGCGGATTGCGCGCGCTTGGCTATTTGATCGGCTCTGGCGGGAGCATAGGGGCCCATGACGCGCGACGAGTATAAGCGGGCAGGCGATCTTTTTGAGCAGATTCGCGAGTTGCCTTCCGGCCTTCAAACTGCGGCGCTTGATGACGCTTGCGGCACTGATGCTGCGTTGCGCGACCAGGTAATGCGCCTTCTGGACGCTGACCGAAATGCCGCGGAGGAAGAGTTTCTGAATCTTCCCGTGTTGGAAGAGGCTGCCGGATTGATTGTGGCCGGACCGTTGCGTTTGCCGGCCAGCGGAATGGTGCTGGGGAATTACCGAGTTGGCCGGCCGGTTGGCAGCGGCGGGATGGGCGTGGTGTTTGAGGCCGAAGACCTGCGGTTGAGCAGACGTGTGGCGATCAAGATTCTCCCCTCCTCTTATTTGGCAGAACGCATTCAGCGCTTTCAGCGCGAGGCGCGTGCGGCGGCCCAGCTGAACCATCCGCACATTGCAGCCATCTTTGACGCGGGCTTCGATCAGGGTTTCCACTATATCGCCATGGAATTTGTCGAAGGGCGCACGCTACGCGAGATGATTGCCGCCCGGGCCCACGACGTGGATGCCAAAACCGTATCGGACGTCATGAGCCAGGCAGCGTCAGCATTGAGCGCAGCGCACGAGGCAGGCATTGTTCATCGCGACATCAAGCCGGAAAACATCATGGTTCGGCCTGACGGGTTTGTGAAGGTGCTGGATTTTGGGCTGGCGCTGGTGCGTGAACCGGCTTCGGAGGACGGTTCGGATCTTCGCACACGGCCCGGCCACCTGGCGGGTACAGTGCAATACCTTTCGCCGGAGCAGGTACTGGGCAAAGCGGCTGGTCCGCGCAGTGATTTGTTCAGTCTGGGAGTTGTCGCTTATGAACTGGCGACGGGAGTGCGGCCATTTGACGGACCGACGGATGGAGCGATTTTCGATGCGATTGTGCATAGTGAGCCGGCTCCGCCATCCTTGGTGAGGCCATCCCTGGGAAATGAACTGGACGACTTTATTCAGCATGCGTTGGAGAAGGATCCGGAACTGCGGTATCAGACGGCGGGTGATTTTCGTAGCAGTTGTCTCCGGCTGATGCGGCATTCCACACCGTTCGAAGGGACAGCGAAGCCGGTGGTTCGGCAGAGGAATCGCCACAGGCTGGTTTTAGCTATCGTCGCTTCGACGATTTTGCCGGCGACTGCGGGAACGGTGTGGTGGATGACGCGCGGGGCGCCCGTGCCGCACGTAACGCAGGTGGTGCAAATTACCAGAAGCCAGACCCCAGTCACATACTTCGTTGATGACGGGGCGCGGCTCTATTTCACGGCAGGGCAGTTGGACGCCAATATGAAGGCGTTTCAGGTGGGCGCCGACGGAGGCGAACCGCTGCCGATGCCGCAACTGGACGGCATGTCTCCAATGGATGTGTCGCCCGATCGTTCGAAATTGTTGCTGGCACAGGCAACGGGCAAGAACGGTTATGGACATCGCCCGTTCTGGATTGCGCCCACCTTTGGAGGCGCACCTCGCCGGCTGGCGGACCTCGAAGGACAATTCGCACGCTGGTCACCGAGAGGCGATCGCATTATGTTCTCCCAAGGAGGCAGTCTGAAAATTGCCTCGGTGGATGGCTCAGACGCGCACGACATAGCCCATGTCAATGGCTATATAGAGGATGGGGCCTGGTCTCCCAATGGCGATCGTATGCGGTTTAGTGTTTCGCTGCCAAACTCGCGGCGCATCTGGGAAGTCCGGCCGGACGGCAGCGGGCTGCGTGCGGTTTCTTTTCCTCGGTGGACCGAGCCTTGGGCCGAGACGGGCCATTGGACGCTCGACGGCAAGTACTATTTGTTTTCGGCAGGCCAGACCTCGCACGATCTCTGGATGGTACGGGACAACGGCGTGGGGTCGCCCTTTCGCCTGACCAACGGACCTTTATGGGACGTGCGACCGCAGCCGTCGGCCGATGGACGCCGCGTCTATTTTATTGGAGCTTCGAACTTCGGGCAGTTGATTCGGTTCGACGCGCAAGCCCGGCAGTGGATCCCGTTCCTGGACGGTATGGATGCGGCGCAGGTAGCTTATTCGCGGGATGCAAAGTGGATTGCCTACGCCGATTCTAAAGGCAGTTTGTGGCGCAGCGCGGCAGACGGATCACAGCGCCTGCAACTGACAGCGCCTCCGTTGTTTGCGCGGAATCCGCGCTGGTCGCCCGACGGCAATGGCATTGTGTTTCATGCTGGCCGAGTGGGAGAGCCAGACTGTATTTACATCGCAGCCGCCGATGGACGTTCGGTTATTCAGCTGACTCACTGGGAGAAAGGACGGGGCGAAGGCGATGGAAACTGGTCACCTGATGGAACAGCTATTCTCTATTGCGCCCAATCGAACGAGGCCGACAGGAAGCCTTACCTTTATACAATCGACGTGAATTCGCGGCAAATTGAACAGTTGCCAAATACGGCGCGGCTTTGGTCTCCGCGGTGGTCGCCAAATGGCAAATTTCTGGTGGCTTTGGATGAGAATACCCATTTGCGCCTGTACGATATGGCTACTCATCATTCCGTAGTGTTGACGACCTTTCCAACTGGGTTTCCTGAATGGTCGCGTGACGGCGGTTCCGTTTACTTTGAGAACGACTCTTCGACGGGCTGGTACCGGGTGAGTGTTGCGCAGAGGAAAGTGGAACTGGTGCAGACGCTGCCAGCATTGGAGACGGCGCTGAACAGTGCCGGGTGGGTGGGGATGACACCGGAAGGTACGGTGATTTCAGCCCGGGCTGTGAACTCAAGCAATTTGTATGCGCTGGAGTTTGGAACAAAGTGAGGCGAGTCTTGCGGTAGAACATATAAGTCTGTTCTTGCTGGCCGAAAGCGGCCAAGCGAGAGACGGCGCCCGGGACTGCCCCCTGCAACGTAGATCGTGAGTTTCGGCGCACTGTGGAGTAATGAACTTTTTGCCTAACTGTAGTTGACCGTTGCAAAACGGTTCCAGTCCCACCTTGGGATGTATAGCCTAGCCGTAGAGCGCGCGAGTTAGAGACGTGACGCTCGGTGCGCAGGAGCGGCTGCGGCGAGCAGCGCGCATCGCGTGATTGGCTTTTGCAGCGTCGAGAAAAGGCTACTGCTTCTGCGCCGACCGTCGCGCACTGGGGCGATTACGAGAGAGAACTACAGGTGAAACGAACTGATGGCGGCAATGGTCAGCCAGACAAATGGCAGCTTCGGCGCAAGCGCAACCACAGGAACAACAGCGCGAAGCAGAGCAAAATATTGCGGCGGCCGCGAACCCGTGGATGGTGGCGGTTGCGGTAATTTTGCCTGCTTTCATGGAGGTGATTGATACTTCGATCGCTTCGGTTTGCATTCCCTATATAGCGGGGAGCTTGTCGGCCTCGAACGACGAGGCGACCTATGTTTTAACGTTCTACTTGCTTTCGAACGCGGTGGTGTTGCCGGCGAGTGCATGGTTTTCATTGCGATTTGGGCGGAAGCGCTTTCTCTTGGCGTCCATCGTCATCTTTACGGTGGCTTCTTTCTTTTGCGGGTCGGCTGATAGCTTGATTATGATTCTGGGGGCTCGACTGGTGCAGGGCGCGGGGGGCGGGGCTTTGCAGCCGCTTTCGCAAGCGATTCTGACCGAGAGCTTTCCGCCGGAAAAACGCGGGATGGCGATGGGGTTGTTTGGCCTGGGGGTGGTGGTGGCGCCGATATTGGGGCCCACGTTGGGCGGCTGGTTGACCGATAACTATTCGTGGCGATGGGCGTTTTGGATCAACATTCCAGTGGGGATTTTAGCGGTGATCCTGATTTCGAGGTACATCAAAGATCCGCCCTACATCGCAAAGGCCCATGCAGGCAAGCTCGATTACATCGGCCTCGGGTTGTTGGCCGTTGGTTTGGGATGCATGCAAATCATTCTCGACCGCGGGCAACAGGATGACTGGTTTGGCGCCGAGTGGGTGCGGGTTGCCTTTCCGATCACGGTTGTGGCGCTAGGTGGTTTTATCTACTCGCAACTGACGCGGAAGAAGACGCTGGTGGATCTGCGGATTTTTAAGAATCGAAATTTTGCGGTTGGCACGCTGCTGATTTTCATGTTCGGAGCGGCGGTTTATTCGGCGGTCACACTGCTGCCGCTTTACTACCAATCGCTGATGGATTACTCGGCTTGGAGCGCGGGGTTGGTTGTTTCACCGCGCGGAATTGGCGCGATCCTGGCCATGCCGATTGTAGGAATGCTGGTGGCGCGGATGGATACGCGCTATCTGGTGACGCTCGGGTTTACAATTTTCGGGATATGCAGTTTTGATTGGGGGAAACTGACGCTGCAAATTTCACCTTGGACGCTGACGGTACCAATCATCATTAGCGGCTTTGCATTGGGGATGGTGTTTGTACCACTGTCCGTGACGTCTCTGGGAGATTTGCCAGCAGAGCAAGTGGGTAACGGGAGCGGGCTATATAACTTAATGCGGAACATCGGAGGAAGTGTGGGGATCTCGATTGTGGAGACTCTGTTGGCGCGACATTCGCAGCTTCACCAGGATCGACTGGTCAACAATCTGGCAGCCACCGGAGAGGCGTGGCGAAATCACGTGAACGCGCTGACTCAGGCGTTGACGCCCAGCAGCGGTTATATGACGGCGCATGCGCAGGCTATTGCGGAAATCGGGCGGCAATTGCAGAGGCAGGCTGACTTGATGTCCTATATTGACGATTTTCGTTACATGGCGCTGGCTTGTCTTTGTTGTGTGCCGCTTGTGTGGATGTTGAAGCGGATTAAGAAATCGGCAACGAATATGCCTGTGCATTAGAACAGTCAGTAAGTGTTCCCCCAACTAGCCCTATGTTGTTGCGAGTGACCAGAGTTTTTTGAACGCCGCGCCGCGTCTCATCGATATTAGGACGCCGTTAAAGCGTCATCTTGAGTCTGGTTTTGGCTGCCTGGAGTTCTTGCCAAATAGCGGCGCCGGGGATAAGACTTGCGTTCGGTAACTCCAGATCTTGCGTTTCCACGAGACCTTTTTTCCAGCGATAAATCACTTGCGCCGTGGGATCGAAGACAAAGATGTGGGAAACGCCTGTCTGTTCGTAGTTTCGACACTTTTCAGTCAGCTCTTTGGCTTGATCGTCGGAAAGGATTTCGATAACCAACGACAGTTTGGTGGGATAGCGCTCATCTCCTTCAGGGAGTATGGCAACATCGGGTCTAGGCTGCCAATCTCGCCTGGCTTTGAAATCGAATTCACCTCCGGATTCGTACCCCGCTGCGCTAAGCAACTGCATCAAAATTCTCCGCAACAGAGCATGCAGCTTATCAGGCACAGGCTTGCGCACCGCCCTTCCGTACCAATATTCCCAGCCAGATTCGCTGCCATATAGCTTTTCGAATTCTTCAACTGTGAGGAATTGAGGAGCGGTGGCCATTCCTAAATATACCGAAAGACTCACTGTGAGAAGCGACGTACTGCGATTCGGGTAAATTACGCGCAGCTCACACATAGCTCCGGTCCAGTGGCGCGAACGCGAATCCCCCATTTGTGATGAGATTACTCGAGTCACGGCGAAGCGGCGAGCTAGGAGTGGAAGTGTTTAGGGCTTCCAAATCGACTTCATTCGATAGATCTGAAGGTGGTCGATGCTTGCTATGTTCGGGCCGACGGCGCACTCCAAGCGGCCGCTTGCCGTTGGACGTATTGCCTTAACGATGTAACGCGTCCCCTGATTCACAAAGATTTCAACGACGGAGTTGTCAAGCAGCAATTCCACCATGGCAATGCCATTCTCCAGATCGGCAGCTTGGATTGTCGCGAGCGCAACGCCGTCATAGCGGAGCGTGAGCTGATCCTTACTCTGCAACCTAACCTGGAGTTTCACGTCGAGAGGTCCCGTTCCAGCGGAGCGCAGTTCGCGGTTGACACTTTCGACGGATTGCGCAGACCAACTGTGTCCGTTCTCGTGAAGGCGATCGATTTCACTAATGGGAGTGGCGCACAAAGCGAGTCCCTCCTTTGTGGATCGCAGCTTGAACTCCGTGGGGAATAAGATCATTTGGTTAAAGGGCATGCCTTCCAGTCCAACCCTCCCCCATGCCATTTGAACGCGCCGGCCGCCTGGCATCTCGGCAAAGGATTGGGCGGCATACAACGTATCGTCGCCGTGCAGGTTTTTGCCTTCGGCATAACGAAGCTCAGGAGATTCGGCGGTAAATCTTTCGCCGTCGAAGCTGCCAATGAAATAGCTGGAGGAGCCGCCGTGCAGGATCCAGCGCTTGCGGTTTGGGTCTCCTTCCACCGGTAGTTCAAAGAAGTCGGGGCACTCATGGAGACCTTTGAAATGGCTTTTCCAGGTCCAGCTTTTGAGATCGGTGGAGGTATAGAAAGACATTCCGTCCTTCTCAAACAAGACCATAACCCAATGTTTTGTTGGTTCATACCAGAAGACCTTCGGGTCTCTGGTGTCGTTCGAGCCGACCTTGCGGTTACTGTCGAGAATCGGGTTGCCCATGTAGCGGGAGAAATGCGCCCCGTTATCGGTGCTGAACGCGATGCACTGAACCTGCTTGTGCGAGATGCGATCGAAAGCTGTATAGACCAGCACGAGTGCGTCTTTTCCCCAGCCTCCGTCGTTGTTGTGATCGACGAGACTCGTGCCGGACCAAGGAGATCCCAGTTTGTCGTTCACGAGGGCGGGCGCCAGTTCGCGCCAATGAAGCATGTCTTTACTGACCGCGTGTCCCCAGTACATGAAATCGGTATCCCATTTGACGCCAAATGGGAACGCCTGCCAAAACAAGTGGTACTGGCCTTGGTAAAAGATTGGACCGTTGACGTCATTGCTCCAGCCCCGCTTGACGGTGAAGTGGAACTGCGGCCGATTCCGCTCTTTGTATAAAGAGGACGCGCCCTCGATGTTGTCTGCCTGATAGATGCGATTCAGGCTAGCCCCGGCGGAAGGGCTTTTCGGATCGGAGAGACTGGAAATCGTGATTGTTTGTCCCTTGAATTCGCTGACGTCGATGAAGATCCAGTAATCGATCGAGTTCTCGGCCAACTGCATGGCAAATTGACGCTGCTGCACGCCATCCATGACGATCTGAAAGAGCCGCATTTCGCTGGTACGGCCGATTGGAACATTCAAGTATTGGCGGGTAATGGGCATGGTTCTGCTTTGAGCAAGCAGAGAGGGTTCGGCGGATAGAAAAACAATCGCGAGGCACGCGAAATGTAGGTTGCACAGGCGGTGAATCAGCTGATGGACGGTGGGGCAGTCAATATTGACGAATACTGGTTTCATGGCTAATTTTTCCGGTGCCCATCTATTGAGAGAGGACGCTTAAAACATATCAACCTTACATCGCTCGCTCGGCTGAAACCGAACTAGATCTCTGCCCTGAGCAATATGACGCAATGGTTTGCGCCAAAACACCAGGAATTCTCTACGGACACCGACAGTTGATCGCATAGAAGGCTTTTTTCAGCGTCCAGAGCAGATAGGGCAAGCTTTTATCGGCGTGGTTGTAGGAATGCACTTCTTGTTGGAGAGGAAGGAACTCCCATGTTCAATTTAAAGAAAATCCTGTTGCCAGTGGATTTCTCTGGCAGATCGAACGCGATTGTGCCCTACGTCAAGGCGTTCGCCTCGCAACTCCACTCGCAATTCCTTGTGTTGCACGTCGAGCACGGCCCGGTGTACGACACCGAGAACGAAACAGGTTTCCTTTGCGTACAAGCCGCCAGAGTAGAGGAACTCAAACACATCCGGCACGAATTGCGAACGTTCCTGTCTGATGAACTGAATGGGCAAGTGATCCAGCGCAACTTGGTGGAAGGCGATGCGGCCGCCAAGATCGTCGAATACGCGCACGCGAATGAGGTCGACCTAATTATGATGCCGACCCATGGTTACGGGCCCTATAAACGCTTTCTGTTGGGTTCCGTCACGACCAAAGTGCTTAACCATTGCGATTGCCCAGTATGGACGGAAGCGCACATCGAAGAGGCAGCGAAGGCGGTACCGTGCCGTAAGATCGCCTGCGCCATCGATCTCGGACCGCACAGCGAGCAAGTACTTTTGGTGGCCTCGAATCTCGCCTCGGCATTGGCTGCGGAACTGTTGGTTATCCACGTCGCGGAAGCGCCGAAGTCTTCGCCCGTCCATGGATGTGTCGTGGATCCTGGCGCACAGATGGTACAGGAGGCTGGCGAGACTATTGCCAAGTTACTCAAGAAACTGAACGTCAAGGCAGAGGTAGGGATTGAGAGCGGCTCGATCACCGAGCTCACGGAGCGGCGGGTTGCGGCGTTTGGTGCGGATTTGCTGGTCATTGGCCGCCATGCGGCGAAAGGCCTTGGGGCGCGACTCCATTCGCATACGAACGCGTTCATCCGCGAATCGTTATGTCCGGTGGTGAGCGTTTAAGCGAAAGCGCTTGAGGAAACCCTGAGGCACCAGAAACAGAATTAGAGCAGGCGCCGCGAGCGCGGAGTGGCGACGCGGCGTTTTAGGCGTTCGCAGCGCTTGAGCAAGGAATCGGTTTCTTCGAACTCCAAAGCTTGGCGCGCGAATTCGAGAGCCAGAAGATAGTTCTTTTCGTCGTGCTCGTAGTATTTGGCCAGTTCTTCGAGCGCTGACACACGATAGTCGTTGCGGCACCCGGCCAGTTCGGTGTAGAGCTTGAGGGCCGCAGCGGGCCGTTCTAATTTCTTCTCTAACGCTGCCACATCCCAAAGCGAACGAAAGAGCAATTTGTCCGGCAAGCCCAAGTTGATCGCACGCTTCAGCAGCTCCAGCGCTTTCTCCGCTTCGCCTGCGTTCAGAAGCCAGCGGGCTATTCCAATTAGATCTTCGCCGCGCCTCACGCCCACCTGTTTGAGCGCTTCTGAATCTGTGGTTCGAAACGCCGCCGGCACGAGCGCGGTCAAGCAGGCCAAGGTCAGAATGTCCATAGCGTTGTGGTGGAAAATCGGCACCAAGCGCTGCGCTTCGCGTGAACGCAAATACTCGAAGTAGACGTAGGGGATCAATTCCCCGGGCAAATCGCCTTCGCGATAGACGCCCAGGATTTGCTGTTCGAGTTCCACCAGCCGGCAGCTTTCGAGCCGCAGCTTCCATAACCGCCGCGAGCCGAACAACAAATCCAAATGCTCCAGCCTGGTGAACGGCGGCTTGTGGCGGCAAATACGGTAGCGCGTCTCAAGCAAAGGTTGATCGTACGCTTTGCCGTTGTAGGTGATCATCACATCGAAATCGCTTAGGTGCGCCTCGAGTGCGGCCAGCAGGCTTCTTTCTTCCACATAATCGCGCATGAAGAACTGACGAACGCGAAAGCCTTCTTGCGTGATGCGGCCCACGCCAATCAGGAATGCGTAGGTCCCCGCTCCGCCGGCAAGCCCAGTGGTTTCCGTATCCAAGAACGCCCAGCGCTGCGGCGGCACATCGGCAATGCCGTTATCGCTTAACGCATCCAGAAAGGTCGCCGGCAATTCACTCAATGCGCCAATATCGGCCGAACCGTGCTGTTTGAACCTGGAAAATAATCGCTCCGATTGAAAGTGCTCACCAAACTCGTTCGCCACCACGCTGCCGTCGGACCATTCCTCAATAAAGCTGCGGGCGCTGGTCGCGCGTATGACGGCGTGCAGGGGCGAAGGAGCAGCCGTGTTATCTTTACTGGCGTACTTCCTGTCGATTGCGGCAATGCGCTGTTTCAGCCGGGCTAGCTGGGTTTCGGTGTCCAACATTGGCGGGTGGGTTAATTCGCTCTCTTCGCCTTTTATTTGCCAGTATACCGGGTTCCCATGCGTTCTTCCCGAAACTTGCTGCTTTATCTTTTGCTTTGCGCCGCCTGCGCCTCGGCTCAGGGTTTCGATATTTCCAGCAACTACGCCAAAACGGAATATCGGATCAAAATGCGCGATGGTGTAAACCTGTACACCGCCGTTTACGCGCCGCGCCACTTCGATGGATCTTTACCCATCTTGCTGATGCGGACGCCCTACAGCGTAGGCCCCTACGGCCCTGAGAGCTACCCTAAACACCTGGGTCCGCTTGGCTTCGCGCAAGAGAAATTCATCTTTGCTCTGCAGGACGTTCGCGGCCGATTCATGTCAGAAGGCACTTTCGTCGATGTGCCTCCTATCAAAGACACTCTTTCAGGTCCACAGGACACAGATGAAACGACCGACACGTATGACACCATTGATTGGCTCATCAAGAACGTGCCGAACAACAACGGCAAAGTGGGTATGTACGGCACATCGTACAACGGCTTCTACACGACCTGCGGACTGATTCGTTCACACCCCGCGCTGGTTGCAGCGTCGCCGCAAGCCCCGATGGCCGACCTGTATCGCGGGGACGACGCCTATCATAACGGCGCATTTTTCCTGGTCGCCAATTTTTCTTTCTATGTTGGCTTTTATCCGCAAAAGAATCCGCTCGAATCAGAAAATATTCTGCCGTTCGATTACGGCACGAAAGACGCGTATCACTTCTATCTGGCGATGGGGCCGCTTGCCAATTCGGACCGCCTCTACCTGCTGAACAAAAATCATTATTGGACCGATATGTACCGGCACACCACGGAAGACGATTTCTGGAAGATCCGCAACATCCTGCCGCATATCAAGGATGTGAAGCCCGCGGTGCTGGTTGTGGGCGGTTGGTTTGACGCTGAAGATCTTTCCGGTACGCTCAAAACCTTTCGCGCGATTCGGAATCAGTCGCCCGACACGCCGGCCCGCTTGATTATGGGGCCTTGGTCGCACGGCGCTTGGAACGATGAGAAAGGCAACAAACTCGGAGATATCGATTTCGGTAGTGACACAGCGGACGTCCTGCGCACGGCCGAGTTGGCTTTCTTTAAGCACTATCTTAAGAACGAACCGCTCTCTGAGGCACCAAATTTCCTGCTCTTCGAAACGGGAGAAAACAGCTGGGGGAGCTTCGAACAATGGCCGCCCGGTCAGCAAACCAAGCTCTATTTTGCGAAGGGTGGAAAACTCGTTTTCAAAGCACCTAAAGAGGAAAACGGTTTCGACGAATACACGAGTGACCCGGCCAACCCGGTGCCCTACTTCCCGGATTCACCGCAAGATATGGCGAAGGATTACATGATTGCCGATCAAAGATTCCTGAAGGGCCGCCCAGATGTTTTGAGTTATTCGAGCGAACCACTCAAAGCGGACTTCACCGTTGCCGGCCCGATTTCGCCTGACCTTTTCGTCTCCACTTCCGGTAGCGATTCAGATTTCGACGTCAAACTCATCGATGTTTATCCTGGCGGCTATCTGCAGTTGGTGCGCGGCGAACCGTTTCGCGGAAAGTTTCGCAACAGCTTTACCAGTCCAGAGCCCTTCACTCCTGGCAAGATCGAAGAAATCCGCTTCACGATGCCGGATGTCGATCACTGCTTTAAGAAAGGCCATCGGATTATGATTCAAGTGCAAAGCTCCTGGTTTCCGCTGACCGACCGCAATCCGCAAAGGTTCACCGATATCCCCGACGCGAAACCCACGGACTTCGTACCCGCCACCGAGCGCCTGTATCGCGGGCTTCACAACGCCTCGTTCATTGAAGTGAATATAGAATCGCTGCCCCGTTAAAATCCTCTCATCTTAAAATCCACTCATTTGGCGTTCGCACCTGTATATTTTTTCCAGTCCTGTAACGTCTTCAATCGCAGGACGGACAAACATGATCAAACTATCTTGCAGTTCCGCGATTCGAATGGGAGCAGTTGCTTTAGCACTCCTGCCGGGCTGGCAAATTCTTAATGCTCAGTGGTATCCGCAGGCAGGCAATTATCAACGTCAGAGCACATCGCCTGCCGACCGCACCGTTGACGACTTGCGCCAGGTGGCCGAGCGCAATGCCTTTAGCCGTGGAGAACGCGACCGATTCTCGCACGCGATTGAACATCTTTCGGAATTCTCGGGCAAACTCTCCGCCGGCCGCTTTGATCGCGGCAAACTTGACCACGGCATCAACGATGTCCGCGATGTCATGCAGCGCAACCGGATCGATCCGCGCGGACGCGAAATTCTCAACTCCGATCTGAACGAATTGATGCGCTATCGCTCAAGCTACGCCGGGTATCGCTACTAGCTTGCAACTGCCCGAGTTCGTCTTCCGTAAGATCGCGGGATTGACCGGGCGCGAGAGTTTTGCTGAGCCACAAGCCTCCCATTGCCACGCGTATCAGGCGCAAGGTTGGCAGTCCCACTGCTGCCGTCATGCGCCTGACTTGGCGATTACGGCCCTCGCGCAACGTGACCTCTAACCAGGACGTCGGAATTTCTTTTCGATAACGAATGGGTGTTTCCCGCGACCAGAGCATTTCCGGCTGGTGAATCACTTTCGCCTCTGCGGGCCGCGTCTTGTAATCTTGAATTCGCAATCCTCGCCGTAACTGATCGAGTTGCCCGTCCCGCGCATCGCCTTCCACTTGGACCCAGTAGGTCTTTGGATGTTCAAAGCGCGGATTCGTCAGACGCTGCTGCCACGCTCCGTCATCTGTGAGCAACAACAAACCTTCGCTGTCATAATCGAGGCGCCCTACTGGATAAACGCGGGGCACCGAAACAAAATCGGCCAGCGTTTGCTTTTTCATATTCGCGGCGGCATCTTTGCCCTGCGAAAACTGACAGAGCACCTGGAAAGGCTTGTTCAAGATGATATAGCGATGCGGCACGAGGCGTCTAAAATCATGGTATGTCGCTCACTAATCTGCAGGAGCCGCCGCCCGAATCTCAGGGTACTTCCGTCCTAACAACTCTGAACCGCGTCGGCAGCGTCGGGCTCATCATCGCGGTCCTTTATGTCGCTTGGGTCTTCTATTCCCGGCATGCTTCCGATGAACAGGCTGCCCGAGATCTCGCCGCCAAACAGCAAGCCGAGCGGCAGCACCAAGCGGATCTCATCTTTGGCTCAGGCGAGGTGAAAATCGTGAGCTATTCCATCGACAAAGCGAGCCTTGCGCATGGCGAATCGGCGGATCTTTGCTATGGGGTTGTGAATGCCACGAAGGTCGTGCTGGAGCCGCATGTGGAGGACACCAAGCCTTCTTCGTATCATTGCCTGACGATTGCGCCGCACGCTACCACTACCTACACTTTGACCGCTTCGAATGATAAAGGCGATTCGAAGTCGCTTTCGCTTACCCTTCCGGTGCACTGATCCGCCGGCACACGGGGAGCGAAAAAACACGCCTGTAGCGCGGAGTGTAGCCTCTTTTTTTAGTTGACGGGAGCGGTGGGGTGAATCTGATCAGGCCGTCCGCGAAATGGCTTGCGAACTCCGCCCATTTTCTTGCGGAAATAGTCAATCGTCACGCCGAGCCCATCGTGCAAATTGACTTTCGGCTCCCAGCCCAACAGCCGCTTGGCTTTCGCAATATCCGGTTGCCGCACTTTCGGATCATCGGAAGGAAGCGGCTTGTAGTCGATATTCAAGCCTTCGTCGAAGCGCGATTGCACTTCCTTCGCGAATTCGAGAATGGTCATTTCCACCGGATTGCCTAAATTCACCGGATAGCGCTCGTCCGATTCACTCAGCAGCAGCAGCCCTTCCACCAGATCGGAGACGAAGCAAAAGCTACGGGTTTGAGAGCCATCGCCAAACACCGACAGCGGCAGTCCATGCAGCGCCTGGTCAATGAATGCGGGCACTACTCGCCCGTCATTGAGCGCCATGCGCGGTCCGTAGGTATTGAAAATTCTGGCTATGTTGGTTCGCAAACCGTGGACGCGATGGTACGCCATTGTGAGCGCTTCCGCGTACCGCTTGCTCTCGTCGTAGCAGGACCGCAGACCTACCGGGTTGACATTCCCCCAGTAACTCTCTGTTTGCGGGTGCTCCAGCGGATCGCCGTAACACTCCGAGGTTGAAGTCAGCAGAAAACGCGCTTTATTCTTAACTGCGATATCGAGCAGATTTCGCGTTCCCGTGGAACCGGATTCCAACGTCTCAATCGGGTGAGCTAAATAGTCCACCGGACTTGCCAGCGAGGCCAAGTGAAACACCCGATCCAGCGGCTGATTCACGGTAAACGGTACGCACACATCATGTTCCAGAAACTGGAACTTTGGATTGCCGAGAAGATGTTCTGTATTCTCGCGATGACCGGTAAGGAGGTTATCAACCGCCAGCACCTCGTGCCCTTTTTCAATCAATCGATCACAGAGGTGTGATCCAATGAAACCTGCAGCTCCCGATATTAAGTAACGCACCTTGATTCATTTTACTAGAATGGGAGGTTTTGCCGGTCGTTTTGCTGGATGGATCGAACTATTATCTTCAAGATCGTCATCAGCACGCTGATAGCGGTTTCATTTTCACTTTTTTTTGCGCAGTTAGGCAACGTCGTACGCCGTATTCTGCAATCTACCCCTGAGCCTCCCGGCCAAGGCTACGCCTTGGGGCACCGCCTTTGGAATTTCGTCTGGCAGGTTCTTTGCCAGGCAAATGTCATACAACGCCGCCCTATCGCAGGTGTCGCGCACGCCTTTCTTTTGTGGGGCTTCTTCGCGTTCCTGGTCGCCGAACTCGATCACTTTACCCGAATCTTTGGCATCGCGTTGATTGATCGCGATAGCGAGCTTGGCGTTTTTTACTTCTGGCTCTTTTTCCTGTTCGCCGCCGGCCTGACGGCTGCGATCGCAATACTCATTCTCCGCCGCCACATCTTCAAAGCCGAGTCGCTCGATCCCATCACTCACCAAACAACGCTTACTCTGGTTCTGATCTTCATCGTCGCCATAACAATGCTTCCGCTGTGGTGGATGTCAGACCCGACACTCCTTGGCGACCTGGTTTGGTGGCTGCACACGCTTGCTGTACTTGTTTTGGTACCGCTTTTGCCGCGCGGCAAGAATCTACATATCCTGCTTGGCCCCGCTTCCTTGTTTCTCAAACGCCCCACATTTAGCCAAATCCCGGCTGCGCGCATTGAGAACAAACCCGGCATCCTCAATGGCCCTGATATCCGCCGGCTCACTGCTCTGCAAGCCTATTCCTGTGTCGAGTGCGGACGCTGTACCGAAGTTTGTCCCGCCCATGCGACCGGCAAAGAACTCGATCCGCGGCTCATTGCGCTTGGCATCAATTACTACCTGGACGAGTTTGGCCCGAGCAATCAAACGCCTATTCTGGAAACGGCGATCTCGCCCAAGGCCATCTTTGAATGCACCACTTGTGGCGCCTGCGAAACGCATTGTCCGGTGGGCGTGCAACATCTTTCCATGATCATCGGGCTGCGCCAGGGCGCAGTGCGGAGCGAAAAGTGGAAAGACCCCAGCGCGGAACAGCTTTTTCAAAACCTTCTTAATCAGGGCAACACGTTCGGTGTTTCGGAAACCGAGCGCGAACAGTTCGTAGCCGCGCAGCAGTTGCCTATATTTAATGGATCGCAGGAATATTGCCTTTGGCTTGGGTGCATGGGCGCTTACGATCCGCGCGGCCGCACGATCGTCTCCGCCTTTGTCGAAGTGATGAACCATCTCGGTACCTCGTACGGCGTGCTCAGCAAAGAATATTGCACCGGCGATCCCGCCCGCCGCCTCGGTAACGACTTCGTAACGCAATCGCTGGCCAACATCAATATCAAGATTCTCGAGCGCAGCGGGGCGCGCAAAATCGTTTCCGTGTGCCCACATTGCGTCCGCACCATGGCCGAAGACTGGAATCAACTGCGCCCCACGGCGGAAACCGAAAGCGACGATCCGTCAGTTTTTGATGTCACGATTGAGCACCATACCGAATTTCTAGCCCGCCACGCGGACCGCCTTCCGGTTTACGAAGACGGCCCCAAAGTAGTTTTCCACGACCCGTGCTACCTCGGCCGGTATCGCAACGTTTACGACGATCCTCGCTATGTCCTGGCGCGCTCGAGCACTTTGGTAGAGCCAAAGCGCACGCGGGAAACCTCGTTCTGCTGCGGCGCCGGCGGTGGCTTGGTATTCCTGGGCGAGGAAAGCGGCGGACAGCGCATGAGTGTCGAGCGCGCCAACGAACTGGTAGCTACGGGCGCGCAAGTCGTGGCGACGGCCTGCCCATTTTGTACTGTCTCTCTACGCGAGGCGCGGCCCGACTCCGGCGAAACCGAACCGCTTTTTTGGGACATCGCGCAAATCATTGCGGAGCAGGTTAGCGAGTAGCGGCGGCAGGAATGTTATATTGTCAGAGGCGGCAAATTTCCGCCGCCGATTTCCCTTTGTCCACCCGGGCGGGCGCGTAGCTCAATTGGCAGAGCAAGTGACTCTTAATCACTAGGTTGAAGGTTCGATTCCCTCCGCGCTCACCATCCACCTTTCAATTCGTGCTTCGTTAAACGAGGCTATGATCGAACTCGTGAGAGGACTCAATATCCGAACCCGAACGAAAGATCGGTACCTATTCGGCGCAACTAGGCGAATCTGTCACGCTCTCCGAAATGAAAACATTCGGACTGCAACCGCTCACGCTCAAAATTGTTTCCGCCGGCATCCGCGCCTCTTCCGCAAATCGTAAACAAAGTTCCGTCCGTCAAAATCGAGAAGGAAACCCGAGACTGGACGAAATGCTACGTCACGTTGCGGAATCTTTCGCCAAAACCGTCAGCGCAGTTTACGTCGCTTTGCCCGACACCGATGGAGCGAGCGATAAACGGGGGACATAAAATCGCAGCGTCCGATCTCATCCGGCCAGGGGGCAACCTGAATTCCCAGAATCCGGCCGGGGTTTCCGTAAACTAACGCCCGCAATACGCTTTCGATCAGCGAGACTTCTCTTCCACTAACTCCACCAGTAACCTCTCCGCAGTCAGCATCCACGCAATCCTCCGTCCCTCGAAAGCCACGGCGGGATTCGGCCGCTTCACCGTCAGCGCCTTCTGCTGTTTCATTGCGGCCATCGTGGCCTCACAGTCGTCAACCACGTAACAAACGTGATGGATACCTCCGCCCTTTTCGAGAAATGCCGAGACGGGATTTTTCTCTCCCATCGGCTCTACCAACTCAATCTGGACGTCGGTGCCGGGGGTTGAAAGGAATGCCACTTTTACCGACTGGAGCGGGTCGTGAAAGATCTTTTCGTCCCAAGTGGCATGCAGCGACCTGAGAAACCCGGGCATGGTCTCTTCAATGTTGCGCACCACGAAACCCACATGATGCATCCGTTTGAAATCACTAGACATTTGAGAAAAGGCTGCAGCGAACCCAAAAAAATGATGGGCGGCCTACTTCATTATTGCCTCATTGGCTCGCTATAATAAAGGGAAAAGCTTGAAACTAACTGAGGCGCTAAAGATCACTCAGCAGGTCTCCGCCGATGCCCCCTTATTTGCCGTAACGCTTGCCTGTGGGTCGACCCCCATGCATCTCAAGACATTTCTGGCGGCTGACCTGCACGACCACCGACATCGACGATCAGAAGCGCGCTCAGGAGAAGTTGCGCGAAAGCGAGCATGAATCTCGCTTAATCGTTGAGACTCCATTCCCGCCCAGATTTCAGTTGCAGGCCCGAACGGCGGGGCTAGAGAGCGCGCCAGCCAAAGAGTCCTGGGACTACTACGGAAGGTCGGGCTGTAGAAGAGTTCAGTCAATGGGCCACGGACGACACGATTCACACGGACGATCGCCCCGGGTACGTTCACGCGATCAAGCACTCTCTAGCCACTGGGGATCCAGCTGAAATCGAAGTACGAACTCGCCGTTCGATGGGGTGTACCGATGGTTTCAGATTCGCGGGGTCCCGCTGCGCGATCATC
>CAVYUL010000035.1:0-112843 GCA_963771405.1 Bryobacterales bacterium
GTAAAACCGTCCGGCGCGATTGGTGGGCTGCGAAAGCCTGGCTTGGAGTAGCCCTTCGACGCCATCTGGGGTGAAGCAAAAAACTCCGTCGATTATCTTTGCTGGCAGGAAGCTCAGAAACTCTTCCACCAAGCCCTCAGCCTTCCGCTGCCTGCCTTGCCGCACACCCTTGAAAATGCTGCCCAGCACGATTCGTCGCGGTTGCCGAAGTGGCCGCCACGCCTCGAAGAAGATGAAATGCAGCGAATCTTTACTTCATCTGCCGCTTGGAAGATCTGGCTCACTCCGTTATGGCGGCATTGCCGAACTCAGTCACAAACGAAGAGTTTGAAAAATACTATTTGATCCGGTTGCTCGGCGAAGGCGGCTCCGGAGTTGTTTTCCTGGCCGAACGCAAAGACATCCATAGCATCGTGGCTATCAGTATTGTCAGACCGCGCCGCCAGCGCGGTTCCCCGCACGAACACAGACACTTGCTCAACTGGATCATCCGGGCATCGCACACATCCTGGACGCGGGTACGTTGCGCCCACCCATGCAGTCGGCCGCCACGGAATATGTCGAAGGCGTTCCCCATTTCGGATTACGGCCGGCAGCAACAATCTTCCATTGAAACAGCAAACCGGCTGTGCCCTTTTTCGTTCGGCGTGCGAGGGCGTTTAATACGTCTATTCGCATGCCATCATTCTATTGCGATCCGCAAACCTTCCAACATCCTGGTTACCCCATACGGCACTTTAAGCCGACCCCGATTTCGGCATCGCGTAACGCCTCGACGTCGACGACCAGGATGGAGCCAACAGAAGGAGCGCGGGCCATCACCAAAGACGGTTGCCTATGCCTTGCAAATTCTTTTTAACGGCCTGCAAATCAACACTCAATCGGACGTCTACTCTCGTCCAATTGTCTTTTACGAACTCCTTACGGGGCATCTCCCTTTCGACCTGTCGAGTAAGACGATGGCCGAGGTGGAACAGACGGTGATGGAATTCACCGCCCAACCGCCTTCGCTGGCAACCCACCCCTGCTCTTCGTTGCCGAAAAGCATGCGTTCGGATCTCGATGTCCTTCGCCTCACGGCTATGCACCGCGATCCGCAACGGCGCTATCGTTCGGTTGAAGCGTTGACCCGCTGATATCGATCTATTACTTAAAAGGCGAACCGCTCGAAGCCCGCGTCCCGATAGCTTGCGCTATCGCATGGCAAAATACATCTGGTGCAACCGGCGCGTACTCTCAATTTCCATCGACGCGGCACTCGGCGTGGCCGCGCTGATACTGTTCTTCATGATCCGGCTGACGATAGCTCTCAACCGAGTTCTTGCGGAAGCGGAACGGAGCCAGAAGATTGAACAATCTATGCTCAAACTTGTTCGACAGCGGCGATAAAGACGCCGCTCCGGCCGACCATCTGCGCGCCGTATCTCTGATCGACCGTGGCGTGCTAACCGCCCGCGCTCTCAACCAGGAGCCGGACGTCCAGGTCGATCTCTGCATCTGAAAAACTCTCGGAAACATCTACCGCAAACTGGGCTGCTTCGATAGCGCCAACAAACTCATCGCCTCTTTCGAAATACAGCGAAAAAAGCTGTACGGCGCCGACAGCCCCAAGAGAAGCGCCCCCCTGGTTTCGCTCGGTCTGTTGCGGCTCGACCAATCACAAGTGGACGAAGCCGAAAAGTCCATCCGGCAAGGGCTCGCGATTAGCTAGTGCTCCATTCCTGCTGATGATCCACAAACCGCTTTTGCCCTGTCTGCTGTTGGCCACGGGCCCATTGATAAGGGTTCCTACCCACAGGCAATCCAGCTACTGGAGGAAGCCGTTCGGATCCAATCCTTCGGACCGCTCTCATTCGCAGGAACTCGCTTCAAGCCTTGAGCAACTCGCCGACGCCCACTCCCACAGCCGCCACTACTGCCATTGCCGAATCGCGGCAACCAACCCGCGCTGGCCATGGATCGCCAGTTATACGGCGCAACCCATCCCAAAGTGGCCGACATTTTAACGAATTGCCGCAAAATTGAACATGCGCTCGGCAACGATGCGCAAGCGGAAATTTATTACCGCCAAGCTTCGGTGGGCCATCAAACGAGCCTGGTACGGCGACGACCATCCAGAGATGGTGATGACCATGTCGGCGGTTGGTGGAACACCGACCTTATCAAGGCCGCTATGACGAAGCTGCAGGGCTTCTGCATTAGGCTGTTTCCATTCAAGAGCAGTTCTATGCAAGGTTCACGGCCAAGTAGCGAGTGGCTTAAATCTGCTCGGCATGTTTGATCTCAAAATGTGGAGATCTCAAGGACGCCGAGGGTCACTACATTGCCCCCATGAAGGACATGAACTGCGCCCCATACGGCAAGAAACACTATCTCACCGGTATCGCCGACCTTGACCTTGCCCTGGTGTATTCGGGGCAAGGAACCCATCCTGTGTGCAGCGCTACCAAGGCTCTGCCTCAGATCGGCTGATTGAAACACGCTCCCCACGCTAGTTCCTACATAGCGATCGCGCGCGCCAGGCTCGGCCACATTCTGATGTTAGAGCAAAAATATCAAGAGGCTGAATTCCTACCTTACCGCTAGTTTGAAGGTGCCAAGCGCAGCTAGCAAACCACGCTGCTGAAGCTTAAAGACCCTTGCGAAAGTCGGGGCGGAACTGAAAACCAAGCGTTAGTTTGGAGTGCTGTTTGAATAGCCTGGGCGGGCGCGGATCTACAGCCGTGGGCGCGTTTTTCACTGAGACTTCGATTTTGTGAAACTTACCTGCCGTTCGATGGCCGGAGAAAACGCACACACAGTTACCGGCTGTGGATGTCTTTGCTCAACAGCATCAGATCGCTTTCCAAACCAGCCTTGGTTTTCAAGCCGAAACCTTTGCCACCCGTCATATTGCAACGTTTTCATCGTGTTTTTCTTTGCCAACCGAACCAACTCAATGATGCCCTGCAGATAATTGTCTGTGGCCTGCAGCTCATCGGCTTTCATCGTGTAATGCGTGAAGAGCTTCGAATAGTTCATCCGAATAGCAACTGTGGCTCCGGTACGCTGCAGCTTCTGCACGATGGTGTCGAGCTTTACTTTGCTGCCTGGGTCTGTGGTTTTGCCAGACTTGGGGAGGGCGCGGCCATGGCCACCGAAGTTGGGCCGCTAGCAGGTCGAGAGCCTGGTGAGCGGCATCGAGTATGTGCCCGGATTATAGATCCGCAGCCTTGAGATCGGAGTACACGTCGGTAACTTGTCGGCATCGGCAGCGCGGCTCAGCAGGAGCTTCACTTCGGCATCGTGTCGCCGACGAGGGCGGCTGAACCATTCGCTTCCCCACTACGGCGAGGGGGATCATGGCGACAATCTTTTAATTTTGGCTACTCGCGGCCAGCGACATTTCGCTGGTTTGCACAACAGCGACCAGCGAGATGGGCGAGAGACCCGATTCAAGCACATCGACGTTTACGGGCCGGGGCTTGCCGTTATCGAGCAGAACGAAGTCGCTGGCAGAATGCCCTGGACCCGATTGTCCTTTGCATCCATCACGCTAACCAGAACGGTGACGAGAGGAGCCATGGTATGGATGGTGGTTTCCTGCGCCAGCGCCAAAGTTGCAAAGAAGAACGAAACCAGGATGCTTTTCACGATTCCCCCAAAGCCAAAAGACGGCCTTTTTGGCATCTGAGTTGCCTGTAACATACAATAAATTAATTCCACCTCGCTCCGTTTGCGCATCCCCCAATTTGGTTTAGTTTTCAATTATTTCTTTTTCAGGAGGATTCTTGATCAAAAATCGTAATCTTTTGCTGACTGTGGCAGCGACTCTTTTCATGATCGGCTCGAGCGCATCGGCCCAGCAGATTCTCGGCTCGGTCACCGGCACGGTGCAAGACGCCAGCGGCGCGGTAGTTCCCGACGCCACAGTCGAAATTCGCAACGTGGCGACGAACCTTGAGATCACGGCGAGAACGCAAGGCAACGGCTTCTATTCGGTGACCAACATCCCGATCGGCACGTATGAACTGACGTTCACCAAGGCCGGCTTCCAAAAAGAAGTGAACACCGAAGTTTCGGTGAATTCAGACCGCACCACCACCGTGAACGCCACGCTGCAAGTGGGCGCCGTGAGCAACACGGTGGAAGTAACGGCTTCGTCGCTGATGAACCAAGTGGACACGACCAACGGTTATGTGGTGGATCAGCGCACGATTCAACTCACGCCGCTCGGCACGGGCAGCTTCACGCAACTTGCGATTTTGAGCCCGGGCGTCCATGCCGATTTTCTAGGCGGATCTGGCGCCAATTCGGGCCTGGGCAATCAAGCTATTTTCTCGAACGGGCAACGCGATACGAGCAACAGCTTTTCGCTGAATGGCATCAGCACCAATAATTTGTTCAACGGCAATTCGACCAGCCAGGTGGGCGAAAACCGCTTCGTCTTGAACACCGGCCAAAACTTCGGCGCCGGCGGTTCGATTCAAACGAGCACTTCGGTCTACAGCGCGATCGGGCAAGCACTGCCGACTCCACCGGTAGAAGCGATTGAAGAAATCAACGTCAGCTCCGCCATGTACGACGCAACGCAAGGCGCCAACAGCGGCGCGCACATCGGCGTGATCACGAAATCGGGCGGCAACGCGATGCACGGCGAAGCGTATGAATACTTCCAGAACAGCGTAATGAACGCGGCGCCCTTCTTTTACAACGCTTCGCCCGCGATCAGCGTCAAGAACCCGTACCAAAATCGGAATCAATTCGGCGCCACGTTCGGCGGCCCGATCAAGAAAGACAAACTCTTTTACTTCCTTTCGTACCAAGGCGTTCGGATTGCCGACGCATCGGATTCGACCAAAGACGTCACCGTGCCGCTGGGCCTGACAAACGATCGCAGTTCGGCGGGCATTGTTAACGCCGTCAACAGCAGCTATGCGGATACTTCCGGCTTCAAACCGATCGCGGCCAGCCAAATCAGCCCGGTGGCGAGCGCTCTTTTAAACGCCAAACTGCCGAACGGCCAATATCTGATTCCCAGCGCGCAGATCACCAACGCCGCGGAAGCAACAGCGCTGGGTTATGACGCTGTCACTCAAGGGCCCAATGCCACTTCAAAAGTGACCAAGGCATCGCCGATGTGGACTACGTAGTCAGTGAAAAAGACCGTCTTTCAGCGAAATACTATATCCAGGAAAACCCAACTACCAATCCGTTCGGCGCGGTGGGCGTGGCGCTTGGTTTCCCGCAGCAACTATCGGCCGGCGGACAAGTGGGCGCGATCGATAATTCGGTGATCCTCACGTCGTCACTGACCTGGCAGCAGCACATCGGCTTCACTCGCCTGGAGGCATACTCTCATACCAGCCAGGCATTCACTCCCTCCGATTTCGGGATGAATCTGCTCGGCTCAAACACCTTCCCGCAAATTGAGATGACCACTTCCGACCCCACTATCGCCAGCGGACTGCAATTCGGCAGCAGCGTGAGCTTCGGAAACGCGGGCATGTATCAGAACCAGTGGGAATACGGCACAACCCTGAACTGGGTAAAGGGCAAACACACGCTTTACCCAGTTCAGGGTTGTGCCGTATTCCCACTGGTTCTGATACATGCCCGCGTTTCCGAAGCTCACGCTGCTGCCGAATTGCAGTCCGCTGGCGATAGTGGGGTCGGAAGTGGTCATCTCAATTTGCGGGAAGGTGTTTGAGCCGAGCAGATTCATCCCGAAATCGGAGGGAGTGAATGCCTGGCTGGTATGAGAGTATGCCTCCAGGCGAGTGAAGCCGATGTGCTGCTGCCAGGTCAGTGACGACGTGAGGATCACCGAATTATCGATCGCGCCCACTTGTCCGCCGGCCGATAGTTGCTGCGGGAAACCAAGCGCCACGCCCACCGCGCCGAACGGATTGGTAGTTGGGTTTTCCTGGATATAGTATTTCGCTGAAAGACGGTCTTTTTCACTGACTACGTAGTCCACATCGGCGATGCCTTGGTCCACTTTTGAAGTGGCATTGGGCCCTTGAGTGACAGCGTCATAACCCAGCGCTGTTGCTTCCGCGGCGTTGGTGATCTGCGCGCTGGGAATCAGATATTGGCCGTTCGGCAGTTTGGCGTTTAAAAGAGCGCTCGCCACCGGGCTGATTTGGCTGGCCGCGATCGGTTTGAAGCCGGAAGTATCCGCATAGCTGCTGTTGACGGCGTTAACAATGCCCGCCGAACTGCGATCGTTTGTCAGGCCCAGCGGCACGGTGACGTCTTTGGTCGAATCCGATGCGTCGGCAATCCGAACGCCTTGGTACGAAAGGAAGTAAAAGAGTTTGTTTTTCTGATCGGGCCGCCGAACGTGGCGCCGAATTGATTCCGATTTTGGTACGGGTTCTTGACGCTGATCGCGGGCGAAGCGTTGTAAAAGAAGGGCGCCGCGTTCATTACGCTGTTCTGGAAGTATTCATACGCTTCGCCGTGCATCGCGTTGCCGCCCGATTTCGTGATCACGCCGATGTGCGCGCCGCTGTTGGCGCCTTGCGTTGCGTCGTACATGGCGGAGCTGACGTTGATTTCTTCAATCGCTTCTACCGGTGGAGTCGGCAGTGCTTGCCCGATCGCGCTGTAGACCGAAGTGCTCGTTTGAATCGAACCGCCGGCGCCGAAGTTTTGGCCGGTGTTCAAGACTGGAAGCGGTTTTCGCCCACCTGGCTGGTCGAATTGCCGTTGAACAAATTATTGGTGCTGATGCCATTCAGCGAAAAGCTGTTGCTCGTATCGCGTTGCCCGTTCGAGAAAATAGCTTGATTGCCCAGGCCCGAATTGGCGCCAGATCCGCCTAGAAAATCGGCATGGACGCCCGGGCTCAAAATCGCAAGTTGCGTGAAGCTGCCCGTGCCGAGCGGCGTGAGTTGAATCGTGCGCTGATCCACCACATAACCGTTGGTCGTGTCCACTTGGTTCATCAGCGACGAAGCCGTTACTTCCACCGTGTTGCTCACGGCGCCCACTTGCAGCGTGGCGTTCACGGTGGTGGTGCGGTCGGAATTCACCAAACTTCGGTGTTCACTTCTTTTTGGAAGCCGGCCTTGGTGAACGTCAGTTCATACGTGCCGATCGGGATGTTGGTCACCGAATAGAAGCCGTTGCCTTGCGTTCTCGCCGTGATCTCAAGGTTCGTCGCGACGTTGCGAATTTCGACTCTGGCGTCGGGAACTACCGCGCCGCTGGCGTCTTGCACCGTGCCGGTGACCGAGCCGAGAATCTGCTGGGCCGATGCGCTCGAACCGATCATGAAAAGAGTCGCTGCCACAGTCAGCAAAAGATTACGATTTTTGATCAGAATACTCTGAAAAAGAAATAATTGAAAACTAAACCAAATTGGGGGATGCGCAAAGGAGCGAGGTGGAATTAATTTATTGTATGTTACAGGCAACTCAGATGCCAAAAAGGCCGTCTTTTGGCTTTGGGGGAATCGTGAAAAGCATCCTGGTTTCGTTCGTCTTTGCAACTTTGGCGCTGGCGCAGGAAACCACCATCCGTACCATGGTTCCTCTCGTCACCGTTCCGGTCAGCGTGATGGATGCAAAGGGCAATCCGGTCGAGGGCATCTCTGCGAGCGACTTCGTTCTGCTCGATAACGGCAAGCCCCGGCCCGTAAACGTCGATGTGCTTGAATCGGGTCTCTCGCCCATCTCGCTGGTCGCTGTTGTGCAAACCAGCGAAATGTCGCTGGCCGCGCTGGCCAAAATTAAGAAGATTGGCGCCATGATCCCCCTCGCCGTAGTGGGAGCGAATGGTTCAGCCGCCCTCATCACGTACGATGCCGAAGTGAAGCTTGTTCAAGACTTCACTACCGATGCCGACAAGATTACCGACGTGTACTCCGATCTCAAGGCTGCGGATGCACCCTCCGGGCACATACTCGATGCCGTTGACCAGGCTCTCGACCTGCTCGCGGCCCAACCCGGTGGCCATCGCCGCGCCATCCTGATCATCGGCGAAGCCAAAGACCGCGGCAGCAAAGTAAAGCTCGACACCATCGTGCAGAAGCTGCAGCGTACCGGAACCACGGTCTATTCGATGAACTATTCGAAGCTGATCACGCCGTACACGATGAAAGCCGATGAGTACCAGCCGACCGGCGATTATCTGCAGGGCATCATTGAGTTGGTTCGGTTGGCAAAGAAAAACACGATGAAAACGTTGACCGAAATGACGGGTGGCAAAGGTTTCGGCTTCGAAACCAAGGCTGGTTTGGAAAGCGATCTGATGCTGTTGAGCAAAGACATCCACAGCCGTTATCTGCTGTCGTTTACTCCGGCCATCGAAGACACTTCGACCTTTCACAAAATCGAAGTCTCAGTGAAAAACGCGCCCGGCGCTGTCATCCGCGCCCGCCCAGGCTATTGGAGCACCACTCCAAACTAACGCTTGGTTTTCAGTTCCGCGCGCACTTTCGCAAGGTCGCCGCGAGCTTCGGCGGCGTGGTTTGCTAGCTGGCTTGGCACCTGCAAACTAGCGGTGAGGTTGGATTCAGCCTCTTGATATTTTTGCTCTAACATCAGAATGTGGCCGAGCCTGGCGCGCGCGATCGCTATGTAGGGATGCGTGGGAGGCAGTTGTTCAATCAGCCGATCTAAGGCAGAGCGGGCGGAGCGCTCCGCGCGGGGATAGTTCCCTTGCCCCGAATACACCCGGGCAAGGTCAAGGTCGGCGATACCGGTGAGATAGTGTTTCTCGCCGTAGATGGCGCGGTTGATGTCCTTCATGCGGGTAAATTCGTCCTCGGCGTCCTTGAGATCTCCGCGTTTGAGATCAAACATGCCGAGCAGATTTAAGCCACTCGCTACTTGGCCGTGAACCTTGCCGTAGAACTGCTCTTGAATGGAAACAGCCTGATGCAGAAGCCCTGCAGCTTCGTCATAGCGGCCTTGATAGGTCAGTGCTTCGCCGACCGCCGACATGGTCATCGCCGTCTCTGGATGGTCGTCGCCGTACCAGGCTCGTTTAATAGCCAAAGCTTGGCGGTAATAAATTTCCGCTTGCGCATCGTTGCCGAGCGCATGTTCGATTTCGCCGAGATTGGTTAAAATGTCGGCCACTTTGGGATGGGTTGCGCCGTATAACTGGCGATCCATGGCCAGCGCGCGTTGGTTCAGCGATTTGGCAATGTCATAGTGGCCGCTGTCGAAATGGGCGTCGGCGAGTTGCTCAAGGCTTGAAGCGAGTTCCTGCGAACTGGAGCCGTGCAAAGATTGGATCCGAACGGCTTCCTCCAGTAGCTGGATTGCCTGTGGGTAGGAACCCTTATCGATGAGCACATGGCCGAGAGCGGACAGGGCGAAAGCGGTTTGTGGATCGTCGGCAGGAAGACGGCGCTGGCTGATCGCGAGCCCTTGCCGGATGGACTTTTCGGCTTCGTCCACTTGTGATTGGTCGAGCCGCAACAGACCGAGCGAAACCAGCGCTTGCGCTTCTTCGGGGCTGTCGGCGCCGTACAGCTTTTTTCGCTGCTGTTCAAAAGAGGCGATGAGTTTGTTGGCGCTATCGAAGCGGCCGAGTTTGCGGTAGATGTTTCCGAGAGTTTGATAGAGATCGGCCTGGACGTCCGGCTCCTGGTTGAGAGCGCGGGCGGTTAGCGCGCCACGGTCAATCAGAGATACGGCGCGCAGATGGTCGGCCGGAGCGGCGTCTTTATCGCCGCTGTCGAACAAGTTGAGCATAAATTGCTCAATCTTCTGGCTCCGTTCCGCTTCCGCAAGAACCCGGTTGCGAGCTATCGTCAGCCGGATCATGAAGAACAGTATCAGCGCGGCCACGCCGAGTGCCGCGGCGATGGAAATTGAGAGTACGCGCCGGTTGCGCCGGATGTATTTTGCCATGCGATAGCGCAAGCTATCGGGACGGGCTTCGAGCGGTTCGCCTTTTAAGTAATGATCGATATCGCGGGTCAACGCTTCAACCGAACGATAGCGCCGTTGCGGATCGCGGTGCATAGCCGTGAGGCAAAGGACATCGAGATCCGAACGCATGCTTTTCGGCAACGAAGAGCAGGCATCAGTTGCCAGCGAAGGCGGTTGGGCGGTGAATTCCATCACCGTCTGTTCGGCCTCGGCCGTCGTCTTATTCGACAGGTCGAAAGGGAGATGCCCCGTAAGGAGTTCGTAAAAGACGATTCCAAGCGAGTAGACGTCCGATTGAGTGTTGATTTGCAGGCCGCGAATTTGCTCCGGCGAGGCATAGGCCAGAGTCATCGGGCGATGGCCGGTTCTAGTGAGTGTCGGCTGATCCTGGTCGTCGACGTCGAGGCGTTTCGCAATGCCGAAATCGAGTAGCTTTAAAGTGCCGTCATTTCTAACCAGGATGTTGGAAGGTTTCAGATCGCGATGAATGATGGCATGCGAATGAGCGTATTGAACGGCCTCGCACGCCGAACGAAAGAGCAGCAGGCGTTGCTCAATGGAAGATTGTTGCTGCCGGCAGTAATCCGAAATGGGAACGCCTTCGACATATTCCATGGCGAACCAAGGCGTGCCGTCGCGCAACGTACCCGCGTCCAGGATGTGTGCGATGCCCGGATGATCCAGTTGAGCAAGTGTCTTCTGTTCGTCGGCGAAGCGCTGGCGGCGCGAAGGCGAAAGAGTGCCGCCACTGAGAATCTTGATAGCCACGATGCTATGGATGTCTTTGCGTTCGGCCAGGAAAACAACTCCGGAGCCGCCTTCGCCGAGCAACCGGATCAAATAGTATTTTTCGAACTCTTCGTTTGTGACTGAGTTCGGCAATGCCGCCATAACGGAGTGAGCCAGATCTTCGAGCGGCAGATCGAGTAAAGATTCGCTGCGTTGATCTTCTTCGAGCATGGCGGCCACTTCGGCAACCAGCGACGAATCGTGCTGGGCGGCGTTTTCAAGGTATGCGGCGCGCGCCGGCAGCGGAAGGCTGAGGGCTTGGTGGAAGAGTTTCTGAGCTTCCTGCCAGCGGAGTTGATCGACGGAGTTTTTTGCTTCAGCCATGGCGTCGAAGGGCTACTCCAAGCCAGGCTTTCGCAGCCCGCCAATCGCGCCGGACGGTTTCGACGGAGATGCCGAGTTTTTGGGCGATTTCGTCTTCGGTAAATCCGCCGTAGAAGCGTTCCTCTACGATCTTGGCTTGGCGTGGGCTCAGCTTTTCGAGTTCTGATAACGCGTCATCCAGAGCGAGAACGTCGCGGTCGTGGGAAATGTTCCAGCCGCTATCGACGTCGAGCGTGACAAAGAAGGAAGGATTGTTGCCGCCTCGTTTGAGCGCCATCGTTTTACGGGCCGCTTCGGTGAGAACAAAGCGCATGGCCTTGGCGGCGATGCACATGAAGTGCTCTTTTGATTCCGGCGCAAAGCGTTCGGCGCCGGCCAGTTTCAGCCAGGCGGCGTTGATCAGCGTCCCCGTGCTGAGAGCGGGATTGACGCGCGATCGCTTGGCCGAAATGGCCAAGCGCCGCAGTTCGTCATAAGCGGCAGTAAACAGCTCGTCGAGCGACTGCCGCTTCAAGTTGGAGTGATTAACCACGTTTTTTGAGGATTTTAGCAGAAAATGCGCACAGTGCTAATCCAGCCAACGCCAGTTCTGCGGGTTCGGGTACGGTGGTGAAGTCGATGGTGGTGTCGTTGTTGAAACCGAATTCCGTTGTAATGCCTTGTGCATTTTGCGGAACCACGACACGCCCACCTTGGCTGATTTGCAGTGAGTAATTCGTGCCGCCCGCCAAAGTATCTGCGGGAATCGTGACAGAAGTTACGTTTGGTGCAACGAATGTGCTGAAGGGCGTTGAGTTTGGTCCAAATATGGTGACATAGGTTCCGACTTCGCCAGTCGTCGTCGCATTCGGAGTGAAGGCGTTGAAGTTGATCGTCAATGCCTGGTTGGGGTTCCAGTCCTGGACAGCGCCAAAGCTGGCCGCGCTTAAGGCGGGAACAGTCGGTTCGAAATAATCGGCCGCGTAATTGATGGTTGCGTTCAGCGTGGTCGTTCCGTTGGTCACGGTTGTGGTGTAGTTGCCAAACGGAAGGGCGCTATGCAGGTTCGCGAGGCTCGCATACGGGCCGAAGTATTCGTTGAAGAACGTGGGATCAGTTGGGGATTGGGTCAGCGTAGCAGGCGAACCAGCCCCCGGATAAGTGACAGTCGCCGAATTTAAAGCGGTTGAGCCCGCCGTGATGTCGTCCATTTCGTAGCTGTAACCTTGAAACGCTGTGCCGGCGGCGGTTTGCGTATACTCGGCGGCGTTGAACATTCTGAAATCGAGTGTGTCCGCGCTGCCGAGACCCACTACAGCGAAAAAAAGAAGAAAGTGTTTGTGTTGTAACATTGTGCCTCCATACACCCAGGAATAAGTATTCGGGAGGCAAAAGCGGTCATCCCGCGCGAAAGTTTTTTAGGCGTGATCCCACACCGTGATCAACAGCGTGCTGGCGAGTGCCAGCGTGCCGCCGACGATCATGGAACCGGTAAGTTTTTCATGCAGCACCACGGCCGCGATGAGAACGCCGAAAAACGGGATCAAGTAGTTCGAGAGTGCCGCTTGGGTGGCATCCAGTCTGGTCAAAACATTCAAGAAAATGACCATGGAAAGGAAGTACTGAAAGACGGCGAGAATGGCAAGACCGATCCAAACGGTGCCCGAGTAGTGCGGCAGATTCGCGAAGCCGGATGGTTCCAAAGCGATGGTCATGGGCAGCAAAACCGCCAGCAGTGCGTAGTAACTATACAGGAGGACCTTTAAGGGGGAAAATGTTTCAAGAACGCGTTTACTATAAGTGTTATAAAAAGCGCTGCCCAAAACACTGAAAAAGATTAAGACGTTGCCGATGAAATAGCCGCGGCCGAAGTTGAGACCATGCCAATCGACACCGGAGCAGGCCGCGACCCCTAAAAGCGCGAGGCCGAAACTGATCCAGCGAATGCGGGTCATATGTTCGCCCAACAGGAAATGGGCCATCACAGCGGTCGAGATCGGCATGATAAGCGTGATGAGTGCCGCGTTCGATGCGGGAGCAAAGCGGACGCCCCAGGTGATGAAAAGCTGCGCGACGAGTTGGCCCAGAATACCTAAGAGGGTGAAGTCGATGATGTCTCGTTTGGTGATTGTGCCTTTGGGCTCTCGGGCCACCAGGAAAATGAGGGCAATGGTAGAGAGCGCGATGGGGAACGTGACGGCAAACAGCGGCCCCATTTGCTCTTGCACCAGCTTCACCATGACGAACTGGCTGGCCCACATCAGATTGCAGGCGAGGAGCCAGAACCAGTCCACCAGTTTCGCGGTTTTACCCGTCATTACGCCTTGACCCGGTTCAATGCCGTGCGTAGGCTCGCATCAATCAGGTCGCACATTTCGTCGATATCTTTCTCTTCGGCGATCAGCGGCGGGGCAACGGCAAACCAGTTCGGGTCGATTCGCAGAATGATGCCGTGTTCGAGGGCGGCTCCTTTGAGTTCGTTGCCGGCATTGATTGTCAGCTCAACACCAAGGAGAACGCCTTTACCGCGAATCTCGCGAATGACGCCGTATTTTTTAAGGCAGGCGAGTTTGTCGCGCAGGTAGGCTCCGAGGCGCCCGGCTTTTTCGGTCAGGTTGTCTTCGACAATAACGTCGATTACGGCACTGCCGACGGCGCAGGCAAGCGGATTGTTCGCAAATGTGTGGCCATGGGCGAACTGCTTGTTCTCTTCTGGGCGACCTCGGAAGGCTTCTCTCATTTCTTCGCGGGCGATCATAGCGCCCAACGGGATCGCGCCGCTGGAAATTCCTTTGCCGGCGCAAATGATATCGGGAGTCACGCCGAACGTTTGGGCGGCGAACATTTTGCCGGTTTTGGCGAAGCCGGTGATGACTTCATCGAAGATCAGGGTGACGTCATGGCGGTCACAAGCATCGCGAATGATTTCGAAGTATTCGGTGGTGGGGGTGATGATGCCGCCGGTATTGCCGATGGGTTCGAGGATCACGGCGGCGACGGTGCTGGGGTCTTCATGAATGATGACGTCTTCGATGCTGTGCGCGGCAAAGCGGTTGGCTTCTTCCCAGGTCGGGAAGCGGTCGCGGTAATAGCTGGGGGGAAAGACTTTGAGGAAGCCATCCATTTGCGGCTCAAATTTCGCCTTGCGAGGGCCGGTTCCGCTGGCGCTCATGCCGCCGAAGGTTGCTCCGTGATAGCCGTAATAGCGGCTGATGGTCTTGAATTTGTTAGGGCGGCCGGTTTGTTTATAGTATTGGCGGGTAAACTTCAACGATGATTCGACTGCTTCAGAGCCGCCGCTAAAAGGCTTGATGAACCGCAAACCGGGGGGGGTAACGCTGCCGAGTTTCTCCACGAAGTCCAGGGCTTCGTTGGTGATGCTCGCTAAGGGCGGCGCGAAAGTGATTTTGTCCAACTGGCGGCGCATGGCATCCATCACGCGCGGATGGCGATGGCCCAGCACTGCGACGAAGATGCCGCCGATGGCGTCGAAATAACGTTTACCTTCGGTGTCCCAATAATAGAGACCTTCGGCGCGGTCAACAACCAGAGCGCGGTCGAGAAATTCGGAGTGGGAAAGGAAATCTATGAATGTCAGATCCAGCAATCTGCGTTGCCGTTCAGTGAGTTGCATAGTGAGTTAATTGGCGGGTGGTAGGCCCGAGCTGAAACCTCCATCTACGGCTACGGCCGCACCAGTAAGAAAAGACGCGTCATCGCTCGCAAGAAAGACCGCCAAGCGAGCGACCTCTTCCGGTTTGCCGATGCGGCCGAGCGCATGTAAGTTTCCAGCCTGCTTGCGGGCGAGATCGGGATCAGGCTGGGCAAGGAAATAGCCCTCTGCGAGGCCGGCGTCTATGTAACCGGGGCAAATGGCGTTGACCCGAATGCCCTCCCGGCCGTGATCGATGGCCATGGCTTTTGTGAATCCAAGAATAGCGGCTTTGGTGGCGCAATAGCCGGCGCACATGGGCTCGACAAAGGTGGCGTTGACGGACGACATGTTGACGATGACGCCCTTAGACTTGCGCAAGTGAGGTAGAAAATGCTTGGAACAAAGGAATACGCCGCCCACGTTGACAGCGATTTGCCGGTTCCATTCTTCCCATGTGGTGTGTTCAACCAGTTTGTTGACCTGAATGCCGGCGTTGTTCATGAGAACATCCACCTTGCCATAGCGCGCTAGAGTTTCGGCGGCCAAGTGGCGAACGGAATCCTCGTCGGCCACATCGGTGCGGAGAGAAAACGCGGTACCGCCGGCTTGGGTAATCATGTTGACGGTTTCGGCCGCGGCCGCGTCGTTGATATCGGTAACAACAGTCTTTGCGCCTTCAGCGGCAAAGGCGCGGGCGATTGCCCTTCCGATGCCCGCGCCCGAGCCGGTGACGACACAAACTTTGTTTTCAAGCTTCATTCAACGCCTTTTCTAGAAGAAGAGTCTCAAACCGAATTGCATGCGGCGATTATCAACCGAGGTGGCAAACACCTGCCCCTCCGCCGGGTCGCCGACGGTAGAATCCGGCGCTGCAAAATTCGGATGGTTAAAGGTGTTGAACGCATCGGCGCGGAATTGCAGGTTGAATCGCTCAGTGATCTGGAAGGTCTTAAAGAGCGAAGAGTCGAGCTGCTGAAGGCCATCGGTGTGTAAAGGATTGATACCGGAGTTGCCGTAGTTATCCACAGTCAGGTCGTCAACGAAGCAGCTGGTATTGAACCACATGTCCGGATTTGGATTGGAGACCGTTCCGCTGCAAACTCGATTGGCGCGGTTGCCCTGACCGTTGTTGAGAAGACTGACGGAAGAAGTGACGTCGAAGCGCAAGCCGCTGCGGATTGTGAGTAAGCCAGAGTATTGCCAGCCGCCGAGGAACGCCTCGGCTGCCCGGTTCATATTCGGCAAAAAGCGTTTACCGTGACCGACGGGCAAGGCGTAACTGAACTGAGCTGTGAAGGTGTGGGCGATATCCTGCGCGGTAGGGCCGTAGTACTGATTGATGTTCGATTGATCGATGTTGTTGCCGTTTGTGAAGTTACGACCGTGGGCGTAGGCGGCGCTGATGGTGAAATCGCCGAACTGGGCAATGAGCCGGGCGGTTAAGGCGTCATACCAGCTGCCCGCATCGGAATATTGAATCGGGATATCTCCCAATTGAGGATACAGTTGTGCCAAGGGGCGGGCCGCGTTGTAATCGACGCCCGGCAACTGAGGCAAAGCTTGATTGATGTTCGTGGTGTGATTGTTGTGCAGGCCGCGCACGCGCAGATAGCCGACGTCTGCCAACACGCCCCGGCGTAGCTCGCGCTGCAGATTGACGGACGTCTGTTGGACTTCCTGACTTTGCCAATTGGCATTGGTTCCGCGAATGACCGCGTTACCGGGAATTACCAGCTGGCCGGAGGAATTGTAAACAGCGTTTGCCAAGGGGATGCCGGCTTGAGACAGGATTAGATCAGGGGTCTGATTGTTAGCAGAGAGAAATTGTTGTTTGGAGTAATTGGGGTAATCGAGACCGAGAATGGTGAGCGGCCCGGACCAGTAAGCTTGCCAATACGAAATGCCGAAGCCGGCGCGGAGACTGGTCTTGCCTTTGTCGGGAGACCAAGCCAAGCCAACGCGCGGGCCGACATCGCCTTTGTCGAGATTGAGGGAAGGGCTGCGATCGCCGCTGGTAGCGACGATCAATTGGTTTGTGGTGGTGTCCCAGTTGGATTCGCGATTGTAACGTTCGATAGGACGAGTTGTGAGCTCATACCTGAAGCCGAGGTTGAGTGTCAGGGTTGAGGAAACCTTGAAGTCATCCTGGCCATAGAAGGCATTTTGCCAATAGGATTGGTAAGGCCAGCCGTTGACGAAGCGCGCGCGGGCGCTGCTGGTCATGGTGCCGAGCAGAAAACTCGGATAAGCAAATGGTGGGGCGACACCGTTGTAAGAAGTCATGGCCGGGTCGAAGGTGAGCGAACCTCTGGGATCATCGCCACCGATAGTGTCGGCCGAGGTGTCTTCAATGTGGTTAATGTTAGCGCCGAATTTCAGAGTATGGCGGCCTTTCACCCAGGTGAAGTTGTCAGTTGCGGCGATGGTGTTGCTGACTATGAACGCGACCCAATCCGGCTGGCCAAAGTTGGAAATGGGCGCTAAGGAAGTGATCTCAAAAATGCCTTGAGTGATGGGATCGCCCAGGTTTCCGTTGGGAATGCCGTAATAGTTGTTCCAATCCTTACCCATGGAATTCGAGCCGGTGTTGACGTGCGTGCGGTTGTAGCCCAGACGTGCTTCGTTCGCTTGTGAGCCGTTGAGCGTATAGAGCGAAGTCAATTGCATGTTCTGGTTGACGCTATGCGAATTGGCTTGCCCATCCTGGAAGAACTGGTTGATGTTGGTGGAATTGCCGTTGGTGGAATCGAGAATGGAATAGCGGTAGAAAAGGCGGTGTTTATCGGTAGCATCAAAATCGACGCGGCCGTCGGCTTGGTGCGCATCTTGGGTGTTTTGGTAGAGGTAATAGAGATTGTTGGTCAGGCCGGGCAAATTGGCGAGGCCGAAAATATGATCGGCGTTCATTTTCGCGGCAGCCGGATCGAACATGGAGGCAGGAATGATGTTACCTGCGAAGGGTGTGGCGGAAACCACGTTACCGTTGGCATCAAACGTCTTTGAGAAGGGGTTGTACAACTGGCTGTAAGTCGATTGGGTTGTGCCGGGGGGAGGAGCGAGCGAAAACAGTTCCGAGAAATTGCCTTGGTACATATCCGCGGTGGGAGCACTGGTGTATTCGTAGTTGCTGGTGCCAAAGAGCGTGCCCTGGTAATCGGCAAAGAAGAAGAGTTTATTGCGGCGTATGGGGCCGCCGATGGCGCCGCCGAATTGGTTGCGGCGGAAAGGCGTGGATTGGGTAGCGAAGTAGTTGTTCGCATCGGTGGCATTGTTGCGCAAGTATTCAAAGGCCGCGCCGTGGAGTGAGTTACTGCCCGACTTAGTGACGACATTGATCACGGTGCTGCCGGAAAAGCCGTACTCGGCATCATACTTACCGGCGAAAACCTGTACTTCCTCAACGGCTTCGATGGGCGGCACAACGCCGATATAGGCGTTTTGCGGTTCGCGGTTGAAAATGCCTTCCACGTACACGCCGTTGGCATTCGCGTCAACACCACCGATGGAGCTGAGTTGGGGACGGGTCAGACCGACGGCTGATCCATCTTCGCCGCCGTTGCTTCCATAGTTGCCGCTGCCGGCGCCGTTATTGGCGCCGGGCAGGAGATTCATTTGGTAGAGCGGATTGCGGTCTATATTTGGAAGCTGATCGAGAGCTTTGTAGCTGAAGGTTTGTGTCAGTTCGGCGCTTTCGGTATTGACCGCGACGGGGTGAGCTTGGACGTCAATGGATTGGCGGACTTCGCCTAATTGGAGAGAAACGTCAATACGGACGGAGTCGCCGGCGACAACAGTAACGCCGCTTTCGCGGTTTAGACGGAAACCTTGTGCCTCAATTTCGACTGTATAGGTGCCCGGGATGAGGAAGTTGAGGAGATAGTCACCCGTGGCTTGCGTCTTGGAAGTTGTGAGAACGCCCGTTTCCTGATTGGTAGCGCGAATGGTGGCGCCGGCGACGGCCGCGCCCGAAGAGTCTGTGACGATACCGGTGATTTTACCGGTGTTGATTTGCGCATGGGCTGTAAAGGCAGTGCAAATCGTGATAGCAACAAGAGCAAACTTGGCTCGTAAGGAATCTGAGAGGCGAAGCAACATAAAAACTCCTTAGAACCCGGAAGGGTTAAAACATCATACGTTCTTTCCAGGACGCACGTCAAGACCAAGAGTTTGAGGAGTCAGGCGAGTTCGGCGAGGGCGTTACGGGAATCTTCGAGAGTGCGCTTCATGAGGCGGCGGACGGCTTGACGCGCTCCCACCGGGTTGCGGTCTTCGATTTCCTGAAAGATCTGGTGGTGCAGATCGAGGCCTGTGTTGAGAGTGTCACTGACTTTGATCTGCTGCAGGAAGACGGACATCACCGGATCGAGCACCATTTCGAGATAGGGATTGTGGGCGGCGCGCATGACGGCGCGGTGGAAACGCAAATCGGCATCGATGGTAAATGTGAGATCTTTTCCCTGCTGCTGCATGCCATGCAGCGCATCGGCAATTTCGCGCAAGTCTTCGGGCGTGGCGCGCACGGCGGCGAGACTGGCGCTGGTCTCTTCCAGCACCTGGCGCAGTTCCAACATGGATTCCATTTCTTGAACGGTGGGGATGGGTTGGTCGCGAAAGAGCCAGAGCAGTGATTCCTTGACGCGATCGGGCTTGGGTGAGAGCGTGACGGTTCCGCGGCCGGCACGTACTTCGACGACGCCGCGATCTTCGAGGATTTTCATGGCCTCGCGAATGACGATGCGGCTGACTTGAAAGCGTTCGGCCAATTCCGACTCTTTTGGGAGACGCAGGCCCGGCGCGGGATACTCCTTGGCGATCAGTTGCTGCATTTCCTTCACGACCTGGCTACTCAGCCGTCCGTTTCGAAAAGTGCGCTTTTGCATAATTGGCAAAATTCAATCTTATGGCCTCGGGCTTTGCGGCCCGGGCGGCTTGACGGCGAAAACAGTACAACATATGATGTTGCGATGCGCTCTCTGTTTTGCGTCTGGCTTTTCGCGGTTTCGAGTTTTTCGGTGGACGCGCAAGTTTTTGTGAACGCGCAACTGCCGTATCATGAGCCGGTGCTGGATAAGCAGGGCAAGCTTTTGGCTTGGTACGAACCGGAAAAGAACTTGGGTTATGACCAGGTTCTGCGTCTGGGTTGGGATTTTATCGAGCACAAAGTTCCGGTGGATACGCGCACGAAGACCGGGCTCAAAATCTACCTGATCAATTCGGTTTTTGACGACAATACGCTGCAGGGCGAATATTGGCAGCATAATCCGGCAATGGTCTATGCGGGTTTTGTGGATGGATTAGTGGGCTGGTATCCCTATTCGAACGACGCGGAGGCAGTAACTGCGGTGCGAGGAATGTTGGATTACCAATTAGCCCATGGAACGACGCCCGCCGATTGGAAGTGGCCGCAAGTCCCGTTTGCGACCGCATGCGACGACCAAACGGATTATGGGCATTGCATTCAGAACATGCCGGCGGAATTTTATGGAGGGATTGAGACCGACAAAGTGAGCCAGTTGGGCATGGGATATGTGCTGTTCTACGAATTGACGGGCGAGCAAAAATATTTGGACGCCGCCGAGCACTGTGCCGACGCTCTTGCCAGCCATGTCCGCGCGGGCGATGATGAGCACACACCGTGGCCTTTTCGGCTTGATGCCAAGACGGGGGTGACGCTCGCGAACGAAGAATACGGCGGAGACGTGGCGTCGTCAGCGCGCTTGTTCGATGAACTGATTCGCATCAAAGCGGGCGACGTAGAGCTATACAAATCGGCGCGTGACACGGCGTGGAAGTGGGTGCTGGAGTATCCGCTGAATCGCGACAGCAAGGCTTGGGACAAGTGGTCGGGTTTTTTTGAAGATGTCAAACACGGCACTGACAATGTGAATCAGTTTCTGCCGGATCTGGCGGCGTATTACATATTGAGCCGCGATGATCCGACTTCGGTGGATCCGGACTGGGTGGCGCATGTGGGGCATTTGATTGATTGGGTGCGTTTGCGATTCGGGCGAGGGCCATTTTTCGGAGCGTGGGCGATTGATGAACAGGGAACGCCCGATGGGCGCGGTTGCTGTTCACGCGCAGGGCAGGGCAGCCACGGCGGGCGCTGGGCGGCGATCAATGCGCTTTATGCCGCGCGCAGTGGCGACGGGCAAGCGCGGGAAGACGCCATTCGATCGATGAACTATGCCACTTACTTCGCGGGTTCGGATGGGCGCGTTGCTTGCTGTGGGGCCGATTTTCATCATCCTTATTGGTTCAGCGACGGCTATGCGGATTACTTGCGGCATTTCAGTTGGTTGATGGGGGCGCTGCCGGAGGCGGCGCCGGTTGGCCAGAATCATATTTTGCATTCGACAACCGTGATTCAGAAGGTGAGTTATGAAGCTGGGCGGGTTGCGTACCAAACGTTCGATACATCCGGCACTCAGGTGCTGCGATTAAACTTCAAGCCGGCGAAAGTGATGGTGGGAGGTGCGGCGCTCGCGGAACGGCGCGATTTGAAAGAGGCCGGGTTCGTGGTGGAAGCGACTGCTCAGAAAGATTACATAATCCGGATTCGGCAAAGGGGTGACACTCATGTGGCTATTGAAGCTCAACGTTAATTGTCACTCGGCTTTGAGAGCTTCGATCGGGTCGACAGTGGCGGCGCGGCGTGCCGGGAAATAGCTCGCAAGAAGGGCGGCTAGAGCGAGTACAAGCGGCGCGATGAGATAGGTGGCGGGGTCGAGCGGGCTCACCCCGAAAAGAACGGAGTTCATGAGGCGAGTCAAGCCAAGTGAAGCGGCAAGTCCAACAGCGAGGCCGATGGCGGCTAAAGACAATCCTGAACGCACAAACATTTTCTTCAATTCCCGTGCTTGTGCACCCAGTGCGAGACGGATACCGATCTCGCGCCGGCGCTGGGAAACCGCATACGAAATCGTTCCATATACGCCGATGACGCCGATTAAGAGGGCCATGGCAGCGGCGATTCCCAACATTGTCAAGGTAAAGGAAGTTCGTGCAAGTGACTGATTGGAGATATCGCGCATGGTTCGCGGGTCCGCGACCGGGAGACTCGGTTCCACCGACCAAACGGCTTTTTCCGAATCGCGAACCAGACTCAGGCTGCCGGCGCGAGGGCTTTTCATAAGGAAGGTGACATCGCGATCCGCTTGCGGTTTGCCGCCCGGCACGTAATAGGGGTTCCATAATGGAGTCCAATAGACAATGGCGGGAGCTTCTTTATCCACTCCGTTTTCACGAGTGTTTTCGACGACGCCGATTACCTCACGCCATGGCGAGGCCGAAAATTCACGCAGGTGTTTGCCGATAGCATTGGCAGGAGAGCCCCAGAATTCGCGGGCCAGGTTTTCGGATATCAGAACGACATTCCTCGCGCCATACACTTCGTCCCAGGAAAATTCGCGCCCAGCGAGAATGCGGATTCCGGCGGCTTGGAAGAAACTGGGCGACGCGTACTTATAGAGGCGAAGCGGCACGGCCTTATCCTTATCGGGAACGCCTTCCGCGTGGACCTCATCCCAATTTGAGCCGAAGCCTTCCATGGGCATCTGGTCGACGAAAGCCGCGGATTGCACTCCGGGGATGGCGGCTAGCTTGTCGCGGATTTCCTGTTGCATTCGGGTGGCGCGCTCCTCATCGGGAACAAATGTGGAAGGAATGGAGACTCGGAGCGTCTGCAACTGATCGGGGTTACGAAAACCGGGAAAAACATCATGCAGGCTCTGAAATGTTCGCACCATCAAGCCGACCCCGATGAGAAGGATCAGGGCAATGGCCATTTGAGCAACCACCAGAACGTTTCGCGCGGCGTGCCGCTCCTTGCTGAGGCTTGCAGTTCGGCTCGCGCTTCGGATACCCGTTGAGATGACCGGGCCAGCGTATTTGAGGGCTGAGATGAGGCCGCAAAACAGGCCGCACGTCAAAGACAAAATGAGTGTGACCAGGAGGCTTTGGGCGTCGAGACTAATTTCCGTGAGCCGAGGCAGGGTGGCCGGGCCGATGGACACGAAGAGGCGCAGGCCCAAATAGGCAAGCAGCGTAGCGATGACTCCACCGAGGAGACCAAGAACGGCGCTCTCTACAAGGAGTTCGCGCACGATTCGAGAGCGGCTCGCGCCCAGCGCGGCGCGAACAGCCAATTCCTGCTGCCGGGCTTCGCCACGGACCAGGAGCAGATTGGTAACGTTGGCACAGGCAATCAGCAGCACTAACAAGATGGTTCCCATCACCACCCACAGAACGCTGCCGACACTGCCGATGACTTTTTGTTTCAGCGAGACGACTCTCGGGCTGATTCGCCATTGTTCGTACCAGTGGGGATTGCTGCCGGGCCCATTCGACCAGGAATCCATCCAGATCGCGGGCAGCCGCCTCAAATCAGCATTCGCTTGCGCAAAGGAAATTCCGGGTTTGAGACGAGCGATCCCGTTCCAACCAAAGCCGGCCAGAGGCAGTCCTTTGCGGTTGAAGGCAGCGGGGAGAATCAGGTCGAAATCGGAATCCACGACCCGGAAGTTACGCGGCATGACGCCAACAATTTCGTGAGTGATGGAGTCGACCCGGATGGTCCGGCCAACGATGGATGGATCGGCGCCGAAATGCCTTTGCCAATAGCCGTAGCTCAACAGCACTGTTTTTGCGGCTTCCGGCAACTGATCACTGTTCGAAAGCCACCGGCCTAACATAGGGGAAACTTGGAGGGTCTCGAGCACTCCGCTTGTCACAATCGCGGTGCGAACCTGTTGGGGTTCACCGAGGCCAGTGACACTGGCCGTTTGTGCCGTCCAGACGCCCAGTGAACTGAAAGCGCGGTTCTGTTCCGAGTAAGTAAAGAACATGGAAGCTGAGAGCAGCAAGCCGTCGGAGAGGTCGCCCAGGCCGCCGGCGCCGGGTGCGTCCTGATGGATGGAAACGAGTTGTTCGGGATGTGTGTAGGGAAGGGGCTTGATGAGAACACTATTGACAACGCTGAACACTGCTGTGTTGGCCCCGATGCCTACGGCCAATGTAAGGAGCGCGGCGATCGTGAAGGAAGGCTGGTCGCGCAGCCGCCGGAGGCAGAATCTCACGTCGCGCAGAGCAGTATCGAGAGATTCGAGCGTATTCATTTCATAAATCCTTTCGCGGACGAGAGTGGTGTTCCCCAGCTTTCTCTGTGCCGCGGCACGCGCATCTTCGTAAGACATGCCGCGCGCGACGTTTTCGTCGGCTTCGATATCGAGATAGGCTTCGATTTCGCGCTGCCGTTCTTGGTCCCACTGGGAGCGATGGAGAAAGCGTTTGAGACTCACTGCCCTGGCTCCTTGACTGGCTTGAGAATGCGGCCGATGGCATGGACGATCTGATCCCAGCGAGCGGTTTGGGCATTCAACTGTTTGCGGCCAGCCGGCGTAAGGCGGTAGTAGCGGGCCTTGCGGTTGTTTTCCGAAGTGCCCCAGAACGACGCGATCCAACCACGATCTTCGAGGCGATGCAGCGCGGGGTAGAGGGAACCGTGCTCGATTTGCAGTACGTCTTCGGAGTTGTGTTCAATCAGATGGGCAATTGTGTGGCCATGCGCGGCACCCATGACGAGGGTGCGCAGCACCAACATATCGAGAGTGCCCTGGAGCATTTCGCTCTGGAGCGGGGATTCGCGGCGAGGCATATAAAGCAATATACCACTCGATTATCGACCGGAGAGAAACGAGGAAACTGGTGTACTTCTTGCAGATTCCAGCAACTTAGGTGCAAGCAGCAATCGGTGCTCTACCTAAAGAGAGCGATGTGACGAGTGCCGCTATTTCGTTTGCAGGATATTCATCGCGTTGAGGATGGTTTCGACAGCGGCATCCTCTCCCACGGTGGAATTGATCATGAGGTGGAAATACGGGCGCGGCGGCCACTCGACCCCGAAATACTGTTTTATGAAGGCGGCGCGATCGGCATCGACGCCTTGTGCATGGCGGAGAGCGTCTTGCTCGCTTTCGCCTTGTTCCTTCAAACGACGGACCTTTTCTTCAAGAGGCGCGTAAACAAAGACGTGGAAGGCGTTGGGTGCGGTGTGAAGGTAATAGGCAGAGCCACGGCCGACGATCACGCAGTTCCCATCTTGTGCCACGTTGCGAACGATCTTTTCCGTGGCAGTGCGAATGCCCTCGGCGTCGGCAAGCTTTAGATTGGGAGCGTTCAAGCTGCCTTCGAAGCTGCCGCGCAGAAAGGATTTGAAGAGGCGGTAATAAAGTGGATCTTTGCGCTCCTCATGACTGGCGACGTGGCGCTGCGGGCACTCGAGCTTGCGGGCGATTTCGGAAGTGAGGGATTGATCCCAAAGTTTCCAGCCTAGCTTTTCAGAGAGTTGGGCGGCGATCAGGTTGCCGCCGCTGCCGTATTCGCGTTCGATGGTGAGTACGTTGATCATGTTGTTTGCTTCGTCCGGTACGGCGCGCGGACTATTCGACGATCATCTGCTTACCGCCGGCGCGCGGATTGTTCGTTTTCACAAAAAAGGCTAACACAAACATGATAGTGGCGGCGATGGCCAAGATTTTATAGGTATCGATATAGGCCAGCGTTTGTGCTTGAATCTGGACGCTTTGATATATGCGAGCCTGGGCGGCTGCCACAGCGTCGGGTGGGGTTGATCCGGCGTGGAACAGCTGACTGCTGAGCCCGTTGAGCTGGCTGCGGAATGTTGAGTTATCGTTCGAGATGTGGGTAGCGAGAACGGATTGGTGGAACTGGGCGCGGCGGGCAAGCAGCGTGGTGACAAGCGAAGTGCCGACGCTGCTGCCGATGTTGCGCATGAAGTTGATCAAGCCTGAGACGCTATTTCCCTTTTCCGGCGGAATGCCATTATAGGCCGAAAGCGAAATGGGGACGAACAAAAAGCCGAGACCAAACGCCTGAGCCACACGCAACCAGGCGGCGGATTTGAAACTGATCAGCAGGTCAATCTGGGCGGTTGAATAGAACATTCCCAGGGCGAGGCAGCCCCATCCGAAAGCCATGATGTATTTGGTGGGGAAACGGGTGGTGAGCTGGCCGACGATCGGCATCTGGAACAGGATGATGATGCTCGCGCCAGAGAGCACCAAACCTGCGCTCTCGGCAGTGTAACCCATCAGCGTCTGCAGGAACTGCGGCATCATAACGAGGCTGCTGAACAGCAATATGCCAAGAGAAAACATCATCAGGCTGGAGGTGGCGAAGTTGAGGACTTTGAACATCCTCACGTCAATGATGGGGGCTTTTTGGCGCAACTCCCAAAAGACGAGAACGGTGAGTGAAAGCGCGGAGACAATGGCGAGAGTGGCGATGAAGTTCGAACCGAACCAATCGTCTTCCTGGCCTTTATCGAGCAACACCTGGAGGGCGCCAATGCCGAGAGTCAGCAAACAGACGCCGATAATATCGACGCTGAGAAGCTTGCGTTTCAACTCCTTCATATAAGGCGGGTCTTCCACCAAACGGAAAACCAAGAAGAGCGTTGCGATTCCGACCGGAAGATTGATGTAAAAAATCCAGCGCCAGGAGTAATTGTCGGTAATCCAGCCGCCGAGTGTGGGGCCGATGGCCGGCGCCATGACCGCGGTGATGCCGTATAAGGCGAAAGCCAAACCGCGTTGCTGTGGCGGGAAGACATCGGCGAGAATGGCCTGCGCCATGGGCTGAAGACCGCCGCCGCCGGCGCCTTGCATGACGCGAAACAGAATGAGTGTAGCGAGGGTGGGCGCTGCGCCGCAGAGAAGCGAACTCAGCGTGAAGATCGAGATACAAAGCAGAAAGAAACGCTTGCGGCCGAGGCGAACCGCGAGCCAACCACTGATGGGAAGAACGATGGCGTTTGAGACCAAGTAAGACGTAAGCACCCAAGTGCTTTCGTCGTTGCTAGCGCCCAAATCGCCAGCCATGTGAGGCAGAGCAACGTTGGCGATGCTGGTATCGAGCACCTCCATAAACGCGGCCATGGCCACTACAACGGCGATCAACCAAGGATTAAATTGAGGTTTCCACGTTTCAGGTGGTGCTATTGCCGCTTCGGTGGTCGCCATGCAGTATTAAGACTATAGACAGTCTTTCAAGGTAACAGACCTAAAAGCCCATCAAGGCGTTAGATGCGGTTTTAGCGGGTTGGGACTCGCCGGATGCGAGCTATTTCGCACTCAATACGCCGTGCAACTGAGCGCTGGAATCGCTGCCGACCCAGATATCGAAATCGCCCGGGTCGCGGACGAATTTACGATCGGCGGCGCTCCAGTAGCTGAGATCGTCGTCGGTCAAGGTGAAATGCACGGTTTTCGTTTCGCCGGCGGCGAGAGTGACGCGCTCGAAACCTTTGAGCAGCCGAACAGGGCGCGAGGCGCGGCCGGCCCGTTGATGAATATAGAGCTGAACGACTTCGTCGCCGGTGCGAGTGCCGGTGTTCTTTACGTCAGCGGAAACAGTCTGATTCTTGACTTTGAGATTCGAGACGTCAAAAGTGGTATAGCTCAGCCCATAGCCGAAGGGATAGAGCGGAGAGGTTTTCTCGTCCCAATAGCGCGAAGTGAAACCGGGCGCATTTTCGGGCTGATGCGTCAGGGTGTGAGCGTAATAGATGGGAACTTGTCCGACGGTGCGTGGGAAGGTGACGGGAAGTTTTCCGCCAGGAGTGGCATCGCCGAACAGGAGGTTTGCAACAGCGTGCCCGCCTTCGGCTCCGGGGTACCAAGCTTCGAGAATGGCGGGGACATGTTCAGCGGCCCACGGAATGCTGAGGGGGCGTCCGTTGAGTAAGACCAATACGACTGGCTTGCCGGTAGCCACTACTTTCTGGAGCAGTTCCCGTTGCCGGCCGGGGAGATCGAGCGAAGTGCGCGAGGCGGCTTCACCGCTCATATCCTGCGTTTCACCTAAGACCATGATGGCGAGATCGGAGCGGGAGGCGAGGTCGACTGCTTTTTGAATCTCGGTTGTGCTCTGTTCCTCAGTGAGCGGGGCTGGATGCTTGATGCCAGTGATGGCGTCAAAGAAAGATGGATAGACGCGCTGAATTTGGCAGCCTATGGCGGTTTCCAAATGCACGTTTGCGCCGAGTTTTTCACGCAGGCCGCGCAGAATGCTGACGGCTTGCGAAGGATCGTCGGCCACGGTCCAAGAGCCGCGAATATCGATGGCTGAATCCGCCATGGGGCCGATGACGGCGATGGAAGAGTATTTGTCGCGAGCTAACGGCAGCAGGGAGCCTTCGTTACGGAGGAGAACGGCGGAACGTTCGGCTGCGCGGCGGGCTTCTTCTTTATGTGCGGGCGCGTTGAAGATGCTTGGGGCGGAGGCTACGTCTATGTAGGGATTCTCAAAGAGTCCTAAGCGCACTTTTGCGGCCAAGATAGGGCGAGCCATTTCCGTGACCTCCGATTCGGTTATGCGGCCTTCTTTGACTAACTTGGCGAGGTTATCGGCGTAAGTACGGCTGCCCATGTCCATGTTCACGCCGGCGGTGAAGGCGCGGTAGGCGGCGTCGGCTGGACCGGAAGCGAAGCCGTGTGTGACGAGATCGCGAATGGCGAACGCGTCACTCACTACAAAGCCTTTAAAGCCCCAAGTTTTGCGGAGGACGTCTTCGAGAAGGAAGCGATTGCCGGTGGCTGGGACACCGTTCAAATCCATGTAGGCGCTCATGAAGGTGGCAGCGCCGGCTTCGGCGGCGGCGTGGAAGGGTGGGAAATAGACGTTCCATAACTGCTCGTCGGAGATGTAGGAAGAATCATAATCGCGACCCCCATCGGCAGCGCCGTAACCGGCGAAGTGTTTCACAGAAGTTAGTATGTGAGCCGGTTCACCTAGATAGGAGCCTTGAAAGCCCTTTACCTGGGCGCGTGCGACGGCTGCACCGAGATATGGGTCTTCGCCGGCGCCTTCCATGATGCGGCCCCAGCGAGGGTCGCGCGCGATATCCACCATAGGCGCGAAGGTCCAACGGATGCCGGCTGCGCTGGCTTCGCGCGCCGCAACGGCTTGTGCGCGTTCGACGGTGGCGGGATCAAATGAAGCGGCCATGGCAAGCGGAATGGGGAAAACCGTTTTGAAACCATGAATTACGTCAAGGCCGAAGAGGATGGGGATATGAAGCCGGGACTTATCAACCGCGATGTGTTGCAGGCGGTTGATTTCCACAGGGTCGGTGACAAAGAGGAAGGAGCCGTAATCGCCGCGCGCGATGTCTTCTTCTTTCAGAGGCGGCATGCCTGGGGGCGTTTGGGGAAAGACGAAGAGTTGATTGAGCTGCCCGATTTTTTCGTCGAGCGTCATCTGCTTCAGCAGGGAGTCAACGCGTTTTTCAACTTCTTTGTCCGAAAGGGGGCGGGGTTGTTGGGCGCACAGGGCTAGCGCGCAAAGGGCGATCAGCGAAACGGAGCTGTGAATTCTGAACACACCTAAAGGTTTATCACAGCGCTCTGTTAAAACTACGAGGCGATTTGGCGGGTGGAGTGTCCGGCGCGAGTGGCACCGGAGGTGATAGCGATTTGGAGCGCGTTGCGAACGTAACGCTCGTCGGTAAGGGCGGCGGTGATCTCGTCGGGGAACTTCACGAGGGCTCGAAAACGATCGGCTAACTGGCGGAAGATCTCGAGTTTGACGGCCGGCGAGAGTTCGTTGCGCCGCAGGAGGGCTTGATAAGACACTTCAACGAGATCTGGCGGGATTTGCTGGCGAAGGCGTGCGGCCAAGTGCGGGATGGAAGTGAGTGAGTTGAATTTATCGTCGAGATTAAGGCGTAAGAGATCGGGGATGGCGAGACGCCGCTGTTCGATGACGATGGTATTGGCCACCATATCTCCCAAACGCTGATGCCGGCGGCTTACCAGAGCCGCTACGCCGCCGACTAGATAGAGAGCCGGCAAGGAATCAAGCGCACGCAAGAGGTTGCGCACGGCAATTTGCGACACCTGGAGTTTCAAACCGTTGGCGTCCATGACGCGTAGAGACAGCACGCGTTTGCCGGGAGTTTGGCCGTGCCAGACCCATTCGAAGAAGATTCCATAGCCGATGGTGATCACGAAATACGCCAAGACACTGAAGGCGGCCATGCTATCGAAACTGAAGGCGCCGATTAAGGTAGCGATCTTGTCGACAGCGCTGCCGATGGCGATGATCGCGAGCGTGTCAATAACCAGCGCGAGGAAGCGGGCGATTACACCCGCGAGCGGCAATGCGAAACGAACGCCTTCCGGCGTTTCAATTACAACGGCAGCGGTGGGAGATGCGGCTGTCATTCCGATCTCCCGGCGCGCGTCCAGAACAAAGTGAGGGCCGCCAGTTCTACTAAGCCGAACGCGATTTTCCATGAGTAGGGAAGCACCGGATAGTGATATTGGGAGATGAACGCTTCCACTATGCCAGCCCACACTAACATGACGCCAAAACCACCTGCGAGTGTGAGCACGTCGGGCAGAACGCTGCGCAGACGGGCGCGGCGGGTGGATGATTCGCCCCAACCAATTAAAGCGGAGGCAAGAACGAAGCCGGCTTGGCCGGCGACTAAGATGGCGGGAATTTCAATCACACCGTGGGGCAGCAGCCAGCCGAGCAGGAATTGCGTTTGGCCGGCGTAAACGTAATCCACCGCGACTGCGCCCAGGATGACGCCGTTGTAGAACAACATTACAAACGTGCCGACGCCCCAAGTGACTCCCAGGGCCAGGGTGAGAACGGAGACGCGGATGTTGTTGGTCATCAATTGCGCGGAGAAGCTTTCCTTGTGGCCGCTCAAACGGTCGGTTTTGGCGGTTTCCTCTCGTTTGACGCGCTCGGCGGGTGAACCCAGAAGATGGGAGAACGCTTCCGGCATGATGATGCTTTTGGCGTTGCTATCGGCAGCGATGACGCCCCAGCCGAAGGCAGTACCGACGAAGGTCAGAAATACGGAGAGCGCGAAGGCGCGCGCGTGTTTTCGAAATGTGCGCGGGAAGGTTTGGAAGAACCACCGGATGGGGCGGAAACGATCGGTAGCGGAGCGGTTCGGATGGCACTCGGCATAGGCGCGCGCGACCAGAGCTTCCAGGAACTGGGTGGTGTTGGGCTCGGCGGAGAAAGTGGAGAGACGGGCGAGTGCGGAGGCGGCGCGTTGGTACAGATACTCGAGCCGGCTCACCTCCGTAAGTGTGAGGCGGGCGTAGCGATCGTCGTCGATCTTATCGAGAAGTTTATTCAGTTCCTCCCAATAAGGGCGCTCGGTTTGGAGGAAGCGTGGTAGATCCAGAATCACAAGGCTTGCCTCCTTTTCACCTCGGCGTATTGCCGCACGAGTTCCAGACCGACGGAACCAGGGGTGAGACGAGCGGTGTGAACGCCCAAATGGCCGAGATTTTGTTCGAGATCTTTGAGAGTGACCCACTGCATGTGTCCCGCCAGGCGCGCGCTGATTTGATCCTGACTCTCAGGCAGGGGGCCTGTGAAGAGAGGCCGGACGTCGGGATCGGAGAGCCGGTTGACGAGCACCACATGACGTCTCGAGAGCAGATGAATGTCTTTGAGGAAGGCTTCGGCAAGCATTGGATCGGCGAGATCGGTAAGGAACAGCAACAGGGAGCGGCGGCGAACGCGCAACTGGAGAAATGAAAAAAGTTCTGCGAAATCGGGCGAAGCCGGGCAGGCTTTCAAATCGTAAATCGAATCGCGGCAACGGGCAAAATGCGATTTGCCGCGCCCGGGTGAGACGAAATGATGAATGCGGTCACTGAAGGTGACTAAGCCGAAGTTATCGTTGTTGTTTTCGGCCGCCAGGGCAAGCATGAGCGCGGCACTGATGAATTGTTCGAGGGCCTGGCCGCGGGCTGCCAGGCGGGAGGAATCGACGATTGCGTAAACATCTTGCGTGCGTTCCACCTGGAAGACGCGGACGATGGGGCGGCCGCGGCGGGCGCTGGCTTTCCAGGCGATTTCGTCGTAGCTATCGCCGGGGGCGTACTCGCGGAGGCGCTCGAACTCGCGGCCGCGGCCGATGGTTCGTTGTGTTTGCAGGCCCCCCATTTTTCGCCGCAGCAGAAGTTTGCCGCCGGGCTCTTGTTCGAGATCGGGGAAGACTCGGATCTCCGTGTTCAAGGCTTTGGCGGTGCGGATGTGCCAGAGTCCGATGGGGGATGAGGTTCGGAGATGGCACTGAGTGACTGAATAGCGGCCGCGTTCGTTTGGGAGACAGGCGAATTCGGCAGTGGGCGCGAGTGAGGCGACCTTGGTGGAGAGTGTGAGTCCCTGGGGAAGGTCGAGGGTGGCAGAAACGGCGGAAGTGGGAAGGCCGGCTGCGGTGACGACGAAAGTGGCTGGGCGGGATTTAAACCATTTTAGAGATGGCGTGGCACTGAGGGTTGTGTGCGCGAGTCGCCGAAATCCGAAGATGGCATCGAGTGTGGCGAAGAGAACGAATAGCGCGATGATGCCGAGGCATACCGGCGCATACTGCGGAGCGAGGGTGAAGAGGGCGCACGCCGGCACAAGTAACACTGCGCTAAGAAGCATGAGCCATGGCGTGGGAGAAATCATTTAGCGGGGTACAGGCACTTCGTTGAAAATTTGATCAATGACTTCCGACGGGCGCACGCCCTCCACTTCCGATTCGGGCCGCAAGATTAAACGATGTTCGAGCACCGGCCAAGCCATGGTGCGCACGTCGTCGGGCGTTATGAAATCGCGACCTTCTAAGGCGGCTTTGGCACGACTGGCCAACAAAAGGCCTTGTGTGCCGCGCGGGCCGGCGCCCAGCAGCACGCCGTCGTGCGCGCGCGTTGCACGCACGATATCGACAATGTATTGAGTCATCTCGTTGCGGGCTGAAACCGATACTAGAGCGGAGCGCAGCGTATCGATCTCGCCATTCAGGACCGGCTGCACAACGCCCTGCTCCAGTTGAGCTTCCGGTGCTGTGCCGGCAAGAGTGCGGTCGGCTAGCGAGACTTCTTCATCGCGCGAAGGCCATGTCATGGAAATCTTCATCATGAAGCGGTCTTTTTGCGCCTCCGGCAGCGCGTAGGTGCCTTCGAATTCAATCGGGTTTTGGGTAGCGAAAACGGCGAAATCGGGGGAGAGTGCCAGTGTTTCGCGGTCGATGCTCACCGTGCGTTCCTGCATGGCTTGCAGCAGCGCCGACTGTGTTTTCGCGGGAGCGCGGTTGATCTCATCGGCGAGCAGAAAGGTGGTGAAGATTGGTCCGCGCACTAGAGTAAATTCGTTGCGCTGCAGATTGAATACGTTTGTCCCGGTGATATCGGCGGGCATGAGATCTGGCGTGAATTGAATGCGGCCAGCGGGGCAGCCCAGAACGTGGGCTAGAGTTCTAACGAGTAGAGTTTTGGCGATGCCGGGAACGCCTTCAATCAGCGCATGCTGACGGGCAAGAATGACGATCAGCGCTTGCTCCACGGCCGCGTGCTGGCCAATGATGACCTTGCCGACTTCGGCGCGCACGCGTTCCATTAAAAATTGAAATTGATCTAAGCCTGTGGTCATATGCGATTGCGTTTCTTAGGTACGTTCTCCTGTAGTTCGCGGTAGGTGGTGACGGGATCAACCTTCGCCGGAATTCCTGACTGTATGCGCTGTTCCGGCTTCATGCGATTCCACTCGGCTACGCAGCTTTCCATCAAAGACTGAGGACTCAAGTGGCGGGCAATCAAGCCCGCGAATGTGGCGCGCGCATCTACCCCAGTTACTTGCGTATCTTGTTTCCGGACGGCTTCCGACGGAGGCGGAAAGCTCACCGACTGGTTCCAAATGAAGAGAGCTAAAAGCAGGAGCAGACCGACGATCAGCCCCTGCAGCTTGAAGTGAACCGCCAGAGCCGCGATGCTGCCGGAATCCTCAATCCCCAAGTGCACTTCGTCAAAGATAATGGCCGAGTTCTGGCCGATCAAGGGCGGCACTTCAATCAGCGCACTGGCCTCTTTGGCGAGGCGCTCGTTTGAGAGATTGTCGCTGTTCAGCGAAACCACGATGAAGCCGCCGCTCGGCAAACGCTTCTCAAATGCGCCGGAAAGGCCTGCCACGACGTGCCAGGAAGAATCGTGATCCAGAACTACATGTGAAGCGGCGTCTTTCTTGTCATTGTCTCGAATAGAGAGGATTTGCAGACCCCAGCGCGTTTTGAGAGGCAACGGCTTCTTGGGATCGGGTTTTTCGAGTTCAGCCTCTTTTGTAAGGCAAAGCACAACTCGATTATGGGCTTGCGCTAAGTGCTCCAATTCCACCAAGTCATCGCTTTCAGCATTATTCAGCATGAGCGGATTCGTGGAAAGTAGAAGAATGGTTGAGCGAGTCGGTCGCCACCGGGTGAATGGCTGAAAATTGCGCTTCACTTGCAGCGAGGGGATGGAGTGCAATGTGTCGAATAGAAGTTTCGCGCCGTCTGGGCCCGTGTTGAGCGACGACATCGCCGGATAAGAATCGGGCTTCACAATGCCGGCGAAATAGAAGAGGCCGCCAACAAGAGTTATGACGAGGCACAGAGCGAGGAGAACGAACGGCCACTTACGATTGGGCATGCTGCCGGATCGCCTCCACGTCCTGTTCAAAGGTCTCGATAAATTCAGGCGTCACGGTGTCAAAGCCATACCAGACGCGCTCGAAATTCCGGTTCGCATGGCAAAACGGCGGCGCGAGCGTACTGCCCAGCGGGCGCTGGCGCACTTCGCGTTCGTAGATTGAGTTCGATTTTGAGCGTGCGATCTGAATGAAGCGCTGGGCTCCCAGATAAGCCAGGTTTGACAAATATAATGCGCGGACGGCCAAACGCAAATCACCTTGTTGGAGAAGTTCACGCGCGATCCGCAGCCACTCTTCTTCCGGCAGATCGGAAGCGAGGATGTTTTCCTTGTTGAGATCTGGATTGCCAGTTGGCGGAGACGATGCGAGCGGTGAGTCGGACCCCGAATTGCGCGCTTTCCAGAGAAAGACGAGTAGGGCAATCACTACGATTCCGGCGAGCGAGTACAACAGCCAGCGAACGTCACCGATGGTCGCGGGCCCGTTAAGAGAGATGCCCGAATGCGGCCGTGCTTGATCGCCCAGATGTCGCAGCCAATGGATAAAGTCGTTGAGCCAGGAGCCGACTTTTTTAAAGGCCTGTTCGACATCTCGGTTCAAGCGCGCGAAAAAGCTATTTTCGTCGTTCTCTGGGTGGGGCTTAACGCGCACCCAATAATAGTCATCGCTCTTGACGGCCTGAGCCAAGGACTTGGAAAGATCTTGTTGCGAAATCGAAGCGGCCGGAGGTGTTTGAGCGGCATAAGTCCGCTCCGGAACGAAAAGCAAACAAATCAAAACCGCCGCTGCCGTCTTAGCAAGGCGGGCCAGAAGATCGCGCCCGTCGGAACGCGCTTCAGCATAAAAGCAGCGGATAACTGAATAGGCAAGAAAAAGCGGATCGAGAAAAAACAAAGTCAACGCGAGAACGGCGCAGCACACGTTGAACGTAAACAATCGTCCAATGGAACGGGTAAATTCAGTCTCTACGCCGCTGAACATCCTTATGAGAAAAGGAAGCAGAGCCGCCAGCATATAGACATTAAGAAACACGAGCAGCGAGACGAGTATCAAGACTGCCAGGCCGACCCACTGGCCGCGAGCATTCACATTCGCGCGCTTGGCGGATTTCGCGATTACTAATCCCAAAGTATTCTCAGGCAATCCGGCTTCAATTGTGGCATTGCGAAAGAAACTGGAGGTCCAGGCAAACGGAATCACGGCAATCAGAGCGAGCGGCCAGGCAAGCAGTTTCGCAGTTTGCAAAACCGACTGACGATAAAGCGTGCGAACAAAACTCACGCGCGGCGATGCCACGGCGATCCCGTTCATGGAGATTAAGAGCATGCTGCCGAATTTCGCTTTCCATGCAGACGCCCAGAAGAACGCGAGCGCGCAGAGAGCGGCTTCGAAAGCGCAGCGTCCTGCCAGGTACTCCGCCGCCATATCTTGCACAAATTTGAGCAAGGTCAAAAGAAAGGGAACGACGCCGAGCAGATAGAACGACCAGGCGCGAAGACTCTGTTGCCGCAGGAGCGAGATAGCTTCTTCCAGTTGACGGATCGGATTGACGCCCATGTTATTGGCCCGCAAAGCGCGCCATGATGAATTGGCCAATCGCGTAAAAGTAGAGCCAAGCTATCACGCCAGAGAGCGCGCAGAGAAACGGCGTCAACAGCCAGCGCCAGATGCGCCAGCGTGCCGTTCCCGATTTAGGAACTTCCGCGAGCACCCGCAAGCACGAAGAGCAAACGAACTGCCCGGCATGTTCGGTGACGCATTCGCGGCAATAATAATGGCGACAGCGGGGGCAGCGGCACACCGCCTCCCGCTGCGCATGCAAATAACAACGCTGCCGGCTTAGTTGTTCGATACATCACCTCGCCGGTACGCTTCCCATTTTGCAAAGATCAAAATCAATCCCGCGGCGGCGAAACCGAATTGCAGCGCTCCGTTGGTGTTGACGTAATAGCGCTGGAAGGACGCGGCTAGGGTCGGGTCGCCGCTGCGTATGATTCCGGTGGTGATGGGCGCTGCAAACAAACTCATCAGAACGCGCAGTCCGGCAAAGACAATCAAGCTGATCAAAACAGCGCGCAGCGCTTTAATGGAGCGCAGGCGGGCGAAATATTGCAGCGCGTAGAGTGCCGGAACCACGCCCAGAGCGATCAAAGAATAACCAACCCACGAACTTGTGCGCTGAAAGAAGGAATTATACGCAAGCCCAGGGGCGACCCAAAACGTAAAGATTGAGTTGAACAACAACACGAAGAACGCGGCAATAGCAAAGTTCACACCGCGTACCGCCGTCTGGCGGCTCTCTCGCTCCGCCGCCTCTGCCAAGACTTGCGAAGCGGGCTTGCCTCCGGAATCAGGCGGAAGAACGGCTGCCGCGACGCTCTCTTCGGAGCCTTCCATGTCGAGGGGTAACTCACCTTGCTCGGCGGCAATCCGCATTTCCAAGCGCGCAATGGTAGCTTGGCTGGGCTTCAGCCTGATCAAGGCAGGCAGCACTTCCCGGCTCACTGCGGTTTGAATGGTGCAGCGGCAACTGCGGCGCAGCGAGATTTCCAAGCGAATCGCGAAAATCAACAAGAGCAGGATGACTGCCGCCCAATAATAAGGCGCGTCATTTTGAGCCGCCGCGATAACAGTCAGAATCAACAATGCCGCCAAAATGATCGACCACACCCAGCTTCCAGCGCGCGGGCGTTTTTCGAGGAAGATCGCTTGAATATCCCGATAGTAGAAGCGACGGTATTCCTCATGAAAGCGAGTGCCGCTAATGGAGAGAACGTGGTCCAGACCTTCCCAGAGGGTCGCCTTGCGGAAAAAACCGCGGTAGGAACCCGGCAGCCGGACGTAAGGAAATTCGCTGGTCATTTCGGACTCACTACCGACGATCTTCGTTGCACCATGATGATGCTCCAGACGCCCAACGCAAAAAGGCACAATTCTAGAAGCGCAAAGAGTAACGCCGCCACAAAGCGCCATTTGCCGCGCGGCACAATGCTTGAGGGTTTCTTCCAATAACGAATCGACAAATAGATACTGATGGGCGCAGTCACAATAGGCGGATAGACTAACAGCGCTGGCAGTGTTGCCAGCGCCAAGGCAACGGAATCGTAAAGCGTCCGCCGCTGTTCCAGTGCTTGCACCGGGGCGCTATTCGCTCCGGGTAGCAGACAACTGGGGCACCAAATCTCGCCTGCCACCTGCACTTCACATAAAGCGCAAAGAAAACGCCCACACTTGTGGCACACCGCCACCGCGCGCTTCGATGCGTGTTCGAAACAGGTAGCTTCACCTTCGACGGTCAACAAGCTTTGCGGATCGATTTTTGCAGTGGGCCGGTAGAGCGCCGGAAAGACGCTAATCGAAAGGCGCGTGATACAGGTCGGGCAGACGCCTTCGTTGCGAGGTTGGTTCAGGAAGCGCTCCGGTAAAGTGCCGTTACATCTGGGACAAAAAATAAGCACGGGCGGCCTATTCGAGGACTACCCGAGTATTGCAAATATGATCGTGCAAAGCGCGTTTTTGATCGTCGAAGGCGGCCATGATGAAGCCGATCCCGAAGGTGATCCAGCCCAAGTAGAGGGCGAAATAACGGGCAAAGGCCCGGCCCACACTTACGGCGCCGCCGTGTGCGGTCACTATCTTCGCCCCCACAATCATCTTTCCGGGCGTTGCCCCGCGCTGGCTGACGAAGTAGACCGAATAAGCAATTTCGAGTGCGTAGGCCATTACCGTGCCCCAACTCCAAAACCCCATCCAAGCCATTCCAAACGGCATGGTGCGAAACGGCAAGACCGGCGAGCCAGCCAAGATCCACATTCCATAGCGCAATGGGAGAACCACAATAGATTGGATAAAGCCGTCCAACAGCACGGCGAGAAAACGACGCCAGAAGCCTGCGTAGCGCGGCGTTTGTCGAGTAGCCACACCCTCGCGCAAACGCTGAATATAGGCAGGTTTGCACTCAGCGCAAACGGTGGCTGCGCCGAAGCGCACGAGATCTTCGGCCTGATAAGGCCGCCCGCACTCCGTGCAAAATTGTTGTGAACCAACCGCTTCCAAGGCGCCGCTACCCATAAGCCTGCCTCCGGTTTTTTGCCTAAGGTTAGCATGGCTCAAAAGGGATTTACATTACCCGCAGTTGCCGTTGGGGAGATACTAATTCTCTGCACGCACCACGCGGGTGGCGCAAATCAAATCTTCGAGTGCCCGGTTCTCTTGGGTGAAGAATGCGATGGTTAAGCCGATGCCAAGAGTGAGAGTGCCAAGGAACACGGTGGAAAGATAGCGAGCGAGCGCGCGACCAAAACCAATGTTGCCGCCTCCGGCCGTAACCACTTTCAAACCGAGTGCCATCTTGCCCGGCGTGGCGCTCTTTTTCCAAGTGAAATAGACGCTGTAAAAAAGTTGCAACGGAAACGCGATCGCACTAGGAATCAAGCTCTGCGTCAAACTTTGTTGAATCGCTGCCAGTGGAGCGTTAGGAGGTGGGATGACTACCCATTGGCCTCTATACAGATTCCAGCCAATCAGAACGATGTAACCGACGATTGCCATAACCAGCGAGTCGAGCAGATACGCCACCATGCGCCGTCCCATCACTGGCGGATCAATGCGAATCACTCTCGTTTCGCAGATTCGGTCATGCAGTGTGCGCTTCTCGTTATCAAAACCGGCGATGATGAAACCGATGTAGAGCGGAATCGCGCTCAGTGCCCGCGCGAAGAACCGCCCGACGCATCGTCCCGTTTCGATGGCTCTACCCGACGCAGTCACGACTTTGAGGCCAAACATCATCTTGCCGGGAGTGGAGCCGCCGTTCTTTGTGAAGTAAACGCTGTAAAGGATGGGCCCAATGATCAATAAGACCAGGAAGAGCAGTAAACTGGCGAGCATAAAACCAGCCGGCCGCCTTTCCTTAGGATCGAGGCTCGACTGAAGGAAGCTCAGAAACAGGGGTATGGAAGCAGCAACAAGCAGCGGCGAGATCATGTAAAGGAAAACAAAGCCGTCCACAACCTCAGCTCCGGCTCGCCGCCAAAATCCGCCATAGGTGACCATGCCCAAGCCGGGGCCGGTTCCTTCCCGCAACCGCTGCACGTAAGCCGGCTTGCACTCGATGCAAACGCTGGCATCGCCAAATCGCGCCAAGTCCGTGACGGGATACGACCGTCCACACTCGGTACAGAATTGTTCGGGGCTCAACTGTTCCACAACACCTGTTCCCACGGATGAAAACCTCCAAGTAGTTGCCATAGGGTATCACAGGGAGCGGTTTCCGATATCATCATGAGTAGACAAACCCCCGCATGCCCAATGGCGTAAAAACGGCTCAGCAAAAAACGGCTGTCGAACCGATGATCGAGAGCATCATTATCGAGCCGGGATTTCTGGCGCGCAATTGGTGGCTCTTGCGTCGGGCTTTCATTGCCGCTTACGAGGACAATTGTTTCGGAATTGCAAAAGGCGCCGCCTACTCCGGCCTGCTCTCCCTTTTTCCGATCCTGACGATTTTGACGGCCATTCTCATCCAAGCGAACGCGCAATCGGTGGTGCATGTGATTGAGCGATTTGTGCAGGACATTTTGCCGCCCGGGACCGAAGACTTGGTTCTCTCCCGCCTGCGGGAGCAATCGCATCGTGGCATCTCGTTGCCCGTACTCGCCGTCCTTGGCGCCATATGGGCCGGTTCCGGAGCTATGTGCAGCTTGATGGAAGGTTTTCAGGCTGCCTATCGCATTCCCTCCGGCCGCCCTTTTGTGAAGCAGCGAGCCATGGCCATTTTCCTGCTTTTGATCGCCGCTATTCCCGCCGTGGGCGCCTCCAGTTTGATCATCTTCGGCAATAGCATCGAAGTTGTTGCGATTCGCTGGGCGGGCTTCTCAGATCTCAACGCGCCGCTCGAATGGCTGTGGAGGTTCGGCCGTCTTATGGTGGCATTTCTCGCCGTCATATTTGTGACAGGCTTGCTGTACTATTTCGGCCCGAACCACCGTCCAGAGACAATGAAGGTACAGAAGAAACAGCGCTCGCGTTTCTTGCGCGTGTGGCCGGGAGCGCTGGTTGCTACGGTGTTGTGGTTGATCACGACGGCGGGCTTTGCCTGGTACGTGAACCACCTTGCCAACTACAAGCTGTTCTACGGTAGTGCGGTCGCAGTCATCGTGTTGCTCATCTGGCTCTATCTGGTTGCCTGTATTTCCCTGATTGGCTGCGAGTTCAACGCCGAGCAGGAACGCATCGACGAACTAGCTATCCCCGGTTGAGCCTGTATCTTCCGCTGCTTCGAACTTTGGCTCTATACTGAGGGCGTGTCTTTCAAACTCGGAATCGATTATCAACCGCGCGGCGATCAAGCTTCTGCGATCGAGCAATTAACGCGCGGTCTGTTTGAAGGCGAACAGCATCAAACCCTGTTAGGCGTTACCGGATCGGGCAAAACTTTCACGGTCGCAAAAATTATCGAAGCGTGTTCGCGGCCCTCGCTGGTCCTGGCGCACAACAAAACGCTTGCGGCGCAGTTGTACCACGAATTCAAAACCTTTTTCCCGCAAAACGCGGTTGAATATTTCGTCAGCTATTACGATTACTACCAGCCCGAAGCCTACATCCCCTCCGGCGACATTTATATCGAAAAAGAAGCTACCATCAACGACGAACTCGACAAGCTTCGCCTGTCGGCCACGCGCTCGCTTTTTGAACGGCGCGATTGCGTGATTGTCGCGAGCGTGAGTTGCATTTACGGCCTGGGGTCGCCGGAAGCTTACTACGGCATGTTGCTGATGCTCGAAAAGGGTCAAAAAATTACCCGAAAAGAGCTGCTGCAGCGCTTGGTAGAGATTCTGTATGAGCGTAACGATCATGATTTCAGGCGCGGTACGTTTCGGGTACGTGGCGATGTAGTCGAATTGTTTACCACTTATGACGACAACGCCTACCGCATCGAACTGTGGGGCGATGAAATTGAATCCCTCAGCCAGATCGATCCGCTGCTCGGCCAAGTCAAACAGACGTATCTCCGTTTGCCCATCTATCCCAAAACGCACTACGTAATGGACGCTCCTACGCGCGAACAGGCCATGCGCAGCATCGAAAACGAGCTGCAATGGTGGCATAAAGAGCTTGAGGGCAAAGGAAAACTGATCGAGGCGCAGCGCCTTTATCAGCGCACTATGTTCGATCTGGAGATGATCAAGCAAATCGGCTATTGTCACGGAATTGAAAATTACTCGCGTCACTTTTCGGGCCGCTTGCCCGGCGAGGCGCCGCCCACGCTGCTCGATTACCTGCCCAACGATGCGCTCATCTTTATCGACGAAAGCCACCAAACCGTGCCGCAATTGCAAGGCATGTATCATGGCGACCGGTCGCGCAAAGACGTGCTGGTTGAATATGGGTTCCGCTTGCCAAGCGCGCGCGATAATCGCCCGCTGACGTTCGAAGAGTTTGAAAATCGCATTTCGCAAGCCATTTACGTTTCTGCCACCCCTGGGCCTTATGAATTAACCAAGTCAGCCGGCGTGGTGGTAGAACAAATCATACGGCCCACGGGCCTGGTCGATCCTGAAATCGACGTGCGGCCGATCAAAGGCCAAGTCGACGATCTGCTGAACGAAATCCGCGAACGTACTGAACTCAATGAGCGCGTGTTGGTGACCACGCTTACCAAACGCATGGCGGAAGACTTGGCGGAATATTATTCCGAAGTCGGCGTGAAGTGCGCCTATCTCCATTCCGAAGTCAGCACTCTCGACCGCATCAAGATCTTGCGCGACCTCCGCAAAGGCATATTTGACGCGCTGATTGGCGTTAATTTGCTCAGGGAAGGGTTGGATCTGCCGGAAGTTTCTTTAGTGGCTATTTTAGATGCCGACAAAGAAGGCTTCTTGCGTTCGAGCGGATCTCTCATCCAAACCATGGGGCGCGCCGCGCGCAATTTGCGGGGCCGCGCGATCCTTTACGCCGATGTGATCACGAGAAGCATGCAGCAGGCCATGAATGAAACGGGCCGGCGCCGCGCGATTCAGCAAGCTTATAACGAAGCCAACGATATCGTGCCGCAGTCTATCATTAAGCCCATTGATATGAGTCTTGTGGCCATCGCCGAAGCCGATTACGTTACGGTTCCGTTAGAAGAAGAAACCGAAACCGGCGTGGAAATGTCAACAGAACAGAAGACTGCCTTGATTCAAGAGCTGGAATCGAAAATGAAAGAAGCGGCTAAAGCATTTGATTTCGAAAAGGCGGCGCAATATCGAGATCGTATGAAGGCATTGAAAGCGAGCGTCGTGCATGAAGAAGCAAATGCCGGTCGGACTGGTAGTGGAGGGTAGTGCCACCTCCTCTCCGGTTTTGCGATTGAGTGGCTTGATTGAAGAACTGGGACCGATCAAATCGGCCGGTTTGCAGGTGGCACGGCGCATTTCCAATTTTTTGCGCGCCGGATATGCGATTACGGAGTATGGCGAGCTGGAGTGCGCGCAACTTGTCTTGCTGCGCCTGCCCGATTCTGAAGTGCCGCGTGTGGTGCAAGAACTCTGCCGCTCACCTTTGCCCTTCAACCAGATGTCCTTTGTCGTTTGTGAGACCTGGCTGAGCAGCGATACACTGACCCCGCTACGTAGGCAAGGCTCGCAAATCGCGAGTTTGGTGGGGGTTTCACAGCTTGCGCCCGATTATTTCGTCATTGAGGGCGACCCGGCCGCCGTTCGAAAAACGAAGCGGTTGTTAGGGCGCGGCGAGGCGCGCATGATCGAAATACGGCCGGGCACAAAATCGCTCTATTTTGCCGCCAATCTCCTATTCACCGCGCTGCCCATTCCGCTGCTCCAGTTCGCTCATCAGGCATTGCGCGAAAGTGGGATCGCGGGCAATGATCTGGCTCTGCTGAGCGATGAATGGCTGCAACAACTGTACGGGCGCCTCAGAAAGGGTGGGCGCGCCGTGTGGGGTGGCCCGCTTAATGAATTGAGCGAAGAAACGGCCGACGAGTATTTCAGCCGGGTTGCCGCTCTCAACCCGGAACTTAGTGCCGTTTTGCAGGACTGGCTCGCTTTGGCGCGCCGCGAGATGCGGAACCGGCCGAAAAGCCGCGCGGCCACGACTTCAAAAGGATGAACGAGACGCCGCCGCAGTTTGCGTGCCATCTCCAGAAACAAGCGAACTTGCCAAAATGAATTGCGCCACGCTCCATAACTGCGCCGGGCATCCGCCCAGTCGCTGCGGCGCGTCACCATCGTAAACCTCGCCGAGCGAACCGAGGCAACAAGTATTGAACTGGTTCTCCAGGCGCTGTAACAGCCCCTCGCAATACGCGATGCTGAACGGATTCGTGCCGAAAGCATAGAGATAGGCGCCGATGAAGGGCCCAATCAGCCAGGGCCAAACGGTTCCTTGATGGTAAGCCGAATCGCGCGCTGTCATGTCGCCCTCAAAGCGGCCGCGGTAGTTCGGGTCGCTCGGGGCAAGCGTCCGCAGGCCAAAGGGTGTCATGAGTTGATCCTGCACCACGTTAACAATGGCCTGAGCGCGCAGCCGTTCAAACAAAGGGAACGGCAGCGAAACGGCGAACAGCTGATTCGGGCGAATGCTCGCATCGTTACCGGTGTTCGTCACTACATCGTAGAGGCAGTTCCGGCTTTCGTTCCAAAACTTCCCTTGAAAGGAATCACGCGTTTGATTCGCTTGGGCCGTGAGTTTTAGCCATTGCGGGCGATCTCCCACTTGAGCCGCCCAAGCGGCCGTAATCCGCAGCGCGTTGTACCAGAGCGCGTTGATTTCCACCGGCTTACCGATGCGAGGGGTGACAACATAATCGCCGATCTTCGCATCCATCCAGGTCAACTGGACGCCGGCAATGCCTGCAGCCAAAAGATAGTCAAAGGCATCGGTCTTAATGTTGTACGCCGTACCGCGCGTGTGCCAATCGATGATGTCGTTTGCCGCTGGATACAAAGTTTCAGACAAAAACTCCAGGTCATTTGTTTGTTCGACGTAATCATGAGCCGCGACAAAGAACCAAAGTGTAGCGTCCACCGTGTTGTATTCCACTTCTCCTGCACGATCCGAAAAACGATTCGGCAGCAGCCCTTGCGAGCGCTGTTCGAGCAGCATCGTCAAAATCGCTTTAGTGTCCCCCGGCGCAAAACCTGCTCGCGATAAAGCTGGCAGGCTGATCAACGTGTCGCGGCTCCAGTCCGTGAACCACGGGTAACCCGCGATCAGCGATGGCCGCCCTCCCTCACGAACAATTCGGAACTGATCAAGTGCTCTTGCTTGCGGTGTGGGAAACAACCGACGTTTGGTTTCTGCCAGAAGCAGCGCATCAATCGCCGGCGCATCCAGTTGCCGTTCCCAGGCAGTGGCCTCTGTACTCGCCAGCAGCCAAACCGTCGAGTTGGCCGCCAATTCGAATTCAAGATAGCCGGGCGAACATAGATCCTCGCGAAAATCCAGGCCCCGTTCCAACTCTCGCAGATACTCATTGTTCGCATACCACTGCACGTCGGCATGGAACTCGTTCGCCGAATGCAGAATTGTGAGCGTGGGTGCACCGGTATAAAGCGTAAAACGGCAACGGCCCGCTCCAATGTCTGCGCTGGTGGCCGCCGCGGTGTTCTGGTGAGAGAGTGAGTGATAATCGCGTACCGAAAGCATCAGGCGCACTCTCATCTGGCAAGCGTGAGACGAACGGTAGCAAATCAGCACCGATTGCTCGCCATCCAGCAAGCAGACTGACTTCTGCACTTTAAACTCGTTTAACGCGTACCGCCAGGTAGGATACGGATCGGCTCGGAATTCCTCCAAAAGCTCAAAACCGCGCGGCTGCAGAGTGCCCGGATATTGCGCTGTCGCCAGTTCAAAAGAGGCGCCGGCGACCGTGACGGTCTCTTCCAAGCGCGAGAGCATGGAGAACCGGTCCGCCGGTGGATTCCGAGACGCGATCAACAACGAATGGTAGCGCCGGGTATTCACACCCGCGGCCGTTCCCATGGCGAACCCGCCGGTATGGTTTGTCTCCAGCCATTCCAGCCGCGAAGCTCGATCGAAATCGCGGCACGTATCTTTCTCAATTGAAGTCGGGGTCCCGTTGGTGGAGTCTGCCACACTCATAGTCTAGGGAATGCAAAAACGCTATCAGTGGAAATTAAAGCATCGTGAGGTTGTTCTGGGCGAGCGGACGCTGCTGATGGGCATACTGAATGTCACGCCGGACTCTTTTTCCGATGGCGGCCAGTTTGCCGATCCCGACCGCGCTTTTGCTCGCGCCCTCGAACTGGAAGAACTCGGCGCGGATATTCTGGACATCGGCGCGGAGTCCACCAAACCCGGCTCCGAGCGTATTCCCGAAGGCGAGGAATTGCGGCGGCTGGGTCCGGTGCTCAAACGCCTTGCCGGAAATTTAACCATTCCGATTTCAGTGGATACCTACAAAGCCGGTGTTGCCGACAAAGCGCTGGAGTGGGGCGCCGAAATCATCAACGATCCCTCCGGTATTCTGCTCGATCAAACGTTGCCCAAGATTGTGACCAAACACGATGCCGGCTTGATTGTGAACCACATGCGGGGCGCTCCTGAGAACTGGGCCAAACTTCCGCCGCTGAAAGATCCCATGCGCACCGTTGCCTTAGAACTGGAAGCCGCGGTGAATCGGGCGCGCCTTGCGGGCGTGACAAAGCAACAAGTGGTGATCGATCCGGGCTTAGGTTTCGGCAAACGCCGCGAACAGAATGGGGAAATCATCGCGCGACTTATGCACTTGCGCAGTCTTGATCTGCCGGTTGCGGTTGGTCCGTCGCGTAAGTCGTTCTTGCGTGCGGCCGGGCATTTAGTCGCCGCAAACGAAACCGAGCTTGAGCTGGATTTCGCAACCGCCGCGGCGGCCGCCGCGTGTATCCTCAACGGCGCGCACCTGCTTCGGGTGCATAATGTGAAGGCCATGAAACTGGTGGCCGATGTTGCCGACAGCATCCGCCAGGAACAAGACCGCGAGGAAGAAGAACAGGAACGCTTGCGTGCGGAAGCAAAAGCGAAACCGAAGGTGCGCGCCGTAGGCCAAAACGATGCTGATGCAGGCCCGCGTCCCATCCGTCCCCGCCTCAAGGGCGCCGCGCCGCTGCCGCCCAAGAACTATCGCTGACAGTGCGCGCAAAAATGCGTGCTGCGTTGACCCAAGACAATCCTCTTAACAGGCTTTCCGCAGCGCAAGCACGGATCGCCCGTCCGGCCGTAAACGTTGTGTTGCTGCTGATAACTGCCGGAAACGCCTTCCGCATCCACGTAGTTGGAAATGCTCGAACCACGGTGTTGAATCGCAAGCGCCAAAATCGATTGTATTTGTTGGTGCAGGTCCGTCGCCCTCGCTTTCGAAATCTTGTTGGCGCGGGTGCGCGGGTGAATGGCTGCAGCGAATAACGCTTCGTCGGCATAGATATTCCCCACGCCGGCGATGAAAGTCTGATTCAGCAATAGCGGCTTAATGCTGTTTTTGTGGCCTTTTAGCCGGCTCAAGAACTCTTCCAACTGAACTGTCAGTGCGTCCGGGCCCGTTTTCTGCAAAGCCGCCGGCATCTCGGAATAGTATTCAACGCGCCCGAACTGGCGAATGTCGTCGAAAATCAGCGTGCCATTGTCGAGTTCGAAAATTGCTCGCGCATACTTGGATCGTTCGCCATTCCATAGAAGCTTGCCCGTCATGCCCAGGTGGATGTAAAGCAGACCTCGGTTGAGCTGCACAAAGATCCGCTTGCCGCGCCGGCTCACGCCCGTAATCTTCTTGCCGCGCAAGTTTCTAACCGTAGACTGAAAGGAGCCACGAGTCACCCGGTGAGAAAAGACTTCCGCATGCACGATTTCGTGCCCCGTAATATGGGGCGCCACGGAGCGGACTACTGTTTCGACTTCAGGAAGTTCAGGCACGTTTATGGAAGATCGACAAAAATCGTTCCGTCTTGCACCACGACAGGATAGCTCTTGAGCTGCACGTCCGGGTCAAAATCGTTCACGCCGGTTTTACAATCGAACGCCCATTCGTGCCAGGGACAAACGATCATCCCGTTATCAATGTTGCCATCGCCAAGCGGACCACCGGCATGCGGACATGCGCCGTCGTAGCATCGAACCATGCCTTCGAAATTGCATAGGGCATAAGCAGCGCCGTTCAGTTCGATCTGAGTGAGCGATCCTGCCGGAAATTCGGCCAGCGGTTTTGTTTTGGTTAGAGCCATTGAAGATTAGGATAACGGCTCAGCGGTGTTCCATTCCCTTCAATTTCTCTAAAGTGGTGCGCCCTTCGTCTTTTTTGCCCTCGGCCATCAACGTTTGTCCCAGCAAATAGGTAGCCGCATAGTTGGCCGGGTCGAGCGTCAACGCATGCCGGAGGATCCCTTCGGCGTTGCCGTAATTGGCCGTCTTGAAGTAGCATTTGCCCAGCACAATGTAAGGAGCCGAATAATCCGCATTCAGCCAAATGGCTCGCTCCAAGTTGGGGATGGCCATTTCCCAGCGCTCCTGACGCGCCGAAATCTCGCCCAAGCGGTACCACGCCATCGAATAGTTGGGATTGATTTCAATCTCTTTCCCAATCTCGGCTAGGCCTTCATCGAGCGCACCCTTGTACGCGGCAATCTCGCCTAGCATGAAGTGCGCGCCGGGAAGTTTCGGGTCAATCGCAAGCGCTTTATTCGCCTGTGCCACGGCGTCTTCTTCATACTCGCGTTTGAGCATTAGTTCAGCCGAAAGCAAATGGGCAGCTGCAGAGGCCGCAGGCAGGCCGAAAAGGCGCGCAAACGCGTTCTCCGCCTTATCTACGTCCCGTACTTGCATATAAGCGTTGCCGAGCATGTAGTCCACTTCTACGTTGGCTTTCGTTTTCTCAAGCCAGGGAATCGCTTTGGCCGGTTGTAGAAGCGAAAAATAACTCTGGCCAATGAACAAGGTGGATTCCGCATATGCCGCCGACTTCGGATCTTCCGTTTGTACGGCCTTTTCGAGTGCGGCGATCGCTTCTGGATACTTCTTTTCACCGTAAAATTCGGCGCCTTGTTTATGCAGTTCGCTCAGTTGCCCGTCCCAACCGGAACACACCCAGGCGATGCCCAGCAAAAACACACAAAATAAGCGCGAATGCAAAAAAGAAGACACCTCTGGTTCGAATTGTCCCATGCACGCTCGGCAACCCCCTCGCGATCCACAAAACAAAAAAGCCGCGAGGGCGAACCCTCGCGGCGTGAATGAACCGAAAACTTAACTTGACTGAACCTTAGCGGTGATCGCGGTGTTCATCGCGATGTTCGTCGTGGCCGCCACGCGGCTCTTCCCGTCGCTGCGGTACATAGGGATGAGATTCGCGGTGCTCGCCGGCGAACGGAACCGTTCGGTTAAAGCGCCCCCGGTCCACCCAACCGCGATTCCAAACGTTACCGCCGCCAAACAGGATGCTGTGTTCGCGCCAGCCGAAGCCAAAACCAGGACCCCAGCCCCAATTGTTAAAGTAGCCCCCGATGGGAATTCCCGCCCCGAAGCTGAAGCCAACAAAAAATCCCGGCCGTGGCGCTACGAAAAAGATTCGTGGATTGTAGTACGGCACGTAGAAGTAGTCTGCCGCAATCGGGTCGATTTCAATGACGCCCGGCGCCGGAGTCACCACGCGCTCGTAGCGGTCAAATTGAGGGTCGTTGAAGTAGCCATATTGTCTGGCACGCGCGCGCAGGCGCTGAACTGCGTCCATCACATCGCCCCGCTGCGCTAAAACCGCGTCGCCCAGTTGTTCTGTCCATTGCATATATTGCGCCATCTGGCTCAATACTTGCGGGAAGGGAAGCAAGGCGAGCACGCTCACATCCCAAGGTAAATTATCTTCACGAATCGCACCGGCCAGCGCTTCGCCATGCAAATAAGCATGCTGATTCGCCCAGCCTGCGGCTGCGGGAATTTGTTGGTAAACGGTGGCTGCCGTCAAAACATGGGCTAATAGGCTATCTGGATACAGCGCGATGGAAGCTACCATCTGCTCCAGTTGCTGCGGGGGAAATTGTGGAGGCTGCCCGGGTCCAACCGCCGGATATTGATTTGTGTCACCCGGTTGCGGGTATTGTGTCTGCGGATATTGCTGCGGATAAGGCGCTTGGCCCGGCTGCCCTTGCTGTGGATATGGTTGCTGCTGCTGCTGCTGGGGATACGGTTGCTGCTGATCCTGCGGGTAGGGAGGCTGCTGCTGTCCTTGCGGATACGCAGGAGGGGGCGGATACTGCTGGCCAAACGCGACGCAAGTCATCGCCACTCCTAAAACGGCCGCAATCACGGTTCTTTTCTTATTCATTTTCTGTTCTGAACTCCTCTTCTCATTTTTATGGACGATCTAGGCCAATCAAAGGATACCGCCGCCTTTCCTAAAACAAATTAAACTCTTTTTAACGGTTCTCCCGTCTAGCCGCACTCCTAATGGAATCATAGGGCGTACCATAAAATCTATCCGACGTTTGATTTCCTCTCATGCCCAGAAATCCTCTTTCCATCTTTCTGTCCCTAGCTATATCGGCCGTTCTGGTTGGATTCACCGCTTCATCGGCTGAATCCCCGCAGGATGCCGCCCGCGTCGATCCCAACGCGCAACCCCTTGATCTTGATCGTGGTGCTGCCGGTCTTGTCCGTGCGCTCGCCTCCCTGCGCACGCGAGCCAGCATGTTGATGATCGTCGCTCACCCCGACGACGAGGATGGTGGAATGCTCGCCGCCGAAACTCGCGGCCGAGGCACCCGCGCCGCCCTCATGACTCTCACGCGCGGCGAAGGCGGCCAAAACGCCATGTCCATCGACATGTATGACGAATTGGGCCTCGTGCGCACGCAGGAATTGTTACAAGCCGATCGCTATTACGGGGTTGATCAATACTGGGGCACTGTCATCGACTACGGTTTCTCCAAGACTCGCGAAGAAGCCATCGAAAAGTGGGGTTACGATCGCGTTCTGTCCGACGTTGTGCGCGTCGTCCGCATGACCCGTCCGCTCATCCTCACCTCCAGTTTCGCCGGCGCGCCGACCGATGGCCACGGCAATCATCAAGTGGCCGGTCAAATGGCCCAGGAAGTCTTCAACGCCGCAGCCGATCCGTCTCGCTTCCCTGAGCAGATTCGCGCCGGGCTGCGTCCCTGGGCGCCGCTCAAAGTCTACGCCCGCGTTCCCTTTTTCGCTCCGACCAAAGACAACACGATTTACGACTATGCCACCGATAAATACGTCCCGATTCGCTTCCGCAACTATGTAGACGGAACCTGGATCAACGAACGTCCGCCCACAAATCTGGAACTAAAAGAGGGCGACTTCAATCCCACTGCCGGCCTGACCTACCTGCAAATTGGCCGCACTGGTTGGGGATTTCAGAAAAGTCAGAATGGCGGCAACACCACGCCGCCCGAAGGCATGTACACCGCAACCTATCACCGCTATGGCTCGCGGGTGGATGGATCTCCCAAAGACGCTTCGTTCTACGACGGCATAGACATTTCGCTTGCCGGAATCGCCGATCTTGCCCATGGCGACAGTGCTTTTCTGAAACGCGGCCTCGAACACATCTCGAAGCTCGCCGATGAGGCGACCGAAAAATATCGCCCGAACCAACCCGCTGCAATCGCAAACACCCTCGCCGAGGGCCTGAAGGCAACCCGTGAATTGCTTGCTGAAGTCGATGCGAGTCAATTGGCCGAGCCGGGCAAGAGCGATGTTGCTTTCGAACTCAGAGCGAAAGAGCGCCAGTTCGAAAAAGCCCTCGCCTTGGCATTGGAAGTTTCTTTTGACGCGGTGGTGGCCCCTGAAAAAGAGCCCGATAACCGCTTCGGCGGCGCACAACCCATCACATTCACCATCGCCATTCCCGGCCAGAAGTTCTTGGTTGAAACCACTTTGCACAACGAAGGCGCGGAAGCGGTGACGGTAGACGAACTGGCGGTCGCTCCCACCGATGGAAAAGATTGGACCATTCAAGCCGAAAAGCCGCCTGCTTCCGAACTAGCCCGGGCCTCTGAAACCAAACTGAAATTTTCCATCGTCGCCCCGAAAGACGCCGCCTTGACCAAAGCCTATTTCACGCGCCCCAATCAGGAGCAACCGTATTACAACCTGACCGACGAGCGTTTTCGAAACTTGTCGCTCGCTCCGTATCCGCTCATCGCAACTCTTCGCCTGAGTTTTGATGGCGTAGCGTTCACGTTGCGGCGCGTGGTGGCCGCCAATCAGCGCACCGATGGCGTCGGCATCATCGCCCAACCCCTCATCGTCGCGCCCGCTATTTCTGTGTCTGTGACGCCATCAGCCGGAGCTGTCCCGCTCGGCGCTGCCTCATTCACGTTCACCTGTGGCGTGCGCAGCAGCGTGAAAGGGCCTGCCAAAGGCAGCGTCAAGCTAACTTTGCCGGAAGGTTGGGAATCGACGCCTGCGGAAGCGCCCTTCTCTTTGAAACGCGACGGCGATGACGAGACAATCACATTCCAAGTCACACCTCACGGCATTCAGGCCCGCGACTACGAAATCCGCGCAGTGGCCGAATACGACGGGAAACGCTACCAGGAAGGCTTCCGCCTGGTCGGCTACTCCGGCGTCCGTTCCTACCCGAGCTATCATCCCGCGACTTACAAAGCCGTCGGCGTAGATGTTCAAACTGCTCAAAATCTGCACGTCGGCTTCTTGCCCGGAACCGGCGACGATGTGCCGCGCGCTCTTGAAGACCTCGGTGTTCAAACCCAGATACTAGCCGCCGCCGACATCGAAACCGGCGACCTCTCCCGCTTTGACGCCATTGTCCTTGGCGTGCGCGCTTACGCCGTGCGTCCCGAACTGCGCTCGGCCAACCGTCGCCTGCTCAACTATGTCGAAAACGGCGGCGTCCTCATCGTGCAATATAACGTGCAGAATTTTGAACCCGATTACGGTCCATATCCACTCACTATTGGTAATGCACCGCGCGTCGTCGACGAGTCCGCGCCCGTAAAGATACTGGAGCCCGATAACCTACTTTTCGCTTGGCCCAATAAAATCACGGCTGCCGATTTCGGTGGCTGGGAAGAAGAACGCGGCCACGGCTTCCTGCAGAAGTGGGACGACCATTACCAAGCCCTTACCGAGACCCACGACCCCGATCAAGACCCCCAAAAAGGTGGCCTTCTCATCACCAAGTACGGCAAGGGCATTTACGTATACAATGCTTTTGCGTTATATCGGCAGTTGCCCGCCGGCGTTCCGGGCGCATATCGCATTCTGGCGAACCTGATCAGCTTGGGCAAGAATCCCGGCTGGCGTTAATAACTTTTCGAGTTTTGGCAGCGAATCGCTATATAGAGCAATCTAAACGAAAGGGTGCGCAAAAGAAAATGTTGAATCGTATTGCAGTGTCTCTGTTTGGTTCCTTCCTCGCCGCTTCGGTAACGCTGTCGGCCGCACATAAAATCTTCCCTGATCCCGCCGTAGACGTTCCGCCCGCAACCGGCAACCAGATCGCCGTGTTCTCTGGTGGCTGCTTCTGGGGAGTCGAAGGTGTTTTTGAGAACGTGAAAGGTGTGCAGTCCGCTGTCGCGGGCTATTCAGGTGGTGCAAAGTCCACCGCGCACTACGAAATGGTCAGCGAAGGCAACACTGGTCACGCTGAATCGGTCGAAGTGACTTTTGATCCTTCTCAAATCACGTATGGCCAGTTGCTGAAAATCTTCTTCTCCGTTGCGCATGATCCCACGGAGAAAGATCATCAAGGCCCCGATTGGGGCACGCAGTATCGCTCTGTTATTTTCTATGCGAATGAGGATCAGAAGAAAGCTGCTGATGCCTATATCGCGCAACTAAACGAAGCCAGGATCTTCTCACATCCGATCGTGACCCAGGTTGTACCGCTAAAAGCCTTCTATGCAGCCGAAGCGCATCATCAGCACTATATGCGCGATAACCCCAACAGCGATTACATCAGGTATAACGATCTGCCAAAGCTGAGCGCCCTAAAAAAGAACTATCCGGAACTCTGCAAGCGCCAAGATTAGGCAGCTAAGACTTTGGCTTTGGATCTTTAGCGGCTGTTGTCGTTGTGGGTGGCGGCGCTCCGTCCGGCGTCGTCACCTCCAACTGCCGGATGATCTTCGCCGTGTGGTCGTACTGGCTGAGCTTACGTTCGTCACTCATTAAAGTTTTCCACTTCGCCTGCAACTGGTAGTCCACCGAAAAACTCAAGTCTTCAAACTTGTAGCGTCCGTCTTTCTTCGTAAAGAATTCGAACCTCTCTTTGGTTTTCCCGTCAACCAGCGTCACCAGCGCGCCTTCGAGCGGTTGCCCCGTATCGTCCACCACCTGGCCCGTCACCGTGCGCGACGTTGGATTCTTTTCTTTTTTCTGGATGAGCGGCCGGTGGTTATCCAAAAACACCGGCGCATTGTCTTCCGGCTTGGCTGGCTGATTTGACGATTGCGCCAGCGCGCCCAATGAAATCAAAAACCCTGAAAGCAGAACCGAGGTACTCGTTCTCATAACGCCAGACTCAATCCTATCAATTTCCGCGCGCTACCATTTTGTATGGCCTTCGACCAGAATCGCGTGCTTGCCTTCGAAAGCCGCCGCGCTGCCGAAATGGCCGAACTCATTCGCATCCAAGGTGGCCAACCCTTCGTAGCCCCGGCGTTGCGTGAAATCCCTTTGGAACAAAACCCCGCCGCATTCGCCTTCGCAGATGACCTCTACGCCGGCAAATTCGAAATGGTCATCTTCCTCACCGGTGTCGGCGCGCGTTTGCTCGAGCGCATTCTGGGCACGCGTGAGCCCGCTGCCCGCTTCGTCGAAGCGCTTCGCAAGGTCGCCATCGTCGCTCGCGGCCCCAAACCCATGGCCGTTTTGCGCGAGTGGCAAGTGCCCGTTGCCGTTTCCGTCCCCGAGCCGAATACATGGCGCGAATTGCTGAAAGCCGTCGAAAGCCGCGCCGAGAAAACCGTCGCACTGCAGGAATATGGCCGTCCGAATCCGCAACTCAGTCAAGGTCTCGCGGCCCAAGGCCGATCCGTGTCAACCTTCCCCGTCTATCAATGGGCTCTGCCGGAAGACACCGCGCCTCTAAAACAAGCCATTGCTGAGTTGTTGCAAGGCAAATTCCGCGCCGCTCTTTTCACAACCGGCGTTCAAATCGATCATCTGCTGCAATGCGCCGATCAGCTCGGCAATCGTGCCGAAGTCACCGCCGCACTTGCGAAGCTCTTCTTGGCCTCCATCGGCCCTACCTGCACCGAAGCCCTGCGGGAACACGGTCTCACTCCCGCCCTCGAACCCAGCCATCCCAAAATGGGCCTGCTTGTCCGCGAAGCCGCCGCTGCGTTTGAGCCCTAACTCTCTAATAGCCCCGTCACCGTTTCGAAACGATAGCCTTGCCCGCGCAACCGCGGCACAATTTCCTTTACTGCCGCAATCGTGTTCCGGATATCGGGTTGCAAACTCGCCCCGCGTCCATCATGCAAACAGATAATCCCGCCCGGCGAAACATGGCTGAGCACCCACTGGCTCACTTTTTCCGTGGGCCAGCGCCAGTCATATCCAATCACCGTCCACATTACGCCCAACAAGAGCAGCCTCTCCTGCACCTCGCGCAGGCCCATCCAGCGAAACCCATACGGCGCACGCAGCAATTGTGGTGTCACGCCCGTTTCTTCTTGAATCGTCCATTGCGCGGCGCTGAATTCCTCGCTGATAAACTCGCGCGATTTAAACGGCAATTTCGGATGCGAATACGAATGATTCCCAATCTCATGCCCCGCCGCCGCTACCTGCCCAGCCACATGGGGCAACCGTTTCACATGCATCCCGCATTGGAAAAATGTCGCCGTCACGCCTTCTTTCGCCAGATAATCGAGCAACTCCGGCGTGCCCTCGCTGGGTCCGTCGTCAAATGTCAACGCGATCGATTTCCGCGCTCCCGGCCCTCGAAATACCGAAGGCCCAAACATCTGCGAGCTTCTCGAAACCGTTCCATACGCCAGTGCCGCTGACAATCCACCCATGGCGGCGCCGGCGGTGAACCCAAAGGCTCTTGAAAACCTCATTTTGCGAATCTCACTCTCCTGGTCTGTCGCGCGGCGGCGCAGACGCGTGAAAATCTCTGCGCACTCGCTCGGTGTACAAAGACAACAGTTCGCTTACCCGTTCTCTTGTCGAGGATTTTACTATGAACCCCACATGGTGTTTCTTCTTCATTTGCCACACCAATTCCGGTTCGTTGAAACTATCTGTATTTGGCCATTCCTGCCGCGCGAGCGATACCAGCAATCCCGCTTGCTGCCGCGGCGCTTCCAAAACCTGGTAATCGGTATTGCGCGCCGAAGCGGCCTCTACGCGCGCCCACTCCGTCCACAAGTTCACGCCCGTCGCAGCTTCAATCAAATCCGCGATATTCGCTCCACCCACCCGCGCCGAAGTTTCCAAAAAGTAAATCGCGCCATCGGTTTTTGCGCGAATAAACTCCGTATGCGAAACGCCATTCCTCAACCCAAACGCGCTCAGCACCGCTTTGTTCATTTCGCGCAAGCCCCGCTCCACGTCGCCGCCCATCGTCAGTGTCTCGGTGGTGAAGATCCCGCCGTCATTCGCCACTTCAAGCGGTGGTGTTCCGTAGGCGCTCGCAATCGAAAACACCATCTCGCCTTTAAACCAAATCGAATCTACGTGAAAAATATCACCCGGAATGAACTGTTCCAGCACGAAGTACGGTTGTTCATCCCCCAACCGGTGAACGTTCTCCCACACTTCTTCTTTCGTGTGACATTTCCTGATTCCCATCGCGCCCGCCATCAGTCTTGGTTTGAGTACCCACGGCGGCGAAACTTTCTCTAGGAAATCCGTGATTGTCTGGTAATGAAAGGTGGCGGTGAACGCGGGCACACGAATGCCGCTTTCCGCCGCCCTCATCCGCATCGCCAGTTTGTCGCGAAAATACCGCGTCGCCGTCTCGCCAAATCCCGGAAGCCGCAAATGCTCCCGCAACAGCGCCGCCTTTTCCAGATCGAAATCGTCTAAAGGCACAATTCGCTGAATCCGTTCCGTGCGCGCCAGATGATTCACGCCTTGCACCATATGCAGCAGGTTCCATTCAAACTCTTTATCGGGCATGTAAAAAATGTCGTCATAAATGCCCGCCGGCCACTTGCCTTGCAAACTTTGCGATGTTAACAGCAAAACCCGGCAACCCTGCTGTTTCATTTCCTCCAAAAATCGGTGCCCTTTTTCATAGCTCGCCAGGCACAACACGGTGAGCGCCTCTTCAGTTTCCATCGTGTTCTTTCCTGCTACCATTGTCAGACGTTAGCGTAACTCTTTGGTTCCACCGAGCGAACCTACATACGGTATGGCGAAACTGGTTTTCAAACATCTTCTCGCAATTCGCTGGTTCCACTGGATCAATTTCCCAATTCTATTCCTTATGATTTGGAGCGGCCTGCTCGTCTATTGGGCCTATCCCATCTATCACCTCGGGCCAATCCAGCTGTTTCCCCAGTGGCTCTTCGAAATGTTCGGCATGCGATTCCGCCTGGCCGACGGCATGGCCCTTCACTTCGTCTTCATGTGGATTTTCATTATCAATGGAATTCTCTATGTCGGCTACACTCTTTTCTCCGGTGAGTGGCGTCTGCTCGTTCCCAAACGCTCTGCCTTTCGCGATGCCTGGCTAGTCGTTCTTCACGATCTCCACCTGCGCAAAGAAATGCCGCCGCAGGAAAAATACAACGCCGCGCAACAAATCGCCTATTCCGCCATCATCGTCATGGGCTTCGGCTCGCTCATCACCGGCCTGGCTATCTACAAGCCTGCCCAGTTGTATTGGCTCACTGCACTCTGCGGCGGCTACGAATCCGCGCGTCTCATTCATTTCGCCCTCACTATGGGCTACATCGGCTTCTTCGTGATTCACATCGGCCAAGTAATCATCGCCGGCTGGAACAACTTTCGCAGCATGGTCATCGGCTGGGAGCTAGTAAAAGGCGGAGAGCAGCAATGACCAATCGTCATCCCGAAATCGTCCTTCCCGAACCTGAACTCCAGCGCGACCTGCACAAGAAATCCCGCCGCGGGTTCATCATCGGCGGTCTCGCTGCCGTCGGCGCCACCGGTGCCTATGAAGCCATGCGCCACGCCGGCGAAGAGAACGATGTCCCTTGGCCTCAGCGCCGCGTGCTCGATTTCAACGGAAAACTCTGGCGCCGCTATGTCGATGACACTCACCGCATGCCCAGCTACCCAGCTAGCGACATCGGCTATCTCAAGCCCAATGGCGATCATGGGCTCGACGAAGAAGACGATAACGGTAATCCTCCCGACTGGGACGGCATGCAACTCGAATTCCCCGGCGCATCGCCCATCACTCTCCAACTCCCCGACGTCCAATCCCTCCCGCGCCAGGAGATGATCACCAAATTCTGCTGCATCGAAGGCTGGAGCGTCATCCAAAAATGGACCGGCGTCCGTTTCTCCGATTTCACCCGCAAGTATCTTCCTCCCGGCGCAAGTCTAACCGACTACGTCTACATGGCTACCGACGGCGAAGATTACTTCGTCGGCCTCGACATCAAAAGCGTTCTCCATCCCCAAACCCTGCTCGTCTGGGAGCAAAACGATAAGCCTCTCGTGTATGAACACGGCGCGCCTCTGCGTTTGATCATCCCCGTCAAATACGGCATCAAGAACCTCAAACGCATCGGCCTCATCCGCTTTACCAATCAACGCCCGCGTGATTTTTGGCACGAACAGGGTTATGATTGGTTCGCAGGCCTGTGACCGATACCAAACTCTACTGCGGAACCTCAGGGTTCGCTTATCCAAGCTGGAAGCCGACATTCTATCCCGATAAGCTGCCAAGCGCGAAATTTCTCTCTTACTACGCGACGCATCTCAATGCCGTAGAAATTAACTACACCTATCGACGCATTGCCGCCGCCACAACTTTCCAAAAGTGGCTCGATGCCACCGGCCCTGAGTTCATGTTCCTGCCGAAGGCGCACATGAAAATCACTCACAATCTGAAGCTCAAGGATGCCGAAGAGTTCACCCGCTTCTTTCTTGAGTCTCTGGAACCGCTGCGCACCGCCGGCCGCCTCGGCCCCATCCTTTTCCAACTCGCGCCCTCATTCAAGCTCGATCTGGAGCGCTTGTCCGAATTCGTTCGCCTGCTCCCCAAAACGAGTAAATATGCCTTCGAATTCCGCAATGCCAGCTGGTTCAGCGAAGACGTATACAAGATCCTGCGCGAGGCCAACGTCTGTCTCTGTCACGCCGAAAACGAAAGCATGGAGACACCCCACGTCATTACGGCCGATTTCGTCTACCTTCGCCTTCGCAAGCCCGATTACAGCGAATCTGAACTGAGCGAGATCCAGCGTCGTGTCAAACAATACGTTTTTAACGGCTATATGACCTATGCCATCTTCAAGCACGAAGAGACACCCGCCGGCGCAATGTACGCCGAGCGCTTACTCACTTAGATTAGCGACAACGCAAATGTGTCCCATTCGCCCCGACGGCCTCCGCCCGCGAATGCCCAGCCCTTCTTTTCTGGATTACTAGCGAAGTAACTTCACAAACTCCGGCGACACTAACCTCATCTCCGTACTCTTAACGGTCGGCGGCAACCCCGCAAACGCCTCGATATCCGCCGCCACCAGTGTGCAAGCCGAAAGCCCGCGTTTCCACCGCGCCTCATCCGGCGACCGTAACAGCACTGAATTCGGCGGGAACCCCAGCGCTGACAGCAACGTCGCCGACCACTTCCGAATCGATTCGGACCGCGACACCAGCCCAATCAGCGCCGCCGTCTCCAGCCTTCGGTGTCCGATCAGCAATTCATCCAACGATCGCAAAACAATCCCTATATGACCCGCCGCCTTTAACTCGCGTGTCGCTCGTTCTACATGCGTAGGCAGCGTCAAAATACTCACACCGTTCGTGCTCTGCGCTGCCGCACCCTCAAAGCTGGCCGACGCCACCGCATACCCCAACCCCTCCCGAATCTCCGCCGCTAAAATCCGGGCCAAGTCTGGGTCGGGATCCACCACCAAGAACTCTTTCCTCCGCGTCTCGTGTGCCAGTCGTCCGAAAGCCTCTTCCAGTTCCGCAACCCCATAGCCCTGTGCCGCCGCTGCTTCCAGCCAGGTTCGCACAAACCCATCAACCCCCTGTGCTTCCGTGGTCCATGCCACATCGCGCACATACACTCCGCTGCCTCTGACTTGCTTTACCCATCCCCGTTCCGCTAGGTCGCGGTACGCAGAACTTACCGTGTTCGGATGTATGTGTAAGCGCCGCGCCAGGTCTCGTACACTGGGCAGTCTCTCACCCGCTCGTAAGCGTCGGCTCACAATTCCCAACCGCAATTGAGTGCTCAACTGCTCGCGGATTGGAACCGTCTGCTCTCTCTGCAGCCAAAGTCGAATCATTCCCAACATTGTGTCGCAGTCTGCCTATGAAAGTGGCACAATGAAGGCGTGGTCTGAGGTGCGTTCGATGAGCCTTCGCTTTGCTCCGCATTGTTGCCTTGCAATTGTTTCCTGCCTCGGCCTCGCTGCCCAGGAAACAACCCGCCAAGCCCAAAACCCGAACCGGGTCCAAATCAATATTCAAGTCACTGACAAATCCGGCCAGCCCGTCTCCGACTTACAACAGGCTGACTTCTCCATCCTAGACAACAAACAGCCGCAACTAATCACTTCCTTCCGGGCTATAATGAGAAATTCCCCGCGATCTCCGCTCGAAACTGTATTTGTTCTAGATGAGATAAATACTATTTACCGAACTGTTGCTCTCGAACGCGACGAACTCAAGAAATTCTTGCAGCGCGATGCCGGACGTCTTGCTCATCCGACGTCCCTGGCGTTCGCGACCGACAAAGGGATAACGATGGGTGAGCAAGTTACCCAAGACGGCAACATCCTCGCCCAGGAAATGGCTCAGCGAGCCAACGGCCTCCGCTCGATTGGCCGTACCACCGGCGTTTATCGCGCTGTCGAACGTTTGGATCTCTCCCTTCACGCCATCCAGAGCATTGCGGCGTTCGAGTCGCAACGTCCTGGCCGGAAGCTCGTTATTTGGATCAGTCCCGGTTGGGCCTATCTCTCCGGCCCTTCCCGTCAGTTATCCAGCAAAGACGAGGCCAGCATCTTCCACTCCATCGTGACTCTCTCCAGCGTCCTCCGGCAGACTGACATTACCCTCTATGCCGTCGATCCCATCGGTGTTGGCGATGCCGCCACTTTCCGAACCAGCTATTATGAATCGTTTCTGAAACCAGTCACCAAGCAGAATCAAGCGCTACTGGGCGACTTGGCCTTGCAGGTTCTCTCGATTCAGAGTGGAGGGCTTGTTCTGAATTCGAGTAACGACCTCGCCGGCGAATTCGCTCAATGCGTTGCCGATGCCGGCACGTACTATGAAGTCGGCTTCAATGCGCCGCCCGCTTCCACGCCCGACGAATTTCATCAACTTCAGATCAAAGTCGATAGGCCCGGCCTCAAAGTGCGCTCCCGCAATGGCTACTACGCCCAACCCTAACGCTATTACTGCGCCTGCGCTTGCATCTCCCGGCTTACCTTCTCCGCCTGTTCCATAACACGCAATGTGTTCTCGCCCAAAATCTTCCGCACATCGTTCTCGGAATACCCCTTTTTGAGTAACGCATCCGTAATCTTCGGCAGTTTCGAACAATCTTCCATACCATCCGGCATGCTCGCGCCATCGAAGTCAGATCCTAGTCCTACATGCTCCGCTCCTACTAGCTTCACCGCATGATCAATGTGGTCTATAATTCGTTCCCAACTGACATGCGGCAGCTTGCCGCTCTCAATCAGTTTCTTCTCTTGCGCAGCCAGCGCTTTGGAAATACAGGCCTCGTCGTTATTGCAGTCTTTGGTGATCGTTCCCAGTGTCTGGGTTACCCCGCCGGTCTCTCGGTCCGAAGCATCCTTGTAGGCCTGATCGATAAAACTCTTCTCATAGTTGATCTGAATCACGCCGCCCTTCGCCGCCAATGCTTTAATCATGTCGTCGCTCATATCGCGCACGTGATTGCACAGAGCCCGGCACGAAGAATGCGACGCAATCAATGGCGCTTTGCTCACTTCCAGCGCATCCCAAAAAGTCTTGTCGCTCACATGTGAGATATCGACCATAATCCCTTGCCGGTTCATCTCGCGCACCACATCCTTGCCAAAGTCAGTGAGCCCATTGTGCGCCGGCTTGTCAGTCGAAGAATCCGCCCACTCAGTGTTAACGAAGTGAGTCAGCGTCATGTAGCGAACTCCGAGATCGGCAAATATGCGCAGCACTCGGATATCGTTCCCCATCATGTGCCCGCCTTCCACTCCCATCAGCGCCGCAATCTTCTTCTGTGCGTGGGCTCGTCTCACATCCGCGGCCGTCCGCGCTAGCACCATTTCCTTTGGAAAGCGATTGACGTTCTCGCGGACTGCATCAATCTGATCTAACGCTTTTTCAACTGCCGTCGCCCCCGTAATCCGCCCATCAATCCAAATCGAAAAGAAAATCGCATTCATCCCGCCTTCGCGCATGCGCGGCAAGTCCACATGCCCATCCGGGTTCTGTTTGCCGAAGTCGTAATCCTTCGAAAAGAGCCTTTGCGTCGTATCGTCGTGCGTATCCAACACAATTGAGGAAAAATGCAGCCTCCGCGCTCGCGCCGAGATTCCGTCATCCGCATCGGAGCCCGCCCAAACCAGTGCCGCCATACAAACAATCACCGCGCCAAAAGCCAAAATTCTTTTCATCTGGATATTGTCTCCATTTTGAATCATGTTACACGGTGGTACTATTCAAGCCGACAGGAGCAAGCCAAAACGAGGAAATCTACGTGCTTCCGCTCTGCATTTCGCGCTGACTTCAAAAGCGCAGCGATGAGTTTTTAGTTCGCGGACAGTCTAAAGAACTGAAGGAGACCGAAAAATGAGCGCCCACGCCACGTCATCAATTATTGAATCACTCCCGAATCGCCCAACCAGCGCCGATATTTCCAATGGCCAGATCTGGGCCGGCCGTATTATCAGCGGAACAGCTGTACTATTTTTCCTGTTCGATGCCGTCTTGAAGCTCCTCAAGCCAGTTGAGGTTGTTCGCGCCACCGTTGAGATGGGTTACAAAGAACACGTCATCGTTCCGCTTGGAATCACCTTGCTCGTGTGCACGCTGCTCTACATCTTTCCCCGCACCGCTTTTCTTGGGGCTATCCTCCTTACTGGCTATCTGGGAGGCGCCGTCGCGAGCAACGTCGCTAAGCAAAAACCTCTGTTCAATCTCATCTTTCCTATCGTTTTCGGCGTCATGGCTTGGGGCGGCCTTTGGCTGCGCGACAGACGTCTGCGCCGTCTCATTCCGCTTGCAGATTAGGGAGTCGGTATGTCTATTTCGGACCTCGCATCGCAAACGAAGAAGGGCGAAACGTTCCGTCTCCTCCACCAACGCGAGAATGCTTTCATCATTCCCAACCCTTGGGATATAGGCACCGCTCGCTTGCTCGCTCATCTCGGATTCGAATCTCTGGCAACCACCAGCATGGGTTACGCCTTCTCTCGCGGCCGGCCCGACGGCACGCTCACCAGGGAAGAAACGCTCGCGTACGCCGCCGAAATTGTCAACTGTTCTTCTCTTCCTGTCAGCGCCGACCTCGAAAATGGCTTCGGTGACTCGCCGGAGAGCGCCGCCGAAACTATTCGGCTCGCCGCCGAAGCCGGGCTCGTAGGCGGTTCCATTGAAGATGCCACCGGCCGTCCTGACAATCCCATCTACGAACTGCAACACGCCGCCGATCGCATTCGAGCTGCCGCCGAAATTGCTCGCAGTCTCCCGTTTCCCTTCACGCTCACAGCGCGCGCCGAGAACTTTCTCTGGGGCCGGCCCAATCTAAGTGACACAATCAAGCGCCTGCAAGCTTTTCAAGAGGCCGGTGCCGGCGTACTCTATGCCCCCGGCCTCCGCACGCGTGAAGACATTTCGGCCATCGTAACTTCCGTCGACCGCCCCGTCAACGTAATCATGGGCCTGCAGGGCGTTCAGTTGAGCCTGATTGAACTTTCAGAGTTAGGAGTGAAGCGCATTAGTGTCGGCAGTTCACTCGCTCGGACGGCTCTCGGTTCGTTTCTCAGCGCCGCCCGCGAGATGCGCGAACACGGCACCTTCACCTGGGCCGCCGGCGCCGCCAACCCCCGCGAAATAACGGAGATTTTCCGTCATTAGCTGCCTGGCAACTCCGATAGCACCTTCTTCCCGTTCACGAGTTCTTCCGCGACAATCGTGTGAGGCCTCCCAGGATAGCGTTTCAGCGTAATCTTCCCGCCAATACTGGCAAGCAACTCACCCGTCTGCTCAACCCGTTCCCACGGCACGTGCGGATCAGGGTCGCCCGAACTCAACAACACCGGCGTCCCGCCTAAATCTCCACTCAGTGAGATCGGCTCTCCCAGTGGTCCAATCAACCCGCCCGTAAACGCAATCAGCCCACCATAACGCTGGGCGTGTCGCCCCACAAACTCGCTGGCTAGGCAAGCCCCTTGCGAAAACCCGCAAAAGGCAACCTGGCTGGGCTTCAATCCTGCAGCCGTCGCCAAAGCGAGCGCCTCTTCCACCCGTTTGAGAGAGACCGAAAGAAACGGTTCATTCTGCTCTCTGGGCGCCAGGAACGAAAGCGGATACCAAGTATGTCCCTTCGCTTCCGGGGCGAGCAGGGCCACCGCGCCATCGGTCAGCGCTTGTCCCAACCCAAGCATCTCTTCTGCGTTTCCCCCGCGCCCGTGCAGCAGGATCAATGCTCCTGCTGCCTTATCCAGTGCTTTCCCGGCCCGCAGAATCGGTTGCGTCGCCGTCATCGTGAAACCTCCGTGAGTGAGCCTTGGGATGCTTTGTGCAACTTAATGGGAAGGAGCTGCTCTTCAATCCTTTTGCGCATGGGTTCGTACCATTCAGGAATGCGCAGCGCTTCCCCCAGGCTCTCAATCGGCTCATCAATCAAAAAACCGGGATTGTCGGTTGCCATTTCGAACAACACTCCGCCTGGCTCGCGAAAGTAGATAGAGTGAAAATACGTCCTGTCTTGTACCGGAGTGACGCCGACATAGCGCGAAAGAGTCTGTCGCCAATCCGCCTGAGTAGCGTCGTCCGGATTCCGAAATGCGATGTGATGCACGCTCCCGGCGCCCATCTGGCCCAGCGCCGCGGCTCGATCGATCTTGATATCCACAACCCGACCGAGCGCGTCCCCTGCCGCGGCAAATCGAATCACACCATCTTCCTCCGCCACTTGCTTCAGCCCCATCAGTTCGAGAATCCGTTGCGTCCCCTCCAAGCCTTTTTCCAAAAGAGTGACTCCATAAAAGCCCTGGATGGCAAAGGCCGCTTCAACATCCGAGTATCGCGGAGCAAACGCGCCAGGTTTCACTTCGTGCTCAACCAACTCCACCACCATTCCATCCGGGTCGGTCAACGCAAGAAACCGGTTACCCAAGCGCGTTCCTTCCGTGAACGAAATTTGCTTCTTCCTCAGCCGTTCCAGCCAGAATTCATACGAACCCAACGGTATGGAGAACGCCGTTGCGATCACTTCACCCGCGCCCGCTCGCCCTTTCGCGACATGCGGCCACGGAAAGAACGTGAGAATCGTACCCGGCGCGCCGATATCGTTGCCGAAATAGAAATGATATGTGCCCGGATCGTCGAAGTTGATGGTCCGCTTCACGAAGCGGAGCCCGAGAATTTGTGTGTAGAAATCAAGATTTTGTTGGGGATCTGACGCAATTGCCGTTACGTGATGAAGCCCCACGATTGGTTTTGACATGCTAACTTCCTTTCTGTGTATGGTTACGCGGTGAGCTTTCCAGCGGCAAACAATCCCAGCTTTTTCAAGCCCGCGTGAAGCCGTGCTTTTTCGTCTTCCTTCAACACGGACATGGCTTGTTCTAAATCCGCCGAATGTTCGTGAAACGCCCGTTCCACCATCGCCCGGCCCTGTTCTGTCAGTTCGAGTAGCCGCGCCCGCCTGTCCCTGTCAGTCGTCTTGCGCACCACCAGCGCTCTTTTCTCAAGCCGGTCCACCGCCGCGGTCATTGATCCGCTCGTCAGCAGCACTTTCGCCTGAATCTCGCCGATGGTCAAAGAGCCCTTGTGGAGCAACGCCTCCAGCAGCATAAAATCGCTGAGACACAGTCCCAGGTCGGCAACACTCCGTTCCACTAAAGCGCTCACCGCCCGGTGGCACCTGGCTAGCACAATCCAAAGTTGCGCCGCGCTCGGTTTCGTTTGTTTCCTTCTCACCTCTTGTCAGATGCATTATCTTGATATTAAGATTCTTGACGTAAAGATATTAGCTGCGCCGCTCTATGTGCCACCATGGCTAAAGCATGGAAGGCAAAGGCTCTGATCCCGCTGAACCGGCTCGCAAACCCGCCCAACCGCAACCCGTCGAATCCCCCGAACCCGCTATGCTTTTCTGCCCTGTTTGCAGTACCCGCCTGGTCGGGTTGCGCTGCAAACTGGTTTGCGAACAATGCGGCTATTTCATGAGCTGCGCCGACTATTACTGACCCTGAAAACTCACGGTCACAGCCTTTCGAAATTTATTTCTAGCCTCTAATTGGTTGAAACTAAAGCACTTCTCCAAAACAAAAAATCTAAGCCCGCACCCCTCACCCGTTATTCTGGTCTCGGTTTGGGCATCGTGTTTTCCTAACCCGATCGCACCTTGTCCGCCCGGATCTTTGACAATAGAATATTCTGCTCTTCCCCTCCCCACCACTCGCACTCGAAGTGTGCCTTTCGCTTCCGCCGCCAGGAGCGCGCCGCCAATCCACACGTCAAGCCTCGCGGGTAACCCGTTTTCCGCCTTCCAAAACCAACCGGCATTTTCACCGGCGGAAAGCGCTTGCAAAAAACGGGAAAAACTCCCCCTCAAGTGTCGAGTTTTTCCCGTCGATTTTGCCTTTATATTTATAGGCGGGAAAAAATCGGCACTTTTGACCGAATTTTTCCCGTCAAAACCAACCGGCAAAAAGATCGGCAATCCGCCTCAAAAAACAAGCGTCATTCATGCCGCAAAGTGATCGCTGGGTCAGCCTTAGCTGCCCGCCAAACCGGCCACGCAATCGCCGCTAACGAAACCGCAAGCAGGGTACCCATGCCACTCAGCGCATTGCTCGCATCCAACGGGCTCGTTCGGTAAAGCAACGACTCAATCCACCGGCTCACCCAGTAAAACGCCAGCAAGCCCAGGCCGCTGCCCACCGCCAGCGGCAGCAAACTCTGTCTCGCCGCCAAACGCAGCAGATTCCCACGCTCCGCTCCCAGCGCTACTCTGATCCCAAAGTCGCGCTTCCTTGCCGTCGTCACATACGCCACCACGCCGTAGATGCCAATGCTGCACAGACAAAGCGCCAGCCCTGCGAATAGGCTCGTAAGCCAGGCGGCAAACTTCGGCTGCCAAACATTTTGGTCAATCAGCGTTTTGAGCGTTTTCACCTGAACCACCGGTTGTTCGGCGTCATTCAACTCAAGCGTTTTGCGCAAACTCCTCCCTACGCCGTACACGTCCCCGTGCGTCCGTACCACCAGGCCAGTCAGAAACGGCGTCAAAGTCGTCTGTTCGAAATCCCAATAGATTTCTGGCTCAATCTTCTCGGTCAGGTCAAGCGCCGGTGAATCCTTCACCATGCCGATAATCTTGCTGCTTTCTTTCTCGCCATGAAACAGCGTCCTGCCCACCGGATCGTCACCGTGAAAATACTCACGCGCAAACGCCTCGTTCACAATCGCCACACTTTGCGAAGTCCCGCTTGGAAACGTTTGCCCCGCCAGCATCGGAATGCCCATTACCCGGAAATAATCCGGCGTCACAGCCTGCGCCACAGGGGACATCGTTTGCGTCTGGTCGTCCGGTTTCTCAAGGCTCGATCGCACCAGCACGTTTGAAAGCGGCAAACTGCTTGCCAAGGCCGCAGCCGCAACTCCCGGCGTTGTCCGCACCCGCTCAAGCGTTTCCAGATAGCGTGCCCTTTGTACCTCTGGCGTTCGCGTATTTCTGCCCCACGAACCTGTTGGCAATCGTAGCGTCAACACATGGTCCGGTTTCAGCCCGCGATCTTCATTGATCATCCGCGCCAAACTCCGCACCAACAGCCCGGAAGTGAGCAGCAAAACAATCGAAATGCCCGCTTCGAGCGCCAAAAGCGAATGCAGAAATCGATGTGCCGATCTTCTCCCGTCCGCCGTGTTGCCGGCCTCCCGCAGGCCGGCGCTCAGATCGATCCTGGTCGAGAATAGGGCAGGGAACAAGCCACAAAGCAGCGAACTGAGAAGCGCTACGCCAAAAGCGAATAACAAACTCCGGCCATTCAATTCCACCTGCTCCAGGTGTGGAAGAGTGCGGATGGCCGCCAATCCCGCGTTCGCAGCAACGCAAGCGATCGGCAGCGAAACCAAAGCCAGCAGCAAAACTTCCGTGAGCGCTTGTTGAATCAATTGCCACCGGCTCGCCCCCGTCGCGAGCCGGATCGCAAAATCTTTTCGCCGCGCGATCGAACGCGCCAACAGCAAACTCGCAAGATTCGCGCAGCCAATCAGCAACAGCCCGCTCACCATGCCCATCACCGTCCACAAGATGGTTCTCTGATTTGAGTCCGTCTCGTCGCTAAGTCGCGAAGCACGCAACCGCAACGGCGACATTGTCGTCGAAATGTCATCCAACGCCCGCTGCACCACCGGTAACGTTACACCAAGCCGCAGCCGCGCCAACACCGCTAGACCTCTTCCGCCCGGTGCCAGCGTGGTCCACATCATCGTCCCGCTCCGAGGCGGCGGCAGCGCAAACTCCTGCGGCATCACTCCAATAATTGTGTAGCCTTGGCCGTCAACCTGAATCGTCTTCCCCACCACGTCCGGCGCCCCATGCAGCAGTTGCCGCCAAGCCTTGTAGCTCAATACCGCCGATCGCACCGTGTCATCTCCCGGCGTGAACAACCGGCCCATCATCGGCTTTCCACTCAGCTGCCTAAAGAAGTTCGCCGACACCTCCAACCCGAAAACCTGATCCGGCTCTGGCACATGCGTTACGGTAAAGAGCGCCGTCCGCACCGCCGCCACAGCCGAGAACAAATCACCCCGTGCCCGCACCGCTTCATAAACCGCCGGCGGAACGTTGTCCCACTCTTCTCCTTTGCGCGCGCCCTGAATTTGCGCCAACGCTCCCGCCTCCCGAAACGTTACCGGATGCAGCAAGATCGTATCCACCACGCTGAAGACCGTCGCCGTCGCCCCGATCCCGAAGACAAACGCAATCACCGCCGTGATCGCAAAAACTTTACCTCGCCAAAGGGACCGCAGCATAAATTAAGGCATCTGTGTGACTTCGATTGCATTCACTTCCGGCCAATTTCTGACCGGAACGAACTCCAGCACAATTTGTCCTTGCGCATCAGGCTCAATGTTGTCAAACGTCTTGATCACAGCCAGGTTCGGGCCACCGGCCTCTTTGACGATATCGAAGTTTCTCAACAAGGCCTGCCCGCCGGTATACACATCAAAAATGCGCGCGCTAATCGCGGCCGCGTCATTTGCGTAAGGCAACTTGCTGCCAAAGTAGGTTTCCGCAAAATACAGCTTAAGGCGGTATCGTCCTGGCGCCACCGGTATGTGGTAAGAGAAATTGCCAAAATGCTCGCCTGTAAATAGCATCTTCAATGCTGGATCTCGAATGCTATCCTTCCGCTCAACCAGCACTCCGCCCACCGCATATTCATCCGCGGCCCACACCAGCCCATTCGGATCCGTGACGGACTGCCTTGCCGCGACAATGCGGACCGGCCTGACTTGTCCCGGATTCGACGAAAGTACTTCGACCGCATTCAACAAAGATTTGCCGGTTTGCGATTCGAAGCGCAAGTGAATCTTGCCGTCCTTAGCAGGCGCCACGTCACGAAACACCCTGACGAACAATCGATTCGCCGCTCCCGCCAAAGCCGCTGGCTCAAACGCTGTTGGCACAGGACCGTTGTTTAGATAAACCCGAAACAGCCGGCCGACCAAGACCTCGTTCGGATCGCCATCGTTTGTCTCTAGGAAGTAAAGGCGGACTTCGTAGACCCCTGGCCGCACTGGGATGTCATAACGAAAATTCCCCTCCCGCCGGCCCTGAATCAGCTTCGGGTCCGGCACTCCCTCATAAAACCGCCCTAAAGGGAGCTTTGATGAGGCCCCTCCCGAGTAATAAGAGTCAGGTTGCCAGATACGCCCCTGCCGATCCACAATCGGCTGGCCACCGTACCCTGCCAGAAAACGGAATTCGCTCGGTACCGGGTCAGTCAGATTGCCGTTCCAAACTTCCGGTTGATCGCGTTGCTTCGAGTAGCGAAAGGTCAAAAACGCTCCAAAAACGGCACAGCCGGCCAAAGCCAAGATCACCCACCACAGAGCCGTCCGTTGCCCCCTTGGGTCCGGCGTCAGATCCACCCGCGAACTTTCTTGACGATTCTGAACTTGCTGCGGAACGAATTCAATGACAGCAGCCGACCGTTCTGGGGCCTCTTGAGGTTGTTTGGGTCGCACCACGAATTTTGGAGCGTACTGTCCTGAGGGTATTTCAATCTGAACGTCGTGTTCGGCTCCCGGCCCAGAAGAGTAATACTCCATCAAGCGGCGGCGTAACCGGTGCGCCTCCACCCGAACAATCGCGTCCTTCTTTTGGTCAAAATCCGCAGATCGTCCCAACGCCTCTACTGCGATGGAATACTCTTTTATAGTGTCCGATTGCCCCTCGAAATGCCGCCTGCAAACATATTTTAGGAAACTTGCCAAATTCGGTGCCCGACTGAAGATTCCAGACTGTAGAACTGCCTCCAACTCAGATCGTTCGGACACAAACTGGTTGTCCGCCCCTGAAAGCACTATCATTTAGCGGCGAGTATATCAAAGTCTCGCGGCGTTTTGGTCTCGTTAACACCTATGATTCCAAAAGGCTTATCTCGTTAACAACAAAAGAAACCCACCGGTAACCCCTAAAACCTTGCTTGGCACCTCTAGTGTGCATACATTAAAGGAAATTCTGATAGATACCTAGTGGACTGGTTTAAGCACGTCTCCGGTTCACCTTTCAAGAGGCTTCCATGTCTAAGAAGATTAGCTTCAGATTGCTGGTCAGTTTTGCTTTCCTCTTTCTACTCTCGACCAGACTCTCCTTCAGTCAAGCCACCGGCACTCTTACAGGTATAGTGTCCGATCAAAGTGGCGCCGTCGTTCCAGAAGCGCTGGTCGTTATGAAGAACTCGCAATCTGGAGACGAACGTCACACCGTAACCAATAACGATGGATTCTTTTCCATCAGCGCTGTTCAATCCGGCGATTACTCCGTCACCGTCAGCGCCAAAGGCTTCGACAAGTTCGAGACGACCGGAGTTCATTTTGATGCTGGCGACAGGCGTAATGTCAACGCGTCCCTAACTGTCGGCAAAGCCACCGAAACGGTTACCGTTACTGGTGAGGCTGAACAACTCACGCCTGTCGACTCCGGTGAGAAATCGGTGGTCATTGGCCAGCAGCAATTGCAGAACATCGCAATTCAAGGCCAGAACGCCGCTGAGTTCATCAAGATTCTACCTGGTTTTGCAATGACGGGCGGGAACACGAACGCGGCCAGTTTCGGTGGCGGAGCGGAAAACACTGGTGCCGGCCCTGTCGGCAGTTTCTCACCGAACGGTCTGCGTACCGCGGCGCTCGATATCACCTCCGACGGCGCGCACACCATTGATCCCGGTTGCAACTGCGGTCAGGCGGTCAACAACGTCACTGATATGACGCAGGAACTGAAAGTCCTCACCTCAAACTTCGGTGCCGATAACGCGAAGGGTCCCGTGCTCATCTCCGCCATTGGCAAGTCTGGTGGCAGCAAGTTCCACGGCGAAGCATACATCTATGCTCGCAACCACATTTTTGATGCGACGAATGCCTTCAACAACAGCGAAGGTACTAACCCCGCCACCGGTCTAAAGGTCGCCCCAAAGCCGCCGACGTCCTTCATGTACCCGGGCGCAAACTTCGGCGGTCCCGTTGTGATTCCTGGAACCCGTTTCAACAAGAATCACGACAAGCTTTTCTTCTTCATCGCTTATGAGTATTACGACCAAACCGTCCAGGACTTGAGCCACGACGTTCTCACTTCGGTTGTCCCCACAACTGCGATGCGCAACGGCGATTACAGTCTCGCGAGCTTGGAAAGCTACTTCGGGACGCACCTGGTTAACGGGGTACCTACGTTAAACCAGACACAAAGCCCTTCCCTCAGCCAGGTCACCAAAAATATCGACGGGTCAGTAAACAGCACTGGGATGGTTCCGGCCAGTCAGATGAACCCGATCGGCGTAAACATGATGGCTAAGCTGTTTCCCATGCCAAATGTCAGCCCGCTGTTAAACAACGGATATAACTACATCTACGCCACAACCCACACCGACAACCTTTGGCAAATGCGCCCGCGCGTCGACTGGAGCATCAACGATAGCACCAAGTTTTTCGTTAGTTACAATGTCCAACGCGACCTGAACCACGATAACAGTACCGCCTGGTGGGGGACGAATCCGGCAGTTCCTTATCCGACGCCGTTGAACCAAGCCAATCACTCCGATTCGATCTCGGCGAACCTGACCAAAGTGTTCAGCCCCACCCTAACGAACGAAGCAATATTCACTTACACCAACCTCTACGTCCCGTTTACGATTTCAAACGCGAGCCAGTACACAGACCAAGCGCTAGGAATCGGCTTCAAGCACATTTTCAACGATACGGTGAACAACCAGATCCCCGCGATTACGGGTTGGAGCGATGGCGTGGCCAGCCTGATTCAGCCGAGCGGTTTTGAAACGGGTTCTCTGTACGCAGACAAGTGGTTGCCCAGCTTTTCAGATAACGTATCGAAGGTTTGGGGTACCCACACTGCGAAATTCGGCTTTTACTACGAATGGACAAAGAACCAGCAGCCGAACGATAGCTATGTGAATGGAGAGCTCCAATATGCGAACTGGGGTCAAGGTTCCACGGGTAATGGATATGCCGACATGCTTTCAGGCATCATTTCCGGTGGATATGCGGAGACCAATTTTGATCCGGTGATCCACATGCATTACAACTCTGTCGCCTTTTACGGCATGGATTCATGGAAAGTCAATCGCCGGTTGACCCTGGATTACGGCTTGCGGTTCGACCACCTCGGTCCTTGGGTCGACGAGAGCGGAAAGGGCGCTGCCGTATTTGAACCTGGTATGTACAACGCAAATGCTGCGGGCGGCGGTCCTTCGCTCACCGGATTTGAATGGCACAGCATCGATCCCTCAATCCCCTTAAGCGGAGAGAAGGGTCGGCTCTTCTTCTACAATCCACGCGTCGGCGCCGCGTATGACATCTTTGGGTCCGGAAAGACCGTGTTGCGTGGCGGCTTCGGTATTTACCGCTATCACGACGAACAAAACGTACAAGCCGGCGCCCTGTCGGTGTCGAGCGGTGCGTACACTTACTCCGTACCCAATCCCGCCGGCAGCGCGCCGCAAACCTTCGCCTATATAGCAGGCTTGTCCCCAGGAGCAGCTCTTCCTGGAAGCCTTACGGTTCTTAATCCTACCGATAGCCAACAACCCAGAACGCGAAGTTACAGCTTTACAGTTTCTCAGCGGATGCCCTGGGCCTCCACAGCGGAAGTCTCATACGTGGGAAACAAAGCCGATTACCTCAGTAACTACAACTCCAGCGTCGGTCAATTAAACCTGATTCCAGCCGGCACCCTGCTTCAGCCCCAATATCTATCGTTGTTCGGAAACCCCACTCCGCCAGGCGGGGGAAATTCGACTTACACTAATGGCCCTAGTGTGACTGACATACGCCCGTACAGCCTTTACGGTACAATTCACCAGATTGGTCACTTCGAATATTCCAACTACAATGCGTTGCAAACGAGTTGGAACAAACAGTCGGGTCATGTCAATTGGCTTTTGAATTACACGTTTAGTAAGGCGCTTGGCATCCGCGGCGAAAACGGCACCAACGGCGTGGGTGATCCTACCAACATCCAGAACGATTACGGTGTTTTGCCGAACGACAGGACACACATTTTCAACGTCGCGTATGTGATTCAAGAAGGCAACCCGTATCACGGCAATCGTTTCGTAAAGGGCGCCGTCAACGGCTGGCAGATCTCAGGACTCACCCAGATTCAAAGCGGGAGTCCCTTGCAGGCCGTCAATAGCAGCAATTTCAACATGAGCGGCGATTTTCTGCCAGGCACGGTTTTGGCAAATGGCGTGAATGTTGGCGGCCAAGCAATCAGTAATACGATTGTTACAGGTAGCCCAGACGTCAACATGCAGCCGGTCCTTACCTGCGATCCGCGAAAGAATTTGGCCAAAAACCAGTTCATCAACGGTGCCTGCTTCGCTCCTCCAAGCGTAGGACAGAATGGCACCTTTATCTTCCCGTACATCAAGGGACCGGCATTCTTCAATAGCGACCTCTCGCTCTTCAAGAACTTCCAACTTTCTGAAACCCGCAAGGTTCAGTTCCGTCTTTCGGCGTACAACTTCCTGAACCATCCCTTGGTCAGCTTCAGCCCCAATGGTGGCGACGGTAATCTCAACCTCAACCTCAATGCCGCCGGCAAAGCGCAGTCCACCTTTGGTTACGCCGATTACCTAAACGGCAATCGAACGGTTCAATTGGTCTTGAAGTTCTTCTTCTAGCGAACCTGAAATCCGGGCGGGAACATCGATTCAAAATACAAGGCGGGATGGCGCAGGCCGTCCCGCCTTGCTGCGATAAAATGAATCCGAAAGAACAGGGGCAAAATGAAAAATGTGGTTGCGCTCCTGGCTCTGGCGCTGGCATCGTTGAGCCAAATTCAGGCCGCCGAAAACGCCGAAACTCATTGCGCCAGAGGCAATGCGCTGTTTGCTCAAGAACGTTTTCCGGAGGCGGCCGCTGAATTTGAACAAGCTCTTGAAATCGATCCAGGCATGGCAACAGCACGTTTTCAATATGCGGTTTGTCTCTTCGCTGAAGGCCGTAATCCCGATTCTCGCGCTCAATTGCTCGAATTTCAACAACGCTTCGGGCCGACTCACGACGTGCAATATTATTTAGGACGGCTTGATCTGTTGGCTGGTGACTCCGCTGCCGCAATTCGAGAACTGACTCCGCTGAGCGCTGATGCCAAAATACCCAAAGCCTCTTATTATCTGGCACTCGCTTACCTTGCCGCCGGCGATCAGGTTACGGCGCTGAAGTGGATGCGCCAGGCCGACGAGCGGACGCCAAATGATTATCACGTCCAGTATCGTCTTGCTCGCCTCTACGCTGCCTTGGGGCGGACATCGGAATCTGAGAACGAGTTTCAACTCTATAATCAAGCCCGCAACTACGCTCGCGATACCGAAGCCGATCTCCGCGCCTGCTCAGCCGCCCTAGAGCACGCCAAGTCCAACCCTGAAACCTGCGCTCGGCTGAACGGCCACAACGATCCGGAGAGGCTCGTGCTGCTCGGTCAAATTTATGGCGACCATGGCTCTTATTCGAATGCCTTGGACCCGCTCGCACAAGCGGTGAAACTTGATCCCGGCTCTTATGAGGCTTGGCAGAACTTGGGAATTACCTTCTTCAAGCTTGGCCGCTACGCCGAGGCTCGCAACCCCTTGGAAAAAGCCTCGGCGCTACGCCCAGACAATTTCGACGCCGTGAACCTGCTGGCTGCCACTCTATATATGCTTGGGGATGACGCTGCCGCCTTGCCCCTGATGGAGCGCGCGCATCAAATGAAACCCGAAGATGCACAACTGGCTGCCGCGTTGAAACAACTTAAGGAGACCCGCGCCCCGAACAAATGAGACGATTCTGCCTCTTCTTTCTCGCGTTCGCTGCCTCGGCCCTGTTCGCCGCCGACGACCGCCAGAACCCGCAAGATCTCTTAAAAGAAGCCGTTTCGCTGCATCAGCAGGGCAAACTCGAAGAAGCCGTCAAGGATTATAGCTTGTTCCTGGACATGTACCCCGATGCGGCTGAAGTCCGCTCGAATCTGGGAGCCGCCCTTGTCGCTCTCGGCAAATACTCCCGCGCGATCGAAGAGTACAAACTGGCGTTACTCAAAAAAGACGATCCTCGCTTGCATTTGAATCTGGGGTTGGCCTACTACAAAACGGACAACTTCGCCGACGCTGCCTCGGAATTGCAGAAAGTAGTGACTACCGATAAGGACAATCGTCAGGCTATTCTCCTGCTTGCTGATTGCAACCTGCGCCTGGGCGAGAACAAGCGGGCAATCGATCTGCTCACTCCTTTATATACGGGTGGCGACAACGATAAAGCCGTTGCTTATTTGCTCGGCACAGCCCTCGCGCGCGATGGACAGGTGGATGCGGCTCAGCGTGCTATTAATCCTCTTCTGGCCGGACCCGACTCAGCTGAAAAGCATTTGCTTCTCGGCACCACCAAGTTCGCAGCGCATGATTTCGTGGGCGCGTTAGCGGATCTGCGCACGGCGGCTGAAATGAATCCGGATCTGCCGCAAGTCAATTCTTACTATGGCCAAGCCTTGTTCGCAAATGGCCAAACAGTGGAAAGCCGCGCTATCTTTCAAAAGGAACTGGCGCACAATCCAAACGATTTTCAATCAAATGTCCATTTGGGTCTGCTCGCACGTCAGGACCAAAACAACACTGAGGCGATGAAATACCTTCAGCATGCCCTCTCGGTGCACCCAGGCGATGTAGCGGTTCGCTATCAGATTGCGCTTGTGAAAATGGCGGAGGGTAAAGAGGAGGTAGCACTCAATGAATTAGAGAAGATTGTCTCCGAATCACCCGACTTTATCGAAGCTCATGTCTCGTTATCCACCGTCTACTATCGCGAAAAGCGCAAGGAAGACGGCAATCGAGAACGCGCCATTGTACAGCGGCTCAACGCCGAAAAGCAGGCTCAACAGCCTGCCGTGAAAGCGGCTCAAGGAGAAGGCAAATGAGCCGCCGTCGCGGCATAAGGTCACTTAGGGTGATCGCTCTCATAGCAATGCTGCCCTGCCTGTCCTCCGCCCAGAACACGAAACCTCTCGCGCCAATGTCTCCCGCTGTCCAACGCATCCAAAAACAAGCTGAGGCCGCCCGCCAGGCGGACCGCATCGACGATGCCATCGCTCTCTATAAAAAAGGCGTCTCCCTACAGCCCTCGTGGGAAGACGGCTGGTGGGAATTGGGCGTCATATTCTACGAGCAGGATAGATTCTCGGAAGCGCGCGATGCGTTCCACCGTCTCACGACGCTCCAGCCCAATGTCGGCGCGCCTTGGTCAATGCTAGGCTTGGCTGAATTTGAGACGAAACAGTACGAACCAGCCCTATCGCACCTAGCCAAAGCGAACACCCTTCACAAGGGCCAGGAACAAGCCATTGCCGACAACGCTAATTTTCACCTTGCCCTGTTGCTGACCCGTTCCGAGCAATACGAACCCGCCATGAAGCTCCTCTCTCTCTTTGCGCAGCGGAACTTGAACGACGCAAAATTCGTGGAAGCGATGGGAATTGCGGCCCTTCGGAAGCCTCTCTTGCCGGCTGAAGTAGTGCCCACGGACAGGCAGTTGATTATGGATGTCGGCCGCGTGATGTATGATGCTTCCGCTTTGCGGACTGTGGAAGCCGGTTCAGAGTTCAAGATTCTAGTAGATCAATATCCCGATACTCCGAATATCCACTACCTCTATGGCAGCTTTCTGCTGTTCAGCGACGCCAACGGCGGCCTGGCGGAAATGAAGCGGGAACTCGAAATCGCGCCTGCCCATGTGCCTGCGCTCGTCACGATCGCCGCCGAATACATCAAGCGAAATGATTTGAAATCCGCGCTCCCGTATGCGGAAAAAGCCGTTGAGCTTGAGCCCCAATCGTTCCCGGCTCACACGGTGTTGGGCCGCGTGCTGGCGGAAGGCGACATCGATCCGAAACGCGGCGTCCAGGAACTGGAAGAAGCTCGCAAGCTTGCGCCAAGTAGTCCGCAAGTGCGAATCGCGCTGGCCACGGCTTACACAAAAGTGGGCCGTAAAGAGGAAGCCGCTAAGGAACGGCGTGAATTTTTGCGCTTACGGCAAGCATTGGATGAAACCGAGGCCACGGCCGCACAATGAAAAGGCTTGCCCTCATTTCACTACTTCTGGCTGGTGCGAGTTTCGCGCAAGTCTTTTCGCGCGAGGTGCGCGAATGTGCGCGCTGTCATCCCGCTCAGGCAAAGTTGCATCCCGGCACGTCTATGGCGCATGCGGCCAAAACGGTGGCCGAGTGCGGCATCCTGAGGCAGCACAATTTGATGACTGCTCGCGTTGGAGCGTTCACATACACCATTGAGCGCAAGGGCGAGCAGAGCCTGTACACCGTTTCCGACGGAGCTTCCACCATCACTCTCCCAATCAGATACGCCTTTGGCCTCGGCGAAGCCGGACAAACTTACATTCTCGAAGACAAGGGAGATTTTATCGAAAGCTTTGTGAGTTATTACAAAGCTCTCGATGGCCTCGACATCACGATAGGGGACCAGCCGTTGCATCCGGCCACCCTCAACGAAGGCGTTGGCAGGAGAATCGGCCTGCACGAAATTCAAGCCTGCTTTGGCTGCCACACCACCGGATCCATTCACGACGGAAAACTGGACGAGACAACATTGCAGCCCGGCGTGCAGTGCGAGCATTGCCATGGACCTACCGAAAACCATCTCGCTGGGCTGAAAAAGGGAGATGCACAACTCTTCCAGATGAAGAAGTTGACTGCTATGAACGCCGAAGACAGCGCGCAATTCTGCGGCCAATGCCACCGTACCTGGGACTATGTGGCTGAGCACGGGCCGCACGGTCCCGGCAATGTTCGCTTCCAGCCCTATCGCTTGACCAATAGCAAGTGCTTCGACGTCGACGACCAACGTATCTCTTGTCTCGCCTGCCACAACCCTCATAAGAACATCGAACCGGGTGGCGGCCGATTACGATGCCAAATGCCAAGCTTGTCATGCGCCCGGTGCAAAGGCCGGCGCCAAACCATGTTCGCAGCAAGCTTCTCAAGGTTGCTCTACGTGCCATATGCCGAAAGTTGAGCTTCCCGGTTCTCACCACAAATTTACCGATCATAATATACGGATCACGGCTCTCGATGCGCCGTTCCCGCCCTAAGGATTGAGAAAAATGAAAACCTTATCAGCAGCGTTGCTTTCTCTCACGGCCTTGGTTGCTGTACTACCGGCACAAACCCAAGAGCCGAGTTCTGGCCAGCAAACGACGTTCGGCAGCAAGGCCGAAGAAGTGACCATCGACGTCGTTGTCCGCGACAAGAAGGGCCGGTTGGTGAACGACCTCAAGCAGTCCGACTTCACCGTCACTGACAATGGCCAACAGAAAACCATTAGCTCTTTTCGCGTCGTCAGCGGCTCGGAGGCAATCACGGGAACCGGCGCCCACACACAGCTCGATCCTTTGCGCCAGGTTCGCCTCATCACGCTTGTCTTTCAGGGTGGCGATAACGAATCGAAGAGTCTCGAACGGAACGCGGCGCTCGATTTGGTTAAGGGCGAACTGGCTCAGAATATCTATGTCTCCGTCATGACCATTGACCATAAGTTGCAAGCCATTCAGCCTTTTACGAACGATCGCGAACTGCTTCGCAAAGCTATCAATCGTGCCACCGCTTCAGTGAGCGATTTCACCAGCGACACAATTCACGTGCGCGCGGAGCTGGAGACCATGCTCGGACCTTTTCAAGGCGGCGATCCGAGCACAATCGGACGAACGAGCCAGCTGGGTGCTTCGGCGGGTTCTAGTGCCAATGGTCCAGGATCGACCGGCCCGAACGGCGGCGCGGAAGCCAACGCCGCCATGGCCAGCCTTATGTTGAACGTTCTGTTAAATGCCCAGGCCGATGAGTCCACGGATGCCGCGCGCAATTCTATTTTTCCGCTGCTCGATCTGGTGAAAGAACAGTACCGTCTGCCGGGCCGCAAAACAATCTTGTATTTCACCATGGGCTTTCCCATCAGCCAAGGTACCGAGGATCCATTCAAAAGTATCGTCAGCATTGCTAACCGCGCCAATGTGAGTTTCTATGCTGTTGACACCCATGGCTTGCGAACTTCGAGCACGGCGAGCGCGGCCAATGATGCCTTGCGCAATGCCTCCGCCGCCTCTGCAACACAGGTAAGCAGCAGTACCACCGGAATCAGCATGAGCGAGGCGCAATCTGTCGATCAGGCGCTCGATGCCGGCGCCAGGGACACGCAAAACACTCTCAATCGTCTAGCTTCCGAAACTGGCGGGACCTTGCTCGCGAATACGAACGATTTCCGCGGCCCGCTGCGCAAGATTGTGGAAGACGCCGAAAGCTATTACGAGATCACCTATAACCCGAATATCGAAAAATACGACGGCAGCTTTCGCAGAATAGCCGTCAAAACCGACGTTGCCGATTTGCGGATTCAATCGCGCGCGGGCTATTTCGCCTTACCTCCCGGCGCGTCAAACGCGGGGCCCGTTGTCTCCTCGTTTGACGTTCCACTCCTCATGTCGCTGGACGCCAAACCACTTCCGCACGATTTCGGCTTTCAAAGCACTGCATTGCACTTCCGTCCTTCGGACACAACTCCCTGCGAAGTAGTGATTGATATTCCTATGGGCCAATTGTCATTCCAAGAGAAGAAGGAAGACTCATCCTTCAACTCCCATTTTGCTTGGGTGGTGGTGATCAAAGATAGCGCGGGCCAGATCGTGAAGAAACTCGGCCAGGAGGTGCCTCTGCGTGTAAGTTCCAATAAAGTGGCCGAATATAAGGCTGCCAGCCATTTCATCTATAACGAGCGGGTTTCACTAAAGTCTGGCCGTTATGTACTGGAAAGCGCAGTGATGGATTTAAATGCGCAAACCAAGAGCGCACGCAAGTCTAGCTTTGTTGTGCCCGAAAAGACTGACGGTCTGAGCATGAGCAGTGTTGCTGTGATTCGTAGCGTGAAAGCAAAAGATCAATCCATCAAGCCCGACGACCCCCTGCTCGCCAGTGACAAGGTCGTCACGCCAACCGTCGACCCGGTTTTGAAGAAAACTGAAATCACCACAATCCCCTTCTTTTTGACTCTGTATCCGAATCCGAAGAATACGGCGAAGCCCGAATTGCTGATGGAATTCAGTAAGGATGGAACCATGCTCGGCAGTGGTAAAGCGCCGCTGTCTGATGTTGATTCGGAGGGCCGCATCCAATATGTCGCTAATGCTCCGGCCGCCTCGCTGCCGCCCGGAAACTACATCGTGCGGTTCGTTGCTTCTCAGGGCACCGAACAGACGAGCGAATCGGTTTCCTTTACTGTCGAGTAGTGAGATGTTGCGCTTTTCGATTTGCTTCCTAGCCATAGCGGGCGCGCCTGTTTTGACGGCAGAGCAAACTTCTTCACCGCAAACCCCGCCGGGTGGCTACACCATCAAGACCTCCGCGAATGAGGTCTTACTGGATGTTGTCGTCCGCGACAAAAAAGGCCGGCGCGTCTTGGATCTGAAGCCAAGCGAATTGCTGGTTCGCGACAATGGCGTTACGCGCCCGGTCATCGGCTTCCGGCTGGTGCAAGGCGAACACTCCTCGGGCGATCTCGAAGCTTCCTCGCCCGCAGGCGGAGCCGGCGCTGCCCCGACGGAGCGAAAACCCCTCGATCCGCTAGACCAAGTGCGTCTGGTAACGCTCGTTTTTAACCGCCTCGACTTGAACGCCCGCACCATCGCTCGTACCGCTGCCCTTGATCTGCTGCGCAACGAGTTTCCGCGCAATGTCTACATGGGCGTTCTGGCATTGGGCGATTCCGTTCAGGCTATCCAGCCGTTTACTAATGATCTGACGCTGTTGCGCAAGGCAGTGGAGCGGGCGACCGATGGCTCCTACACTGAGTTTATTTCCGATAGTGCTCGCATCCAGACGCAGCTTGAGCAGTTACTCGGTCCAGCAACTGCCGGTGAAAGCGTTGGCGAGCAAGCGCAAGCCATGTCCGATGCCACAGGCGGGTCAGGCGGCAAAGGTCCCTCTGGCGATCCGGCTGGCGCAGCCATGGCGCAGATGATGCTCAATATGCTCCAGCTGGCGCGTACCTCTGAGTTGGCGCAAACCGGCCGTAGCGCAATTTGGGGCCTGATCGATATCGTCAGCCAGCAGTACCGCTTCCCCGGCCGCAAGTCGATCCTCTTCTTCTCGCCCGGCTTCGGCATTCCGCAGGGGATGGAAGAGCCCTGGCAAATCCTGGTCAGCACTGCCAATCGATTCAATGTGTCCTTCTACGCTATCGACGCCCGCGGTCTCAGCACCACCCCCTTAAACAAGGAAGCAGTCTCGGAACTCTCGGATGCGGCCAGCGCCTCGCGAGCCAATGTGCGAAAAGGCTCGGGCATCGTGACTCCGCAAATGGCGCAATCCACGGATACCGCCATTAATAGCGGTAAAGCGAATGGGCAAGATACACTGGCAAACCTAGCTCAATCTACTGGCGGTTTCCTCATAGCGAATACCAACGATTTTCGCTCCCAACTCAGAAAAGTAAGTGAAGATATCGAGACTTATTATCAGCTCAGCTATGATCCGGCCATCGAGAAATATGACGGATCGTTTCACAAAATCGAGGTCGCTAGCACTCGCCCGGGCCTTCATATTCAGGCTCGCGCTGGATTTTTCGCCCTGCCGCCATCCATCCCGGGTGGGGATGTTGTGCTGGCGCCCTATGAACTGCCCCTGATGCAAGCTCTTCGCTCCAATCCGATTCCGCGCGATTTTAGGTTCGCCTCGGCTGGTATGCATTTCCCAACGCCGGGTCTCACGCAAACTTGTAGCATCGTGTTGGATGTTCCAGTCGGCAACCTCACCCTACGCCAAGCCGGACAAGACGCACCGTACGAAGGTGAGTTGGCCTATGTCATTCTCGTCCGTAAAGAGAACGGCGAAGTTATCTCAAAGTTCCGCGGCGAGGTTCCGCTGGCCGCGACTCCTTCTCAGGCAGTTGAATTCAAAGACAGCCATTTCATCGACCACCAGCGCGTCGACCTGGCTCCCGGACGCTACACCATCGAATCCGCGGTTTCGGACGAAACCGGCAACAAGATCAGTGCTCGTAAATCCGTGTTTATTGTGCCGCCTGCTGATTCCAAGCTCAGTATCAGCAGCATTGCAATGGTCCGATCGATTCGCGATGCCAGTCCCCTCATGTCGGCGAATGATCCGTTTCTTCTCGACGGCAAGCTGATTACACCGGCTGTGAATCCAAGTTATAGAAAAGGCTCACCCTCTCGTTCTACCTGGTGATCGCGCCGGACAAGTCGGAGTCTGGGCCGCCTCAATTGACCATGGAATTTAGTAGAGACGGCCAATCTCTTGGCTCCGGCTCACCTCCCTTGAGCGCACCAAGTGCGGACGGCCGCATTCGCTACATCGCCAATGCACCCGCTGATAAGCTTGAGCCTGGCAACTACCAAGTGGAATTTGTGGTCCGGCAAGGGCATGAAGTCGCCCGCAGTTCAGCCACCTTTGTATTGGAGTAATTTTCGGTTGTTCTTCACGCGTAGGGAATTTCTATGGCTGGCTTCCGCCGGCGCCGCGGCTGTTACTACGAGTCATGACGCGGGCAATCCTCTCTTTCTTGAAGTGCCGCCCGCCTCGATCGGGATCGATTTCGTTCATGACGCCGCCATGTCGCCGCGGCGCCATTTGCCGGAGACCATGGGCCCGGGGGCGGCCTTTCTCGATTTTGATAACGACGGCTGGATGGATCTTTACTTAGTAAATGCCGGCCCCTGCGATTTCTATACCCCTTCCATGCCAATCCGCAACGCCCTGTATAAAAACAATCGCGATGGCACGTTTACCGACGTGACGCTAAAGGCGGGCGTTGCCGGTGGCACGTTCGGAATGGGGGTGGCCGTCGGAGACTACGATAATGACGGATTTCCTGATCTGTTTATCACCTCCTACGGCAAATGCATTCTCTATAAAAACAACCGCGATGGCACTTTCTCCGATGTTACAGCCAAAGCCGGCCTGGCCACGCCCGGTTGGACCACCAGCGCTGTATGGTTCGATTACGACAACGATGGCAAGCTCGATCTCTTCGTTTGCAGTTTTGTGGACTACTCCCCGGAACATCGCGTCGGCTGTGGCAACAATGCTCTCGGTAAATACTATTACTGTATTCCGAAAGTCTTTATTCCCACTGTCAGCTTCCTCTATCACAACAACGGCGACGGTACGTTTACCGAAGTCGGCAAGAAGACCATTATTGGATCGACCAAAGGTAAGGGCCTAGGCGTTGTTGCGACCGATATCAATAACGATGGCCGTATGGACCTGTTTGTCGCCAATGACACCGTGCAGGACTTCCTTTATATGAATCGCGGGCCGGCCCCGAATGGCGGCTGGAAATGGGAAGAAATTGCCCTTGATGCCGGTGTAGCTTTCAGCGAAAACGGAAAGGCGCGTTCCGGCATGGGTGTTGATTCCTCCGACTTGGGGAACACCGGTTGGCAGGATTTGTTCGTCGCCAACGTCGACCAGGAGATGTTCTCCGTCTACCTGAATAACAAAGACGAGACATTTCGCGACGCCGCCAATTTGAAAGGTATCGCGCAGGCCACCCGTTTGCTCAGCGGATGGGGACTCAAATACTTTGATTTTGATAATGATGGATTGGTCGATCTGATTCTTGCCAATGGCCATCCGGACGACATGATTGCGCAATATTCTCTGCATGTCACTTGGAAAGAACCGCTGCTTCTGTTCCATCAAAACGCTAACGGCGAGTTCAATAATGTGAGCTCTCAAGCGGGGGCGGCATTTTCGCGGCAACTGAACGCGCGCGGTCTCGCCGTGGGCGATTACGATAATGATGGCGCTATTGATGTCGTTGTTTGTGTGAACGGTGGGGCGCCCGTAGTCTTGAAAAACAATGCGGCCAAAGGGAACAACTGGCTCGGAATCCAACTCGAAGGTATTACGTGTAATCGTGACGCCATCGGCGCCAAGGTCTTCTGGACGGCGGCCGGCGTCAAACGCTCTCGCCTCAAGACCAGTGGTGGCAGCTACCTCTCCTCGCACGATCCGCGTATGGTGCTCGGCATTGGCTCCGCCGCCCGCATCGACGAACTTGAAGTGCACTGGCCGGCCCCCAGCCACCAAGTTGAAAAATTGACCAATCTTCCCATCAACAAGTACGTGCGCCTAACCGAAGGCAACGGCCTCATCTAAACCGGTATATACTGAATTTCTCTTCGGCGGAGGGCCGAACGAATGTCCAACCAGATCGTCAATTACGATGGCAGCATTGCCACCACTCCCCAACAACTGATTTACCCGGAAACCGTCGATCAAATCCAAGCTGTCCTGCGCGATCCGAAGACGTATCCCAGTCCTGTGCGCGCCATGGGCAGCTACCACTCACTCACCCCTTGTGCTTCGTCCGATGGCACCGTGCTGCGTATGTCAAATATGAATCGCATCATCTCCATCGACTCGAAAAACCAGACTTTTACCGCGCAAGCCGGCCTGCAGATGATTGACGCCAACCACGCGATGCGCGCTCAAAATCTGCAATTCATGCTCAACATCGAAATTGGCAACATGACTCTCGGCTCTGCCGCCTGCTGCCACACCAAAGATGCGCTCGATGGCTCAGAATTTGGCCAAGTTGGTTCCTACATCACAAACATCAAATGGGTCACTCCGAACGGAGATCTGGCGGAAGCTTCCGAGGATAAGAATCCGGATTTGCTGCGGCTGGTTCGCACGAGCTTCGGTCTCTGCGGCGTCATCTACGAAGTGACTTTTCGCGTCAAACCGATCGAAGAGGTTCACTTCACCTATACTCCTCGCCCACTCAAAGAGCTCACGGATCAGGAAGTGGCTCAGGCGATGGACACCTCCCAAGGCCTCATTTGTTGGACAGTCGATGATACGGTCGTTTTCCAGCGCCGTGAAAAAGCAACGAAGCCCAATCCGTTAGGTGCTATTGAAGCCGCTACGCGCCGGCTCCTTTGGAATCATATTGAAGCCGGCGTCAGCCGCATGATTGCCGAGGGCACAAGTAAAGAAGGTGTCGCCAACGCCGCTCAGAGCGCTTGGTTTGCCACCAACCGCCTTCTCTACAGTGAGCTGCATTTGGGTGGTGGCATTACGATCAAAGACCCCGATAAGACGATCGACTACCGGCAGACCCCTCATTCCGATAAATATGCCTTCACATTTTGGGCCTTCCCCAGAGATCAATGGTTAGGCAATCTCCGTGCCTATGTCGAATTCCGCGACGCTTGGTATCAGAAAACCGGCTTCCGCCCCAACATGCCTTGTGGCGCATACCATATCCGCAAAGACCAAAACGCGCTACTCTCTTATAGCTACGATGGTGAAGTCTTCTCCATCGATCCGATTCATGCACCCACAAACCTGAATCAATGGCAGGATTTCCTGAAAGCCTTCAACGATTTTGCCTACAAGCGCAATGGCCTTCCGCTACTCAACCAAAGCCCGTTCATCGAGCGTGCACATGTAGAGAATGCCTATGGCGCGCGTTGGAAGCAATTCTCCGATTGGGTCCGCCAAGTAGACCCGAACGGCCGCATGCTCAATCCCTATTTCGCCGCGCTGCTCTCTGAAAAGACAGGCTCGGCTGCTGCGACCTAACTGATTTTAGGCAACGATCCCTTTGCCCTCGACGATGTGAAGGTATCGGTCAATCGGCAAGCTCGTGAACTTATCCACTTTGTGGCTTGGGGCCGCCCATTGGATTTCCAGTTCATCGATCTTGCCGGCTGGCCCAATACCCAAAATCTCGCGCAGGTCGTGCGATGAGAGATAGCTCCCGCCATTGTTTTTGAGCCGGTGGTATGTCTTCCCGCCCGCTTTCCAAATAAGCCGCGTCCCAATCGCATCGCGGTTGCACGTGGTGCCTTCCAGCTTAATGCCTAACCAGTGATTGCCTGCCGCCGCCTGGTTGCGCAGCAGAACCGGCACTCCCCCGTTATTCCCAATCAGCACGTCCAGCGCGCCATCGTTGTCGTAATCGCCGATGGCGAGTCCGCGCGCCGGATACATTTCCTTGAAAGCCGGCCCGCCCTGCGCGCTCACGTTCGTTAGCTTTCCATCCGCGCCCTGATGGAACAGCAGCAGCGGTTCTCTATAGTGCACCTGCTGCGAATAGTTGTCAATCATGTCGTCCGGATGCCCGTTCGCAAGAATCAAATCCACCGCGCCGTCATTGTCGTAATCAAAAAACTTCAAGCCCCAGCCGCTCAAAAGCCTGGTTGCCTGCGCCACTCCATTCACGTGGGCCGTATCGCGAAAACTCTCGCTCTTGGTATTCAGATAGAGCGAGAACATTTCTTGGTCGACGTTGGCCACGAACAAATCCTGCCATCCGTCATTATTCAGATCCGTCGCATCCACGCCCATGCCCGAACGCGGTTGCCCGTTGTCGCTGAAGCCAACTTCTGCTTGTAGCGCAATTTCCTCAAACTGCCAGTGGCCATTCTTGTCCAGCCCGCGGTTGGCAAACAGAAAGTTTTGCACTGTGTCGTTGGCGACAAACAGATCCATACGCCCGTCGTTATTGATGTCTGTCGCAACGACGCCTAAACCTTTGCCGATCGCTTTCGCAATGTCGGTGTATTTACCCACTTCGGTGAAAGTGCCATCCCCATTGTTGTGGTACAGAAAACTCACCGAACCCTTGAAAATTCGCGGAATGCAGTAGTAATGCCGCCCCAGCTTGTTGTCGCCGCATTCGAACTTGTGAGTTCCGCCATAGTCCACAAAGTTGCACAGAAACAAATCGAGCCGGCCGTCGTTATCGTAATCGAACCAGACGCCGCTCGTGGTCCAACCTTGTGAGGCGACGCCCGCCTTTTCGGTCACATCCGTGAACGTCCCGTCGTGATTGTTGTGATAGAGAATCGTCTTGCCGTAGGCGGTCACCAGCAAATCGGGCCAGCCGTCATTGTCGTAGTCTCCCACCACCACGCCCATCCCGAATGTTCCACCCGCCACGCCGGCTTTCTCCGTCACATCTGTGAACGTGCCGTTGCGGTTGTTCTTATATAGTGCGTTACGAATCGGTTTCTTGGGAGTCCAAAAATCGCATGGTCCGCTGTTGACCATGTAAACATCCATCCACCCGTCATTGTCGTAGTCTAAAAACGCAACGCCGGGACCCATCGTTTCCGGCAAGTAGCGGTTGTCCGACATTGCGTTGTCGTGCACCCAGGTCAAGCCGCTTGCCGATGCCGGTATTTCTTCAAAGAGTGCGCCTGCTCCGTCGAAGGCGCGCATGCGCGGCGCGAGCGCTAGAGCACCGCTCCGCAAAACCTGTCTTCTGGTAAATTTCATTCCGACGACTACTAGTTTAAATCTCGCCGAGTAATTTCCGAAGCATCACATGATGTCTCCGAACTTCCTCGCAACTGTCGGTGAGCTTGAAGTCCTGGGTCCAGCGCTGTCCTTCGTATTCGCTGTCAATCGAGCCCTCATACCCGATCTCACGCAAAGCGGAAATCGCCTCTTCGTAAGGCACGCTGTATTCCTGAAGATCATCCGTCATCTCATAAAACTTGCCGTGCACAGTGAAAATATAAGGCGCAATGCGCTTCAAATCCTTTGGGTGATTTGTGAGCGGCCCATAACCGAAAGATAAGAATGCGCATTGCATGTCGATTTCGGTAGGGTTCATCTTCTGCACTTCAGCAATGGCCTTGTCGCTCGTCACGCCGTCTTCAAAAGCCTTTGTCACATAGTCCATGATCCCGGGCTGAACTCCGTGGCGAGCCCAATACGCCATCGATACTCGCGGAATCCGGCGGCAGAAGATGCCGAAATCTACTGTGAAACCGAAATGCTTCGTCCCTGTTTTTTGAATCATGTCCAGATAAGAATTGATGTACTTACCGTCGAGCTGTATCGGGGCATGCACTTCGGGCGCAATCCGGACGTCGTATTTCTCGGCCGTTCCAAGCGTACGCTCAATCATCTCCGTCGCCGGTTTCTCCACCGGCCCAGTCGTCGGGCGCACCACTTTGAAACCCAGTCGATGTGCCAGCTTAATCTGCCCGGCCAGCGTGTCGGATGCTTCTTGCACGCTCATGTTGCGATGGCCGCCGACATAGATATCGACGAAGGTGTCGAGATTCGTTGGCGTCGTGTGATACTTCTCCATCATGCGGTGCCAGTTTTCCACCCACGCTTCAGGTGGATTGGGATAATTCGGCACCATTTCTTCCGCAATCAACTGCACGCCGGTCGCGCCCATTGATGCTACTTCCGCGAAGCAGTCCTCCACCGTCATTTCGTGCTTGTAGTATTCCTCTTGATAGCTGTAGAAGGTGACCCCGCGCTTGATCTTCCCAGGGCCGTTGTCGGCGCGCAAAGCGGGTGTCGCGATCGCGGCCGTCGTAGCGGCAAGCAGCAAATCTCGTCTCGTCATCTTGAATCTCCTTACGCCACCAAAGTCATCTTCTTGTGGCCCGTCGACCGAAAGACGTTCGGCGGCACATAACTCGGATTCATCACTTGCGTCACTTCCACTTCATGAATCCCCGGCTTGAGCCCGCCTGGGGCCAGCACCGTAATCAGCAGAGGCGTGCCGAAGTTCCAGCGAACATCTTCGGCGCGGCCCGCTTCCTCCATCGTGAAGGTGCGTCCCGCAACCGTGAGCCGCAGCTGATCGCGCGTATACTTCACCCCGTCCACACTGATGTCGAATCCGCCGATAATGTCAAGAAATACCCCGCGGTAATAGGCAATCTTTACCTGCATCTGGAAGCCGATCGGCTGTCCATCTTTGTAAATATTTTGAAATCCCCGCGTGAGGATCATCTGAGTCTCATACATAGAGGTGGCTTGATTGTATCGAAGCGTTCCCTCAAGAGCGCATACACTGAAGGGCATGCGCTTGTTCCTCTTCGGTCTGGTGGCGTGCGGGCTCGCCTTCGGCCAAACCAATTGGCCCACTTACGGCCATGACCTTGCCGGAACTCGTTTTTCTCCGCTTAAACAGATCACGCCGCGGAATGTGGCCTCACTGAAACGCGCCTGGACCTATCACATGAACAACGGCAAAGGCGGCATTCTGTGGGAAGCCTCGCCGTTGGTCATTGATGGCGTCATGTATCTCACCACCTCCGGACGCAAAGTAGTCGCGCTTGAACCGGAAACCGGTAAAGAGATTTGGGCGTTTCAGCTAAAGGGTGGTTTCCCCGCGCAGCGCGGCCTGGAATTCTGGCCCGGCGATAGAACTTCGTTGCCCCAAGTTTTCTTCGGAACCACCGATGGTCGTCTGATTGCCTTAAACGCCAAAACCGGCAAACTTGTCCCTGGCTTCGGCGATGAAGGCGTTGTCGATCTGAAGAAAGACGCGCAGAATGGCTTCCCAAAGTCCCCCTTCGGACTTTCCTCGCCCCCGATCGTTTATAAGAATCTCGTCATCACTGGCGCGCAAGTCCAGGAATCGCCCGCTTTGGGTTCATCCGGCGATACCCGCGCTTGGGATGTGCATACCGGCAAACTCGTCTGGCGCTTTCACTCCATTCCGCGCAATGGCGAAACTGGTTCCGATACCTGGCAAGGCGATAACGGCCAGAATCGCTCTGGCACGAACGTGTGGGGTCTCTTCACCATCGATGAAGAGCGCGGAATTCTCTACATGCCGTTCGGAGAACCCACTCTTGATTTCTACGGTGGCGACCGGCCCGGTGCCAATCTCTTCGGCACTTCGTTGGTTGCCATCGACGTCCTCACCGGCAAGCTCAAGTGGTACTTCCAGGCAGTCCATCACGATATCTGGGACTACGATCTCGCCGCGCCGCCTGTTCTCCTTGACGTCGTTCACCACGGCCGTAAAATTCCCGCCGTCGCCCAAATGAGCAAAATGGGTCTGCTTTTCATCCTGAATCGCGTCACGGGCAAACCCATTTATGGGGTGGAAGAACGGCCGATTCCAACGGCCGACCCGCTTCCTGGCGACAAGATCTGGCCGACCCAACCGTTTCCCATCAAACCTCCGCCCCTCGCCCGCAACAGCTTCGCCAAAGAAGATTTGGCCGATCTCACTCCCGAGCACCGCCAGTTCTGCGAGTCCTTATTAGACAAGGATGGCGGTTTCAATTTCGGTGGCCCATTTACTCACTACACAACCAAACCGAGCATCGTCTTCCCCAGTTCCATCGGTGGCGGTAACTGGAATCCACCGTCTTTCGATCCCAAACTCAGTTACCTGTTCATCAACACCAGCGATTTCGGCAGCTTTAATCAAATGGTGCAAAATCCCGAAGGTTCGCCTGCGCCCTGGAGCCGCGATCCTGTCGATACGCTCACCCGCTTCTGGGATGCCGAAAAGCGTTGGCCTTGCAACAAACCACCCTGGGGCCGTTTGTTTGCGATCAACGTCAATACCGGCGAAATCGCCTGGCAAAGCACTCTCGGTGTGACGGATGATCTACCCGCCGGTCAACAAAAGACCGGCCGGCCCAATCTTGGTGGCTCTCTCGCCACCGCCGGCGGACTTGTTTTCATCGGCGCAACTGACGATAGCCGCTTTCGAGCGTTTGCCTCCAAAACTGGTGCCGAAATCTGGGTAACAAAGATTGACGCCACTGCCCACTCTGCGCCCGTAACCTATCTCGGCAAAGATGGCAAACAATACGTCGTAATCACGGCCACAGGCGGCGGCTATCTCGCAGACCCTGCCGCCGCCGACTCAGTCATTGCATTCACTCAGGACCAATAACAAGGAGGCTTCAATTACGCGGCTACGGAGTCCAGCTACCTTGCTTGATCCAGCCGCTGCTCGATCCATTATTCTCAGTGGCCTCCAAATAGACATTTTGGGTCGGGCCGGGGGTGAAGCCGGCGTTCAGGGTGAACGCATAGGCAGCCCCACTCAGGCTATTCTTGCCGGGTGCTCCGGCTAGCGCACTGCTGCCGTTACCGGAAAGCGCTACGGAGTTGCCGAATGTGTCGTTGCGTGCCGCGTCAAGTGAGATGAACTCCTGCTGCGTCCAGACGGATCCCGAGTTGGTAAACAGGTAAGCTGCCCCTGTGACAGAGTCGCCGTCGTAGGCCCCAATAAGGGCGGTGTTGCCGCCGTTGCCCAACGCTACGGACGAACCAAAATAGGAACCTGCGGCAGCATCTAGCGCGGCAAACTGCTGTTTTAGAGTCCAGGCAGAGCCGGAGCGAGTGAAGAGGTAGGCCGCACCGGCATTGGAATTGTTTCCAACGTCTGCGACCAGAGCTGTGTTGCCATCGGTGGAAAGCGCCACGGCGCCTCCAAGCGAAACAGACTTGGAAGCCGTGAGGTCCTGCTGTAAAGTCCAGCTTGTGGCCGAGCGAGTGAAGACATAAGCTGCGTTGGAGTAGGCTGCCCCAATCAGCGCGGTGTTGCCATCGCTGGAAAGAGCAGCGCCGGAGCCAAAGCCGGTCAGGCTGGGTGCGCTCAACTGTTGTTGCAGCGTCCAGGTCGCCCCTGAACGCGTAAAGACATAGGCCGAACCGGTGTAGTTGAAAATTGCCGTCTGATTGGCGCTGACAATTGCGGTATTCCCGTCGCTCGAGAGCGCAACCGCCCCGCCGAAACCATCCGCTGCCGAGGGGCTGGGTGCGCTGATTCTTTGCTGCTGGGTCCAGCCACTGGCCGAGCGGACGAAGAGATAGGCCGCTCCGCTGCTTTCAATATTGCCGCTAGCTCCCACTAACGCCGTATTGCCGTCGCCGGATAGCACGACGCTAGCGCCAAAGAAATTGTCCGCCGCATCGGAGGGAGTAAATAGACGCGGCTGGCTCCAGCCGGTCGCCGAGCGAGTCAGCAAGTAAGCTCCGCCGCTGAAGTCGTTGTATCCTTCCGACCCGATAAGAGCAGTGTTGCTGTCTGTCGACAACGAAACAGAAGATCCAAAATACCCGGCTTGGGCCGCGGCTGAATTGGGAGCGGTGATTTTCAATTGCGGTGTCACGCCTTTGAAAGTAAGGGCAACATCAAGTGTGGCGTCGTTTCCGCTTGCGGTGTAGGAAGAGCCAGTGCCTGAAAGAGTGCATTGACTGTTTGAGACTTGGGTACTTGAGCCGGGAATGACAGGCGAAGAAAACAACTGGCCGGCATCGTTAGCAAGGTAGAGTGCATTGCTGACGCGGTTGTACTCCACATAGCAGGCATTGGTCCCGTTTAAGGTGGAATTGAAGAGCGCGCGGACCGTGGCGAAATCGTGAGCGCCGTTTGGATCGGAGTAGAGCGCGCTGAAAATCTGCGCTGTGCCCGTGCCGGAATCCGGCGTAACGGAGATTGTCGCGGGTACTCCGAGCGTAGCGCCCCATGTCCCCTCTTGCACCCATCCGCTGCTGGAACCGTCAACTTCCGTGTCCAGGAGATAGATGTTCTCTGGCGGTGTATGCGTGAAAGTGATGGCCACCGTAAGAGTTGCGCTGCTGCCGCTCGCAGCGTAAGAAGAGCCTTTGCCGGAAAGGGTGCACTGGCTGTTGGAGACAGTTGTGGAAGAGCCGGGTGCGACCGGCGTTGAGAGGGTGGTGCCGGCGTCGCTCTCCAGGTACATGGCTTTGGCGGAGGGATAATAAGTGATGTAGCACGCATTGGCGCCGTTAATGTTGGCGTTGAACAGTATGCGCGTGGAAGCCAGGTCGGCGATACCGTTCGGGTCGAAATAGACACCGCTAAAGGTTTGGGAGGCGGCGGAGCCCGCGCTCGGCGAAACGGAAACAACGGTCGGAGGGCCGGCGGAGGCGCTTGCTTCGTAGAGATACACGTGCGCGATACCGTATTCACCTACCAATGCTGTACTGCTGTCGCCCGAAAGCGCTACCGATTCGCCAAAAGAGTAGTTGCTTGTGGCCGAGGCGGGAATTTGTTCGTGAAGGGTCCAAGTTGTGTCGGAACGGCCGAAAACAAACGCCGTTCCGTAAGAATTGAGAGCGGCGCCGGAAGCATTGAGCAGAGCGGTGTTGCCGTCAGCGGATAAGGCCACGGCGCCGCCGAGACAGGTGTAGCCCGTATAACCAGTCGCCGAAATGCTCAGTTGTTGCTGTAGAGTCCACACTGTGCCAACACGGCTGAACACGAAGCCGGCAGCCGACGGGAAGCCGGAGCATGCTCCTATGAGCGCAGTGCTGCCGTCGCTCGACAGAGCAAGGGACAGGCCGAAATCATTGGGATTGGCTGACTCGATAAGGTTGTTTTGCAGCGTCCAGTTCGCGCCGGAGCGCGTGAACACGTAGACAGAATTTGGCTGGTGCGCCGATACCAAAGCTGTGCCGCCATTGCCGGAAAGAGCAACCGCATACCCAAACTGAGGATCTGTGGCCGAGGTGGAGACAGTTATTTTTTGCCCTATGCTCCAGCTCGTGCCGGAACGGCTGAAGACGTAGGCGGCTCCAGCGTACAAATTGTTGCCGGATGCGCCCACCAGCGCTGTGTTACCGTCGGTGGACAGTGACACAGAGTCGCCGAAGAAATCGTCATTGCTGGGATCGGAGGCCGAAAGCTCATCTTGCAAAGTCCAGGTCGTGCCCGACCGCACAAAGACGTAGGCAGCTCCGTTGGTAATGACATTGGGTTGAATCATTAGTGCCCCCACCATCGCTGTGTTGCCATCGCCCGAGATGGCGACGGAGCTGCCGAACACATCGCCGCTTGCGCCGTCGGGCGCGGTCAATTCCTGCGGTTGGGTCCAAACCCCTTTACTCGAACGGGTGAACACGTAGGCCGCGCCGGTTCTATTATTTTTGCCCGATGCCCCGACCAGCGCGGTGTTGCCGTCCGTGGAAAGCGCCAGGACGTTGGCAAAATTCTCGGTTTGGCCGCCGTCGGAGGCAGTGAGGACAGCTTGTTGAGTGAAGGCGGGGTCGACCGTGAGGGGATAGACGGCCCTGGAGTCGTCAACTTCAATCTCGATGGCCGAACCGAGAACGTGCATACCGGAGGGAAGAGTCGCGCCGGTGGAGTCCCAAGCTTTGAGTCCGCCATATTCAAGTGTCGTGGAGCCCTTCGTTAATTGGATACCGTTAGCGGAAGGTAAAACATGCCAGCCGCCGGTGGTACTCAGAAGGATCCGCAGCGGACCGCTGGATGGTTGGTCCCTTTGAGAGAGGACGAAGCCTTCTTCGAGACCCCGAGCCGAGTTGTCAAACCACTCTTGGAGCGTCAACCCGTATTCGCGGCTGAAATGCTTCCCAGAGGCCGTGACGTGCGTAATCGGTCCGGCGGAATGAAGACCGGGCCCCCAGCCATAAGAGCTGACCGTCAGGGTAGCCGGTGATCCGCTGCCGGTCTCGATGCTCGTTTGCGCGTCGAAGAATTTCACGCTGAAGCGATTCGCAGGGTTGTCAGCCCGCAAGCTAGGTCCGCTCGGTTCAATGCTGTAGCGGGCATCGTCAACGGCCCGCTGGAGATCGGGCGGCATAGGCGCAACTTGCGCGTGAAGGACGGCTGTGCCAAAAAGGGCGAAGATCTGGAGAAGGTACTGCGAAGCGAAATTGTTTTTCGGCATTGACTCTCTGTATAGCGGCTATTCACGCTAGGGAATTCAAAGGTCAGCCGATATATATTTTCGAAAGCGAGTCTTTTCGCCTTATGATCGCCTTTGGTATATGAGTTAGTCGCGCCGGCGCGTCATAAGCTCGAACGTCACCGTCACTTCATCTTTCACTTTGAGCGTGCCGCCTGCCATCGAGAATTGCTTGATCCCGTAAGCAGTTTGGCGTATCGGTACTTCACCATAAACACGCATGCTGTCGCCCATCAAAGTGATTTGCGCACGCCCGCTCTCATGTTTGGTTGTTCCATGAAGCGCTAAGTCGCCGGATGCCTCCACTTGGTACAGCGCGTCACCAGTGGAGTTTATGGATACCTGTGAGGTGGAAAAGGCCATCTCGGGAAACTTCGCGCACTCCAGTATTTCTTCTTTGGTAATCCGCTCAATCTCCCGGCGGTCGTTAGCCTTGATGTCCCCACCGACGTCAAATGCGTTGAGCTGAACCTTGAAAGTGAAGCTACATTTCTGTGGCGAGTCAGGTGCGAACTCCGCTTCGCCTTCGAAATTCGAGAAAGACAAAACGGGGTTGTGGCCAAAACTCGCAAGCGGTCCGCCGGCGAACACCTTCACACTGAGCCGGCTCATCCCCGCATCAACGACGTAGTGAGCCATTCGAATTACATTGCTTTCAGCTTGAAATAGCGCTGGACGTCGGGCACTGCTCCCTGCAGCATGCCGGTAATTCCCATCCCGCCGAGAAGCTGCCTGATCAACGGGCTTGCCAGGATGAGCCCGGAACCGAAGACCACCAGTGCAACGCCGCCTACAAGAAGCAAGGTGTCGCGCGTTTCGTTCGAACTGTCATTTCTATTCATCTGCATGAGTTCCATATTGTCTCCCTTTCACACCAATTCTTGTAACAGCGTTTTGAGCCGGGCGATTGCACTTTCAACAGCATGTTCCACCGGTTCGCTCAGCCCCATTCCGCCTTCGTCTCCACCCAAGCTGGCAGGCTCACAGCCTAACAGCAAAATCCGTCGCGGCAATTCTCCTTGCGCTTTTGCAAAACGCAGCATCGCCATCGGGTCAATGCTGTGCGCATCCACCGGAGAGGCCGGCGCACCCGATTCGATCTTTGTCAGATCCGGCTCAATCAAATAAAGGGTTCCGGGCTCACCCCCTCTCGCGGTCGCATCGATCAAAATGGCCACTTCATAACCCGAAGTGAGCGCATATGCAAAATCAAAGCCGCGTATGCCGAAATCGGTGGCTCGCACGCCTTCCGGCAAACTATCGCGTTCCAGCCGGCGAACCACTTCAACGCCGAAAGCATCATCGCCCAGAAAGATGTTGCCCAGACCGGCCACCAAGACCCGCGGCCGCGTCGATGCTGCCAGCAATTCCACGTCTTCCGGGCGAAAGAAGAAGCGGTGTCCGGGCTGCTTGGAAACGCCTAGATCGAATCCCGGGTCATCTTCGAGCAACACGGTGAGGTGAGGATCGCCTTCGTAATCTTGTTCAATCGAGCTGATGATTCCAATGCGGCCAGCCAGTGCAAGATCAAAGACGTCTCCACCTGCAACCGGCCGCAGCTTGACTCGATCGCCTTTCTTGATCTGTACCCCGCCGGCTGTCACTGAATCCAGCGCGGGCTTCTGATCGAGTAATTCCCATTCCCACTCAGTCACTGTGCACCTCGCAACGCTCCGTGCATCCTCATGAAATCCTCCGGCGTGAGGGACTCAGTTCGCTCCAAAATTCGCCTTGTGAATGCGTCCACCGTCCGCATCTCGCTCTTCTCTTGATCCGTCAGTGTCAAAACTCGCAGTGAGAGTATTTCATCGATCTCCGTTCCGTCACACAAAGGTCCGGCGCTTTCAGGCGCGATCGCCGGATAGTCATAAAGAATGATCGGCGAGCAAAGCATCGTTGCCGTAGAGCCGGCCTCTCCGACTAGAACGGGATAAAGTCCCTGATGCCGGCAATCTTGAGCAGCCTGTTTCAACTCCTCTGGCGGCTCCAATAACGACGCAAACTCGCCATCGGGTGCGTGCAGAATCGCGTGGGCGGAAACAAACGAATGAAGCAGAACTTCATCGCGAACCTCACCTTGGAAGGACGTCGTGTTTGAAATCGATAAGTGAATGCGAAACCAGCCGTTACCCACGTCGTGTGAGCTCAGTTCCACCAAGCCCTCCAAAGCCGCTCGCCTCCTTACAATCCGCGCTGACTCCGCTTCAACGCCCGCGGGAAAGCTAAACGTACAGCGCTGTGGCTCGTCCACCAAGCCATGCAGATCTATCTGCCGCTCGATCGCTTCCTGCCAAGTCGAGATCACGATCCCCGCCTCGTCAAGCGTTTCTTTCGCAATCAACTGCAGGAAATGCGCTTGAACCTCTAGTTCTTTGCCCCGAACCAAGCACTCACAATCGAGATGCGCCGAATCGGCGCCAACCTGCGCTGTTGCGTGTGCCGGAGGGTAGACCACGCCAAAGTTGAACCGCTGCCTGTTCTTAACGGCCGATGCGCGGTATGGGTACAACGCGTAGCCTTCGTAAAGGATCGCTCTGCCAATCTCTCCAATCTGCTCAACGTTCATGACAGGCAGCCTCCTGGGCATGCAGCAAGCGCTCGAAGACTTCTTCCCAGTTAGCTAATCCGTGGCGAGTCTTATAATCGCGAAGCTGGTAAAAGACATCTTTGCGAATGTTCAGGCAGGCGGAGTTTGGATAGTAAAGCTGGATAAGATCACGCCAGGTTTCCGCCTGCAAAGAAAAGCGGGCTTCTTTGCTCCACGAGATACGTGAAACTTGAAGCCCGCCAGAATCGGAGGAATAGAAAATGGTTCCTGAAAAGAGGAACAACAACGGTATTTCACCACCACTCAGAGCATCGAAGTACTTGGTTGCCGCCAAACTGAAATCGAAAGTGCAGGGAACTTGCAGATCGAATTCCGTATGACTGCTAAAGCCGGGAACCATGCCGCTTGCGTGAGTCCAGAGCAATGGGCGCAACGTCTGAGCCCAGCGATGAGATTCGCCAAACACCTCCACCAAGTGAGCTTTCTCTTCCGGAGTATAACGCCGTCGCTGGCATTGAATCTGAATTTGCGCCGTCAATTGAACGCTTTGAATGACCTCTTGCGCCGACTCGTTACGCAGCTCAAGTGTGAACGCGAGAGTAGGCCCAGCGGCGAAGGCCACTGGCTCAGCGTCCAGCACTTTGAACTCCAGATCAGGCATAAGCATTCACTTTCAGTTCGTTAAAAAACGCCTGGATCTCGCGCCAGACTTCAGTGCCGCCGGACAAGCCGCGCCAATGGGTTCGAATCAAGCCGACTAAGCGAAAGCATTCGTCAATGGGCGCCAGGAAGTATTCGCCGGCAGCTTGGTTCACCAGCAGTGCTTCGACGTCTGTTTCCATGGCACGAATCGAAGGATGATCGCTTACAGCGTCGGCCCAGGCGTCGAGCGAAAGGAGCGACTCCACCGGACCCGCCGGACTGGGATAGACGGCGGAGATCTTCCCGCTCGCGCCGTTCTTTACAAAGAAGGCCATTCCAATGGGGATTGCCAGTGAATCCCAATCCGCGTCACTGATAGTGAAATCGGACAAGAACGTTACTTGCCGGGGAACCCGCCGGTACTTAGTCGCGTTGGGCGAATCAAACAGATAGGCACAGGGCAAGCAAGTGCAGAGCAGGCGCTTCACGCCCAGTTCCAAAATGTGCTCGTGCTTCGTTTGAATGGGAGTGCGGCACAACTCGCACCGGGTATCTACCGCCGGTGCGGCATGCGCTAACCCTTGCACGACCTGGAAGGCGGAACTCACGGATGCGCCTCGGTCTGACTTGTTACCAAAGCAGTGAGCGGTACAAACCCCGAGGGGCTCTCTACTAAAATCTCCGTCACATCGGGGGCCGCGGCCAGCAGGGCTTCTTTCGCCGCCGCTTCACTTGCATGCCGCACGACCACTCGTACCGCAGACCCCTCAATCGACTTCAATTCCACACCCGGAATATCTTTGAGCGCCCGCTTGACTCGGGTCTCCAGATCTTCCGGATGCAGGGAATGCAAAAGCAAAAGGCTTCCTACCAAGGCGTCCCGTACGAAGCTTTGCTCAATCGAGATACCGGCCTCACCGCAGTGAGACAAGATCTCCATCGCGCGCTCGAGGCCGGCCGCATGCAGTTCCATGACGGCCGCCACGAGTTCCTTCGCCAGAGCCCGCGTGACGGGATCGGCCGTTGCTTCAAGTCTTTGAACCAAATCGGCGATGCCGTCAACGCGCTCGCGAAACGCCTTATCTTGTGTCATCGAACCTCTTTTACAGAACTCCGAACATTGGCGAATGATGCTCTTCCAGAACTTTGCCGTCGCCGAGGTACATGTGAACGCCGCACGGCAAGCATGGATCAAAGCTTCGCACCGCGCGCATGATGTCAATGCCGCGGAACTTATCTGGTCCGTTCTCCTCAAAGATCGGCGTGTTCTGGATAGCATCTTCGTAAGGCCCAGGTGTGCCATACGAATCACGCGGATTGGCATTCCACGGCGTTGGAGGATAGGGATGATAGTTTGCGATCTTACCGTTGCGGATCACGACGTGATGCGAAAGCACGCCGCGAACGGCTTCATGGAAACCGCAGCCAATGGCTTCGTCGGGTACCGTGAAATCGGTCCAGGTTCGCGTTCGTCCGGCATGCAGCTCGCGCATGGCTTGTTCCGCGAAGTAAAGCGCCGCGGCGGCTGCATAGGCCTGAAAGTAGGTTCGGGCGCGGTCGCGTTCAATCGCGTTGCTCCACTTCGGAATCTTCCACTCGAATTCCGTTTCAGGCATTGTGACTGTCTTCGGCAGATAGATCTTCACGCTGCTTCCGGTGGACTTGATGTAGCCAATGTCGACCAAACCAGCCAACGCCGTTGCCCAAAGGCGAGCAATTGGGCCGCCACCGGTATCGAGAGCCAGATGATCGCCCGTACGCTTGTCGAACCAGCGCGGTGACATCACCCAGGTGTATTTGCCGTTGAAGTCGCGTTTCTGCGGGTGCGGCACGGTGGTCTGATTCCAAGGATGTCTTTGATCGACCGGGTTGCCCAGCGGATCTTCCTTTACGAACTTCTCGCTTTGTGCCCAGTCATCGTAATAGGAGCTGCCGAGCAGGATGCGGATATTCAAATTGATATCCACCAGATCGTGAGTCACCAGCTTGCCGTCCACAACCACGCCGGGGGTGACATACATGGCGTCGCCCCACTTTGACATGTTCTTGTAGCTGTAATCGCAGGCGGACGGGTTGTTAAACGAACCCCAGCATCCGAGCAAGATGCGGCGCTGTCCTACCTTTTCGTAGCCGGGAAGAGCGTCATAGAAGAAGTTGAACAAGTCATCGTGCAGGGGGACGACTTTCTTCATAAACTCGACATACTTCATCAGCCGGACCATGTAATCGGTGAACAGTTGGATGGTGGGAACCGTGCCGACTCCACCCGGGTAGAGGGTGGATGGGTGGACGTGGCGGCCTTCCATGAGGCAGAACATCTCACGAGTCATGCGGCTGACTTGCAGCGTTTCGAGGTAGAACGAGCCAGTGAAGGGATTCAACGCCGTCATGATGTCGGAGATGGTCTTGAACCCGTGCAGATTGGCGTGCGGTGAAGGCGTCTTCTGTGCTTTCGCCCAAACGCTTGGGTTGGTCTCCTTCACCATCTGCTCGCAGAAATCGACACCCACCAGGTTGTCTTGGAAGATGTTGTGATCGAACATGTATTCGGCTGCTTCGCCAAGGTTGACGATCCACTCAGCCATGGCCGGTGGTTTGATGCCGAAGGCCATGTTCTGCGCGTAGGTAGCGCAAGTGGCGTGATTGTCGCCACAGATGCCGCAGATACGGCTGGTAATGAAGTGCGCGTCGCGCGGATCTTTGCCCTTCATGAAGATGCTGTAGCCGCGGAAGATAGACGAGGTGCTGTAGCATTCGGCCACCTGGCGATTTTCAAAATCGATCTTGGTGAAGATGCCGAGGCTGCCGACGATGCGGGTAATCGGGTCCCAATTCATCTCCACGAGATTGCGTTTCTTCTCAGTGCTGCCCGGTGTTGTAGATGTTAATGTTGCCATGATGTTTCCTTGTGCTCCTGCTTAATACGTCCGCGACTGATATCCAGTGGTCAGCTGGGTTCCGCGATGCCGCCACTTCGGCTCCTTGTTGACCGTCGCATTGGTGATTGAACGCAATGCGGTAATCGCTTTTCCATAAACGCCAATCGTGTTGGTTGATAAATGCGCTCCTGGCGGCTCATCCATGAACGGCATGAATTTGTCCGGAAACCCGGGCATGGTGCAGCCAATACAGATGCCGCCCACATTCGGGCAGCCACCAATGCCGGCCATCCAGCCTCGCTTGGGAACGTTGCAGTTGACTACCGGCCCCCAGCAACCCAACTTGACGATGCACTTTGGCGAGCCATACTCGTCGGCGAAGTCGCCTTGTTCGTAGTAACCGGCCCGGTCGCAACCTTCATGCACCGTGTTGCCAAACAACCAAGTGGGCCGCAGTTGGTCATCGAGCGGAATCATGGGCGCTAAGCCGGCCACTTGGTAGAGCAAGTAGAGCAGCGTCTCCATGAAGTTATCCGGTTGAACCGGGCAACCGGGAACGTTGACTATCGGCAAACCAGCCTTCGATTTCCAACCCCAGCCGAGATAATCGGCTAGGCCCATGCAGCCGGTGGGATTGCCTTCCATCGCATGAATACCACCATAGGTAGCGCAAGTGCCCGCGCCTACGATAGCGATGGCATGCGGAGATAACCGATCAATCCACTCGTTCGTCGTAATCGGCTGGCCCGTGTTCTCATCGGTACCCAGCGCGGCCCAGTAACCTTCCTTTTTAATCTTTTCGTTCGGTATGGAACCTTCCACCACCAGCACGAAAGGATTGAGCTTGCCGGCAGCGGCCAAATGCCAATACTTCAAGAACTCATCGCCCACTTCATACGCAATCACAGGATTGTGGATGTGGACTTTCGGTAAGCCCGGTATCGCACCGAGCACAACATCTTCGACACTCGGTTGCATGGCGGCCGTGATGGAGACACTGTCGCCATCACAACCCAGACCGGAGGTCATCCACACAACATGAATCTCGGGAACAGGAGAGGGCCGCTGCGTTACGCGACCGTAAGGTGTGTTATCCGCCATTCGATTTTCTCCAAATGCGGACCGCGTAGCAGCGATCCTTCACCACTACGCCACACTCAGCGAGCTTCGAGCTAGAGGGCGGGTCCCGATTCTGACATCGGGGATTCCCTGATGGTTTCGGGTTCGCTTCGGAGAGTCGCTTCGATTGCATACTGTACGAGTTCGCGCGCGCTGCGAAGCGAGAGCTTCTCTTTGAGGTGAGCCTCGTAAGTTTCCACGGTCTTCACACTGAGGTTCAACTGTTCGGCTATCTGGCGGCTGCCATATCCTATGCCAATCAAGCGAAAAACTTCCAGTTCGCGATCGGAGAGTTTGGCTAGCGGCGGTTCCGTAACGGGGCCGCATCTTCCGGCGACGCGCTGCAAGATGCGCGAGGCAATAAAATCGCTTACGTAGATTTCCCCGGCAAGGATGCGACGGATGGCAATCAGTACTTTATCAGTGGCTTCCTGCTTCATGATGTAGCCATTGGCGCCGGCACGCAGGGCGCGCTCGGCATAGCGCGACTCATCATGCATGGACAAAATCAACACGGGCAAGCCGGCAAATTGCGAGCGAATGCTTTTCAATACCTCCAAGCCATCCGGTCCGGCCATAGAGATATCGAGGATGACGAGATCGGGATCGAAGCTGGTTACCGCCTGCATGCCCGCGCGTGCCTCGCCCGCCGTTCCACAGACAGCCAGATCGGGCTGGCCGTTGATCAACATGCTCATGCCTTCGCGAACGATGGGGTGATCGTCCACAACCAGGATCTTTCTCTTTTCCGATGCGGTTCTTTGTTCGTCGTTACTCCAGCCGTTCTGCATCTGTTTCTCCATTCGCCGGAAAGTGGCACTTCACCTCGGTGCCGTTACTGTGTGACGAGATTTCCAAATAGCCACCGATCATCTTGGCTCGGTGGCGCATGATATCGAGCCCCATACCGGAGGGTGGACCTCCATTGCGATGCATGCCAAGGCCCCAATCGCGAACCGCCAGCGAGGCGCCGCTCCGCTCCGCTCCCAGGCGGATTGCGATGATACGCGTCTTCCCGTGCTTGATGGCGTTGCTAATCGCTTCCTGAGCAATGTAATAAAGATGCCGAGCCGCGGACTCGCCGATATGCATCAAGGCGCTGCCCTCTACGCGACACGTTACATCGAACACAACTGTTACTTCGGAAGCCAGTTGCTCCAAACTTGCGAGCAAAGCGCCGGGCTCCGAGGATACGGGTGCGAGCCCATGCGCCAATTCCCGCGCCTTGCCGATTGCCTGGTTTACTAACTCGGCGATTTTGGCGGCCCCAGCCGCTTCGGGCAATCCTTTTTCGGCCAGCTTCTGTTCCTGGGCCTTGCTCATGAAAGCCACTCCCGTGAGCAATTGACCCAGGCTGTCATGCAAATCCTGGCCAATGCGCCTTTGCTCACGCTCACTAATATCGAGCAAGGCGGACTCTAACCGCTTGTGGGCGGTAATATCGGCTCCGGTGGCGATGAAGTATTGAATCTCGCCTTTCGAGCCGCGTAGCGCGGTGATTGTCCAGGAGATCAAACGCCGCCCATCGGGCGCATCCCAAGGACTCTCAAACTCACAGTTCGCATCGCCCGCCGTCACTCGGTCCAAGGCTGAGCGGAACGCTTTCGCCCGCTCAGCGCTAATTAAATCCCAAAGAAAGCAATTAGATACATCCTTTGACGTTCGGCGGGTCATCTGCTCGCAAACGCGATTGAAGCGGACAATGCGCTTCTTCGAATCGAGGACAATGACGAGTGTGCCGACGGCATCCAAGATGGCCGAGGCTACGTTTCGCTCGCGCGCCAGCGCTTCTTCGGTCTCTTTCAGATCTGTAATATCGACGGCGATGCCGTGGATGAACCAGGGACGGCCGTCCGGATGGCGCATCATGCCGGCTTCGCACTGCAGCCAAACGACCCGGCCATCGCGGGCGAGGACGCGATAGCAAGAGCGGAGGGCTTTGCCGGTGAGGAGCAAGTCGGCCGCCTCAAGACTCCAGCGATCTTTGTCGGCAGGGTGAACCTGCTGGTACCAGCGAATGGGATCTTCGAGCCACTCCGCCTGGGAAAAGCCGACGGTGGCCTCAATGCGCGGGCTCACGTAGGCTTGACCTACGCCTTTATCCAGATCGGCCATGAAAATCACGGCCGGAATCTGCTCCACTAAGGCGCGATAACACGTTTCGGTACTGGGCAGCGGCGCTGCTTCGGCCCCGTTTGCCGAGCCCGCAGCGGGTGCTTGGAACTCGTAATGAGCGGCGAGCATTTTCAAAATCTCTTCCGCTTGCTGAATGGAAGCCGTCATGCGGGCTCCCGTTTGGCGCGCCAGGCGGGCTCTTTATTCAAAGATGCCTGAGTAAAGCGGCGGAGCGCATGGATGGCGTGTCCATAAGTGGAGACGGCGCTGGACGATAACAATGACCCTGGCGGCTGATTCATGAACGGCATGAACTTATCGGGAAAGCCAGGCATGGTGCAGCCAATGCAAATGCCACCGACGTTGGCGCACCCGCCGACGCCTCCCATCCAACCGCGTTTTCCCACATTGCACTGGACAACCGGTCCCCAACAGCCGAGCTTCACAATGCACTGCCGGCCGCCGTACTCTTCGGCGAACTCGCCCTGTTCGTAATAGCCGCCACGGTCGCAACCTTCGTGCAAAGTTTGCGAAAACAACCAAACGGGCCGCAGCGCGCTATCGAGCGGAATCATGGGGGCGCGGCCCGCCGCCATGCTGAGTAAGTAAAGCAAGGTCTCAGTCATATTGTCGGGTTGCGCGGGACAACCGGGGATACACACGATGGGAACACCGGCGCTGGATTTCCAACCCCAGCCCAAATAATCGGGAAGGCCCATGCAAGCGGTGGGATTGCCTTGCATGGCGTGAATGCCGCCATAGGCCGCGCAGGTTCCGACCGCGACGACGGCCCAAGCCTTTGCAGCCAACCTGTCAATCCAGCGGCAGGTGGGAATGGGTTCGCCCGATTTGTCAGTCCCAAACGCCGACCAGTAGCCTTCGCCGGCGGTGCGCTCATCGGGAATAGAACCTTCCACGACAAGAATGAACGGACCCGAACCTCCGCGCGCGCCGCGTTCGAAGTAATCGATAAAATCGGAGCCGTTTTCGAAAGACAAAAATGAGTTGCGGAGATCGATGCGCGGTACCCATGGCAGACCGCCGAGAGTGAGTTCTTCCAGACTCGGTTGTGACGCGCCCGTGAGCGCGATTGTTTCGCCATCGCAGCTGAGGCCGGCGGTCAGCCAGAGGACTTCGAGGGTTGTGTTCGAAACTGTAGCTACGTAGTCATTCGTAATGGGCATACGCTGCCTCGGCTGCATGGCCGCTATCGCGTAACAAATCTTCGATCTTTGCTTTGTCCAGCACGCGCCAAAGCTCCCGTATTGCCCCCTAAGCGTAAGGCTGACGAGCAAAAGTGTCAAGACGGAGTTTATCCAGGGGGGAAGCAGCGCAAATCCGGGTACAGGCAGCACGCGAGTTTTGCGGTACGCGGCTGCGAAGGTAAGATCTGCTTGCTGTGCCAGTCCCAAGATTTGCTTCGGACGAGAGTGGTAAGACGCTCGCTTCGCTCGCGGTCCCCAATCTTACGATTGGGGTTCCGTACTCCATTTTTCTTTGTCCTTGGTGAAGCGGTGTTTGGGGTTGCCGGGGTATTTCCAGTTGGAGGGGTGGTCTGGATAAAACTGGCCGGGGATGATTTTGCGCGGAACCCAGCCGGGATCGGGCGGATGGATGACGGGCGGTGCTTCGCCGGCGATGAGGAACTCGCCGGTTTCGGCGTTGTAGATGCGGAGGGTGTGTTTGCCTGGGTCGTGGACGGGTTTATCGTCTTCCGGCTCGGGTTCCGGCTCTTTTCCTTTTTCTTTGGATTTTTTGGGCTCGCAGTAGGTTCTGTAGAAGTGATCGAGCATGCGGAATTCGCGCTGAAAGGCGCGTTCGGCAGCGACTTTGTAGCGATGGCGAAGGGCATAGTCTTTTTTGATTTCCTCATTCGCGGCTTCGAGGGCCCAGAGGTCGAAATCGGCGTATTGTTCGTTGAAGAAATTGGTGACGCGGATGCGCTCCCATTCGGCTTGGGTGGTTTTCAGGATAAAGTCTTGCAACAAGGGATCTTCGGAGGGAAAGCGGGCTTCCCAGCGGGCGCAGAGTTTGATCCAATCGTCGAGATTTTCTTTATCGAGAATGATGGTTTTGGCGCAGCAACCGTGACGGAGAGCGTTCCGGGACACGATGGCCTTGCCTTCGGCGCTGGTGGGACCCGTGCGGCCGCAGTTTCGCTTGGCAGCGATCTTATGTGCCTCGCGAACGGGGCGTTCTTTTTCCGGGCGCGGCAGCTCGGAAGAGTTTTGATTTTTATCAGAGTCAGGAAATTGTGGGATTTGGTCGTCTGGAAACACCATAGACAGTCCTACTTTCTGACTTGATTGTTATCTCAGCGCGTTCGGCGCGAACGAAAAAAAGTCTGTAAGTGGAAGGAAAGAAGGGAAATAAAAAATGTGCGCCGGTTGTGACTGACTTTTCGGAGCCCGAATGGGCGCTGACGCGCCCGTCCCCACGCTTACGCATGGGGTTCTGAATCGGAGGGCCGGACGAGACGGAGGATGTCGTGAAGAATGAGTTATTTACGGAGCAAACTACGATGATCGTTGGGCGATATTAAATTCCGGTCACAGAAGTTGTGGAAATTTTTTCGGCAATAAATCACTTGACTAACCAAGCATGGGTTGGTACTATTGCTCGACGGGGTAAAGTGTGCCTATGCCTTCTTTTAAGGACTTTCTCGATTTCTCAGCGGCCGCTATTCATAACTGGTCTACATGGGTCACGGGAACGGGAATTGTTGGGTTTATTTTGTGGGTTGTTTCCCTTGTCGAACGGAAGCGCGGTACCCAGATGAAGTTCCGTACTTATTTGGCGATACTCCTTTGTGCGCTTTGGTTTTTGGGAACATTTTCGGCATGGCGCGATTCGCAAGGAAACCTATCTCACGAAATTTCGTTACTAGCTACCGATAACTCACACTTAAACACATGCAATTCTGATTTAAAGCTAGCTAAGTTTTCCGCCGAGACATGGAAGGATAGGTTTGCGGATGAACAAAAAATCAACACTGGCGTACAGTCCTCGCTCAATGAAAATCAATCGTCTGTAAATAAATGTGTCACTAGATTGATAGAAGAAACCCGGCCCGTTAAACAGGTGACCACTTTGCGTTTCGTGGAAATGCCAAACAAGCATTCGCCCGACAACCCTCCATCGAAATACAAAGTCTGGATTTTCTTGGTCATCACTAATCAGCGCTCAGATTCATTCAAGGGGTCGTTTACATGTGGCAGCGAATTTGGATGGATGGGCGCTACTGGCGTAGCTAGGCAAGCGACAGCTCAGCAAGTTACGGAGGCTAGGTTAAACCAAACAAGGATGGATTTCTCAATTTCATTGCCTTGGGATGTATCCGAACCGATTATTTTAAGTGTCCTGGGTGATTCCAATTTTGATCCGTCCTCCTGCAAAATAGCAAACAATACGTGACATCATATAGATATGGAAGAACTTCGCGAAACCGATACTCATCCGTTCGACCAGTTCAAGGTAGCCATGCGGAAACTCGTTACCATTTCCAAGTCCGATCTGGATGAGCAGTTGAAGCGTCACGACGAAACCACACACAAGAAGCGCCCCGGCCCGAAACCGAAGCGCCAAAAGCAATAGGAATTTACGCTACGTTGTTGCGCTTGCCCCGTCCCTGTTTCGCGTAGGGCAGCGCCTTCATGCTTGGACTACTGGAGTGTCGATTGAACCCGTCAATTCGGCGTAGGTTAGGCGTCGGCCAATCGTTTGCGCCAGTACGATTACGAATCGCTCCGCGTCCGTGAGGCGGCGTTTGTTAAAGCGAAAGCATTGCTCGTCCAAGTAACGAAATAAATGGAACGGATCAACGCTGACATAGGTCCCTCCCAGAGTTCTCTTGAGTAGGCTCCAAAAGTTTTCCATGCCGTTAGTGTGAACGCGACCGTTGACGTAGGCTTCCAGATGATTCACGATTTCATGAACCACTTCCGGCTTGCAATGACCGTACACCGGGAACTCGTCGGTGTAGAGTTTTGATCCAGGCGCAAGGTTCGCTGACAGATGCGGCTCCACGTCCTTCTTGGTTCGGCTAGGCGCAACCTTCGCGCGAACCTCGCCCTTCTCACGATTGAGCAAGCCAATAACGATGCTCTTGCCCCAATTGCCGTCTTCTCCAGCTTTCGCTCTGCGTCTCGCCTTCCGGTGCATGTTCTTGAGCTTGCCACCCACGAATGTTTCATCGGCTTCCGTCTCGCCCTCAAACTTATCGAACGAGAGAAGGCGCATGGCGTGACGAACGCGATGCAACATGAACCACGCGGTACGCTGTGTGACTTTGAGATCACGCGCTAGTTCGTAGCTGCTGATTCCGTTCTTGCAATTAGTCACAAGCCACGCAGCCGGGAGCCACTTATCGAGTCCAATCGGAGAGTCCTCAAAGATCGTTCCGACCTTGACGGAGAACTGTTGCCGTGGGTGAATGTTCTGGCACTTCCAACGGCGCTGAGTGGAAATGTAGTAAGCGCCTCTCGCTCCGCAAGTGGGGCACTCAACCCCATTCGGCCAGCGGATATCGCGAAGGAACTCAATCGCTACGTCCTGATCCGAGAAATAGACGATGGCGTCTTTTAGATTCGTTGGAAGCACTTTCGGTCCCATGAGTCAATAGTACGCCTTTTCTTAGGGTTAGTCAAGTGATTTATTGCCATTTTTTCTTCAATGGAATCAATTGGTTGCAGGGATTTTTTGGGTAATGGTGAACGCGGGGTTTCTAGAGTAGGAGCGTGGAGCAGAAACCACCTACTAATTTAGAGTCGGGGCAGCGGGATAACTCTGCCCTGACGCTCCACTACCGGCAATGGGACATTGTGAATTGCCCGGCGCGGTTTCGGGTGGTGGTGGCGGGGCGGCGGTTTGGGAAGACGGAACTAGCGCTGGCAGAGATTACGATGGCGGCGAAACAGAAGAACCAGAATATCTGGTACGTGGGGCCGAACAAGGAACAGACGAAGCGGATGGTTTGGGACCGAGTGAAGGCGGCGACGGAACCGTTTTGGGCGCGGAAGCCGTTGGAGAGCACGAACCGGATTGACTTACAGAACGGCACGAAGATTTTGGTGAACGGCGCGTTGAAGGGTGATTCGCTGCGCGGCGATGGGCTGGACCTTTTGGTGCTGGACGAGTTTGCGTCGATGGCGGCGACGATTTGGCGGAGGGTATTCCGGCCGATGCTGGCGGACCGAAAAGGGCGTGCATTGTTTATGGGAACGCCGATGGGGCGCAACCATTTCTTCGATGCGTATGAAAAGGGACAACTGGAGGCGAGTCCGGAATGGAAGAGCTTCCAATTCACGACGGCGGACGGCGGGATTGTGGAGGCGGACGAGCTGGCCAGCGCGGCGGAAGATCTGGACGCGGATTCGTATCGACAAGAATTCGGGGCGGAGTTTGGAACATTCGGCAAGCATCGGGTGTATGCGGCGTTTGAACGGGACGTGCATGTGATGCCGTTGCTGTTCGACCCGACGGAGCCGTTGATTTGGACGATGGATTTCAATGTGGACCCGATGTGCATGTTACTGATGCAACTTACTCCGGAGAAACATATCCATGTGCTGGATGAAATGGTGGTGCGGCCGAATGCGACGACGGAACTGGCGTGCCAAGCGTTTTTGGCGAAGGCGAAGCCGCTGAGCGATCGCTTGTCATACATTCACAGGCCGCTGGTGGTGAATATTTATGGAGATTCGTCGGGGAATCAGCGGACGACGGCGGCGGCGGGGAGCGATTGGGGGATTGTGAAAGAGTTTTTCCGGATGTGGGTAGGGGATTTCAAGCCGCACCATCATATACCGGCTGCGAATCCGCTGGTGCGAGAGCGGGTGAATGCGGTGCGGGCGCGGCTGCGCAATCAGGCGGGCGAGGTGCGGCTGTTTATCGATCCGAAATGTAAGGAATTGATTCGGGATTTTGAAGAGGTTTCGTGGGTGACGGATTCGGCGGGAGTGGCGACGGGGGAGATTGATAAGAAGGACAGGCGGCGGACGCATGCGAGCGATGCGTTGGGGTATTACGTGCACAGGGTGTTTCCGATTTCGGGCGGGAGTGTCGGGTATCGGGATAAGCCGCTGCCGAATTTTTGAGGGGAAGAGCGGGCGCTTTGGTTCTGCTCCCTATGTTTGATCGGGTCAGGGGTAGAGCGCTGTCTGGGATCGGGGGACGCTAGCCGACTTTTCAGTAGTAATCCTCGTAAACGGCGAGCTTTCTCCGAGTGGCCAACCCGGGAGTTGGCTCCCATTAGAGCTTGAAGAACGCGCGTAGCGACTTGACGTGTTGCCCGGCGGCATCCTCCGGCAAGAGTATCCTATGCGCGATGATCGCTGCCTACTGATTCAAGGCCAACTCTGTACCAGGGAGTCATGAGAAGCCCGCATTCGTTGCCTGAATGGGGCAGGTACCCACCGTCCATTTGTTTTTGGCCCAGCCAAGCGTCAAGCCTGTGCGTGAAAACACCCGGTAAGGTTGGCAGGCGCGGGTGGGCTGGCGCAACGCGCGTAGCGATGTGCTTTGAAATCAATCTCAAAAGTATGGCACCCTGCGTGTTTCCCGGATTGCCAATGAATACTCCCGTACCGGACCGAGTTGGTCAGATGACATTGAACTACCGCGTGAAGGCGCCGCTGAGTGCCCGCACGAAGATCGATGCCCCAACAGGCTTCAGGATTCCCAGAGGCGCCCTGATTCAATGGTTTCCTCGGCCCAGTGATGGTCTAGGTTTCACAAATGTTCGCTGGCTTCAGGACGACTACGTCGTAAGTGATGCTGAACTAAACCAAAACTGCGAGCGCGTTCTCGATTAAGAAGCGTAAGTGCCTGGATCACGCGCCACCCGGACAGACTTGGCTAGATGATTGACCTGTGGCATGGGAGGCCACGGTCATGAAAAAGAAAACTCATCGCAAAAGAAAGAGCAGCCATACGAAGTCGATCCTAAGACTGCTCGATCTTGAAGTTGCGAAAACCGCTGCGATCAGCAGCCTTTCCTGCCCAGGTGCTCAGCGCGGCTACTTACTGCGCGAGTTCTGCGACTGGGCCGATTCGACTCCTTACATGGCCGGCACGGTGCTGAGCGAGTTCAACGGCGACCTTGCCAAGGGAGAGCTTACAAAGAACGACTGCAGCCAGAAGGAAATTGACGAACGCTTTTAACGACCGCGCATGGCGGCGTTTGCCCTCCAGCTAGTGGGTGGCGATGCCAAATCAGCTTGACGGGCACAACCCCTCGGTAGCGATTTCGCTCTTTGCCCAATCCGACTCAACAAGTGGAGGATAAGATGTCGACGTTCAGCGCATACGAATACAGAACACAGCCCGGGTTCGATCAGAACAAGTTCGAGGGGGCGAACCAAGCCATTCCGATGAAGACCCTTCATCCGCCAACTGCCGAATAGGGCGCGCCTTCAGGGATCGCCGAGTTTCAATCCCCAACTTTCGCATCCTATAAACCAGCATCGTACGCGGCAATCCAAGCCGTTGGACCGCTCCGTCCTGCCCTCCGATCAGCCAGTCCGTTTGCTTCAATGTTTCCAGGATATGCTCCCGATCGGCGTCGCCGAGCGTGCGGGAAACGCTTTCCGATCTCTGCTTCACCGTCGCTTTCAATCCAGCGGCAAGCAGCACCGACCCTACAGATCGATGATCCCGCGCTTTGCCCCGATCGCGACAGCGTGGGTCCGGTCCTTAGCGCCAAGTTTCGCAAGAATGTTTCTGATGTGACTCTTCACGGTTTCCTCCGTGAGCGACAGTTGGGCCGCGACCTCTTTGTTCGCATTGCCACCGGCAACCGATCGCAGCACGTCGACTTCTCGCGCGGTCAAGGCACTCTCGGCGGCATGTTCCGCTATCTCAGCGGCCACTTCCGGCGACAGCCGTTTATGGCCGGCATGCACCGCGCGAATCGTCTCTAGCAGTTCTTTTCGCAACATGTCCTTAAGTAAATAGGCCCGTGCGCCGGCTTTGAGAGCACGCGAAACGTGAACATCACCCGCATAGCTCGTTAGCACAATGATTCGCGCTTCCGGAAACTCAGCGCGAATCGCACTCAGCGCGTCGAGGCCGCTCATTTCCGGCATTTGCAAGTCCATCAGCGTAACATCCGGACGGTGCATTCGGAACTCTTCGATCGCTTCCAATCCGTTGCAGGCTTCGGCGACCAACTCCATGTCCGCTTGCTTTCCGATCAACGCGACGATGCCTTCGCGGATAACAAAATGGTCGTCTATTGAGAGAATTCTGATCACAACTTCACTCTGCCTTTTCGCGGAATATCCGCAGGCCGGAACCACCGGGCCGCTTCCCATACGCAATCGAGCCGGAGATGCTCAAATCGATCTCCGTCCCGGTTCCAGCTCCGCTCCAGAAATCCAGCTTCGCCCCTATCTCCGCGGCGCGTTCACGCATTCCCCGCAGACCGTAGTGGCCGGGACGACCCTTTTCAAGCACGGCAGGCGCAATACCCCTAGCAATAAGGGTGCTGTTTACGCGTTCTTAAGCATCAGTTCTCTCATTGCTATGAGCTAACGGAATTAGCAGAAAAATCGACATCGATGGATCTGAAGGCCCAAGGAAATGTTTCAGATAGCCAATGCCTGCGTGCTTGAATCCCTGAGTCTGATAGTAGACGAAGGCGCAAATAGCACAACCCAAGGGAACGACGGGAATGGCGGTCGGCAATTCGAAGCCGGGAATCACGCCGATCACGTTTAAAATAATATGAAAAAGCCGAGCGCAGCCAGGAACGCAGTATAGGGCTCACTGTGGTGGCCGATGATCTCATCACTCTGGCTTTGGATGAACCCTTCAA
>CAVYUL010000036.1:0-113598 GCA_963771405.1 Bryobacterales bacterium
CGGGCCTGAAAATCGATCGGTCCATATTTGATCTGCACATAGGCGTTGGCCACGAACTGTCCGTCGAGGGAATGGAAGTTGTCATAGGCAGCCCGGGCGCGGTCGTTCTTGAGGTTGCGCCAATCGGCGTGATGGTCATAAACGAAGCCACGGTAGATCACGATCCCGCATGGCAAGCAGTGCTTCGGCGAGAACGTTCGCGGCTGGCGCATGCGTTCGGCCATAAGTGGAAGGGCCTACCCTTCCCTCGCTATCGGCTTTTAGGACGAAGCCGGCGAAGTCGGGAATGAGCTTATAGATCTCATCCACTTTCGCGCGCCACCAGGCGATGACGCGCGGATCAAGCGGATCAAACGTATCCAGACCGCCGATTGTTTTCGGACTCGCGAAATCAACCGAAATGGACAGACGCACGCCCCAGGGGCGGAAGACATCGGCAATTCGGGCAATTTGGGGCAAGAACTCGCTCGTCAGGACGCGCGGGTTGGCATTCACGTTATTTACGCTGCAGCCATTGATGCCGATGGAGGCGAGCAGACGCGCGTATTCCTTTGCTCGGCTCAGATCGGCAACAACGTTATCGTTTTCGAAGAAGATCGATCGGCCCCCGTAGCCGCGTTCAATGGTTCCATCAAGGTTATCCCACTGGTTCACCCAGCGAATGGGAACAGCCGGATTACTTGTTGATTCGGCAAAGCCATGGCGGATGAGCGCAAATGCACCGTAAAGAACGCCGCGCGCGGTTGGTGAGCCAATCAAGAACGTCTGCTGGCCATTGGTTACAGTTGACTTCAAAGCAAAGCCGTCGGGCTCGAGAATGCCGGGCCACTGAATTTTCGGATAGGAGCGTTTAAAATCGGCAAGAGTCCCTAAAATGATGTGCCCGCTGTCGAGGGCGGCAGCAAGCTCAGAGGCAGCTGAATCGATTTCAACGCTGTTTTCGAGCTTCGTAATTTCGATATGTTTCGTTGAATGGTAGCGGAGCCACGCGTCTTCGCCGGTTTCCGCTGAAACCAACGCCACGCAGAAAAGAAATAGCGCCAGCGCGAGCTTCAAGAATTCACTCCCGAGGCAAGATAACCGCCGTCGACAACCAGGCACTCGCCCGTTATAAAGCTGGCCGCGTCGGAGGCCAGCAACACAGCGGCACCGACCAGTTCTTTAGGATCTCCAAAGCGTTTCATGGGGGTCCGCTGGAGAATTTCTTCGCCGCGCTCAGTTCCCATGAGTAAGTGCGCGTTTAACTCGGTGGGAAAAACACCGGGTGCGATGGCGTTCACGCAGATTCCGTCGCGCGCCCATTCGCACGCCAGGCTGCGTGTGAGGGAAAGCACTGCCGCCTTTGAGGCGCAGTAAGCAGCCACTTCGTGAAATGCAACGAAGGAACCTAGCGATGCGATGGTGATCACGCGACCCGCACCACTCGATTTCAAAGGCGCATAGAATTCCTGGCAGGTGTGCAAAACACCGGCCAAATTGGTTTCAAAAAGCGCTGCCCACTCGGAATCCTCCACGGCGAGCGTTGGCTTCCGAAATGTTCCACCAGCGGCATTGACAAGAATGTCAATGCGCCCGAACGCGGCAAGAACAGCGTCGCGCGCCTGGCCGATGGATGCGCGGTCAGTCACATTCGAACTTACAGGCAAAGTTTTACGGCCGAAAGCTGTGATTTGACGGGCTACATCGGCCAGCATTTCGGTGCGCCGTGCGGTTGGGACAACATCCGCACCATGATTCGCCAAACCGAGGGCGATGGTTTTGCCCAGACCCGACGATGCGCCGAAAACCACCGCGACCTTACCGGAAAGATCGAGACAGCTCTTGCTCATGCCCAGTTACTTTGTACAAACAAACGACGCGGCATTTTCGGGATTGCCCCAGCCATTGTAATGCGGCGTCTGGGGATACGGGCAAAGCGGGCGTGTGCGGCCAGGAAACGCATTGCCGCGCACAATGATGTGATCGGGAGGTGTACTTTCTTCCACCCATTTTTCTAGCGCGGTGAGCGAATCAAAACTATCCAGGCCGGGGCCGCCGCCGCAATGATTTACGCCGGGCAGGAGGAACAAGCGCACAAAATTGGTTGCAGAAGCCTGCCCGCCATTTGCCGTGCCGATTGCTTTGTAGTAATGGATTAGATCGTTCGCTGAAAATACCGGATCGCTCATGCCGGTATACAGAAGCAGTTTGCCGCCATGTTTGCGAAAGGCTTCCAGGTGCGTGGAATCGGAATTGAGAGTCACAGCGGCAGCTTTATCGATGCGGGCTGCATCGTGGTCGAAATCGAAGTGGAAGATGTCGACCGGCGGTTGTTTGCCCGCAAGCGCCATACCGTTAATCGCAGGCGGAAAAATCATTACATTGAATGCGGGCATCTTATCGTTGCCTAGCATCCACATGCGCCAACCAGGAGCGGCAATACCGCTATCGTAGGGCCAAGTGGAGTACCAAGGTTTGCCGTTGGAATCAACTGGGCCGGCCATCACCAGCTTCAGTGCTTTGATCTGCGCCGCTGTCAGGCAAGTATCGTTTTTTTCACCCGCGCATTGCAGTTCCGTGGGGTCGTAATGGCAAGCTTCCGGGTTGGAGATTAGATCGTCTTTCACGCCATCGAGTGCGTCGCACTTAGCCAAAACAGATTTCGCGACCAAATTCAAATCAGTGTGTGATAGCGCCTTATTTAGGTTGGGGCGGCCATTTCCGTCGGCCGGCGCTATGGCCGCGAACTCCATGGTGTTCCATGCTTCCGCAATCATGGCGCGAGTGAGGTGAAACGCCGGAGCACCGGCAATCACACCATCAAAATACTGCGGATACCGTTGCACACTCATGAGACCTTCCCGCCCGCCGTTTGAACAACCCCTAAAATACGAACGCGTGGCTGGTTGGCCGTAATATTCGGCAAGGATCTTCTTCGCAGCATCCGCAACCCGTTGGGTAGAGCGGTACAGGTAATCAGCCAACGCCGAGGGGTCTGAGCCGAAGGACCCATCTAACGGATTGGGAGGATCGGAACCGTGGCCACCGTCGGTCGAAACCACCGCGTAGCCGCGCGCTAACGCCGGACGATCCAGGGCCCCGCCTTCACCTACCGCCGGCTGCAAAACTCCATCAAGGCCGCCGCCCCCCTGAAAGAGAAAACGTTCATTCCATTTGACGGGTAAACGCAGCTCGAAGGTGTCGCCATAGGTTTTGCCGTCTGCTCCCTGATGACGATTGACTTCACCGCGAATCAAACAATGTGCAGGAAGAGCAGGACCGCTTTGATTCAAGCGTGTGCCGTCGGGCACTTCTTCGGTGTGAGAGATGATCAAGCCTTCAATCGAGAGCTTCGCGATTGCGTCGCACGAGGTTCGCGCCTGCGACGTTAGGGCAACAAACAGAAACGCAGAAATCGTCCTGAACATGGTTTAGGTACTGTTCGATCATACGTCAAGGTTGGGAAATGGACTACGTTAGACGAGCCAGAACGGACGAAGCGGAGCACCTGCCAGTTAGATCATTGAGGGCAGAATTCCCAGAGTGGCGGAGGAAGAGGGATTCGAACCCCCGTGCACCTTTCGACGCAAACGGTTTTCAAGACCGCCGGTTTCAACCACTCACCCATTCCTCCACTCACTATCTTAAACGAAGAGTGGACGACAGCTACGCAAATTCGACGCCGATGAACTTGGCCACCTTTTGGATATACGTTCGACCTTCGTCATATTCCTCTGCCTTATTCAGGTGCTCCAGCATGAGCGGCGTTTGAACCGGCAATTGGGTCAGGCCGTGCAAATAAGCTTTGTAATCAATCTGGCCGCGCCCGGGAATCACTTCCAGGAAATGGATGTTGAGTTCCACGATCCACTGCAAATCCTTGGCGTGGCAGGAAATGATCCACGGCCCTAGTTTCGAGAAGCACTCCTCGATGTACTCTTTGTTCCGATAAAAACGAGTCGGGCAATTGACGCCGTTGCAAACATCGAGATGCACGCCAAACGCTTTACGATCGACGGCCTTGATGAGATTCACATAGGAATCCGGCCCGTCGGGAATGTTCCAGCCCATCATTTCAATGGTGAACTTTGTGCGTTTCGGCTTCACCGAATCCAAGACGTGGCGGCAGTTCTCGACTGTCGCATCGAAAAATTCGCGCGAAAGATTTCTGGGATCCGGGCCGTACCACACTTTCGGGTTGAAGGAGCCGGCAATATCCACACAACAGCGAGCGCCAACTTCTTCGGCCAAAGCGCACCTCTCCGTCACGTAAGCAAGATTTTGGCGGCGCGTGGCATCGTCCGGATCGAGCATGTTTTTCCACGCACCCACTTCGGCGATCACAACGTTTTCCTTTTCAAACGCTTCGCGAATGGCTTTGATTCGATCGCTGTCGCCAGCCTTAGCGCTCGGGCAATAAGCGGCACTGTAGCCCAAACGCCGATGTTCGTGAGCCATCTCTGCAGGATCATCCGAATTAATAAAGATGGGACCGCCCAGTCGGACCTTACGACCGCCACCCTCGCGGCCTAAAGCATTTGCCGCACTGGCAACGGCAGTGCTAGCGGCAACAAACGATCGGCGCGTCAACGGCTGAATCATAAATTATTTCTTAAACCTCCTTGTTAGCTTATCCATCTTGGCGCGAACAGAGATGCGGGCTTGAATCAAACCTGCCGATAAGAATTATGCGCCCTTATGACGCTTCGCGAACAACCACAGTCCCTGACCAAGCTTTCTCCGGAAACTCGAACCTACGCTAAGAACGAAGCGGGCAAAGTTTATGCTGTGCGTCTGCGCAGCACGGTTATCGTCCACGCCATGATCCTGCTTGCGATCTGGCTGTCCACCAGTTATCCGGCAGATCATTACGGGGTGCTGTCTGCCGTGAGTGTTTTCACGGCCCTGGGTATCACTTTAAACGTCCTGGCCATCTCGGCGCACAAGCAAATCTGGGGCCGCTCAAGCAACAGCTGGTACGGAATGGTGGCTCTGGCCACGCTCTTAACCGCAGGGAGCTTAGGCTTTCTTTTGGCGCACTCGATCGCCTGCTACGGTTTTGCGAGCTGGACTTCCACCATGGTGATGATTTGGGATACGGTGGCAGTTGCCAGTTCGATTGTGAATCTGGCGCCGAACACCCGGATTTTCGTTCTTCAAGTGACCTTGCTGCTCTGGCCGGCACTGGTTTACGCCTTCGTTTGGCTGCATAGTTCTTCCGGACTTTCTTATTCCATCGCAAACTTTTCACTATTGGTCTTTAGCGTTTTGCAAGGGAAACAGGTCAACAAAGATTTCTGGGAGCAATTAGCGAGCCGTTTTCTCGAAGAACAGCGAGGTAAGGAAATTGACAGCGTGCGGCGCACGGCCGAGCAAGCACTCGCAGGGGCCAAACGGGCGCGAGCCAAAGCCGAAGAAGCGGCCAAAGCCCGGAGCGAATTTCTCGCCAACATGAGCCATGAGATCCGGACGCCCATGAACGCTGTAATGGGAATGACAAGTTTGATCCTCGATCAAAACTTGCCCGCGGAAACAATCGATTGCGTCAATACCATTCGCTCCTCTTCGGACGCGCTGCTGACGATCATCAACGATATCCTCGATTTCTCGAAGATTGAGTCGGGGAAACTGGAACTCGAAGAAGAACCCTTTTCGCTGCAGGATTGCGTAGAGGAAGTGCTTGAATTGCTGGCCACCCGCGCCGCGGAAAAGAGAATTGAGCTGGCGGCCACCATCGATCACAATATTTCCGAACGCGTCATCGGCGACGTGACACGCACGCGCCAAATCTTATTGAACTTGGTTGGAAACGCGGTCAAGTTCACGGCGCATGGCGAGGTGGTTGTCACGGCGGACGTCGAAAGGCAAGAGGGCAAGGAAGTTCTGCATTTGGCTGTGCGCGACACCGGAATCGGCATTTCCGCAAACAAAATCGGATCTCTGTTTCAATCTTTTACCCAAGTCGATGCTTCCACCACACGCCGCTTTGGCGGCACCGGTCTAGGCTTGGCCATCTCCAAGCGGTTAACGGAACTGATGAAAGGCAAAATCTGGGTGACCAGCCAACCAGACATCGGCTCCATTTTCCAGCTCACCATTCCTTATCGCCCGGCTGCAGCGAAGGAGACTCAGCCGTTAGACATGAAAAGTTTCGCCGGGAAGCGGATTATGGTGGTGGACGATAACGAGACTACGCAGGAGTCACTCACCGCCCTTCTTGCATCCTGGAAATGTATTCCGTTCGCCGTTTCCTCAGCCACCCAAGCGTTGCATGTTATGCACGATCAGCGTTGGGACGCGGTACTGATCGATTGGTATATGCCGGAGATGGATGGCGTACAACTGGCGGTAGCAATTGGAAGAGAATTTCCGGGCGGAATCCCGCCGTTGATTTTCCTGAGTTCCGGCAGTGCGTCCACCAGAGAATCGCTGGGGGCTGTCGCGAACCTCATGGCCGCCATCATTCCGAAGCCAGTGCGGCGGCGGCAACTCCATCGGGCGCTTTATCAGGTCTTCAACGGAGTCAGCACGAAAAAGACCGCAGCGAGCAGCAAGGTCTTCGACAGCGATTTTGCAAAGCGTACGCCTCTGCGCATTTTGTTAGCCGAAGACAACCCGGTGAACCAAAAGGTTGCCATTCGTATGCTGGAACGCCTCGGCTATCGTCTGGATGCCGTTGGAAACGGACTTGAAGTTCTCGATGCGCTAAGGCGACAGAACTACGACATCGTATTGATGGACGTCCAAATGCCGGAAATGAACGGGCTGGACGCGACACGCCGCATCATCTCCTTAATGGGCTCAAACCCTCGAACCGACCGCCCCTGGATCACGGCATTAACGGCCGGCGCCATGAAAGAAAATCGCGATGAATGCCTGGCCGCCGGAGTCGACGATTTCTTGACGAAGCCGATCAACGTTCCGGAATTGGAGCAGGCGCTCAAGCGCTGCTTCGAGGCTCGTTTTGCGGGAACAGAGCGCTACATTGAACCGTTTGATCGGGAGGAGGTAGAGGTTTGAGGCTCACGCCCTATTCCCATCTGCCGGTTCAGAGAGGATTCGGATTCGCCGCAGTTAGGCTCGGCTTTCGAGAAGCCTAACTATCCTCCGATAAGGTCCCTAGCTGCGCATGCGACTTCGCGAGCAACCAGCCGTCCTGAACGAACTGACGGCCGATCTGCGCGAGCAGGCCGAAAATGAGGCGAGCCGAACCTTTAGCCATCGCCTGCGGATCGGCCTTCCCACATATTTCGTCGTCCTGATTGTGTTCTGGACAGCCACTCATTATCTGCGCGACAACCCGGCTGTGTTGATCGAATTTTCGTTTGTGCTTTTGACAGGGATCACGATCAGGTTCGCGGTTCTGCGTCATCGAGAGACGATCTTCGCCCGATCGCCCGAACTTTGGTACCGGCTCATAGCGGCTACGATATTGCTGATCGCGGGAAGTATCGGTTGTTTTTTTGCGCACGCTATGCTTCACTACGGCCTTGAAAAGTGGAGCTTCATCATCATCCTGATTTGGAATGCCGGCATCGTCGCCGGCTCAATTGTTTCGTTCGCACCCAACAGCGGTCTTTTCGCTCTGCAAATCGGCGGGCTGCTTTTGCCGCCGCTTGCGACGGCCTTGTGGCTGCATACATCAACGTCGCTCCAATACTCATTCGGGAACGCCTGCCTTGTGCTGTTCTGCGCTGGACAGGGCAAGCAAATCCGCCAGGAGTTTTGGCAACAACTGGTAACCCGATTCCTCGAAGATCAGCGGCGCAAGGAAATCGAACACGCCCGGCAAACCGCCGAAAATGCATTGGTGGCCGCCCAAGAAGCGCGACACAAAGCAGAGCAGGCAGCCAAGGCGCGCAGCGAATTCCTGGCCAACATGAGCCACGAAATTCGCACACCGATGAACGCGGTTATGGGCATGACCACCTTGATTCTCGATCAAGATCTAAAACCCGAAACGCTTGATTATGTGAACACCATCCGTTCCTCCTCCGACGCCCTGCTCACTATTCTGAATGACATCCTCGATTTTTCGAAAATCGAATCCGGCAAGCTCGATCTTGAGAACGAAGCCTTTTGTCTGCATGATTGCATGGAAGAAGCCTTGGAACTGTTGTCGAATCGGGCGGCTGAGAAACATCTCGAACTCGCCGCAAAGATCGATTCCAAGGTTTCCGAATGGGTTTTCGGCGACGTTACCCGCCTTCGTCAGATTCTTCTGAATCTCGTCGGCAATGCGGTTAAGTTTACTCTTCAAGGCGAAGTTGTAGTGTCGGCCGATATCCTTCAGAAGGAAGACGGCTCGGAGTGTTTGCATTTAGCCGTGCACGACACAGGAATCGGCATTCCTGCCGATAAACTCGATAGTCTTTTCCAATCCTTCACTCAGGTCGATTCATCCACCACACGGCGGTTCGGCGGCACGGGTCTCGGTTTAGCCATTTCGAAGCGCTTGACGGAACTGATGAACGGTCGCGTCTGGGTGACGAGCGAGCCCGGCGTTGGCTCCGTCTTCCAGATCGAGATTCCTTATCAGCCCGCCCCGGCCCAGAAAATGCCATCCATCGGTTCAAACAGTTGGCTTGGGAAAAGGGTTTTGGTGGTGGATGACAATGAGACGAACCGCCTGATTGTCTGTTCGTATCTCAATCGCTGGAAACTGAAGGCGCACGCTGCGGCTTCGGGCCAGGAGGCCATATTCGCTCTGCGTGCCGAACATTGGGATGCCGTGCTGCTCGATTGGCAGATGCCGGAAATGAATGGCGTGGAACTCGCGCTTGCCATTCGAAAGGAGTTCGCAGCGGCCGCCCCACCCATGGTTATGCTGAGCTCCGGCGCCTCCTCTATTCGCGAGGCCTTCGGCGATCAGCCAAGTCCTCTCGCAGGTCTCCTGACAAAGCCCGTTCGCAGAAACCAGCTGCATCGAATGATGGCGCAGGTCTTGAGCGGTCAGGCTGAGACCAGCACCGTTGCGGCAACGAAACTCTTCGATTCCGATTTTGCCAAGCTAGTGCCGTTGCGAATTCTGCTTGCGGAAGATAACCCGGTCAACCAGAAAGTAGCCATTCGCATGCTGGAAAAACTTGGCTACCGGCCGGATGCTGTTGGAAATGGCCTGGAAGTGCTCGATGCGCTGCGGCGTCAGAGCTATGACGTTGTCCTGATGGACGTCCAAATGCCCGAAATGAATGGCTTGGACGCGACGCGCCACATCATTTCAGAATGGGGCGCCGAACGCGCCTGGATCATCGCGCTCACGGCGGGGGCCATGAAAGAAAATCGCGATGAGTGTACGCTAGCGGGCGTCGACGATTTTCTTACGAAACCGATTCAACTCTCCGAACTTCGAGCCTCTCTCGACCGCTGCAGCCAAGTCCACCGCTATGCAATCAAACGGCAACACGCCGAGCTTGAACCAGAACCCATCGGCGCTTAAGCACCTTCGCTTTGGCGTCGCCCCAGGAACCACCTCATTTTTTCTACTTCATCCGCAAATGCGCTGCGGAAAGCGCGCGTTTTCGGTTCATCACCAATAAACCCGGGCTCGATTGCGAGTTGACCTTCTTTACCACTCACATTGACCCAGCCGATCACTTGTTCGCCCCACAACAGCGGCAAAGCGTAATAACCCATTTTTCGTTTCGCGGGCGGCGTGTACGCCTCAAAGCGGTAAGCCCATCCCCAAAGGTGTTCAAAACGGTATCGATCCCATACCAGAGGATCAAAAGGAGCCAGAAATCGCACCACCTTTGGAACTTCCCCAAACACCTCACACTCCTTCGGCCACAGATACTTGACACCATCCACAGTTTCGCCCGTTAAAGCGCCGCCGGCGATAAGCCGCTTCAATATGTCTTTCCGCCCAGGCAGCGTCGGCGCCGAATAACGTAGGTAGGAAAGTGCGCTTCGCAAGCTGCGCTCCGGCACCGGCGTCAGAATTCTCGCAGTCAGCAGCGCCAGACCTTCCAAACGCTCCGTTGGGCTTAGATGTTCTTCCTGCTCCTTCGCTTGTTGATAAAGCCGAATTCCGTTTTGCCTTCCAGCCACCCGCAAAACACCCCGATAGTGCAGCGATTCCAGGCAACGCGTCGTTGCTTTCGAATAGCTTCCCCAAGCATTCACCTCGCGTTTTTTCCCCAAGTGCGTCTCCAATTCGCGCGGATGAAGTTTTTCTCGCGCACTCACCAAGGCATGCACTCGCGCTTCGGTTTTGTTCAGCTTCTGGGATGAACGTGGATGCAGCAGTCGCCACGTCGCCTTGGGCACGATTCCATACGCGTAGAGGAAGTCTTCTTCCAGGTCCAATTCCGGATAAAGCCGCTCCAAATCGCCGGCTCGATAGCCCTGCACCCTGTGGCGCAAAATCAGATCTTGCGCCCGCGCCGGCGCACGAATCGGATCGCACTGCACGAAGCCCAACCGTTCAATCGCTTCGAGCAGACTTGTCGGTTGAAATAGCGTCGCCTGAATAGCGCTCCGCCGCAAATCCTGAATGCCCGTACCCATGGCTTGTCCCTCAGCTTCGCACAGCCTTTCGCGGTATATTCGCTTGCAGGGATACGTGAATACGGTTTCTATCCTTCTGGTAGACGACGACGCCGAACTCTCTGCGCTCATGGAAGAATATTTTGCGGCTCACAAAATCCCGCTGGCTCTCGCGCACGATGGAGAAGAAGGTTTGACCCGTGTTATGGACGGCCAATTCGACCTGGTCTTGTTGGACGTGATGATGCCGCGCATGGACGGCTTCGAAACCCTCCGTCAAATCCGCCGTAAGAGTACTGTACCGGTAATCATGCTCACCGCACGCACCGAACACGACGACCGCATTAACGGCCTAAACGCCGGCGCAGACGATTATCTACCCAAACCCTTCAGTCCAGATGAATTGCTGGCGCGCGTTCAAGCCGTTTTGCGCCGCGCCGGGCGAGTACCGGCTCTCAAATCCGACACGCTCGAAGTCAACGGCATCCGTCTCAATCCAGGCACCCGCCAGGTTTTGCGTGACGGGGTGGAAGTTGATGTCACATCCCTTGAGTACGACATTCTCGAAATTCTCGTCCGCTCCGCTGGCCGCGTCGTTTCGCGCGACGATCTCGCAAGGTCTCTGTATAATCGCCAAGCCAATCCGCTCGACCGCGCTCTCGACGTCCATGTGAGCCATCTGCGTAAGAAACTTGAAAAAGACCGCACACTCATCAGAACCGTGCGCGGCGTAGGATATCTGTTCGCGTCATGAAGTCTATATTTGTCAGAATTTTCATCCTTTTTTCCGCCACGCTGCTGGTTTGTTTCGCCGGTATTGAATTAACCAACTGGCTCCGCTTCCGTTTCGCGCCTGAACGTAAGGATTTCTTTTCGTTATCCCTATCTCTGCAGGCAAATGAAGCGAGCCACGCTTACCAAAGCGGCGGGAAAGAAGCGCTGCGAGAATACTTCGACCGTTTGGAAAAGATGTTTCCTGGTCACCATGTCCTGATAGATCAGCACGGCATCGACCTGCTGACTGGCGTTGACCGTAGCGCTGACGCGAACCATGCTGGTCCGCACTGGATACCGGGCAGTCAAGGACGCATGCTGTTGGCCTGGCCTTCCGAGGACGGGAAATACCGGGTGCTGATTGATGGACACGCACCACCCGGCCCATGGAGCAACATCCCTTATTACCTCTGGATCGGCGTAGCGGCTTTTGCTTTTTCCTATATTCTGACTCTGCTACTCGGATCGCCTTTGCGCTCCCTCGAACACGCCGTCCAACGCTTCGGCACCGGAGATCTCTCCACTCGCGCTGAAGTAAAACGCCAGGACGAGTTCGGCAAAGTCGCGCAGTCGTTTAATCAGATGGCGGAACGCATTGAAACACTGCTCACGGCGGAACGCCGGCTCTTGCAAGATGTTTCGCACGAACTCCGCTCTCCCTTGGCCCGGCTGGAATTCGCGATAGAACTGGCCCGCACCAGCCCCGATCGCGACAAAGCTCTCGATCGCATTCGCAAAGAAACCTCGCGCCTCGGCACGCTGGTCTCGGAATTATTGCAAGTCACCCGCGCGGAAAATGACCCCCAAAGCCGAAATCTTGCTGTCATTGCTCTGCCTGCACTGCTGGAAGATGTGATTTCCGACACCTCTGTTGAGTCACAGGCGCGCGACGTCTCACTCCATCTCGATATCGCCGACGCGCTTGAACTCAGCGGCGACCGCGAACTGCTTCGCCGCGCCGTTGAAAACGTCGTGCGTAATGCCATTCGCTTCGCCCCTGAGCGCAGTTCAGTAAATATTCAACTACACCAGCACGAACACCACGCCCTCATCTCTGTCCGCGATTACGGTCCCGGTGTACCTGAGGAGAGCCTCGCCAGTTTGTTCAAGCCCTTCTTCCGCGTCGAAGCTGATCGCAATCGCGATAGCGGCGGCGTAGGCCTCGGCCTCTCCATTGCGCAGCGCGCGGTGGCCATTCATCAGGGCAGTATTCGCGCGCGCAACAGCAAGCCCGGTTTATTAGTTGAGATTGAATTACCCGGCAGCACGGCGATAATGGAAGTATGCAAGACGTACTGAGCATTGCCGGCCGCACCTTCCATTCGCGGCTCTTTGTTGGAACCGGCAAATACCGCAGCAAACAACTAATGGCGCGCTGCCACGCCGCGGCAGGCACCGAAATGGTGACGCTCGCCGTTCGCCGGGTCAACCTCACCGATCGCACCAAAGAATCCGAACTCGATTTTATCGACCGCAACAAAATCCACATCCTTCCGAACACCGCCGCTTGCTTCACCGCGGACGAAGCTGTGCGCACTGCGCGGCTGGCGCAAGAAGTGGGTCTTTCAAATTGGATCAAGCTCGAAGTCATCGGCGATCCGAAAACGCTTTTCCCGGATAACGCGGGGCTTTTGGAAGCGACTCGCATTCTCGTCAAAGAAGGCTTCGTCGTGCTGCCTTACACCACCGATGATCTCGTCAATGCACGCAGACTCATCGACGCGGGTGCTGCCGCCGTCATGCCTCTGGCTGCGCCCATCGGGTCCGGTTTAGGTATCCAGAACGCGACGAATTTGAAGATCCTGCGGGAAGCGATTACACAAGTTCCCTTAATTGTCGATGCGGGCGTTGGCACCGCTTCCGATGCGGCAATTGCCATGGAGCTCGGCTACGACGGTGTCCTGCTGAACACCGCGATCGCCGAAGCAGAGGATTCCGAACGCATGGCTGCCGCGATGAAGCTCGCTGTTGAAGCCGGTCGCGCCGCTTTCCTTGCCGGTCGTATGCCGCGCCGCGACTATGCAGTCGCCAGCAGCCCACTAGCCGGAAAAATCGGCGCTACTGTATAGCGCCTACTTCGGAATTGTATATTCCTTCGAGCGCGACGTAACTTGATCGTTGCGATGCACTTCTACCATCACGTTCCAATCGCCCGGATCTGGAAAGATCGGCTTCGCCAGATAAACGCCCTCAGTTACTTCAGGCGCTTTAAACGATTCCGCCTTTTGATGGTCTTTCGTCTCAATCTGCAGCGTCACTTTCGCTTGATGAAGCGGCTGCTGCAAATCGTTCATCACATGAATTTCAAATGGGATTTGCGCGCCGGTTTGCAAAATCGCATTCGGATCGAAGCGAATCACAAAATTACCTTCGCGGCCCGCAAAGGCAGTCAAACTGAGAAGAAGTGCGAAACAAAGGGCTCTCACATCCTCAAGTTTAATACTCGTTTCGCTTAAACAAGAGCAGTCGCTCCGCCTCAGGAAGAAAAAGAGCCTGCAATCTCTGTTGCTCGCCCACATCTTGAAAGAGCAGATCGCCTTTGCCCAGGAGTCGCTCCGCGCCGCTTTGGCCCAGCACAACTTGCGATTGCCGCGCGTCCGTCATGCGCAAGCACACACGTCCGGAGAGATTCGCCTTGAGCACACCTGTCACAACATCAGCCTTTGGATATTGCGTTGCGATGACCAGATGAATTCCGGACGAACGCCCTTTTGAACCAAGCCGCGCTACTCGCGTCTCAATTTCGTTGCGCGTCTTCTTAGTCGCGATTAAGTCGAAATATTCGTCGCAGAACAGCACGATTCGCGCCAAAGCCTTTCGCGTCTTCATCACATAATCGCCCAAATCGTCTGCCCCCGCTTCTTTGAACAGCAAGTTGCGCCGGTCCATCTCCTCAATCAACACGTCCAAGACTTCCGAAATCGGACGGTCATTCGGATGCAACACATCCCAACTCTGGTACAGATATCGCGAACCCTCCATACCGTTAAAAGCGCTCCGTTTCGGATCAATCAAAACAACCTGCAGTGTTTCAGGGTTATTGGCCAACAGCAGACCCGCCAACGCCGCCCGCATCCATTCACTCTTTCCCGAACCCGCGGTCCCTGCCACCAGAATGTGCGGGCAATTGTTTTGCGCCAAATCGGCGGAAAACAACTGACCTTCGAGATCCACCCCGAGTGGCACGCGCGAACATCCACTTAAACCCGATGACCCAGACCTCTTCCCAAATGCCGAGCGAAACAGAACGGGCTCCGGTTTCTCGCGCTTCACGTCGATAACCAGCCGCTTGCCGTCCATATGAATCATAGGCGCGGTTTCCAAGTTTAAGTACACTTGCAATTCCTCGCCGCGAGCCCGAATGTCCCGAATCTTCTCAGCCCCCGCAGGCAAGATTTCATAGCGGATAAACGATGGCCCAATAATCGGCTCGCCAACCAGGGTGACGCCAACGCCGTACTTCGCATAAATCTCCACCAGTTTGCGCCCCAACGACATGCCTTCTTCGTTCGGAGCTTGGCCAACCGCAACCGTTCCGCCGCCCGTCACGCCCGCAAGACTTCCAATCAGCCGCCGTAGCTCTTTGCGAACGTTTGTCAATTCCGCTGCCGGGAAAAACGTTTCTTCACGCTCCGGTTTGAAAGCCACTAGCGCCACTGCGCCGTTCCTCTGCGCAAGCCCCGACGTCACCAGCATTTCATGGTAGAGACACGCTTGCGCCAGATCGATTTCGCGCGATCCACGTCCCAGCTTGTACTCAACCACACACCATCGTCCGGTCGCCGGATTCTTCCAAAGAGAATCCGCTATCCCTACCACGCGCACCGGTGTCCGCCATCCTGGGTCGTTCACTTCCCACGTCAGCACATGCTCTGGAACGCAAAGCGGCAAATCGCCATGCCACTCCCGACTCTGCCGGTCAAACCGAATCCGTCCCGACTTTTGAGCGTCGTTCAATAAGCTCGTTACCCAGCGGCTTAACTCCCCCACCGCTTTCCATAACAGCAAGACTTGCGCGCCGCCCTCCCGCAGTGCGCCTTGTCGTTCGCTCAAACGCGGTCCAACCAGTTTTTCGTAAATGTGGTTAGCCAGCACACTGCTATCGCCCACCGTTTCCTGATCGAGCGCCGCCTGCCATTGGTTTATCTTGTCGTCTCCGAGCAACTCCGCAGTCGCTTCGTGAAACATTTGCCCCAGCAGCGGGCTCGCCGTTTGCCCTTCGCGTGCTGCTGTCTGCGATTCACACCACAGCGCCCGCCTTACGTCGGAGATCGAAAGTTCTACCATCGCCTTTCAATTCCGAGCTTCTGCCTCATGCCTTTCGACAATCCGAAACAGCACGCGCCTCGTGCCGCCCGCCAGCCCCATGAGCGAAGGGTTTCGTCGCGCACAAGCGTCGATCTCATCCGCCGTCCGCCCCACTTGTGCGGCAGCGTCCTCCAGTGGAATCACTTTCGCCTTGCTCAACAAATCCATCAACATCCCGGCCAGCTCATCCGGCGGCGTGTAATGCGCCCCGCCCATCTCGTCCAACAACTCGTCAACAGCAGGCGGCATCGTGCTCCGCAGCCACTCTTCCACCGTGGCCGCTGGTACCGATTCGCCTTTGTAAGTCAAATCGCCGCTACGCGCATTTGCAAGCAGCCGGCTAATCGCTTCTAACACCGCCAAAGCTTCCGGCTTCACTGAAACCAGCCGCGCGCCGGCTTTTTCAAGGCGCTCCACGGCGGCTCGCGTTTTCACGGCACTCACGCCAATCCCATTGCGCGCATCGCGCAAAATCACCAATCCACCTGCGCCGGTATTGCGCCATTCGGTTTCCGCCATCTCCAAGCGTTTGATCAGCACTTGCCCCGCTCGCTGATTACAAATCGCGACCGCGGCCGGCTTGTTGTTGCCCACCAAACCATCGAGCACTTTATTCGCACGTCCTGTTGTGGCAACTTTCACGCCGCGCATGCGCAAAACCTGTGGCAACGCAGTCCGTAAAATTCCGTCTGAATCCTCAAGCCGGGGCGTTCTCTGCAACGACTGCAGCTTTTCATCCATCTCCTCGGCCAGAGTCTTCTCCGGCGCTGGCGGCTGCTCCGCCCACTTGCGAAACACCTCCTGGCAGCGCATCACCACTTTCCGCGCCACGCACAACCCATCCGGCTCGAATAAATCTTTGATGTCGCCCGGCCTGATAGGCTGTCGTCCCGCAACCTCCGGTACTGTGGCAAGCCGCGCTTCCACTAACTTCATCGCTTGCGCCATAGTAAGCGGCCGCAAGCCGGCGCGCCTCCCAAGCATCCGATCCTTATCCGCCCCCTGCACTACTGTTTCCAGCGCCGGAATCATCGACGATTGCAGACACGAAATCAAAACCACATTCCGCGTCGTATCGTGCAAATCGGAAATCATTTGCCCTAACTTGAAGAAGCCCGCCGTGTCTTCCTGATAATTCCGAAGCGCTTCCAATTGATCGAAACAAAACACAATCGGAAACGGTTCAACCAAACCGCAGAGTGTAGCAATCAACGTTCGGCTCGCCGCTTCTTGTTCTTCATCGTCGCTCACCCCGGCCACTCCCAGGTTCTTCAGCACATCGTCCGGCAATTCCTGCCCACGCAGCCAAGCCGCCGAATCGGGATACTGCACACCCGCCTTCAAATTCCCAAGAATGATCCCGAGATTTCGGTCCAGCTCCGCTATTTCATCTCCCTCGCGGCGAATCACCCGCAGATACGCGCGATTCCGCAACAGTGCCACCGCCAAATGTCGCCGTAAGAAACGCCACAACATGCTCGCGCTGGTGACCATCCGAATCGGCACAAATAGTGTCTCGGTTCCCGCCGCCGTTTCCCGTTCCAACCGCGCCCGCAGCCGGCTCAACAAATGCGTCTTTCCCGAACCCGGTTCGCCAAACAACAGCAACGCTTGCGTGGTCTGCTGCTCACGCACGTCTTCAATCAGACTTAGGCACTTATTGAATGCGTCCGCATTAATCTCCAAAACATCCGACGGGTTCTCCTGCAGCGGATCCCCCAGCACCGGATTCAGAAACGGGTTGCGAAGCCGTTTTGGACTCTCAAGATTGTTCACGTCGCGTAACAGCGACATAATATCTCCCGTCTTTTCCCTCAATCAACCAATCGCGATCCTCTTGGCTCAGTGCCATGGCGTGATCGTGCTGGCTCAAATAAACTCTACGCTGCTCCCGCAACCGCAAAACCGCCTCGTCAAACTGGCGTTTCTCGCTTTCTCCCAAACCCAAAGCGCGCCGCAATCTCGCACTCGAAACCGGCACATCCAACTCCGGCTCCAGTCTCGGCAAAATCTCCCAGATCTTTTCATCGAGCGCCGCTTCCCGATCGGCGATTCCCGCTTTCTTCAGCTTCTCTTGAATCGTTTCCCGCACATACGCCCAATAAACCTCATGCGCCCCCTGCGCTGAAACCAAAACCTTCTTTTTCCCCTCCACCGCCGGATACCGCAACAATCTTCCCGCAGCCACCAAACGGTTCACAGCTTCATCAATCTCTGTCTTCGGCGGCCCCTTCACCGCAATTTTCTCAACCGCCTTCTTGCCGCACTGCATCGTAATCTCATTCTCAAGCCACACCGCCGGATCTACGTGCCAATAACTATTCTTCGGCTTCGTCCAAGCGAAAATTCCCGGCGCTTGAATCGCTTCCCGCAAGTCCCCCTCGCTCACTCCCGATTTCTTGCCCACAAACATCTTCTTCAGCTTCGGAAACGTAACCGGCCCAGGCTCGTTGCGTAATCGCTCTAGTACAACTTCTGAATCCAATTTCATAGCATTCTCATCATGTTAACTTTGTGTTTCCTGCGCAATGAAGAAACTCCTCGCTCTAAATCGCGGTGAAATCGCAACCCGGATTTTCCGCGCCGCCACCGAACTCGGCCTCACCACCGTCGCCGTCTTTTCCGAAGAAGATCGCCTCAGCCTCCATCGTTTCAAAGCCGACGAAGCGTACCCCATCGGACAGGGCAAAGGTCCCGTCCAGGCTTACCTCGATATCGATTCCATCATCAATCTCGCGATCGATAAAAATGTCGACGCCATTCATCCCGGTTACGGCTTCCTTTCCGAAAACCCAGCCCTCCCGCGCGCCTGCCAACGTGCCGGTATCACCTTCATCGGCCCCAGTCCCGAACTTCTCGAAGCACTCGGCGATAAAACCGCAGCGCGCAAACTCGCCCAAGCCGCCGGTATTCCCGTTGTCCCCGGTACCGATCATCCCGTAACGGCTGCTGAGGCCGAAGCCCTTGCTCCCAAAATCGGTTTTCCCCTCATCATCAAAGCAGCTTTCGGTGGCGGCGGTCGCGGAATGCGAGTTGTCGAGTCGCCGAAAGATCTGAAATCCAAACTGATGGAAGCCAGCGCCGAAGCCGGAGCCGCGTTTGGCAATGCCGCCGTCTTCTTGGAACGCTACATCCGTCGCGCCAAGCACGTCGAAGTACAAATTCTCGGCGATACCCAAGGCAATATCATTCATCTCTATGAGCGCGATTGCTCCGTCCAGCGCCGCCATCAAAAAGTGGTCGAAATCGCGCCCGCCATCGGCATTCCCGACAAAGTGCGATCTGAGCTTTGCGCTGCCGCCGTGCAACTCGCCCGCTCGGCTCATTACTATAACGCCGGCACTATCGAATTCCTCGTCGATGCCGATAGCCACGAATGGTTTTTCATCGAAGTCAATCCGCGCGTCCAGGTGGAACACACCGTCACCGAAATGGTCACCGGCATTGACATCGTCCGCACCCAAATCCAAATCGCGCAAGGCCTGAGTCTCCACAGCACCGAAATCGGATTGCCTCCGCAAGATCAAATTCAACTGCACGGCACCGCCTTACAATGCCGCGTCACCACTGAAGACGCCGCCAACAACTTTATTCCCGATTACGGCAAAATCCATACCTACCGGTCTCCGGCCGGTTTCGGCATTCGCCTGGACGCCGCCTCTGCCTACGGCGGCGCCGTCATCTCACCGTTCTACGACTCCCTGCTCGTCAAAGTCACCGCTTGGGGCAGCAATTTTTCACAGGCATGTCAGCGTATGGACCGTGCCTTGCGCGAATTCCGCATCCGCGGTGTCAAAACCAACATCCCCTTCCTTGAAAACGTTGTCAAACACCCGACCTTTCAAAGCGGTCACACCACCACTTCTTTCCTCGACGAAACTCCCTCTCTTTTCACCTTCGTCCCACGCCGCGACCGCGCCACGAAGCTCCTCAACTACCTCGCCGATGTCACCGTAAACGGCAACCCCGAAGTCGCCGGCCGCCCCAAGCCCGCCGTTCTGCGTCCAGCCCCAATCCCGCACTCCGAATTGCATACAGCGCCGAAGGGCACGCGTCAATTGTTGCTCGAACTCGGCCCCGCGAAATTCGCCGAGTGGACGCGATCTCAAAAGCGTCTCTTACTTACCGACACAACCTTCCGCGACGCCCACCAATCCCTGATGGCCACCCGCGTCCGCAGCTACGACCTGTTCCAAATCGCCGACTACGTCAGCAAGGAACTGCCGCAGCTCTACAGCCTTGAAATGTGGGGTGGCGCCACCTTCGACGTGGCCATGCGCTTCCTGCTTGAAGATCCGTGGCAGCGCCTCGCCGAACTCCGCAAGCGCATTCCCAACATCTGTTTCCAGATGTTGTTGCGCGCCTCAAACGCCGTCGGCTATACCGCCTATCCCGATAACCTCGTCCAAACCTTCATCGCCGAAGCAGCCGCCCAGGGCATCGATATCTTCCGCATTTTCGATTCGCTCAACTGGCTGCCCAACATGAAAATCGCCGTCGAGGCAACCCTCAAAACCGGTCGCATTTGCGAAGCCGCCATCTGTTACACCGGCGATATCCTCGATCCAACCCGCAGCAAGTACTCGCTCCAATACTATGTGCGGCTCGCCAAAGAACTCGAAAAGATGGGAGCCCACGTTCTCGCCATCAAAGACATGGCGGGTCTTCTGCGTCCTTATGCCGCCACTGAACTCGTCAAAGCCCTACGCGACGAAATCGGCCTGCCCATCCATCTCCACACGCACGACACCAGCGGCATCAACGCCGCCACCATCCTGAAAGCCGCCGACGCTGGTGTCCATGTGGCCGACGCCGCCATCTCCTCCATGAGCGGCACCACCAGCCAGCCGAATCTAAACTCCATCGTCGCCGCACTCGGTCACACCGACCGCGAGACGACCCTCAACCTCGACGCGCTCAACCGCTGCTCCGATTATTGGGAAACCGTCCGCACGTACTACGCGCCCTTCGACGAAGCCCCCAAAACCGGCACGGCCGATGTTTACCTTCACGAAATGCCCGGCGGCCAATATACCAATCTCAAAGCGCAAGCCGAAGCCATGGGCCTTGGCGGCCGTTGGCCTGAAGTCGCGCGCATGTACCGCGACGTCAACTTCGCTTTTGGTGACATTGTCAAAGTCACACCTTCCAGCAAAGTGGTTGGAGATCTGGCCCTTTACCTACTGAGCCACGGCATGACCGTCGCGGAACTCGAAAACCTTCCGCCGGATCATCACCTCACCCTGCCCAACTCCGTCATCGATATGTTTATGGGCTCGCTCGGCCAGCCCGAAGGCGGTTGGCCTGCCAAGCTCCAAGCTGTCATCCTACACGGCAAAAAACCGAATATCGGCCGCCCCGGCGAAACGCTTCCGCCCGTCGATCTGAACCAGCTCAGTTACACGAAGACTGATCTCTTGAGCCACCTTTTGTATCCGCAGGTCTACGAAACGTTCGCCGCCGCGCGCGCACGTTTTGGCGAGTTGGAAGTTTTGCCCACACCAGCGTTCTTCTATGGCCTCGAAGAACGCGAGGAAATCACGATCGAACTCGAACCGGGCAAGACGCTGATCATCCGTCTGCTCACCATCGGCGAACCCCACCCCGACGGCAATCGAACCGTGTTCTTCGAACTCAACGGCCAACCCCGCGAAGTCCAAGTGCGCGACCGCTCCATTAAAGAAGAAGCTCCCACCAAACGCAAAGCCGATCCCGCGAAGCCAGGCGACGTCGCCGCTCCCATCCCAGGCGCGGTTACGTTGTTTCACGTCAACTCCGGCGAAACAGTCACCAAAGGCGACCGCCTTCTCGTCCTGGAAGCGATGAAGATGCAAACCACGATCTACGCCCCCATCAGCGGCAACATCAAAGAGATCTGCGTCAAAACCCGCGACGCGGTCGAAGCCCGCGACCTTTTACTCCAAATTGAGTAAACTGGTGGATATTCAACCCAATTTGTGGGCGCGTAGCTCAGTCGGATAGAGCATCAGCCTTCTAAGCTGAGGGTCACAGGTTCGATCCCTGTCGCGCCTACCATGTAAACCGGAAAAGATCCATCATTTTTCGCTGAACCCGCATCTTCTCGCCTAACACGGCATTTCTCCCTCCCGCTTTCCATCCTCTGATCCTTCGCTCCCCACATCCCTCAAGAACCGTCGTAGTCCCGAAAAATTACGAAAAATGAAAACGGGTTTGGAACGAACCTCATACGTACTTCACTAAAACATCGAAGCCGCCGAAATACGGCCTATCAAAACTAAGAAAGGAAACAACTAAAATGTCCGAGCTTGAAAAACAGATTGCCAGTCGCGTCGAACACAACGCAGACTTGGACGGCGCCCAGGATCTCATCGATTCACATATCAATGCGGTCACGGGTGGCTATTTCTTGTCGTTCCTGAGCTTCGAATCCGATAGCCCACACCCTCCTCCGTGCCTTGCCTGCAAACCAACGTTGCAGTAGCGGGCTGAATCGCGGAATGGTGCTTGCCTTCTTTTCTTGATGAAGTGACTCCCGCATCATTCCGCGGTTTTTTTCCAGGCCCGTCCAAAGCCGGCTGTAACGGATTTGAGCCGGCCTTCACTAATCAAGGCGAATGAAAGAAATACTTTCCCGTCTCCAGGATTGAAAAATGCCAGTAAAAAATCTAAACATCGTTTTTAAAATGAGCGAGCGTTGCAATCTAAAGTGCGACTACTGCTACTTCTTTTTCGGCGGCGATGAGACGTGGAAGAAACACCCGCCCCTGGCTCCCAGGCAGGTCGTGAAGGATCTTGGCGCATTTGCTGCGCGAGCGGCGCACGATGAAGGCCTCGATCTCATCCAACTTGTGTTTCACGGCGGCGAACCTTTGCTCATGAGCAAGCCTCGCTTCGCGGAAATGTGCGAAACGCTTCGCAGTTACGAGAACGGCTTCCAATTCAATTTCTCGGTCCAGACAAATGCCGTTTTGATCGATGAGGAGTGGATTGACCTCTTCCAACGTCATCGAATTTCGGCTGGCGTCTCGCTCGACGGGCCACCCGCGGTGAACGATTTCCACCGGATCGATTTGAAGGGCCGTGGCACGTACGATCGAACTGTAGCGGGCTTACGTCTGTTACAAAACGCGGCACGCGCAGGCAAAGTGTCCGCGCCCGGTTTGCTTTGCGTGGTAAATCCTTTTGCCGATGGGGCGAAGGTTTATCGCCACTTCGTCGAAGACCTTGGAATTACCCACATGAGTTTCCTGACCCCCGATTACACGTGGGATGCCGTTTTGGGCGAGCCCGTAATCCGCGGAGTGGAGCGTTTCTTACTGGCGGCCCTGCGTACCTGGCTAGCGGGAAAAAACCCGCGGATTCGAATCAGAGTGTTCTCGGAACTGCTCTCAGCCATGGTCGACCCAGCCGCTATGGACCTCGTTCAGACCTATCGCGACGATTACCGGAACATTGTCTCGGTTTTATCCAACGGAGACCTCGGACCCGAAGATACCTTACGAACCGCAGACCCTCGCTTCGCCTCCTTGGGCCTGAATGTGGCTAAGAACGATTTGCGCGACTTGTTTGGATCGGACGCTTGGCAAGAACAAGCCGATGCGGCCGCCATTAAGCCCGACAAGTGCAAGGATTGCGAATGGTGGAAGATCTGCAAAGCGGGCCGCCCGATCAATCGATTCTCCAAGGCCCGTGGCTTTAACAATCACAATCTTTACTGCTCCGGATTGAAAGAGATTTACGCCGAGTTGGGAGCGTTTCTGGTGCGGAATGGAATGCCGCTCTCCGATCTTGCTCTGCGCATTGCCAGTTAGGAAAAGAGGATTGGAATGCAGCCTTTTTTGCAGAAATCGCCGGAAGTACCGGCCGCAAAGAAAGTTTCCTGGCGCGACAGCCGCGATTTTTTTCGGCCCGAAGCTGTTGAAGCGTACACCACGCGTCAGTCGGGCGAGCCTATGCACACCAAATCTCGCATGGAAGCCTTGATGATTGTCGCACTCACAATTACGGCCGCCGGTGCCCTGGCATGTCTGTTTCTAGGAGGTCGCTAAAAAATATGTCTGCCGTAGCCACGCTTCCCGAAACTCATCGGCCCGACGAAGTGCCCGTCATCTTGCAGGGTGAAATCAGCGAATGCGCCATCGCCAGCCTGGCGATGATCGCCGCCGCCTGGGGATTGAAGACTGATCTGGCCGCGTTCCGCGCCCGCATTGCTATTACTCCGCGCGGGATAAATCTGCGAACTCTCATGAATTTGGCGGCGAACATGGGCCTGGCGCCGCGGCCGGTCCGAATCGGCCTTCAGCGCTTAGCAGATTTGAAGCTGCCGGCCATTTTGCATTGGAATCTGGATCACTTCGTCGTGCTGGAGAAAGTGGCCGGCAATCGAGCTACAATTGTCGACCCCGCGCGCGGTCGCACCCAAATGACACTCGAGGCGATGTCTCCCCACTTCACAGGCATTGCGGTTGAATTCACGCCCACCGAGGCGTTTCAACCGGGCGTGATGCGGCTTTCACGCAGTTTTCGGCGCGCTTGGATCGACGACCGGAGACTCCGTTCGGCGGCGCTTTCCATGCTTTGGTTAACTGTGCTGCTGCAACTTACGATTGTGGCGATGCCCTTTGCTTACCGGAAGATCATCGACGGCTCGGGCGGTTCGCTCACACATCCGCATTTCCTTTGGATCGCCTGCGGCATTCTTCTGATGATGGCCGTTCAGGCAGGTTCAAGTTGGGCCAGAGGATTGGTGGTTGTGCGCTTAGGAAGCATTTTTGTCCACCGCGTCTCCACCAATATCGTTGCTCGCCTCTTCTCACTGCCCGTTGCTTTTTTCCAACGCCAGATGCTAGGCGACATATTATCCCGCGTCCGCTCAGTAGATACGATCAGGCGGTTTGTTACCGATCAGGCGGCGCCTTTGGCCGTAGATCTGCTCGTTGGTTGCGTTACCGCCATTCTCATGATCGTCTTCAGCCCTCATTTGGCGCTAATCGTGATCTGCGGTTTAACGGTGGAAGTATGTGTCCGCGCATTCAGCCTGCGGCGGCAGCGTGAACTTTCCGAAGACCTTCTCGAAGCCGAAGGAAAAGAGATGTCGCGCTTACTGGAATCCATGCGCGCCATTCAAGCCATCAAACTGGCCGGTGGCGAGGCGCAGCGTCTCGCCATTTGGGAAAACGAACTCGTTCGTGTGCTCAACGCCAACACTCGTCTCGCTCGCCAGCGCAATACCGTCGCTGCCGTTGCTTCCGCTGCCAGCGCTCTAGAGTGGACAGCGGTCTTATCGGTCGGAATTCTAGGCGTCGGCTTTCCACCTGTAACCACCGGCGTACTTTTCGGGTTTCTGGCCTATCGCGGAGTTTTCCGCGAAAGAGTTTCCACTGTGATGGAAAACATTTGGTCACTGCAGCTGGCCGGGGTGCACCTACGCAGACTCGACGATCTGATGTTAGCGGAACCAGAACCGCGGGGCGGCGCTCTCACCCAAGTGGAAGGGCCCGGCTGTCTCAAGCTCGATCATGTCAGCTTCCGCTATGCTCCCACCGAGCCGCTCATACTCGATGACGTTTCGCTCGAATGTCCCCCGGGAGCATGCATCGCCATCGTCGGCCCATCCGGTAGCGGTAAATCTACTTTGGTCAAGCTCATTCTTGGCATTGAGAAAGCTCAGCACGGGACCGTCCGGCTGGACGACGTAGATATTGAAGCCGTGAATCGCCAAGTGTGGCGGCAACGATTCGGCGTGGTCATGCAAGACGACACACTCCTCGCCGGCTCTATCAACGACAACATCGCATTCTTCGACCCTAAATTTGACGTAGAAAAAGTTCGCAGTGCAGCCAGGGACGCGGCCATTCACGACGAGATTCAAACCATGCCCATGGATTACGGAACCATCGTCGGAGATTTGGGAGTGCAAATCTCAGGCGGACAACGGCAACGGTTGCTGATCGCCCGGGCGCTTTACCGTGAACCAGGATTGATCCTTTTCGACGAAGGAACCGCCAATTTGGACGCCGCTTCGGAGCAAAAAATATCAGAAGTGCTCGCCAGCTTGGCGCTGACGCGAATTATTGTTGCCCACCGTTCTCATCTCCTTACAGTCGCGGACATCGTCTACGAAGTCCGCGATAACAAAGTCTCGCGAATCCGTTGAGCGCATACACAGGAAAGAGATTGACATGGAGACCATTCTTCGAAATTTCCGCTACGCCGCGCGGCGGCTACGTAAGTCACCCGAATTTACAGTCGTCGCCGTTTTTATGTTGGCGCTCGGCATAGGCGCCAACACAGCTATGTTCACCGTAATTGAAAACGTACTTTTACGGCCGCTCCCCTACGCGAACCCGGAGCGGCTCGTGAGTGTGGGCGGATCCCGCGACGCTGTCTCCTGGCTCGATTATCTCGATATTCGCGGTCAAGCGCGCACGCTAGCAAACGCCGCCGGATACTCCACCGACGTGGCCGTCGTGCAAGGCAAAGACGCTACCCTCAGCGTTACCAGTTCCGCTGTCACTCCCAACCTGTTTACGATTCTGGGCGCGCAGCCACTAAGAGGCCGCACGTTCACCGCCGTGGAGGGGCAACCCAACGGTCCGCGCGCCGTCTTGATTTCCGAGGGCCTCTGGCGGCAGCTTTTTGCAGCCGACCCCGCCGTCGTAGGCCGCACACTTCGCGTGAACGGTGAGGAACACACCATCGTGGGCGTTATGCCGGCGAGTTTCCGGTTTCCCGAGTCAGTTGGAGCGGACATTGAAAAGGCCTTGTGGCTGCCCATGCAACCAACCCCCGAAATGCTGCGCGAACGCGGATTCGATTCTTTCACCATCCTCGGCAAAGCTGCGCCGGGAGTTTCAATTTCTGAAGTGCAAGCCGAGTTGGGCGTGATCGCCAAGCTCATTCGCGAGATCGACCCCCATTCCGATCCAGCATTGCTGTTTCGCGCTCAACCTTACCTGGAAACCGTAACGGGACCAGTGCGCGAAGTCCTTCTTGCATTGAGTGCAGCCGTAGGGTTGGTGTTGTTGATTGTGTGTGCCAACGTGGCCAGTCTGCTGATCGCGCGTTGCCTCGCCTCTCAACACGAATTCGCGCTGCGCACCACTCTAGGGTGCGGGCCGCGCCATCTCATCGGCCAAGTGCTCTGTGAAGCCGGAATGCTCAGCGCTTTCGGAAGCGCTCTCGGCATCCTTGTCGCGTACTGGATCACCGCAGCCATGCATAGCTTGCCCCCCGGAACCATTCCCCGCGCTGAAACGATTGAGATGCGCTGGACCGTAATGCTCCTCTTGGCGGGAATTGCCACTATGACAACCGTGCTCTCCGCGCTGCTTCCGGCAATAGTTGTAGCAAAAAGCGATCCGCAGATCTCATTGCGCACAGGCTCACGCAGCACGAATGGCAAATCATTCAGGACGCGCATCACCGGCTCGTTGGTAGGAGCGGAGGTGGCGCTTTCCATGCTGCTGGTGATCGCGGCCGGATTGCTTTTCCGCACATTGTGGAGTTTAGAGCACGCCCGCCTGGGATTCGAAACGACCAACGTCACATCCTTCGTGGCGATGCCTCCAGATGCGGCTGGATTTGGAAATAGCTCGGTGAATTCGTCGCAGACGCCGACGCCCTCGGTAGCGATGACCCGCTACCAGCCGCTCCTCGAAGCTCTGCGTCACGCTCCGGGATTTCAGGAAGCGGCACTCGTTTCAGCCCCACCCTTTTCCGGGCTCGATTTTGAGACGGGCTTTCGGGTTCTCGGTTGGCCCGCTCATCTGCAGCAAGGTTTCCAAGCTCGCCTCACGGCGCTCAGCGGACGCTACCACGAATTGATGCGGACACCGGTCATTCGCGGCCGCAGCATCAATGACACAGATGCGGCCAATCAACCCTTCATCGCCACCATCAATGAAGCCTTGGCGCGCAAATATTTCGCCGGCAAGGACCCGCTTGGCCAACAATTGAGTCTCGGCGGTCGGGGCACTGGAATGATAAAACCTTACACCATTGTCGGCATCATCAGTGATGAGATCGATAACCGTGCATCGGAAGCGCCGCAGCCTCTCATCATGCTGCCGTATCAGCAGATTCCAACGGCGTCGCTCTTTTATGCGGCCTTGCTTCAGACGGCCGTGCATTTTGTCGTGAGAACACAAGGCGCAACAGCGGCCGCTCCCGGCGTGCGCGCAGTGTTTCGCCGGGTTGCGCCCGATCTCGCTCTCAGCAGTTTTCAAACCATGCAAGAAGCAGTCGACCAGAGCAACTTCGGATCGCGCATTAGCCTTTATCTCATCGCCGCATTTGCCGGCCTAGCGGTCCTGTTGGTCGCCACTGGCCTTTACGGAGTTCTGTCACAAGTGGTGAACCAGCGTCGCCGGGAACTCGGCCTCCGCGTGGCGCTGGGCGCCCCCCGCCACAGTGTCGCCGGCATGGTGCTGTTGCGAGCATCGACTATTACCGCGGTCGGGATTGCTTCGGGCTCTCTTCTCGCTCATTGGCTCGGCGGACTGGCAAAGGCCTTCCTTTATGGAGTGAAGCCCTCCGATCTGGGCACGTATGTACTAGCGGCAGTGGCACTCTTCCTGATTGGCGGCATTGCTGCGCTGGTGCCGGCATGGCGCGCCGCCTCGGTTGACCCCATGAGATGTCTGCGGGATGAATAGGGCGCAAGACCGGTCAAGCCATATTAACGCCGCCAAGGCTATGATCGCTTGGAGTCGTCCTGTCGACTCCCATTGCGGACATTCATCGCCGACTCTTTCTAGTAACTCAGAAGTTTCAGAGTTTTAGCGACGGCCTTGCGCTTGCCCTTGTACCGACCGGACGGCCGAGCAATCAGCTTGACGACAGTGGACACACCCCTGCCGGTAGCGACTTTGCTTTTCGCCCGATCCGACGCAACAAGGAGAGGAAGAGATGTCGCAGTTCAGCGCGTACGAATACAGAACACAGCCCGGGTTCGATCAGAACAAGTTCGAGGGAGCGAATCAGGCCATCCCGATGAAGACTCTGGTGATCCACTGCTTTGACCCTCGCGCGGCCGAGATCCCGCAGAAGGTGGCCGAGTATTTTGGGGATGAGGTCTACCCGGGCGAAAATATCCTCGACGAAGCCGGCAATCGGGTTGGCAACACGCGAACGTTATTTGCCGAGGCAAACGCGGGCGGCCGTGCCGCCTCCGCTCTGCTGTCAGTGGCGGCCATGGACTATATCTTCAGCGTTCAAAACGTTGTCGTGGTTCACCACTCGTTCTGCGGCACGACGACTTACACACCTGAGCTCCTCATCGAGGAGTTCCACGATCACCATCACACGGATATCTCGACGTTGTTTGACCGCGAAAGCGTAGCCATTATGGACTACGAGAGATCGCTCAGGTATGACGTCGGATTGCTTCGTTCGAGCCCGGCAGTGCCCAAAAACATCAAACTCTACGGCTTCTTCTTCGATATTAATAGCGGTAAGCTAACGGAGGTCGTGCGGGACATCCCTGCTCAGACCGCCGCGGCGTGAACACCAGAGAACGCTCCAAAACAACTCACCGTAAAATGTTTGAGCGTTAAACTGAGGCATCGTTGAAATTGCCACGGACGCTCGTCTCTGATGTAGGCACAGCCGTTGCGAAAGCTGAACGGGCGGCGCTGCCTTTTCTCGTGTCTCAGCTTTGGGCTAAACGAGGCCGCCACTGTAGAAAACGTCCACATAAGAGCCGCTGGCCAGGGGGTCGGGAAACTGCCTTGGCACTAGGTGACAAGCGAATCTCCCCATGAATCAACTCGTCTTTAAAACCAGGAGGAGCTTTATACGTCAAGCATTCAGTAAACGTCATCGAAGATTTCTCCCAATTCTCTCATCTCTAGGCCATTGCCGATGTCATCGTTCGGGCTCGGCTGCGGTCACGGATTCCGGGATATATGATCGGGCTCATGCTGAAGACCGTCGCTCTCGCTGAACTGTTCGTCTGCTGGATTCTGTGGGCTTGTGCGTTTGTGAAACCTCGCAAACAGGCCGCCGTCGCGAAGACGGTGGCACGTGCTCCGGCCTCCAAGTGGGGCATCTTTCTGGTGATGATCGGGTTCACGCTGGTCTTTGCCTACGTACGCCCGGTCGGATTTGAAAAACCCTCGTGGTCATTGATGGTTTCGATGGTTCTAGGCCCGCCGTCTGCTGCGCTCGCCTGGTGGGCCACGCGCCATCTTGGCAAGCAATGGCGCTATGAGGCCGCGCTCCGCGAAGACCACGAACTGATACAGACCGGCCCATACCGTTGGGTTCGGCATCCTATCTACACGTCGATGTTCGGGATTCTGCTGGCAGCAGGGTTCGCGTGGACGTGGTGGCCGCTATTTGTAGCGGGCGTTCTGTTCTTCCTGGCCGGCACCGAGATTCGTGTTCGTGCGGAGGACCGGCTGCTCGCGGAACGCTTCCAGAATTCGTTCGCCGACTACCGCTCTCGCGTGGGCGCTTTCATACCGTTCATCCGCTAAACAAGCAGGGTTATCAGTAAGCGCGCCCTACAGCCGAGGCAGCGCCTTGAGAGAATTGCAGGTCTCACCGTATAGGTCCTTCGTGATACACAACAAACTGACCCGGTTATGTTTTTTCTTGCGACGTTGCAGGCCCGGCGGGGGCCAGTCGCAGGAAAGCTAAACTTCCGCAACTTCCGGCGAGCATTGCGAACGCTATGCGCACGATATGGAACGGCCGCGACAGATTTTCGGCGAAAGTCATCGGGTGCATGGACGACTGTCCTAAGCCCGCCGCAACCAGAAGCAGATACGCTGCTGCTGCGATGCTCGCGCCCGCCAGCCCAAATGCCAAATGCGACCGCACTTTGCGGCGCTGAAACATACGCCAAATCGGCACGCCGCCGATCAGAGCAACAGGTAAGAAGGCCAGCACATTCAATATGAAGCCGACTAGGAAGATGCTTGCGGACAGCGGATAACTTGCCAAGGCGCCTTCAGTTAAGTACTCGAAATCGAAGACCAAAGCCGCCACAACCACCGACGCGAGAAATGCGCGAACCATGGACATCTCGTATTGTTCCATCGTAGCCAAGCAAACTGCGCGGCCTCCGTCTTAAAACTGGCGAGTGTACCGTCGAATAGAAAGAATTCTGAAAACACACGGCTATGAACCACCTACCATCTGCACTCCCGACGCATGGGAATGGCATGAAGATGAAGTGGTGGAAGAATTGCACCACCACCGGGCGCAAACTGCTGAGCGTTTCGACTGCGAGTTGGACCGCATGTACGAATACTATTTGTCTGTACCGATCAATCCTGAGGTTCCTCGCTCCGCCACGAAGCCGTTAATCCCAAAACACCGGTAAGAGGGGACTGGATCGTGTAAAAAGTTTTTTTGAACGGCCTGAAAGAAGGTTAGGGCGATCAGCTTCCTGAGCCAGTTCGCTGATAAACACGCGCCGTGTCCTGCCGTTACCTTCGCGAAAGGGATCTGCGCCGTTAAGCTCAACCATGATACCGGCGGCTGCACGAACTCTTCGCGGCTAGGCCGAGCAAATAGTTTTCGTGGCTGAGCTTTTCGTAAACATCCTGAAAAGCCGGGACGCCGCTCCAGCCGTTGCGAAAGCGGAACGGGCGGCGCTGCCGCAAAAGAAAAACGGCTTCCATTGTGTCTCTTTTGTCTTTTCTCGTGTCTCAGCTTTTGGGGTTCGCTACCCTAATGCCCAAAATCAGGCCACGGCCGATCCACCATGCTCATGCCCGCACGCCGAAAATCGGTGTCGAAACTGGACACCCTATCAAAGCTGTCGAGCAACCGCACAAACTGTGCATAGGCCCTCGGAACGTCGTCGAGCCTGTCCCTGCCGCTCGGGAGGGGCAAGTTCGTGCGCCCCCCATCCACGGTCACATACACGTCGCGGTAAACCAGGCTGCCACTGTAGAAAACGTCCACATACGAGCCGCTGGCCAGGGGGTCGGGAAATTTCTCCGTCCATGGCTCCTTAAATTCTTCCTTCCATGTAAGGCCAAACGCGAGCGTGATTGCTACGTCCGGAAGGTACACCGCTACGTCTGAATGTGACTCGACATTCACCACGCTCGGCGCCCCTTCCTCAAATTGGCTGCAGCTGAAGTGGTCACGGTAAGAAGGCCCGCTGAAAGCACCCCAGCATACAATATGATTCCAATCTTTCGCCGACGAGCTAACAACAATCGACAGAAGCTGAGTTAGGTTCATACATATTCACTTAGCCCTTTATTGTCTCTTAGACGAGGTCACAGCAGGGCTCATGTGTTTCCTGGTTAGAATGCCAACGCCTATCGGCGCGTTGCCCATGCGAAAGAAAGGGCCTTCCTCGGCAAAATCGACGGCGGTCATACCGGCAAGCGGTGCGCCGAATCTCCCGAAAGATGCTAAACCAGCTCTGGCGTTTTCCGCATCTGCTCGGATTAAAATGTCGAGATCAGACAGTGGCCGGGTGGATCTTGAATAGCCGAGCGGCATCGGCGCCTGTCTTATCGCCTTTGGAAACCATCTTTCGGATCTCGGCCTGCTGTTGAAGGGATAGCTTGGCGCGGCGTCCGCCGATTCTTCCTTCCTGACGAGCTGTCTCTAACCCGGCTTTGCTGCGCTCTCTCAGCATGGCTCGCTCGAACTCGGCAAACGCCCCGACCATTTGCATCATCATGCGGCCTGCCGGAGTCGTAGTGTCAGTCGCTTCGGTGAGACTTCTGAATCCCGCCTTGGTCTGGCCCAGCCTCTTCATGAGAATCAGCACGTCCCGGAGGGAGCGAGACAGCCCATCCAGCTTCCAGACCACGAGCACATCACCTTTACGGAGTTGCTCGATCAGACGATGGAGTTCGGGGCCGGTCCCACCGTCCCCCAGAGGCCTTCTCACGGTAGATCCTCTCGCAGCTGGCCGCTTTAAACGCAGCCACCTTGGTTGCGGTGTCCTGGTCGTCCTTCGAAACGCGAGCGTAGCCGAAGAGCGTTGCACAAATATATCGCCATTGAGTTCAATAAAGCAATAGGGTTTCGCAACGCTAAAACCCTGAAAATGCTGAAGTCGCTCGATTGTTGCACAAACGTTCGTTTGCGCAAGTCTCTAAAAACGGCGCTAGCAGCGATGGAAGAGAACAGGCGGAGCGCTTAACGCGTTGGACCACAAAGGAAAGTGCTATATGTGAGCTATCTTGGGTCTCGTTCGTTTATGCGCACAATCGTCGCTAACGTAGTTCTGATCGCTCTTGCCTCTTCAGGGATACTCGTGGCCCAGCGCGCCCGCGATGAATGGAGGGACATGAAGCAAAGCCTTCAAGGCGGAAGCCTCGATCATTCATTGGGGGACGCTCAGCTGACAATTGGCGACCGCAAACTGATCTATGAACAGGTTTATGACCCGGCGTACTTGTTTTGGGGGGACCGCGAAGAACGGCGAAAAACCGTGCTCAGCTCGCGCATGGGTGCGATTGCTCTAGCCGACGGGGGCGAACAAATAGTGGTTTGGGGACCCAACGAATATTGCGGCGCCACTGGGAATTGCTTAATCTGGATTTTTGCCCGCTTGGGCGGGAAGCTGCGACTCGTGCTGAGGGCGCATGCGAGTACGCTCGTGATAAAGAATCATTCTACCCAGGGATTTCATGATGTCTTTACTTACCAGAACATGTCCGGTGGGGAAGGGTTCTTTCGGGTGTTTCGCTGGCATGGCTCTGAATATAGGGAAGTCGATTGCTACAGCGCCGCCTACGGTTACAAACAAGGCGATCCGACAACAGACTGCCCGCAACTTCCTCATTGATTGACCTGCAGAATAGAATTCCGAAAGTGCCAAGATTCTGCGAGATTCTCAGGCTTCACCGATCACGAGACTTTCCCGAGCCGCTTCCACAACCGCCTTCGTTACTTCCTGAAGCGCGTTAATTTCAGTCGTTCCGTCGGGACGGATCAGCCAAATATCGAGCGGCGTGTGGTCGGCCTGCCAGATAGGATTGGGACTGGCAGCCTCACGCCGATGGACCAACTCAAATGTTTCACTGTGAGCTTTCGTGCAGTCATCGGCGAGGGTTACAAGGTCTGCACCCAGACTGCGGACGATGTTAAAGACGGTTCCGTAGCTCGGAGCAGTTTCGTTACGTTCTTTGCAGAAGCGCACCACCTGGCGGCGGAGCGCAGCAGTGGGGATCGGCGGCTTTTGTAGAGCAAGGCCTTCGATGATCTCCTTGAGCCTTGTCGAAACCGCCCGGCGCTCGCCTCGATCCTCGCGCTTCTCGCGGGACAGTGCAGCTAGGCCGAAGCGCCGATATTGCGCAACCCATCGCTGCGCGGTCCGATACGGTATGCCCGCTTCACGCGCAACGGACTGCAAAGGCCCGTTCTCCTCAAGGTGAGGCTGGATTTGGCGGAACCGATCCAAGGCAAGCTTTCGGGCCTCTTCCGGCAGACCGGCCAGTTGGTCCATAATCGAAGAATACGCCAAATAATGTTGATGGAATCACGCCAAATAATTCTGAAAGTGACACGAAGCTTTCTTGCCGGAAATGTCTCTCATCCTCTTGAAGCCATTTAAGGCAAAGTTGCAAAATTAGTGTAGGATTCAATGCACGATATCTTCATATCGCATAGAAGACAAGACGTTCAGAAAACGTTCGAGTTGCTTGTGCAACTGGCGCGCGACGTAGACCACGTGGAGCCCGCTCTTCAGATGTGGTTTTACTTTCAGGGACTTGACTCTGTCCGCGCCTTTTCGAGAGCGCCGAAATTTAATTGTGTTTGGCAGGAATTGGAGCCCATTCACGGAGGAGTCTGGATCAAGCAGGCACCGCAAAAATGCCTGCAAACATGGCTTGCAATATTCAGCCAAAAAAATCTACAAGCCCTCGATCGTGCGCTATCGGCGTTCCAAGAGAAGCTCAAAGCCATCTACTCTTTGCGTAAAGCCATGGCTTACCTGATCAGCCTGGTTAATACACTGCTTAGAATTCTTCTGTCGCTTAAGCCTGCGCCAGACATAGTTGTTGTTCAAAAGCCGTGGTTTATTTTCCACGGTGCCCGCCCTCCAAAGCTGACGGCAGCGATTCCGGTCTGTTTCTAGGATCGAGTTTCCAGCCGTCAATCGCCCCGTCATCCAGCCGATAACTTGATCCTTTTGAAAAAAGAAAGGGTCGAAAAATCTCATCGTTCAACCTGCCCTGCCCTCGATTGGTGGGAACAAATATTGCCGCAAAAAAATTAGGAATTCCCGAGCGAACTGTCCGAGACCATGCCGCAAGAGGCGTTTTGCATGCGGTACGCAAAGGGAAGCTCTGGAAATTTCCACTTCACGAAATCAATGCCCGCGCCGGTCGAGCGGACGGAGGTTCAGCAGCATGACTTCCGAAATTTCCATATTAAAGCTGGCTGGTGAAATCGGCTTTGCTTTGTGGATATTTGGATACCTCGCTAAAGACGCGCTGAAAATTCTCGGCGCCGTTTCCGCCGACGGCATCCGCCAGTTCAAGGCGTTAAAGAAGGAGTTGTGCGATTTGGATCAACCGCATGAGATGGAACCGCAGCAGAAAAGCAAAGACGCAGACGACGGTTGATAAACGTCCTTTATCATGCGGTAGGAACATTTGAGGCAGAGAATGTTTCGGGTTGGCAGATGAATCTGTATTAGCGTTAGAGAAATGGTCCTAAGGTTATTTCCCAAATGGCTGAGACGCAATTCAGGTTCACAGAGCTAGATAGCCCGATTACAGAACAAGCCGTCTTGATCGTTGGATTCGATGGTGCGCAGGTTTATCCCGGTGGCACTGGAATCTTTATAGCGCCACATCTGCTCATGACTGCGAAGCACGTTATTTCGGAATGTTGGAATTTATTTGGCGACGGCAGACAATTCTCAGGGAGCGACCCCCGGGAGGGTAGATTTGAGATACTTGCCGTTCAGCATTCGGGAGAGAACGCTACGCCTGCTGTTTGGCGTCTTCGTAACGGCTGGGGAGCTCCCACCACGGATATCATGTTCCTGGAGTTAGTTCCATTTTGCGATGAGGCGAAAGCCTTTGAATGGAAAGGAACGGTAGCTCTGACCTTGCTTCCCCCCGCTGTTGGTGAAACTATTGTAGGTTTTGGCTATCCTTCCAGTGTCGGTGAAATCGTGCCCGGCGAACGGCCACAATTACGTTTTGTCCTTCAACCTCACACCACCGTTGGCGTCGTTACGCAGGTTTTTGAGGAGCGTCGGGATAGAGGGCTACTTACATTTCCCTGCTTTGAATTAAATGCGCGCTTTGAAGGCGGGATGAGTGGCGGTCCGCTTTTCAACAGCAAAGGCCAACTGTGTGGACTTATCTGCGCCAGTCTTCACGGGATGGATGAACAGACTTCGTATGTCTCGTATGGGGCGACTCTCTGGCCGGCGATGGGAACCAACATCGAATTCCAGGGGCCAGGTTTGATTTGCAAAGGCCCCTATCCGATTTTTGAGCTTGCCAAAATCGGCGTGATGCACGCGATTGAATGGGAAGACGTTATTCAGCGAATTGTGCTCGAATCCGATGATGACGGACGTAAATGGCCACGTTTACGCCCGTCATCATGAGCGGGATTTAGTCATTCAATTACAGAACAAAACGTCCTTTATGCTGTAGTAATCTAGGGCGGCGCACTTCCTTCTACCCAAACTCGCCCGCCATGTGCTGGCAGACCCGCCATTCGTATAATCGCCTCGCGATTATAAATTTCAGTGACAAAACGTCCACATTTTTCTTCTCCCTTCTTTTCAACCACTTAACCCACTTCCGGCCGTTTCTCCGCTTGCCCCATATACCATGCTGGAACCGAAAGGAAGGTGTCGACTCATGTCGCCCATTCAAAACTCAAACGCATCTTTTTCTTCCGAAGCCGCAGCCACCGCTGCCGCCTCGGCAACCGCAACCGCTACCGATTCCTCCGCGGCGCGCCGTCGTCCGCTCTCTTGTTTCAGCGCCCTGAAACATCGCGCTGCTTCCCAAAATCTCTACATCCCCGGCGAAGACCCCGCCCAATTCGAAGCTCTCGTCGAAGAAGCCTTCGAACAATACCAACCGGCCACCATTCTCGACGCGTCCTTCGTCTACGATTCCGTCCACGCCCGCTGGATGCTGTGGCGTCGGCAACGCGCTCAGTCCGACCTCGAACAAAAATTCAATCAAACCTTCGGCGACGCCAGCCATTGGTCCAAAGATCAATTCCACCTGACCCAACTCTGTGACCGTTACGTCACTTCCGCCGAGCGTTCGCTCAACCGCGCCCTCTCCAACCTCCGCGCCGTCAAAAAAGACGAATCGCAACAAGCCCGCTGGCGCGACATGCACTGCATCCACCGCGAACGCCTCGCCCTCCAACGCGAAAAGTTCGAACACGCCAAACAAAAAGAGGAACAGCGCGCCGCCAAAGCCGCAGCCAAGGCAGCGGCCAAAGCTACAAAACCCGCGCCCACGCAGCCAACGCAAGAAACGATCTCAATCCCGCGCCCGCCCATCGTCATCCGCACGCAGCCGGTCGCGCAAACCATGCGCACTTGATCGTCGCTAAGGCTTTCGTTTGCCGTAGGGCGGCCATTCTTGGCTGCTGGCCGGCTTTCTAGCCGGTCCACTTACCAAACCCGAAGTGTGTTTCCACAACCACCCAATGCTCATTAAACAGATTTTTCAAGCATCCGAACCCAAAAATCAGCGAACCAACACCCGCTTTCGCGCCCCTCAAACCCTAGATTCGGTCCTGGCACCTTTGCTTCGGGCTATTTCCCCTGTCCCCGCCTCATGTTCTGCAAAATTCACCGTTTCTTCGCCCTCGCTCGGCGAAATTCCTCACCGCCCCTTTCCCCATACCCCTCCTCGTGTTACACTAAAGTGTTCGAGTCCTTCGAATAGAGAGAATAAGTCTGTCCATGCGTACCGAAATTCCGTCCAAGCATGCGATCACGCGTTCTTGGCACGTGATCGACGCCAATAATGCTGTCCTCGGACGAGTCGCCAGCAAGGCCGCTATGCTATTGATGGGTAAGCATAAACCTATCTACGCGCCCATGCTTGATACGGGCGATCACGTCATCATCGTTAATGCCGCGAAAGTGAAAATGACCGGCAACAAAGAAGATCAAAAACTCTATCGCCACCACACCGGTTACCCTGGTGGGTTGGTGGAAACCGGCGCTCGCCGAATGCGCGCGGTCCGCCCGGAGCGAATGTTGGAACTTGCCGTTTCGGGCATGCTTCCCAAAACGAAACTTGGAAAACAGATGTATCGGAAGCTGCAGGTCTACGCGGGTGAGCACCATCCCCATCAGGCCCAGAAGCCCGAAGTGCTGGCCCTGAAGGGCTGAAGCGCCGCATCAAAAAGGAAAGGATTTTAGTGCCAGCAAAGTTAGTTCAGCAGTTAGCCACCGGTCGCCGCAAAACCGCAGTTGCGCGCGTGTTCTTGCGCCCGGGCAAAGGCCAAATTACCGTAAATAACCGGGCCTTTGAACATTATTTTGTAAGTGAGTCCGCCCGCGCCTATGTCAAGCAGCCGTTGCTTGCCGTGGAGCTGGCCGATCGTTTTGATATCCTCATTCTCGCCAATGGTGGCGGGATCAGCGGACAAGCCGGGGCTGCCCGCCACGGCATTGCCCGCGCTTTGATTGAATTTAATGCCGAACTGCGCGGCAAGCTCAAGCAGTTTGGTTTTCTCACGCGCGATGCTCGTGAGCATGAGCGAAAGAAGTACGGTCAAAAGGGCGCGCGCAAGCGTTTCCAATTCTCCAAACGTTAGTTCCTTCTTCTCTGCTTTGTTTTTTTCAACCGCGCGCTGCGTGATGGCTCGGCCGTCCCGTAGCGCTTAACCATGTTGGCGCGCATAAGCGCAAATTCCGCTTTGGGCCGCGCTCCGCACGCTCAACATGCCTAACTCATAAGGAGCTCAATTGCCATCGATTTCGATGAAAGAATTGCTCGAAGCCGGCGTTCACTTCGGGCACCAGACCAAGCGCTGGAACCCCAAGATGAAGGAATACATCTTCGGCGAACGTAACGGGATCTATATTATCGATCTCCAAAAGACTCTCAAGCTTTTCAAAGACGCCATGCGCTACGTCGGCGAAATGGCCGCGCAAGGCAAAACTGTTTTGTTTGTAGGCACCAAGCGGCAAGCGCAGGAAGCTATTGCCGAAGAAGCCACCCGCTGCAACCAGTTCTATGTGAACCAGCGTTGGCTGGGCGGCTTACTCACTAACATCAGCACGGTGCAGCGTTCCATCAAGCGTCTCAAGGAACTCGACGCTATGGCGACGGAAAACGCCTACGAAGGCCGTGCCAAGAAAGAAGTCGGCCGCCTCGAACGCGAACGCAAACACTTGCAACAGAATTTGGCCGGCATCAAAGACATGAACGGCCTGCCGGATCTGCTCTTTGTCATCGATTCAAACAAAGAAGCCATTGCTGTAAAGGAAGCCCGCAAGCTTGGCATCCCTGTCGTCGCCGTCGTCGACACCAATTGCGATCCCGACGAAGTCGATTACGTAATCCCCGGCAACGATGACGCTCTTCGTGCCATCCGCTTATTCACCACCAAGATTTCCGATTCTGTCGTCGAAGCGCGTACGCTCGCAACTGAGACGGATTTCGCCGCCGACAAGATCGTGCGCGAAGAAGAATCCCCCGCCGACGTGCAGGAAGAGTACACCCAGTATCTCGACCCCAAGTACGCCGAACAGTTGATGTCGGAGAGCTTGGCCACCAGCGGCATCGAACCCGAAACTCCGCCGCGTAAGGGCCCTGCCAGTGAGGCGCCGGCGACGGAAGAGGTCGCCACCGTCGTTGAACAGTAACCGGTTCGTAAGGCACCGTTAATGTTTTAGGGCGACCAGCCCTTTCCGGCTCGGTCGCCCCTTGTGTGTAAAAAAGGAACTTAGAAAACAATGGCTGAAATTAGCGCACAACTCGTAAAAGAACTCCGCGAACGTACCGGGGCCGGCATGATGGATTGTAAGAAGGCATTGGTGGAAGCCAAGGGCGACCCAAAAGAGGCCGAAGTCATTCTGCGCAAAAAAGGAATCGCCAGCGCCACCAACAAAGAATCGCGTAGCGCCAAGCAGGGGCTCATCGCCACATCCATTAGCGCCGATGGCAAACTCGGCGTCCTGGTGGAAGTGAATTGCGAATCGGATTTCGTTGCTCGTACCGATGATTTTCAGCACCTCGCGGCCGATATCGCCGCCCACATAGCCAAAACCAAACCGAAGCACGTGCGCCTGGAAGACGTTAGCGAAGCCGAACGCGCCAACATCAAAGCCCACGAAACCTTGTACGACCAGAAGATCGGCAGCGAAGGCCACACCGTGGGCGAATTCGTCAAAACCAAAATCGCCAAGCTCGGCGAAAATATTGTGGTCTCTCGCTTCGCCATTTACGAAATTTCAGGCACTGGTATCGTCGGCCATTATATTCATACCGGCGCGCAAATCGGCGTCATTCTCGAAGTCGATGTCAAGAAAGCCGAATCGCTCTCGAACGAAGAATTCAAGACCGTGGTTCGCGACCTCGCCATGCAGGTAGCTGCCGCTCATCCTCATGTGGTCTCGCGTGAACAATTGCCAGCCGCGCTCGTCGCCAAAGAACTCGAAATCCAGCGCGACCGTGTGCGCGCCGAAGGCAAGCCCGAGAAGATGCTCGATAAAATTGCCGAAGGCCGCATGAGCAAGTTTTACGAAGAACTCTGCTTGTTGGAGCAGCCCTTCATTCGCGAAAACACCATTACCGTCGCCGATCTGATCAAGACGGCAGGCGCCAAAATCGGCGATACCATTACCCTCGGCCGCTTCGTCCGCTACAAGGTCGGCGATTCCGGCGACGCGCCCGGCGTCGAAGCCTCGCCCCTCCCTGTTACTGCCTAAAGCGGCAATCATAATGGCAGGCTTCAAGCGCATCCTTCTCAAGATCAGCGGCGAGGCGTTAGCCGGGCCCGCTTCTTTCGGTCTCGATCCTGAGCGCATCAAATCGCTCGCCGGCGAAGTCGCCCAAGTGGCGCGCTCCGGCGTGCAAGTCGGCTTGGTCCTCGGCGGCGGCAACATCTTCCGCGGTGTCGCCGCTGCCGCCAACAAAATGGACCGCGTCACGGCCGATCACATGGGAATGCTCGCCACCGTCATCAACGCTTTGGCCTTTCAAGACGCCCTCGAACACCTCGGCGTTCCCACCCGCGTCATGACGGCGATTGAGATGCATCAGGTGGCCGAGCCATACATTCGCCGCCGCGCCATTCGTCACTTGGAAAAAGGCCGCGCTGTGATCTTCGCCGCCGGCACCTCCAATCCTTATTTCTCTACCGATACCGCCGCCACTCTGCGAGGTCTCGAAATTCGCGCGGAAATCATTGCCAAAGCCACCAGCGTCGACGGCGTCTATGATAAGGACCCCAAGAAGCACCCCGACGCCAAGCGCTACCAGGAAGTCAGCTACACCGAAGTTCTCTCCAAGGCATTGGGTGTTATGGATGCATCGGCCGTCGCCATGTGCCGTGACAATCATATGCCTATCATGGTCTTTGATCTCAAAGTCAACGGCAATATAATGCGTATGGCGATGGGCGAATCGATCGGTACCATGATTCGCTAACGGAAACGAACCAATTAGCTATGAAACCCGAAAATCCTGTAGCCGCCACAGCGAGCGGCCAAACATTCAAGAACGTCAAAGAAATAGAAGCTAACGCCCGCACCAAGATGGATAAGGTGTTGGCAGACCTCCAACATGAAGTCGCGCACTTCCGCACTGGCCGCGCCTCTATCGGCCTTCTCGACAGCGTTCGCGTCGATTACTTCGGCACCCCCACACCCCTGAACCAAGTCGGGCAGTTGCACGTGCCCGAACCCGCATTGATTACCGTTCAGCCCTGGGATAGCACCATCATTGGTGCCATCGAGAAAGGCATTCGCAGCGCCGATCTCGGCCTCAACCCTTCAAACGACGGCAAAATCATTCGCATCCCCGTGCCGCCCCTCACCGAAGATCGCCGCCGCGAACTTGCCAAGAAGCTCAATCATGTCGCCGAAGAGCGCCGCATCGTTCTGCGCAATCTCCGTCGCGACGCCAACGAACATCTCAAGAAGCTCCTCAAAGACAAGACCATTAGCGAAGACGAAGAACGCCAGGCGCTCGATGCTACTCAAAAGCTGACGGACGGTGAAATCGCCAAGCTCGATCAGATCGTCAAAGCCAAAGAAAAAGAAATTCTCGAACTCAAGTAGGTGCTCAGTCAAGAAGAGCTCGCGTCCATCTGGACCCTCGACGACTTCGAGCGTATTGCGCCCAGTCACCTGACGTTCCCCGCCCTTGAGTATCTTTCCGGGGGGGCGGGTGCCGGACTTACTGCCGCCGAAAACCGGAATGCTTTCAACCGCATCAAAATCAATCAGCGGGTGATGGTGGATGTGAGCCGCATCGATACCAAGCTGCGTCTCTTCCGCCGCGATCATCCGTTCCCCATCCTGCTGGCGCCCACCGGCTATCACAAGCTGGTTCATCCGGAAGGCGAACTGGAAACCGTGCGCGGCGCCGATCTAGCGGAGGCAACGCTGGTGGCCGCCGCGTTCTCCACCGTCACTTATGAGGAAATGAAGCGCGCCGCAAACCGCCCGCTTTGGTTCCAGATGTACATTCAGACGGATCGCGGCTTTACCAAAGAACTGGTCCAGCGAGTGGTCGCAACGGGCTGTGAAGCACTGTGCGTTTGTGTAGACATACCGGTGAACGGCCCGCGCGACCGCGAAATGCGCGCCGGCTTCAAACTCCCGCCTGGAGTCGAACGCGCGAACCTGTCGTCGCTCGGCAGCGATATTGCCGCCGGCGCCCATCGCCCATCCGGCCGGAACATTTATTCAGCCACCCACGCTTCGGATGTTACCTGGAAAGACATCGAATGGCTTCGCTCCTTCGCGCGCGTGCCGATTCTGCTCAAGGGCATCCTCAACGCCGGTGACGCCATGGCCGCCGCTGACTTAGGTTGCGATGGAGTCATTGTCTCGAATCACGGTGGCCGCAGCCTCGACACCGTCACCGCTACTATCGACGCCCTGCCCACCATTGCCAAACGCGTGGGCAAACGTATCCCGCTCATTCTCGATGGCGGCGTCCGCCGCGGCATCGACGTCTTCAAAGCCCTCGCCCTTGGCGCTTCCGCCGTGATGATCGGCCGGCCCTATCTTTACGGACTCGCCGCCGGAGGCGCGCTTGGTGTCGCACGCGTCGTCGAGATTCTCCGCACCGAACTTGAAATGACCATGGGCCTCGCCGGCTGCACGAAGCTCTCCCAAATCTCAGCGGATTTCTTAGCTACTTGACTGCCAATTCCAAATTCTGCTCCGCGGCCGCGTAGTCGGGCCGTAGCCGTAGCGCCGTACGGAACTCCTCCGCCGCTCCCTTTTTGTTCCCGTTGTTCAACCAAACTAACCCTAAGTTATTGTGCGCCTCTGCAAAATCCGGCTTTCGCCGCAGCACTTCGAGGTAAGCCGCCACCGCCCGCTCCACATCGTTCCGCTCCGCCAACACGTTCCCGGCCAACATTCGCGCTTCTAAATTCGCCGGATCTATATCCAGACACTCTTCCAAAGCACGCAGCGCTTCATCGCTGCGTCCAACCAAGCTAAGCAACTTCCCCAAGTTATACTCGGCTTCCGCCGAATCCGGATCTAAAGCCGCAGCCAGCTTCAGTTCCTCCAAAGCCTCGTCGTTCTCATGCAGCCGGGCGCAAACGATGCCCTTGCGCATGTGCGCCTCAGCATAGTCAGGTTTCAAGCGAATCGCTTTGTCAAAAGACGCTTTTGCTTCAGCCAGATCTCCGCGTTGTTCCGCGCTCAAGGCGAGATCGAACTGCACCTCCGGGTTACTCGCGTCCAGCGCCTCGGCCTTCTCGAAATTGGTTTGTGCCTCAGTTCCCTGCCCTGCCTTGAGCGCGATCATTCCATCTGCCAGCAGTTTCCTTACTTGCGCCGCATCCGTTCGTCTCTCATGCGATGCGCGAACTTCACTCATCTCTCCAGCCGCTTCTCTGCTCTTGCCTTCCATCCGGAGTACGATCCCGAGCGCATAACGGGCGCGTTCAAAGTCTGGTTTCTCATTCAGTGCACTCCGCAACGCCTGTTCCGCCTCGCTGTTCCGCCCAACCTCCTTGAGCGCCAGCCCCAAATCGCAAAGCGTCACCGCATTTTTCGGCATTTCCCTCGCAGCCTTTTGAAATTCCGCCAGCGCGCCCGCCGCGTTCCCTTGCCGCCGCAAACCAACTCCCAGACCTTCATGCGCCGGCCCAAAATCACTCTTCAAAACAATAGCCCGCCTGAATTCGCGCAACGCTCCCGCCGCTTGCCCCTGCTGACCAAAAGCTATGCCCAAGTAGTAATGAGATTCCGCATCGTTCAGGCGAGTAAAAAATGTTGCCGCTTTCGCCGGATTCCCCGCCTCCAGATAAGCCAACCCCGACAGGCGGTCGACAACCGGCGAGTTGGGAACAACACTGAGTTCGTCAATTGCTTCGGCTGGGTGACCATCCTCGATCAGCACCGACCCAAGGTAGAAATGCGCCGCATTCAGCCTCGGGTCGAGCGCGATCGCCCGCCGAAACTCCGCCTTCGCCCCGGCCAAATCTCCCTTCGCCCGCAACGCAAGCCCTTGCTTCACATATTCTTCGGCGCCCAGCGCCACCAGCATCAAAAGCAGCCACTGTTTACTGAAAAACAAACTTTAAGCTCAATTGGCCAATGCGCGGATCGCGCGCACTCGTCACCACGCCGAACGTACTGGCGTCGAAGTTGCCGTTAGGATTGTTGAACTGCGTGTGATTGAAGGCGTTGAAAAACTCCGCCCGGAACTCCACGCTCACCGCTTCCCGAATCGCCGTACTCTTCATCAGCGCCAAATCCCAATTCGCAAAACCTGGACCGGAGAAGAATCTACGGCTCGCGGTACCGAAAGAACCGTAGGTTTCCGGCGCAAACGCCCCCGGCAGAAAATAAGTATTGGGCCCGTTCGGTCCAGGATTATGCGCATTTTGCGTCTTCACCGGCCCAATTAGATCTGGCGTGTCCGTATTCGGGCTTCCCGTCAGCGAGTTATCGTCAGCCGGTTCTGTGATTTGCACCGGGAAGCCGGTCGCCAGACGCGTAATCCCGTTGATCTGCCATCCTTGCCTCAGTCGCGTCGGACCGCTCTTAATCCAACGGTCGAACGGAATCGCCCATGTGTAGCTCGCCACGAAATTCGATCTTACGTCGAAACTCGAGAGCGATCGGCTCAGCCGGTAGTTCGTGAAGTTCACCCAATCTCCGAAGCCTGATGCGTTATCGATCGCTTTCCCATATGTGTAAGCCACCAGATAGGTCATGTCCGCGGCTTTTCGTTCCAACGACGTTTGAAACGAAACAAAATTCGAATTCGCAATGTTCGCCGTAATGCTGTTACTAGCGCCAAACGCCGGACCCAGGGTCGTCCGAGTGCCGGGTACCTGCTGGCCATTCGGCAGAGTGTACGTCACCTGCTCTCCATAAGGACCGCAAGTCGGCGTCGCCCCTTCCGCGTTCAACTGCTGGCACAGAGCCGCGTTGCCCGGGTTCGCATCATATTGTGAGATCAGCTTGTGTCCTTCTGTGCCCACCATTGCCAGCGTTAAGATTGTCGATCGCGCCACTTCCCGTTGAATCGAGACGTTGAAATCCTCAGCGTACGGCATCCGGTTGTGAATTGAATAGCCGGGTGAGTCAGAGATCGGCAGATAAGTCGAATAGTCAAGCGTCGCATTAGCAGGACCGCCGGGCGTTGGGAAAGTGAACGGGAAACGCTGCCCCTGCGAAGCACCCGTCGCGCGCGTTAAAAAGGGCTGATCAAACATCGGCTGCTCCGGGCTCACCCAATATAATCCATAGGGCGCATCACCCACTTCATAGAAAAGATTCAGGTCTTCAACCGAGGTATAAAAAATTCCGTAGCCGGCACGAATACTCGTCTTTCCTGGCCCTCCCGTCAGCTTGCCCATCAAGCCATCGCTAAAATCGGGCGAATACGCGATCCCAATTCGCGGCGCAAAGTTGTTATAGCGCGTGGGCGCCAGCGTGCTGGGAATGCCCGGGTCGCCGGGAACCACCCATCCAACAGGCGCGGTAGGAAACTCCGTCGATTGCTCCCCAGGCACAATCGTCTCAATCTTGCCTTGCGTGTCATACCATGGCATGCTCACCTCCCAACGCAAGCCATAATTCAGGGTTAAGTGCGGTGTCACCTTAAATGAATCCTGAAAATACAGCCCGCCGTAGCGCGTGCGCGAATCCAGAAATTGCTGGCTGCACTGGTTGTAACTGGTCGGCGCCCCCAGCAGGAAATCGGCAAAATCGATACCGGTCTCGCTGCCGCTAAACGTAAAATCGCCGTTCGGAGCACAGGTGTTGCGTTCATTCACCTGTAAGTAACGAAACTCTCCGCCGAACTTCAGCGTGTGTCGTCCCAACACTTTTGCAAAGCCGTCCGAGATTTGGTACGTGTTGTCCGGCTGTCCCGTCGTCAACGTGGGCACACCAATCGAAAAATTGTTGAAGTACAAAGGTGGCACTGTCTGCGGGAAATTTGCCGGTCCACTCGGAATGATGCCCAGCGTATTCGCCCCAGTCGCAAAGCCCAGAGACGACAGGTTCGCGAAGCTGCCCTCCGGCACATCCGTATGCGTCGACGTACGGAAGAAGCTCAAACGGAAATCGTTCACCTGGGAACCGCCGAAGGTTTTCGTGTTATTCAACACTGCCATTTGAGCCCTCGTCGGCGTCTTGGCAGGGAACCCCGGCACGCTCGCCCCTCCCGGAGGCAGCGCGTCATTCACTGTCGAATCGTCAAAGTGGTAATACATCGACCACGAACCCGTTCGTCCGCTGATGAAATCCACTCGCTGGCCCATCTTGTCGTCATTCACTAGATTTTTCTGGCTGGAATTCGCGTAATATCCGTTCGCCTGATTCGGAGCCGGAATATAGGGCAGAATCCCAACAGCGGGCGCTGAGAAGGCGCGAGTTGGAATTGTGCCGCCCGGAAAAACGCACTGCGCGGTGGAAGCGCAACCGGGTGTACTGCACTGTTCGCCGTTCTGCACTGCATATCCGAGGCGCGACGACAGCACGCTCGCCCAGTAGGCACCCTGCACGGTCATGGGATTTCCGCTGCTATCGACAAAAGTCGATGGGTCAAATATGCCGTTTCGTTCCGCCACACTGGGCACAGCTACTAAACCCGTACTCGCCCCTTGGGTTTGCCGTGTACCTTGATAATCGGTAAACCAAAATAACTTGTTCTTCCAAAACGGTCCGCCGACGGCATATCCGAATTGGTTCCGCCTCAGTTCAGCCTTGGTTGGATCGAAGAAGTTGCGGGCATCAAAATTGTCGTTTCGTAGAAACTCAAACCCATCGCCGTGCACGCCGTTGCTGCCGGATTTCGTAATTGCGTTCATCACGCTTCCGCTGAACTTCCCATATTCGGGATCGAAGCTGTTAGTGATAAGCCGGAACTCTTGTATGGAATCCAGATTCGGAATCAACCCCGCACCCAAATTGCGGCCTTCGCTGACGTCGCCGCCATTCACCAGAAACGCGTTGGCCGTTTCACGCTGACCGTTCACGGAATAGTTTCCTGCGTCGGAGATGCCGGACACCGGCCGGTCCTGCTGGATTGCCCCCGATGTCGCCGGCGCAACCCCAGCCTGCAACGCCAGCAAATCCACATAGCTACGGCCATTCAGCGGCAAGTTCGTGATCTGCTTTGTATCGAACACCTGTCCCATCTGAGTGCTTTCAGTTTCCACTCGCGCGGTGCTCGCTTCCACAGTGACGGACTCCTGCACGGTGCCCACTTTGAGGTCCACATCCACGCGTAATTGATCGTTGACATTGAGTTCGATGCCTGTCACCGTAAACTGCTCAAAGCCCGTCGCCGACGCACTTACGCGATATTTCCCAGGGGGCAGCGCAAGCAGCCTGTATTCGCCTGCGGAATCCGACTTGGTTTCTCTTACGAAATTCGTCGCGATGTTAGTTGCGTTGACCTTGGCGCCGACAACGGTTGCGCCCGAAGGATCGTGCACGCTCCCCAAAATCGTTCCGGTTACGTCGGCTCGCATCTGCGTCACTACTATGCAGAAGAAAGCGAAAACAAAGAGAGTTCGAGTTCTACTGTTCACCGCCGGTCCCCCTTCGTGACCTTTTGGTCAAGGGTAGGAGATTGCCGGAGCCAATGTCAAGCGCCCGAATACCTCAATATTGATCTGCTTGACCGATAAAGCTCTAGTACCACCGATGCACCTGTTAACTCTTCCGGCCTTCTTATGCGCTGCGCATCCAAGTTTACTTCCCGGCGACTGCCCGTGAATGGTGCGGGGACTTGCGCGTCATTTTTTTTCCCGAACTCCTTCTCAAATCGGCGCAACTCTTGCTTCAGCCACTCGTCAAAGCTGCTCCATTCCTGAATTACAGCCTGCCCCCTGGTTGCGCTCATTAATCGCACTTGCCCATCGTTACGGCTTAACCAAACTTGCGCCTTTCGTTCGCGATAAACACCGATCTGCATCCATTCTTGATTTATCGATAGATTTGCCTTCGCGTTGCGCTCTTCGAGACTCAGCGGATTACGCGCGCTCCCAGCCCGCAGAATCGGCAGATTTGCCGGAACCACTCCCAAGACCCGCACGGAGTCTGCAAAGAGGTTCGCCCCGTTTTGCTGCCGGAGGAACGCCGCAAAAGCTGCAGGTATCCGCAACCGCTCAACCGCTTCTTTCACTTCTGCCGGGCTCAGCGGGCTGAAAATCGCATGCAGGAACCGCTTCGCAGTACGCCTCCGCCGCTGCCTTATCGGCCAAAACATAGCCACGCGCGAGGTCTGCAGATCCGGGCTTTTTGCTTGTAAATGCAAAAGCACACACAAGTTGTACATCAATCTTGTCTTTCCCGAGCCCGGACACACAGATCCTCGGCGCGTTGCTTAACTTGCGCTGCCCGACACTGGGAACTCCGAGGACCCAGTCAGCCCGTGGCAGCGCCCTCTACCATATAGCGGCTTTTCAGCAGGAAAAATTCAAAGATCCTGAGTATTTTTTTCTGAAATATTTCACTGGAAGTTGTAAGATTGGGTTTCTTAGCGGTTCCTTCAATGAAACTTGACCAAATCCTCGACAGCCGCGGCAGAGCCCTGCCTGAGGATTTGCAGAATGATTTGAAGACCGCCATTCTTCGCACCATCCAACATCCCGATTCGAACATCGAGGCGGTCGTCCAGCGCGCCCGCGCCATCGCGGGTAAAGCGCTCGATGGTGAAATTCGCGACGTCTTGCGTTACGCCACCAAATCTCTCTTCGCTGTGTCGCGCAAAAAGCAGCGTTCGTTTGAAAAAGAAACCGCTTATTGCCGCGAGCCCCAAGACATGACTGAATTGGCCGGCGCCGCTGTTGACGGCAGCCCCGACGCCATCGAGGCCCGAATCCTTGCCCAGGAGATTCTGAACGCTCTCCCCAAAACCGAACGCGAAGTCCTGCTCCGCTACACCATGGGCTGGAAGCATTCGATGATCGCCAAAGAACTCGGCATCTCCGCCGCCATGAGTTCGTATTACCTCCTGCGCGCACAAGCTCGGCTCCACAAAATTTTCCACGAGGATGTCGGCCATGGCCGTTGAACCCTTTGACGCATTGCTGCTGAAGGCAAATCCCAACCCGGCGCGAACAGGTTGCCTCGATGCCGCGAAACTGCAGGAACTGGTGGACCATCCGCCTCCGCTAACAGACCCCGCGTCCATTCACATCCGTGAATGTTCACCTTGCTTTGCGCGCTTTCGTGAATTAAGAGATTCGAAGCGTGCACGCGAACGCAATTCCGCTATCTTGCGCGCCACCGCTGTCGCCGCCGTTCTTTTCCTCGTGTTGGGCGGATTTGCCCTTTGGCGAAACCACTCTAGCGCGACTTCCGCGCCGGTGATCAGCCAAACCGAAATCGCTCAGCTCGATTTTTCGGTGGATTCCGAGGAACGCGGCGCATCCGACACCACCGCTCCAACGCCCTCCATTAAGACATCTACCAAAGCGCTGAACCTCATTCTTCCCGCCGGAACCGATCCCGGCATCTACGACATTGAAATTCGCAGCGCCGCCAATCTCTCCACCGTCGTAAAGCCCATACAATCTGCGCCTATTCATCCAACCCCCCGCGGACTCGTTCTTTCTTACCAAATCTCTGCCCCGCCCATCCCGGCCGGTTCGTATGCCGCCGCTTGGCGATTACACGGCACGCAGTTGTGGCATTACGGCTTCTTCGTCGCCGCCTCCTAAAAGAGACTAATCCCGCCGGTACTGCTCGTCGCTGACCTTCTCCATCCAATCAGCAGTTTTGCCCTCAAGCTGCTCTTGAATCGCAACGTGCGTCATTGCGGTCGTAGGAGCTGCTCCGTGCCAATGCTTCTCGCCCGGCGCAAACCAAAGCACATCTCCAGGCTTGATTTCTACTACCGACCCACCCCACGCTTGCGCCCATCCGCATCCCGCCGTCACAACCAAATGCTGGCCAAGCGGGTGCGTATGCCAGGCCGTCCGCGCGCCTGGCTCAAACGTAACGCTCGCCGCCACCACGCGCGCTGGCGCAGGCGCACTGAACAATGGGTCTACCCGAACCGTGCCAGTAAAATAATCTGCCGGCCCTTTGCCCGATGGTTGCGATCCACCTCTTCTGATTTCCATTCCTTAGTTCATCCTTTCGTCGCTGAGCTTCGTCTCGGCATTAGCACGCAATCCGACAGCATGCCGTTCCTGCGATTTCGACACCACATGATATGCCACGGCATCCCAAGCGTTGTGAATGGCGCTAAGCAACAAAACCAGCGTTGCCGCCGCAACCGAAAACAAAATCTCCCGCACATAGAAATGCATAACCGCCACCACCGCCGACCCCGCCAATATCAGGTACGCCACCAGCGGCAAGCAGAAATGAAAGAGCCAGTCTTCAAACACCGGCTTGTAAGCCGTTTGCTTCTTGAGCCGCCTTCCTACGAGCACTTCATATACGATGCCCACAATTCCCGTCACTCCCCATAAGAGTGCGGCGCCCTCAATTCCAGGCCAGGGAGCATGTAAAACTGCCGCCAAGAAAAGAGTAACTCCAAAATGTACCGTGGTCGGGCTCCCGAACGCGGCACTCGCTTCCTCTGCTCGTGCAGGCGGCCTTGCCGCAATCAGTGTCATCACCACAAACTGCAAGCCAATCAGCGTTGCCGCCGCCGAACCCACAATACTGTAAAAACCACCCCAGACATCCAACTCAGAGATCAGCATCAATGTCACCGTCCCGTCATGGTTTTCATCTTTCCAGAATATGGTGAACCTCTCGCGGAACGCTATCCTAATCCTTCCGAGTTTATGCCTATTTCTGTCGCCTCTCATTAATTCGTTTCAGAACCGGCTATCCTGGCCATAGATCGAGATGCATCAGACCAAAGCCAGGAAAGCCAGCGCGGAAGCAGATCAAATCCGTGCCTCCCGCGAGGAACTCGCCCGCAAGATTTCCTTTTTCATCGGCACCGCAGAGAAACGAGTAACCGAAGTACCCGGCCTCATGCTCACCCGCCGCACAGCGCCCACTGAACCCACCTCCGCCACGTACGAGCCCAGCCTCGCTGTCGTCGCACAAGGCCGCAAGCGAGTTACCCTGGGCCGCGCATCATTCATCTACGACGAGACTCATTATCTCCTCACTTCCATTGATCTCCCGATTTTGGGACAAGTCATCGAAGCCAGCGAGGATACCCCTTTCCTATGCATGCTCTTGAAGCTTGAAATTCCGCTCGTGCGCGAACTCCTTGGCCAGGAAGAAATCCAAGCACCTGAGGACTCGCGCTCTTCCGACAAGCCCGCCATGACCGTCGCTAGAACGACACCGGAAATCCTCAGCGCCTGTTGCCGTCTTGTTGATCTGCTGCGTACACCGCAAGACATCCCCTTCCTGTCGCCGCTGCTTCACCGCGAAGTCATTTACCGTATCTTGCGAGGGCCCGCCGGCGCCCGCCTCCGCGCGATCGCCACCCTGGGCGATCAAAGCCACCGTACCGCCAAGGCGATCGCTTGGGTGCGCACTAATTTTGCTAAACCTCTGCGCGTCGAAGAGTTGGCCGACCTCGCCGGCATGGGTGTGTCAACTCTCCACCATCACTTCCGCGCTCTCACCGCCATGAGCCCGCTGCAATACCAGAAGCAGCTTCGCCTCCAGGCCGCTCGCGGTCGAATGCTCGTCGACGGCCTCGACGCCTCCAGCGCCGCCTTCGAAGTCGGCTATGAAAGCGCCAGCCAGTTCAACCGCGAATACAGCCGTTTCTTCGGCCAACCGCCAATGCGCGACATCCGCACTCTAAAAACCTCCGTTTCGCAGCCGTCATGGTAATTTGACGAAAGGCGACCGGCCACTCCAGGCCAACGACGCATTCACGCGATGACCGACGAATCCTCCTTGACCGCCCGGCTGCATATGTTCATGCAAGGCGACAAGTCCGTCGTCGATAAACTCCTGAGTGAGATCTTACCCAAACTCCATGAGATTGCCCTCCGCGAACTGAAACGGGAACGCTACGCGCCTCCAGTATCAAAAACTGAATTGATTCATGAAGTCTGGCTGCGCAGTCTTTCGAAAGGCGGCTGGCAGGTAAAAGATCGCGGCCACTTCTACGCCTTGGCCAGCTTGGCCGTCCGTCGAGTCCTGGTGGAAATGGCTCGCAATCGCCTAAGCCAAAAGCGCGGCAGCGGCGAAGCGCCCATTTCCATGGAAGTATACGGTGAAGTGCTCACCACTTCCACGAATGACGCGCGCCAAATTGTCGAAATCGGCCTGCTCATGGAGAAGCTCGAAACCCAAGATCCCACAGCCGCCATCGTGGTCGACATGCATTATTTCGCCGGCTTCACGCTGGAAGAAATCGCCCGCAACACCGGCCTAACCTTTCGCCAGGCCCGCGCCTGCTGGGAACGCGGCCGCGATTCGCTGAAGAAATTGATGAGCAGCACGGCCAAAGGCGCGGCTTCAGCGAGCTAACTCGCGTACAATCGGATCTACGAGCCCTTTCACCGAGTCTGGCCTGTTCCTCGGATCAAACTCAAGCGAAGCCGCTAACAAGCGCATCGCGTCTTCTGAAAGTCCCGCTTCCCGAAGTGCCTTCAAATCCCTCACGCGCTGTGGCAAATCGAGCGCTGCATTGGGTAGAAGTTTCGAAACCCGCTGGCCGGTCAATATCTCGATAATCAACTTAGCCAGGCTATAGACATCGCTGGATGCCTGTCCCGCGCCCACGGCCTGCTCCGGCGCCATGTAATCGAAACTTCCCGCCGCCCGCGATAACCCGTGCAGCGTTTCATCCGCGTCTTTAATAATCGCAATGGAAAAGTCGATCAGCACGGCCTCTTCGATCGAACTTTGCTCATGCCGGATCATCACATTTTCCGGTTTCACGTCGCGGTGACAAATGTTTAACGCATGAATCGCCTCCAGCGCGTCGCTAATCTGCTCAATGAACCGATGCGCCCGGTTTGCCGGCACTGCTCCTTCCTTCAAAACCTCCCGCAAGCTCCGTCCTTCAATAAATTCCATAACCAGGTAAGGCAATCCCGCTCCTGTGTATCCATACGAATAAATCGAAACGACATTCGGATGCCGTATCGAGCGCAGCGCCGAGACTTCCTGTTCGAATTGTTCCTGCACCCAAATCTTGTCGCTCACTTCACTGCGAAAAATCTTTACCGCACAGCGCCGCTTCTGAACGTGGTCATAACCGTCCATAATATTGGCAAAGCCGCCGCGTGCAATCAGCGAAGTCACCTCGAACCGTCCATCCAGCAGCGACCCATTCAAATCCTGCAACTCCGGCAATAACGCATTCACACGCCATGCCGCCAAATCCGGAAATTGCGCCGCTTCTTTCTGTTGCCGCCTTCGATACCAATAAGTCGTCACAGCCGTGGCGAAGGCAATTCCCGCATAACTTAGAACAAAGGGCCAACTCAGCCAGACGGGGAGTGCCACCACGAACGCTCTTCTTACCGTCCCTGACCAAGGCCCCGAAAACCACCGCGCCTGTAACTCCAACGAATGCTCGCCCGCGCCCAACTTTCCAAGCGGCAAATCCAAACTTTGGCTTTCCACCCAGTTTGCCTGTTCAGGTAATACACGGTATCGCAGATTGAGCACGCTTCTGCGCAAGAACTCAAGAGACCCAACGTGCGCCGTCACGCTGGTGCCATGTGCCAGCGGAGTAACGGCCTCCGCAATCACCGGCGGACCGCCTCCCGCGGAAAAGCCTGCTATGGAAATCTTCGGCGTTTGCCGGGGCCTTAACAAATCAGCCGGCGGGCTGTAATGAAAAATCGTATGATTCGCCGCCCACCAAACCGATCCGTCCGGGTCACTAAAGAAGGCGTTCTGATTGGTGCCGTTCGGCCCCGGCCCGTCCGGAAAGAGCCACCTCTCCCGTTCCGCCTCGGCGCTCTCGGCCACCACGATTCCCTCATCCGAACCGCGCCAAATCCAGCCCCGGCTATCCACATCAACAAACTCCGTGGCGCCCTTATAGTTGCGCACCATCACCTTGCCGGAAGGCTCGATCTTCACTATGGCATAGTACGCAGGCCCGTAATAGCCGAGCCAGACATCGCCGTTTGCCACAGGCGCCAGCGAAATGCAGCCGTTCTCCATAAGCCCGTCAGACATCGTGATGGGCTTGCTCCAGCCCGCATTGTCACGGCTCAATAATCCGGCTCCATTCACGCACGTCCACATCTTCCGGGTCGTCGCTGAATACTCCATATCAATCGTTACGGGGCTCCCGTGTTGAATAGGCATTTGCTCGGGTATCAGAGAAAAGGTTGCCGCCTTCTGCGTCACCCGGCTGACGCCCGCGCCCGCCAACCACTCCGTCCCATCCGGAGTTTTGATAAATCGCCAGCCTTGGATATATTTCCCCACTCTCGCGAGCACAGTTCCATCCAAGGTCAACATCGCCAAATCTTGCCCGTTCGCCATCAGCGTTCCGTTCGGCCCGGCGGAGAGTTGAAAGACGTGCCCTACTTCCGGCCTCTTAGGAAGTTCACCCCACCGTGTCCGATCCTCGCTTAGCATCCGAATACCCTGGCTTGACCCGGCAAACACCTTGCTTCCCAGCCGCACAATCGTCATCGGCCGTTCTAATCCGCTTCGCTGATCCCAGAACTCCATTCGAAATGGAGAGGCAAGGCGGTACAACCCGTTCGCTGCGCTCATCCAAATGGAGCCGTCGGGCGCTTCAACCATTTCCAAACCGCTCGGGTAACCATTCCCTGCCCGAATCACACGAAAATCCCCGGGACGTCCAATGGCCATCACCGAATCGCTCGGCAGTAAAATCTGCCCGGATCTGGTCTCTCCGACAAAGGCAGGCCCACTGCTGGATGCCACTTCGTTGGGCAACCTTTGAAATTGTGCGTCTCCCGGACATTGATAGGACGCTGCACCCTGATCGCGCAGCCACACACAGCCTGCATGATCGCGAAACACACGTCCGTCGAACTCACCTGTGCCCGTGACCGCATGCCGCACGGGTTTGAACTCCTGCCCCGTTTGCCAATTCGCAATCGTCTGCGCGCTCAATTCACACCAGCCGTTGCCGCACACATAGAGAGCCGCGCCCTCCGCATCAATACTAAAATTGTTCAGCCTCTGGGGCAGTCGTTCCGGGCTCCCATTCTCCCGTATGCTCACTCGAAAGAGCTGGTATTCTTCATTCGCCGGCAAAGTCGCTTCGCCGTCAGGATGCACTGCGGCTATTACGTAGTCTCGCCCAATCGCTCCGACCTTTACTGTAAGTCCCTGAACAATTCTTTTTACGCGTTCGCCCGACCAGCGGTAAAGCCCGTCTTCGGCGCCGATCCAAATCGCGCCCGTGGCATCCTCGGCGATACTTTCCACCCCGACTTCGGGGAAACCAAATGCGCGCAGCGAATAAAAGCGCTCCCCATCAAACATCTGCACGTCGTCCGTCGAGCCTACCCAGAGCCTGCCTTTACTATCCTCAAGCAGCGCTCCGGGACCCTTCGGGGCATTGGGAATTGCGACAAATGGATACTGCTGTCCACACAAGCAGGAGGCGCCGAACGCCACAATCGCCGCCAGACGTAGGACACCCTTTGTCTTCCACGTCGTTGTGCCGTCCGTCCCAAACGCCATACTCTACCTTCTGCGCAAGCCGTCGAGTTTCATGCCGTCTTTCGGCAACCGGAAAATAAATTCAGTTTCTTGAGCAAATCCATTAATGGATTGCGCATATTCCCATAGGAGGTCGAAATCGAATGATAACGATACTGAAACACCAAATCTCAATCCTCGCATTAGCCGCGCTGAGCGCGTCCACGTGCGCTCTGGCCCAGGCTCCTGCCGCTCAAAAAGGCACAAAACAAGCAAATACGGCAACCAATCAAACCAACGCTAACCAATCTAATGGAACCATCAACGCCTCGGGCTTCTCTGCTGGCCTGGGCAACTTCAGCGCTGCAGACTATACCTTGACTGTCTACAATTGTCTCCGCTCGGGCACTCGTGTCTTTTGCGATTACGACGCGACTAAGAATACGAGCCAGCAGGTGAACGCCGAGGGCTTCCGGAGATGGAACATAACACTTGTACTGGGCACGGGCCGCGTCTTCGGCGCCCAGCGGTCGATGTACGTCGATACCGACGGCAGCACCTTCGAGCTTGCCGAAATCACCCCCAATGCTCCGGTTCGTTTGGTTAGCGAATATGACGATGTTCCAGCCAGTTACACCAGCGTCACCCTCGCCTTCGGCGCGAAACGAATTCAAAATGTCCCAATAACCCTAATTCCCGACGGCCAAGCCGCCAATACAATCCCGTTGCGCCAAGTCCAAAATACAACCAACGCCCAGAACACCACACAGACGGCTCCGCAGGCAGCTCAAACGCAGCAACCACAACAAGCGCAGGCGCAGCCACAACAGCAGCAGCAACAGACTCAGGCGCAGCAAGCCGCGGCAAACAACACTCAGACGACGAAACAAAAAGCCAAGGCCCAGGTGAAGAAAAGCCTAAGTGACTGGCTCAACAAATAGCACAGCTGCCGCGGCAAGCACAGCTTGGCGCGGCAGCCGCCCGTTCGGTTCGCTACAATCGAGAGTCCCCATGGAGGATCGAATGAACCGCTACCTGCTCGCCGTCGTTTTCCTTGCGCTCTCATCCATGCATGCGTTCGCACAGGGTGCTCCGCCCCAAGGCGCCGCCGACCAGCCTTACTCAGTCGAGTATTACTACAAAGTTCAGTGGGGCCACCAACAAGAGTTTTTGCAGCTCTTTTTGAAGAATCATTACCCCTTACTCAAGAAAACGGTCGAAGCCGGCCGCATGCTCTCGGTCAAAATCGAAACGCCAGCCAATCATATGCCGGAAGAAGCACGCTGGGATTATCGTGTCACCATCACCTTCAAAAACTCCACTCTTGCGACTACCGCCAATCCCAACGAAGAAAAGTTCATTCAGGAACTCTGGCCGGATCAATCCACGTACAAGAAGGAAGAGCAACGCCGCTTCGAAATTCTGCTCGCGCATTGGGATCTGCCGGTCACGAACATTACCCCCGCGAACTAGCAGCATGGCTACTTACTGGTCGGATAACGCCTGCATTGGAGATACTCTCGCCGCCCGCCGGGCGGGCAAAAACGAAGCGGCCAAAGCAAGCGCGGCAATCGTAGCGAGACCTGCGCCAAGGAATTCCAGATGATTGCCCGGGACATGAAACAGAAGCGTCTGGAGTTCACGACCCGCCATCCATGCCCCCGCCATCCCCAACACGCCGCCCACTGCCAGTAACTTCAAGGTCAGAGCAAAAACCTCACGGCTGATTTGTTCTGGTCGCGCTCCGATCGCGAGCCGAACAGCAATCTCGCGTTTTCTCTGTGTCACTGCATAACTGAGTACGCCATATGTCCCGATTCCAACAAGCAGCAGCGCCAACACCGAAAAAATTCCGCTCAGCACAGTCGCAGACCGCTGGTCGAGCAGGCTCGCGGCAATCCGATCGTCCATCGACATCAAGTCGTTGACGCTGAGTTCCGGATCGATCTCCTTCACAACCCGCTGCAGGTTCGCCTGTAGCGTTTGATTCCCTGCATTTCCACGCTCCACAACAAAAATGTTATTGTCCGCCTGATAAATGTATGGATAATAGACAGCGCCCTGCGCCGTGTCGTCCGTTACTCCCGCCTGCTTGATACTGCCTACGACACCCACTACTCGGAACGCCTCGCTTTCCTTACCGAGGTCCGCTCCCTGAAAAATTAGCTGCCCCACTGCATTCCCGTGCGGCCAGTTATAGCGCGCAAAATCTTCATCTACAACACAAACCCGTTGCCCCCGCCTTGAATCCTCAGTTGTCAGAAAACGCCCACTCCTCAACGAGAATCCCAGAGCCTGGAAAAAATCACCGGCAACGCCGTAAGAGTAGTAGCCGCGAGGTGATTCTCCGGGTCGCAAAACATGCCCTTCCGCCGTGGCGGCGCTCTTGCCGTTGCGGCCGCTAAAAGGAATGTTCGTCGCAATGCCAACCGCCACAACGCCCACTTCGCGTCGCAAATCAGCTTCAAGCCGTTCCGTGAATGCGAGACCGGCTTCGGTGGAAGGATACCGTCGCCCTACCAATGAGATTTGCCCGGCAACCGCATGCTCCGCGGCAAATCCAGGCGACACCTCCATTGCTCGTTTCAGGCTCACGCCCAACAATCCACTCCCCACCAGCAACACCAAACCCAACCCAATTTGTGCCACCACAAAACCATGCCGCAACGCTTGCATCGCGCGACTCCCCGTGGCCGAGCGCGATTCCGAACGCAGCGCCAGAGACGGATCCGGCCGCAGATGGAACAACGCCACCGGCAGCGCCAGGACAAAGCCCAAGGCAACCGCTCCTATCAGAGCAACTGCGGCGACTCCACCATCGAATCGAATCGCGTCTCCCAAAGGCAGTTGCTGCGCACCCAATTGCGTGAGCAATCGAATCCCGGCAGCGCCCACTGCCAGCGCCGCCGTCCCTCCCAACAAACCCAACACTGTACTCTCAATCAACACCGCGCTTAGCACGCGCCCCTTCCCTGCCCCCAAAGCCTGCCGGACCGCCAGTTCCTTCGCGCGCCCGTTCGCCCGAATCAGGAACAGGTTCACCAAGTTCACTGTGCCGATCAACAGCAATGCCAGCACTCCGGCCTCAAGCGAAAGCAACAATGGTCGAACTTCGGCCACTTGATCGCTATGCAGCGAGAGCACCACAGATCGAAAACCTGCGTCCGCCATCATCTTCGCCTGCGGATCGTCTCTTTCCAGTGCCGTGTTTTGTCCATCGATCTGTGCTTGCGCCTGCTCCACCCTCACCCCAGGACTCAAGCGCGCAATCATTTGCGTCACATTCCCACCCGAGTGCCGCTGTAAGGGCGTCCGATCTTCCAGCCGCGACGAAAGCGGGAGATACAAATCCGCTTTGGAAGAAAGAAAACGAAACCCTGCGGGCAAAACCCCGACCACGGTCTTCGGATAAGTGTCAACCCAAACCGTCTTCCCAATCACCCGCGGGTCCGATTGAAGGTGTTCTTTCCAATATTCACTTGTGATAATCGCAACATTATCGGTCTGATACGTCATCTCCAAATCCGAAAAAGAGCGCCCAATCACCGGCTCGCGTCCCAGCGTCGCAAAGAATTCCGGTGATACTCTCACCACCGGTCTGCGCACGCTGGCGCCCGCCCCGCCCACGTTCGCCCTTCCCAATTGATAAATCGAAACTGAGCGAAACGCGGCAATCGCACCTCTCCGTTCGTAGTAGTTGGTTATCGACGATCCATCCCTAAGCACCGCCGCCTTCGGATAAGTATTGTAAATACTCACTAGCCGGCCGGCGTCCGGGAACGGCAGCGAACGGATCAGGATAGCCTCAATCACCCCGAAGATCGCCAGATTCGCTCCCAGGCAAAGCGCAATCGTGAGAATCGCGGCCAGCGTAAATCCCGGAGCCGCCCGCAGCCGCCGCACAGCGTATTTGATCTCTTGTAAGAAACGCTCTAACGATCCCCATCCCCACACTTCGCGTGTAACCTCCTTCACTCTCGTCACGTTTCCAAAATCCCGTCGTGCCCCTGCTTCCGCCGCCTCGCGTGTCTCGCCCGCCTGCACTCGCTGCTCCACTTCAAAGGCGAAATGCCCTTCTAATTCTTCGTCAAACTCGCGGTCGTGCCTCTTGCGCCAAGGGGTGACCGGAAACTTCATGTGATTCCTCATGCCCTACGCGGGCTTCATCACCAGTGCAATTGTTTCCACCAAGTCATTCCATTTGGATTGCTCGAGCGACAGCTGCTTTTTGCCCGTCGGCGTGAGACTGTAATATTTGGCCCTTCGATTCGCTTCGGAAGCCTTCCATTCCGCTTTGAGCCAACCCTGCTTTTCCAGCCGGTGCAGCGCCGGATAAAGCGATCCATGTTCGATTTGCAGCGCCTCGGCCGATTTAGCGCGAATCGCCTGTCCAATGCCATGCCCGTGTTGCGGCCCCCATTGCAGGGTTCGCAACACCAACATGTCCAACGTGCCTTGCATCAATTCGACGCGATCTTGATATTCTTTTTGCTTACCCATTCGTCTAGCAGACATTCTACTAAAATACTGGCAGACTGTCTACTAGTCTCAGCTAGGGGCTTCTTTTGCGCCCGAACCCGCGGCTCGGACGCTTAGCTCGTAATGCAATAAAACCACGAATAATCTCGCCTTGACAAATTACCACATTAGACTTATTCTAATCCTTTCGTGAACGTTGAGGCGATCAGACAGTCTTTCGAAGCAGGCGGCTTGCGCTGCACCCCGCAGCGCTACGCCGTGATGGCTTTCTTAATGAAACACCCTAGCCATCCCACCGCCTCGGAAATCTTCGAAGCCGTAAATCGAGTCGATCCACGCTGTTCCCGGGCAACCACTTATAACAACCTGCGTGACTTAGTCGAAGCCGGTCTGGTTCGCGAAGTGGCCGTGGAAGGCCGCGCCGCGCGATTCGATGCCAAGGGTGTGCGCCATCACCATTTCATCTGCGACCGTTGCGGCGATGTCGAAGACATGGATTGGTACGATGTGCCGTCGCCTGCTTCAGCCGCCCTAGGCAAGCGGGTTCTTCGCGAATGCGAACTTATTTTCCGCGGGCTTTGCGCGAAATGCGCACCCGCCCACAAGCGCGTCCGCCGGTGATCGCGCGAACAAAAAACCAAGGAGCAAACCAACATGGATGACACAACTACGACAACTACCTCGGCGCCGCCTGTCGCCGGTCATGAAGAAACAATCCCAGTCCAAAGCAAGTGTCCGTTTACGGGCGCGGGCCGCAAAGAAACGGCCGCTGCAGGAGCCTGGACCAATGGCGATTGGTGGCCAAATCAGCTGAACATCAAGATTCTCCACCAGCACTCATCGTTGTCCAATCCGATGGACAAGAATTTTAATTACGCCGAAGAATTCAAGACTCTCGATTTGGATGCTGTCGTCAAAGATCTCCACGCTTTGATGACGTCTTCACAGCCATGGTGGCCCGCGGACTACGGCCACTACGGGCCGTTTTTCATTCGTATGGCTTGGCATAGCGCCGGCACATACCGCATCGCCGATGGCCGTGGTGGCGCTGGCGCCGGCTCACAACGCTTTGCGCCCCTCAACAGCTGGCCTGACAACGTGAACCTCGATAAAGCGCGCCGCCTGCTCTGGCCGATCAAGCAAAAGTATGGCCGCAAACTCTCTTGGGCAGACCTCTTGGTTCTCACCGGCAACGTTGCCCTGGAGTCGATGGGCCTAAAGACATTCGGCTTCGCCGGCGGCCGCGTAGACGTTTGGGAGCCGGAAGAAGACATCTTCTGGGGTCCTGAAGCCAAGTGGCTCGGCGACGAGCGCTACACGGGTGATCGCCAACTTGATAATCCTCTTGGCGCCGTCCAGATGGGTCTTATCTACGTGAATCCTGAAGGCCCCAACGGCAAGCCCGATCCCGCCGCCGCTGCCCGCGACATTCGCGAAACCTTCGCTCGCATGGCCATGAATGATGTGGAAACAGTCGCCCTCATCGCTGGTGGTCACACTTTCGGCAAAGCGCACGGCGCAGCGGATCCCGGCAAGTACGTCGGCCCTGAGCCCGAAGGCGCCGGCATCGCAGAGCAAGGTCTCGGCTGGAAAAACACTAACGGCAATGGCAACGGTGTACACACCATCACCAGCGGTTTAGAAGGCGCTTGGACAGCGACCCCAATCAAATGGGATAACAGCTATCTGGAGAATCTCTTTGGCTATGAGTGGGATCTTGTGAAGAGCCCGGCCGGAGCATATCAGTGGACTCCCAAAAACGGAGCCGCGGCGGGCACCGTTCCCGATGCACACGACAAGTCGCAGCGGCACGCCCCGATCATGTTCACTACCGACCTCGCCCTGAAGGTTGATCCTATTTACGCGCCCATCGCCAAACGCTTCTACGATAATCCCAAGGAGTTTGCCGACGAGTTCGCCAAAGCTTGGTACAAGCTCACTCACCGCGACATGGGCCCTACCTCCCGTTATCTCGGCTCACTCGTTCCCTCGGAGCATTTGATTTGGCAAGACCCCCTTCCCGCCGTCGATCACAAACTCATCGATGAAAAGGACGTGGCGGCCCTCAAAGCCAAAATCCTTGCCTCCGGTCTCTCCATTTCCGATCTCGTCTCCACCGCCTGGGCCTCCGCTTCCACCTTCCGAGGCTCCGACAAACGCGGCGGCGCCAACGGTGGCCGCATTCGTCTCGCTCCACAAAAGGATTGGGAAGTCAATCAGCCCGCCGCGCTCGCGAAAGTCCTCACGAAGCTCGAATCAATCCAGAAAGAGTTCAACAGCGCACAGACAGGCGGCAAGAAAGTCTCTCTCGCTGACCTGATAGTAATCGCCGGCGACGCTGCTATTGAACAAGCCGCCAAGCGTGGCGGACAGGACGTGAAGATTCCCTTCCATCCCGGCCGCACCGATGCAACTGCCGAGCAAACCGACGTCCACTCCTTCGCCGTCTTAGAACCAAAAGCCGACGGCTTCCGCAACTACTTCCGCGACGACCAGCAAAGACCTCCGGAAGAATTGCTCATCGATCGCGCCCAGTTGCTCACTCTCACGGCCCCCGAAATGACCGTTCTCCTGGGCGGCTTGCGCGTGCTCAATACCAACGTCGGGCAATCCAAGCACGGCGTCTTCACCAAACAACCCGAGACTCTCACGAATGATTTCTTTGTGAATCTGCTCGACATGAACACCGCCTGGAAAGCGACGTCTGCCTCCGAAGACGTGTTCGAAGGCCGCGACCTCACATCCGGCCAAGTCAAGTGGACCGGCACTCGCGTCGACCTTGTCTTCGGTTCTAACTCCCAACTCCGCGCCGTCGCGGAAGTCTATGCCTGCGCCGATTCAAAAGAAGCGTTTGTGAAAGACTTCGTCGCAGCGTGGAGCAAAGTGATGAACCTCGATCGCTACGACTTGGCCTAACTGCCAAACTCAAAGGTGCGGCCTGAGGAAGCGTCCCGTGTGCGACGCTTTACAGGCCGCAACCTCTTCCGGAGTTCCACTCACCACCACTTCCCCGCCCCTGTGGCCGCCCTCCGGCCCCAGATCGATCACATAGTCCGCCGTCTTGATCACATCCACATGATGCTCGATCAACAAAACCGTATGTCCCGCATCCACCAATTTCGTTAGCGCCTCCAGCAGCTTTTCGACATCTGCCAAATGCAGCCCGGTTGTCGGCTCATCCAAAATATAGACCGTATGTTTGGTTCTTTGCAGCTTGCTCAACTCAGTGGCAATCTTCACCCGTTGCGCCTCGCCTCCCGATAACGTCGTCGCCGATTGCCCTAGTGTCAGATACCCCAGCCCAAGATCCGCCAGCACTTCAATCTTCTTCCCAATCGCCGGTTCCGCCGCAAAAAACGTCATCCCTTCTTCGACAGACATGTTCAAAACATCATCAATCGTTTTGCCCTGAACCGTCACTTCCAATGTCTCGCTATTGAAGCGCGCTCCTTTGCACGTGCCGCACATCACATCCACATCGGGCATGAAGTAAAGCTGTGTGGTAATCACTCCCTCGCCTTGGCACTCCTCACACCGGCCGCCCTTGACATTGAAACTGAATCGCCCAGGCTTATATCCGCGCTCTACCGAAAGCGGCGCCTGCGTGAAAAGATCGCGAATGTGGTCGTAAAACCCGATGTAGGTCGCCGGGTTCGAACGGCTGTTCCGCCCGATCGGCGACTGATCGATATTCACCACCCGGTACACATCTTCAATTCCGTCCAAACCATCATGCTCGCCTGGCAGCGTGCGCGTATCCACCAGTTGCTTCCATAGCGCTTTATACAGCACTTCGTTCACCAGCGTGCTCTTGCCCGATCCCGAAGCGCCAGTCACCGCCACCATGCATCCCAACGGAAACCGGACATCCACTGATTTGAGATTGTTCTCGCGCGCGCCCCGCACCGTCAGCGCTTTGCCGTTGCCCTTGCGCCGCTGCTTCGGCGTTGTAATCTTCCGTCTGCCGGAAAGAAACTGCCCGGTCGGCGACGCCTTGCACTTCACTAAGTCATCCAGCGTCCCCTCCACCACCACATTTCCTCCGTGAATCCCCGGTCCCGGACCCATTTCCACTACATGATCGGCCGCGCGGATCGTATCCTCATCATGCTCAACTACAATCACTGTGTTCCCGATATCGCGCAACCGCTCCAACGTCGCAATCATCTTCACGTTGTCTTTCGGATGCAGACCGATACTGGGCTCATCCAACACGTAAAGCATCCCCATCAGTCCCGAACCGATTTGCGTCGAAAGCCTGATACGCTGCGACTCACCCCCTGAGAGTGTTCCCGATCGGCGATTAAAATTCAGATAATCCAGCCCAATGCCGAGCAGCAATTCCAGCCGTCCGCGTATCTCCTTCAAAATCTGCCGCCCCGCGTCCGCGCCTCTGCCGTGCGGCTTAATTGTGCCTAGAAATGCGTGTAACTCGTCGAAATTCAGTTGCCCGAACTCATAAATATTCTTTCCCGCAATTTTGAAAAGCAGCCGCGTCCCGCGAAGGCGCGCGCCCCGGCAATCGGGGCAGGTGTGCTCCACCATCACCTTATCGAGCCATGCCTCCATCCCCGAACTCGCTTCGCCACGCTGCCGGTAACGCCGGTATTGCCGCTCAATCCGCCGCGCAATGCCGCCGAACCCAACTTCCTTCCCTTCCTGATCTTCCCGGCCCGCCTTGGCTTCCGGCGGTCTCTCAATTTTGATCTTCCTCTCGACGCCGTTGAGAATCGCCTCCCGCGCCGATTTCGCCAACTTCTCCCACGGCGTATCGAGCGAGAACTTAAGGGTCCTCGCCAAGCTGTAGATGATCCGCCCATCCCAAGTGTCCGGATTGTATTTGAACGCTTCGCGCACAAAACAGCCGTTACGGATGCTCCGTTTTGGATCGGGCACAAGCAAATCCGGATGTGTCACCTTGTGCACGCCCAGCCCGCCACAGGTCCGGCACGCACTCTCCGGATTGTTAAACATGAAGTACTCAGGCAGAATGTCGCCGTAAACAAAGTGGTGCGTTTTGCTGCAAAGCCCCTCATAAAACCGCGACCCTTCCCCTTTTGCCGCGCCCTTAACGATCTCCACCTCTAGCAGTCCATCGCCGACCAGCAGCGCCGCGCCGATCGCCGCCTTGATCGCTTTTTCATGCTTCGGGCGAACTACCAGACGCTCCACCACCGCGTCCATCTCCTTCACCTTCGATTCATCCAGCTCAACCTCGTTGGAGAGATCCACCCGCTTGCCGTCCACAATCAACCAGCGGCAACCCTTCTTCCGCACCTCCGTCAGAACAAAATCCAGTTCCTCGCCGTACTGCGGAAACACGGGCGCTCGCAATTCAATCTCCGTACCTTCCCCCAGCGATAAGACCGCCTCTAGAATTTGACTCGACGTCCGAATCGGTGCAGGCTCCCCGGTACGCGGGCACTGCGCCTCGCCAATGGTGGCGAACAGCAGATTCAAGTAACTCGCAATATCGGTCATCGTGCTGACAGTCGACCGAGGGTTGTTCGCAATCGTCTTCTGTTCGATCGAGATCACTGGCGATAACCCAAACACGAAATCCACATCCGGTCTCGCCACTTGCGCCACAAAACGTTTCGCATAGCTCGACAACGACTCCATGTACCGCCGCTGCCCCTCCGCATAAATGGTGTCGAAGGCCAAGCTCGACTTTCCCGAGCCCGATACCCCAGTCACCACCACCAGCTTGTCCCGCGGAATCTCTACCGACACGTTCTTCAAGTTGTGTACCCGCGCGCCCTGCACTGACACGCTGGTACGCGCCTTCGCGCGCGCTGTGCCGCGCCCGCCCTTCGGATTAGAATTCATCCGGCACTTCCTCCAAATAGAAAAACGCAACTTCCTGTACCGAAACATTGCTGCGTTTCGTAAGCTGCACCGGAGTGGATGCCTTCCCTATCAGCTTCTGATCGGCAAGATATTCGCACGCCGCGGTCACCCCATCAATGCCCAGGTTGCGTCGAAAATAGTCTTCTATTTCGGTCGCCGAACGCACCTCGCCCACTTCCTGCAAATAATCGATCACCACACTGAACAACTTCTTGGCCCGCTCGGCCAGATAACCATCAATCGCATCCAACGCAGCTTTTACGCTTTTCTTGGTCTTCTTTCCGTTGAGTAGATCGGAGTACACAATCTTGAAAAACGCCGGGTTCAACTTCATCGCCTGCGGAATCACTTCCCGGTCGGCCAGCATTCGACGTTCAATGATTTCCACTCTCGCAATCGGAGTCACTGTCTGCAGAAGCCATAGAGTCGTGTATTCCAAATCTCCGCGAGTCACAAAGAATTTGTGGGCTTTGTAGAGTGGGGCAAGCGCCCACATCCCCGCCAGCAGTAGCTGAATCTGCGCGTCGCGCCCTCCAATCGTTCGCAACCCTCCGCACAGATGCTCAAGTGATTCGTCATGCGAATACAACAGTCGCCCTTTCGCCAAAAACGAATGCATGAACGAATTCTGCAGCGACCCTTCCACCAGCTTCCGAAACTGGCTGCGCGGCATCAGCAGCGCATGGACATTGATTCCGTCGGCATAAAGATTCGCACCCCGTGCCTCGATCTTTTTGTCGTCAATCGTCACCAGCACCAAGTCGACGTCCGATTTGTCCCACACTTTGTCGTGTGACAAACTGCCGCAGAGGATCGCGCCCAAGATCGACCGGTCCTCTTTGACCTGCTCTATTAGCTTGTCCACCGCTTTGGCGAACTTTTCTTGAACCGCTTCTGCCGGCTTGCCCTTCGCGTTCCTCACACTACCTAAAATAATCGCTCTGATTAGCGCGCGGCCATTGTCGCCGGCTCCGAGTGGTGCAGCGTATCATACAGCGGCTGAACCGGCGTGACATCCGGATTGCGTTTGCTCACCGAAACTGCGAAGATCCGCACATTGCTGTTCTTCGGCAACGTGATTGTCTTGGCGCCGGCCGGCAAATCGATCGCATAGCTGAACAAATAAGAGTACGCGTACGGCACATTTTCTCCCGCGCCGTTGTGGTGATGATCGGAATACCAGGCGACGTCCGCGCGTTTAATGTAGCCGGGCGTGATGCCAGTCATTTCGGCGTAATCGTCATGCTCCTTGCGCGCAGGCCGGCGGCCGCGAGCGGGACGTTCAACATCTTTCGCCACCCACTTACGGTCGTCCCATTGACCAATAAAACCGCCCCAATCTTCAATGTTCAGATCCACGCTGGCATCGCCCGCGCCGAGCGTCGCCTTCTGATCTCCGTTGATCGCCGAAGCCAATAAATAAACCCGGTTGTATTTGCCCGCGGGTAGTTGAATCGTCTGTCCATTGGCGCTGACCGCGTTTCGGCCACCCGTCCCCAACTGGAAGGTCACGTTGTCGAATGAGACGGAGGCTGGCAGCATCTCCGCCGGATACGCATTCCCGTGGCTATCGAAACCCGTCGTCGATTGCGATGCCGCTTGGCTCGCCGCCACAGTGTCGTACGGCAGTGTCACCGCCGTTGATTGCACTTCGCCGATCTTCGCTTTTGCGGCCGCGAGTTTCACCGCGAACGTCCGAGGTTGATAGGCACTGAAAGACGTAACAAGCTCGCCGCCGCTTATCGTCGCCTGCCCCACCGGCTGTTCCTGTCCATTGATTTCGCGCGCCGCCTCAACCGGTGCCGCGAATGCGAGCCGGACGTCCGCTTCCGGCGCGCCATTCAGCTCCACCATGCGAACCACAATCTCATCGCTCTCTTCCGCTTTCTTCACCGCCAGCACACGAATGCGCGGATTGTTCACTTTGAGCAATGAGAATTCCTTGCCCAAGCTGCCGCCGTGTTTCTCGGTTTGAAAAGCGATCAGCGGCGCGTTGAGGCTCTGCCCTTGCCAATCCGTCTGTGCCTCACGCCAATCTTTCGCATGTCCGGCCAAGCCGTAAACAAACTCGTGGTGGCCCAAGTCTTGCGTCGCTTGATCATGATAGCCGCCGCGAACGCCCGGTGTACGAATCAGCGTCAGCCGGATAGTGTTGTCGCTCGGCTTATCGGAACCATTCTTGCAGTCGGTCAGCACCGTCGCACCGAATTCTCCGCTTGCGTCAGTAAGGTCAATCCATTGGTGAGACGGCACCTCAAACTTCTTCGGTTCGGCAGTAGGTCGATCAATCGTTCCAATGTCCCAGTTATAGGTCGCCGTCTCATGCGACGCCGTCAGCGGGAAAGTCGCCTTCAAATTCGATTCGCGCGTATCCCAATCAACGGCATTGTGCCACTCCACGCGTTTCCCCGCTTCACCGGCAGCCAGCCTCACGGTCTGCACAAACTTCGAACCGCCGCTCTGGCGCGATACCTGAATTGCCACTCGCGCCGGACCGTCCTCCACCACTTTCATTTCAGCCGGCCCGCTCACATAAGCCTTCGGAGCAGCTTGTTCCTGATCCCAATCCATATTCCAAGCCGGCCACTGTGACGGATTGTCATAAGAGATTGCCAGCCGCGCCGGCGCCGATAACAGTTCCTTGCCGGCCGCCTTGTCAAAAATACTGCTTACATCACCATCGGAGTTCAACTTCACCACATAGTTTTCGTTCTCAAGAGAACTCTCCGTCACGTGAAGGTTGTTCGCCACGTGCCCTCCCGATTCCGGACGCACATCATACACCGCATAGCCGGTAGACGGCACTTTTGCCAGAAACAAAATCTTCCCGTTTGAAACTTGCGCCGGCACTTCTTTCCCATCCAGAGCAAACACGCGAACCGTTTGCGGCGCGCCTTCTGGAAACTTCAACGCGGCTTCCACAATCTCTTCCCGCGGAATGTTGAGCTGATTGAACACAACCACGGGCACGCCGTGAACCTCTGTGTCCAAGCCGGCGGAGACGGCTTCCGTCGCATCTTTCAGAACCCCGGCGAATTGGTTCATCGCCAGCACATCGTCGTTCCAGGCAAATTCGTAAGATTTTGGTGTTGCCGTCCCCGCGGCGATGTCGTGAAAATGACCGCCCATTACAAGCGTCCATGCGTCATTCAAGCGCGCCAGCGGATACGGCCGCGCACCCAGCCACGCCGCCGCCACCGACGCCTTTTCGGCAGCATCCGCCAGTAACTCTTCTTTCCGCAGCCAGCGTTTCTGATAGGCCTGCGAAGTCAGCGAACCCGCTGAGTGATTCGTCAACTCCATCTCTCCGGTATAGCGAGGCAGACGCGCAAAAGCAGAACTGGGAATATCCAGAAACATCTGATCGGCAGTCGCGGAGATCACATGCACCGGGCCTCTGCCAACCTGCACTGAGGGCCAATCCGGATGCTTGCCTTCTCCGAAGAAATTCGACCCTTCCGGAGGCAGGTTCGCGCTCGATTGCGTCACAATCGCTTCCAGATTTTTGACTGACTCTTCTTCCGGCGCTCCACCCACATCACCCGTGCCGTAGTAGTGATAATCGGTAAACACCCCCGTCTTCTTGCCGTTGTTTTCCACCCGAGCGGCCCAATCACCTTGAAACCGATCATCCTTGTCCTCGGTTTGCATCTTCTCAAGCATTCGCTCTTTCGGAAAGAGCGCCATCAATTCCTGTACGTCTTTAGGGTCTGCCGATTGACCGGCATCGTTGAGTTTCTCCTCCAGCGCTTTGATCTTGGCCTGAGTTTCCGCCAGTTCCGGATTGGGTTTAGGCGCCGGCAGTGGTTGACTCAAATCAGTCTCAACATCGCCGCCATAACTCCCGGGATTAATCCCCGCCAGCACCGACTCTCCATCTGGTCCTACCCACACACCCACATTGAATGGTGTCCCCTCTGGAGTGTCCTCAATCGATTCAGGCCCTCCCGCATCAGCGGACGAACCCCATACCAGCTTCTGTGTCGAAAATCCCTTAACGCCAGAATGAGCCAGAATACTGGGCAGTGAAGCAGGAAACCCGAAACAATCCGGCAGCATATATTCCGCACTCGCTTTGCCGAGTTCCCTCTTAAACCACAAATTACCGTAGAGGATCTGGCGGATAATCGCCTCGGCGTTCGGCGCATTCACATCGCCTTCTTCCATCGATGATCCAGCCGGAAACCATCGCCCTGCATCCACATAGGCCTTCACCTTCGCGAAGTCCTTCGGGAAGTACTCCTTCATGAAACGATAGCGGTTGGCGCCGCTGAAGTTGAAAATGTAGTGAGGATATTTTTCGATCAGCGGGAAATTATCTTCCATCGTCTTGCGGATGTACTCGTTAATGACCTGCGGATACTCCCAGCGCCATTCGGTGTCCAAATGGGCGTAACCGACAACATACAGCGTCGGCTCTTTCGTGAGATCCGGCTTGCCGGCATTCTGGGCAAGCGCGCCCCAGCCAAGGAATAGCGATCCGATGAGCGCAAAAAACAGCTTAGGTGTGGTGGGCATGAATTTATCTTTGACTCTAACTTTGATCCAACACTCAACTATATTCTTTGTCTGCGAGCGAAGCTATGGCGCAACTCACAATCGAACGGCTGAACGCCGCCTCTCAATACAGCACAGAGGGCATCCAACCCCCTTGCGGCTCGTTGTACAGTCCTCGCGTCATTAAGGTCATCGCTTGCACAATCCGCAGACCTTCCCCAAGACACCAGCGCATCAGTTCGCCGTTCCGCGTGGGAACCAAAATCCCGGCGCCCGCAAAGCTCTGAGCCGAACCGATCAACGCTTTCAGGTCGTCATTAGTCTCGCCAATCGCATGGCCGAAGAATGCCAGCGCGCTCGCGTAACCGCTAATCCGCCCCGCGCGTTCCGCCACACTCGCTCCCCCTTGCGAAATCTCTTCGTCAAGCTCGCCTGCGCGGTCGTGTCCATGGACTTGGAAACAAAGCGCGTTGCAATCGGCAAGATCGGCCAAAGTAGCGGCTCTCACAACCAGTCCCTCTGGAGTCTTGCCGATCTTCGGCCCCTGGAGGCAACTCAGATGTTCGCGGACTTCGAATCCAAGATTCAGATAAAGCGATAGCGACCGCATGTGATAGCCTGCCTGCACCAGTCGGATTCCCGGAAAACCGCGCTCGTCCGCGCGCCTGATCGCCGCCTCCATCAGAGTTCGGCCCACCCCTGAGTTCTGCGCCTGCGCATCCACCGTGATCGGCCCGACCCCGGCAATCGAGTTGCCTTCGTAGAGAAAATTCGACCCGAGCAGCCGTCCCTCCGCCTCGGCCGCCACTTTAAACGTTCGCTCCGAACGGATCAAGTCCGAAATTACTCCAGTCGCGGCTTGGACGTTTGGAAAATCCGGCGGATAGTTGTGCGTCTGAGAAATTGCTTTGAAGGCATTGAAGCAAATTTCACCCAACACCGGTACATCTGCTTCTGTCGGAGTGCGCAAATGGATATTCATCTTGTTGCCGATTCAAGACAATTATCAGATAAGATGCCGCGCAATGAATGCTCGGCGTCTCCTCTTCTTCAATTCGTTCGAACGTTTTTATCTCGATGCGGTCGCGGCAAAAACAGCGCACGACCTCTTGCTGTTTTGTGCCCAGCGCAACCCGGATCCGGAACTATCCCTCGCCATCGCCCAACGGCTTCCACCACTGCTATTGCAAACTCACCGTCGAATTTCATCTCCCGGCAGTCAAACGTCACTCACATTGAGTCGTTCTAATTCGGAGAAGGTCTCTCCGCGTGGTCGACCAGCAACACTTTCACAGCCGCTTTCCCGGGCGAAAGCTTCAACCCCAATTGCTTCTCCAACGCTGTGAAGATAGACGGCCCGTTCCATGATCCGGCGCTTGTGGCATGTCGCTCGTGAGTGAGCCATTGAGCCTCGCCGGTCCGGCCGCGAAGCTGAAGTGTATAACGAACTCCAAGTGCACATCAAACCGTCCGGTCAGTCCAGTCTTGTCGATGATCGGACGCGGCACTTGCACTGAAAGCAGTCGGCCGGCAAACTCATCCATGGTGACACTGTACCCTTCCATGGTCGTAGCGTGGTCAGCCGTTGTGTTCAGCGAACCCTTTCCGCACAATTTCGGCGTGGGATGGCCCGGCCCTATCGCTGTCCGTGGTGGTTCAATCGTCGAACAACTCCCGTCCTTCGAATGTCGGTGAGCAGCTCTATAACAATCGCGAAAAAGGCGAGGCAATCCGGCGGGCCACCATCCCAAAACCTCAACTCAATTTTCCGTCGGAACTTTCTCCGCGCTATCCACAACCAACACGTCAACCGAAACCTTCTGCGCTCGCAACTTCAATCCAAGCTGCTCCTGCAGAGCCGTAAATAGGCTCGGCCCTGCCGACGAATCTATCCCCGATTGGGACACAGAGGAGTCAGGCGCCCAATCCAATTTCAAGTTGTAACTGCCCGCTAAACCAGTCAGGTCCTGCACAGGCTGATCCAGTTCTCGGGCCAACATATCGGCAAACCCCGCCATCGATGTTGCTGTCGCTTTCATCATGCCGCGCCCACTGCTTGTTGAGCTGTTTAGTGAGCCCGGCGCGCCGGCCGTCGCCCGTTCCAGCCTCGAACCGCCTTTCGCAAGCACCAGCGCATAACCGCTCCTCTCCTCTTTCTTGCGGTGCACCGCTAACTTGAACCGTTCCATCAGAAGTGTTTGCAACATCGGCATGAATTGCTTCGGCGTCGTCCCCTCCGGTGGCTTTGCTACAACGTCAAAGCGTTCCGTGTCCAGCCAATTCGGCCCGGAAAACGAGAAATCCCTCACATCATAGGCTTGCTCAATCAGCTGCTTCAATGATTCGTTTTCGAAGGCGATTCGCCCTTGAGATCCGTTCATCGACGAATTGCCGGATCCCGACCGATTGGGTTTTACCGACGCCACCTCGAAAGCCGGCGCTTCCGCCTGCGCGTCCAGCACTGTGATTCCCAAAATGCACATCACAACCAACCGCCTCATCGCCGTCCTCCGTCACTATCGACGATGGCACAGCACTCTTCGTGTCATGGCGACTGGACAACCCCCGGTTGCTGCATGATTCCCCAATATAATCAATTACATACAAGCAATCACAACCGCGGGTTTCAAAGGCCGGATTTTGAGTCACGCGTCGACAAGAATTTTCTTCTCCTTTATTGTCAATTACTTATCCACAAATTGTCAGTCTTCGCGCTTGCCGCTTCCATCATCCTGAACATGAGGACACCCATATGCAATTCACCATAACTCCGCACTTCTTCTTCGGACCCATCCAAACCCCATCCATGCACCCGCTTTATTTTCGCCCTATCTTCCCAAAGCTATATATGCCTTCCGCCACTCCAATTCAGGCGAGTTTTTCCCGTCGCCCAAACGGGAAAAACTCCCCTATTCCCCGCTCGAAAATGCCGATTTTTTCCCGTCCATTTTCACTTAATATTTATAGGCGGGAAAAATTCGACAAAATTCGCGCCGTCCGCCCCCATTTTTTCCCGTTACTCGAGCGGGAAAAACTCGCACAAAAACGCGCCCCCGCCTTCGCACCCTCCGCCTTCTCTTCGCCCTCGGCTTCTCACGCCGAACGTACAATGAAATCGTTGCCCGAATCCCTCATCGAACAGGTCGCCGATTACCTCACCCTGCACAACATGCTCGCCCCGGCCCCGCGCCGCATCGGTGTGGCTGTCTCTGGCGGCGCTGATTCCGTCGTTCTCCTGCACATCCTGCATCGCCTCCGCAGCCGCTTCGCCTGCGATTTGCACGTCCTCCATATCAACCACCACCTTCGCGGCGATGCTTCGAACGCCGACGAATCCTTCGTCCGCGCGCTCGCTTCCGAATTCGGTCTGCCCGTCAGCGTCGAACACACCACTCCGCCAACCACACAGATCGAACAACAAGCCCGCGATCTTCGTCGCGCCTTCTTCGCCCGCGCCCTTTCCCATTACGGCCTCCACTCCATCGCCCTCGGCCACACTCTTTCAGATCAAGCCGAAACCGTTCTCTTCCGCCTTCTCCGTGGCAGCGGCCTCACTGGCCTCGCCGCCATGCGCCCCGTCTCGCCCCAGTCGCATCTCATCCGCCCTCTGCTCCATTGCACCCGCTCCGAAATCCGCGCTTTTGCCGCCTCTCAAAACATCGAATGGCGCGAAGACTCCTCCAATCTTGACCCCGCCTTCACTCGCAACCGCCTGCGTCTCGAAACCCTCCCTGCCCTCGCCGAAGCCTACAATCGCAACCTCGAACTCCTCCTCGCCCAATCCGCCTCGCTCGCTCAAACCGAAGAAGACTATTGGTCGCGCGAAATCAACGCGCTTTACCCCAACATCTTCACCTCCACTCCACTCGGCCTGCAAACCGCCGTCGATAAAATTGCTCCCCTCCATCTCGCCCTCCGCCGCCGTATCATCCGGCATGCTGTCCAAGCCATTCGCGGCGATCTCAACGCCATCGAATACGCCCACATCGAATCCATCCTCCGCCTCTGCGATTCCATCGAAGGCCACAACCGCGTCATCATTCCTGGCGTCGACGCGTGGCGCTCTTTTGATCAGCTTCTCCTCAGCCCCGTCACCCTACGCCCCAGCCAACAACGCGACTACACAATCCCGCTATACCCTGGACAGGAGTGCGAATTGCCCTATCATTTAGGATTTCTCTCCGTCCAACAAGTGAATTCCGACGCTTCGACCGACATTTATGCTAATTTCAAGAAAGATCTAAAACAAAAGTTTGAAATTTGTGACTGGAATGGCGATCTTCTCGCCTCTAACGGAACACTACCTTTCTTATGTGTCCGTAACTGGCGGCCCGGCGATGTTTTTCAGCGCGTCGGCCACAGCTCAGCCGAAAAAATCAAATCGCTCTTTCAATCGGGAAAGGTACTGCTCTGGGAGCGCAAACATTGGCCCGTCGTTCAAGCGGGCGAAACCATTATCTGGGTCCGCCAATTCGGGGGCTCGGCTCAAGCAGTCGCTTCTCAGGAGTGTCGAAACCTAGTTCGTTTAGTCTATCGTCCAACTTGAGTCCAGCCAACTCAGATGATCTGTGAATCGAAAGCTCTACTATTTACGTCTTGTAGATTGGAGTGTATTGGTTCGCTTTGGCTTTGAGAAGGAGTGGGTCCGGTTGCCGTATCCTTGTACAAGAGGGATCGGTCTAACTGGCAAAGGTAAATTTTCATGAGTTCAAACGTTAAAACAGCAGTCTTTTGGGTGGTCATCATTTCGGCCGTCCTCCTCGTATGGATCGCCGTTAAGGGTGGCCGCGGAACGCCGCCCAAGAACTTGAACGCTGGTGAGTTCGTCCAGTTGATTCAAGACGGCAAAGTGAAGAACGCCGATATCACGGGCACAGACGTTACGGGCGAGTGCACCTATAACGGCATCAACACGCAATACCATACCGTCATTCCTTCGAATTACCCGAAGATTTATGACCTGATGTCGGAAAAGGGCGTTCGCTACAACATTGAGAAGGAAACCACCAGCGCATGGCTGGGCACTCTGTTGAGCTTCGTCCCCATTCTCATCCTGCTCGGTCTCTGGATCTTCATGATGCGCCAAATGCAGAGCGGCGGCAATAAAGCTTTGAGCTTCGGCAAAAGCCGCGCCCGCTTGCTCTCTTCGCAGCAAAAGAAGGTTACCTTCAAAGACGTCGCCGGAGTTGACGAAGCCAAGGAAGAGCTGCAGGAAATTATCGAGTTCCTCCGTGAGCCGCAGAAGTTCCAGAAACTTGGTGGCCGCATTCCCAAAGGCGTCTTGCTCATCGGCCCTCCCGGCACCGGCAAAACGTTGCTCGCGCGCGCCATCGCCGGCGAAGCCAATGTGCCGTTCTTCTCCATCTCTGGTTCTGATTTTGTCGAAATGTTCGTCGGCGTCGGCGCCAGCCGCGTGCGCGATCTGTTCGAACAAGGCAAGAAGAACGCGCCCTGCATCATCTTCATCGATGAAATCGATGCTGTCGGCCGTCATCGCGGCGCCGGTCTCGGTGGTGGTCATGACGAACGCGAGCAAACCCTCAATCAATTGCTCGTTGAAATGGATGGCTTCGAATCGAACGAGGGCGTCATCCTCGTTGCCGCAACCAACCGTCCCGACGTGCTTGACCCTGCTCTTCTTCGCCCCGGCCGTTTCGACCGCCGCGTGGTTGTCGATCGTCCCGACGTTCGCGGCCGTGAGAACATTCTCAAAGTCCACACCAAGAAGTCGCCTCTTTCCGATGATGTCGATCTGAGCGTCATCGCCCGCGGCACGCCCGGTTTCGCCGGTGCGGATTTGGCCAACTTGGTCAACGAAGCCGCGCTCGTCGCTGCTCGCAACAATCGCAAAGTCGTCACCCAGTTCGATTTCGAGCTCGCGAAAGATAAAGTGCTCATGGGCGTCGAGCGCAAGAGCATGATCATCAGTGACAAGGAAAAGCGTATGACGGCCTTCCACGAAGCCGGCCATGCCACCGTCGCCGCCGTGATTGAGCATGCCGATCCGCTGCACAAGGTCACCATCATCCCCCGCGGTATGGCGCTCGGCTTAACCATGCAATTGCCGCTAGATGACAAGCTCTCGCATGACAAGAAGTATTTGGAAGCGCGCCTCGCCATCCTCATGGCCGGCCGCATCGCCGAAGAAATCTTCCTCGATCAAATGACCACCGGCGCCGGCAACGATATCGAACGTGCCACTGAAATGGCCCACAAGATGGTCTGCGAGTGGGGTATGAGCGAACTCGGACCCCTTAGCTTCGGTAAGAAAGATGAGCAGATCTTCCTCGGTCGCGAAATCAATCAGCATCGCGATTACAGCGAAGAAACCGCCATCAAGATTGATCAGCAGGTCCGCAAGCTGGTGGAAGACGCTTATGATCGCGCTAAGCGCATCATCGTCGATCGTTCTGATGCTATCGTTCGCATCGCCGAGTCCTTGCTCGAACGCGAAGTTCTCGATGGCGCGGAAGTGCTCGCCTTAATCGAAGGCAGAACGCTACCCAAGCTGGCCCCTGCTAACCAGAGGCCCACCAATACCGATGGCGGGACCCCTGCCCCGACTCCGATGCCCAACGCTCTTCCCGGTCTGATGGGTGGCGAAAGCCCGCAGCCTGCTTGATTCCGGCGTTTCAAGTTTATCTATTTGACGTTGACGGCACCCTGGTTGACTCCGCACAAGACATTGTCGGAGCCATCCAGGGTGTTCTCGCTTCTACCAGCAAGCCCGATGTCCCGTTTGAGTTTCTCAAAGGCTACATCGGCCGCCATCTGATCGACCTGTTTCAAGATCTGTTTCCGGATTACACCGCCGGACAGATCGATGCGCTTGTCGTCGAGTATCGTCGCTTATATCCGTTGCGCGATCACGCTTCTACCCACGCCTATCCCGGCGTTGCTGAAGCGCTCGCGCAGCTTGGTGGCCGCAAGTCCACCGCGACAACCAAAGGCACACCCACCACGCGTTTCGTTCTCGAACGCTTCGGTTTGCTTCCCTTCTTTGATCACGTGCAGGGCACCGATGGCTTTCCTGCTAAGCCGAATCCCGACGTGATCTTCAAAGCGCTCGAAGCTCTCAACGCTTCGCCGGCCGATTGTTTGTTTGTAGGTGATTCCCCTGCCGATATGGAGGCCGCGCAACGCGCAGGTGTACATAGTTGCGCAGTCACATATGGCTACGGTAAACGCGATGATCTCGCGCGTTGGAAACCCAATTACTGGGCCGAGAGCCTCTTCGAACTTTCGGCGAAACGTTAGCTTCCCGCTGGCACTCTCCTAATTAGTGTTAGGCGCTAGCTACGACAATAACCACGTATTCTTTCGCGTTTGGGCTCCAGATGCAAAGACGATGAGCGTGGTAATAAATACAAACCCTGGCCGCGTAGTTATGACCAAGTCGCCTGATGGCTATTTCACCGCAACCGCTGCTGGCTTGCGTCCGGGCGCATCGTACTCGTATTACATCGATGATCGCGGCCCGTTCCCCGACCCCGCTTCTCGATACCAACCTGAGGGTGTTCACGGACCTTCGATTGTCGTCGATCCTGCAAGCTATAAATGGCACGATTTGGATTGGAAGGGCGTCGCTTTTGAAGACCTCGTCTTCTATGAGCTGCACATCGGAGCCTTCACGCCCGAAGGCACCTATCGATCGGCTGCGGCAAAGCTGCCCTACTTAAAAGATCTCGGTATCACCGCCGTTGAGCTGATGCCGCTTTCCGATTTCGCCGGTGATCGCAACTGGGGATACGATGGCGTCGCGCCCTTCGCCCCGGCCCATGTTTACGGCTCGCCTGATGACCTGCGCTTCTTCGTCGATCAAGCCCATCAGCTTGGTCTCGCAGTATTCCTCGACGTCGTTTACAACCACTTCGGCCCCGATGGTGCTTATCAAGGCACGTTCACCAGTCATTACTTCACCAAACGTCATCACACGCCTTGGGGCGACGCCATCAACTTCGAGTGCAACCCAGTGCGCGAGTATGTCATCGAAAGCGCTCAAAGCTGGGTGAAAGAGTTCCACTTCGATGGTCTTCGCCTCGACGCTACTCACGCCATCGTAGACGATAGCCCTCAACACATCCTCGCCGCCATTCGTTCCGCAGTCGCGCCCGCGTACGTCATTGCCGAAGATTGCCGCAACCTGCCCGAGCTCATCACCAGCTACGGCCTTTCCGCAATATGGGCCGATGACTTTCATCACCAGCTTCGGCGCATGCTCGCCGGCGATCGCCAAGGGTACTTCGCCGAATTTGACGGAACCCTACCTTCTCTGGTAAAGCTTATCCAGCGCCGCTGGTGGCGCGGCAAAAGGGATACCACGGGAATCCCAGATTCGAAATTCGTTTACTGCATCCAGAACCACGATCAAATCGGCAACCGCGCTCTTGGCGACCGCCTCAATCACAATATTGACGCCGCCTCCTACCGCGCTGCCAGCGCTCTGCTTTTGCTCTTGCCGCAAACCCCGCTTCTCTTCATGGGTCAAGAATGGTCCGCCGGCACCCCGTTCCTTTACTTCACCGATCATCATGACGAACTCGGCCGCGCCGTTACCGAAGGCCGAGGCCGCGAATTTCCCGGCCACGAATTCGCCGATCCCCAACTCCCCGAAACCTTCCATAAGAGCAAGTTGAAGTGGGATGAAGTCTCCACTGAACCCCACGCCTCAACCCTCCGCCTCTATAAAAGTCTCCTACGCCTTCGCCCGCCTTCCTCCACGGTCAATATCCGCGCATTGGACGCGGGCACTTTGCATCTCGAGCGCCCCGAATTTACCGCCGTCATCCGCCTCCTTGGAAACGGCGAAGTCTGTCTTCCCACCGTCCCCGGCCGTATGCTTTGGAACTCCGAAGATCCTGCTTTCGCCCCCGACCCGCAACCGATTACTTTGCATAACTCTCAAATTGGTTTCGCCTGCCCCGGCGCCATCGTCTTTGCGGAGAAACAATAAATGGATACGGCCCTTTCCACATACCGCCTTCAATTCAATAAAGATTTCACGCTTGATGAGGCCGCCCATCTCGTCCCCTATCTGTCCGATTTAGGCATCAGCACTATATACGTCTCTCCCATACTAAAAGCCGCTCCCGGCAGCGTTCACGGCTACGACATTTGCGATCACAGCCAAATCAATCCCGAAATCGGCGGTCTCGAGGCTCTCAATCGCCTTTCTTCTGAGCTGAAAGCTCGCGGCATGGGTCTGCTGTTCGACTTCGTTCCCAATCACATGGGGAACAACGAAATATATAACGCCTGGTGGCGCGATGTCCTGGAAAACGGCCCTTCTTCCCAATACGCCCGTTACTTCGACATCGATTGGACGCCTTTAAAGTCCGAACTGCGGGATAAAGTCCTGCTTCCCATCCTGGGCGAACAATATGGCACGGCCCTGGATGACGCGAAGTTGCAGCTTGCGCTCTCCGAAGAAGGCATCTTCAGTCTCCGCTACTACGACCGCGATCTTCCCCTCAATCCTCGCCAGCTCCGACCGCTCCTCTCACACAATCTCGACAAACTAAAGGAATCTCTTCCCGCCGATAATCCCCAACTAACCGAGTATTTGAGCATCCTGTTCCATCTGGAGCACCTTCCCGCCACTGACCAAACTGATTCGGCTTCCGTCAACGAGCGCAGCCGCGAAAAAGAAGTCGCCAAACGCCGCCTCGCTACGCTGATTCACGAATCGCCCGCCATCCGCACGCATTTGGAATCCGCCGTCGCTAACTTCAATGGCGATTTTGATGCCCTTCATCAACTGTTAGAATTGCAGCCCTACCGCCTCTCCTTCTGGCGCACGGCGACTCACGAAATCAACTACCGCCGCTTTTTCGATATCAATGAGTTGGCCGCCATACGCATGGAAGACCCGGAAGTATTCGATGCGACTCATGCTTTATTACTTCGCCTGATCAAAGAAGGAATCGTCACCGGCTTACGACTCGATCACGTCGATGGCCTCTTCGATCCTCGTGCTTACTTAGCTCGTTTGCGCCAGGCAATTGGAACCGATCATCCCTTCCAAATCGTCGTCGAAAAGATTCTGACCGACGACGAAAAGCTGGCGGAAGATTGGACCGTCCAAGGAACCACCGGCTATGAGTTCCTCAATTCCCTCAATTCGCTTTACGTTGACAAGCGTGCCGCTCGCGAGTTTCAAAAGCTATACGTCCGCATCACCGGTGACCGCCGTTCATTAAAGGACGTCATATACCTCAGCAAAAAACTCATCATCGAAACCTCAATGGCTAGCGAAATGCACGTCCTGGCGCACGAACTCAATCGCATCTCCGAAGGCGATCGCCATTATCGGGATTTCACACTCCTCAGCCTGCAGGAAGCCTTAACTGAAGTCATCGCCTGTTTCCCCGTATATCGAACGTACGTCAGCGAAAGCGGTTGGAGCGAATTCGATAAGAAAACGATCGATACCGCCATCATCGATAGCCTTCGCCGCAATCCTGCTCAGGAATCGTCCATCTTTCGCTTTATTCGCAAAATGCTCCTGCCTGTGGCGCGTCCCAATTTGTCCTCCGTGGAGCACGCGCGGCGGCTGGCCTTTGCTATGAAAGTGCAGCAATATACCGGCCCGGTCCAAGCAAAAGGCGTCGAAGACACGGCTTTCTATCGATACTGCCCTCTTCTTTCACTCAACGAAGTTGGCGGAAATCCCACCCATTTCGGCGGCAAAACCGACGACTTTCATACCGCCAATCTCGAAAGAACTGCGCGTTTCCCGTCCGCGCTTTCCGCCACCGCCACTCACGACACTAAACGCGGCGAAGATGCTCGTGCGCGCCTCAATGTTCTCTCCGAAATCCCCAAACTCTGGAGTCAACAAGTCAAACTCTGGATGCGCATCAACTCATCTGCTAGGAGTCGCGTGGAAGGCGAAGCCGCGCCCGATCGCTCCGACGAATATATTTACTACCAAGCCCTGCTCGGCGCCTGGCCGGCCGATCAGGAAGAAGTCTCGCCCGAATTTGTCGAACGGATGAGTCAGTATTTGGTCAAAGCCACCAAGGAAAAGAAAATTCACACTAGTTGGATTACGCCTTCGGCAGAATATGACGCCGCTGTTCGAAAATTCATTGAAGCTACACTCACTGGTACCCGTGCTCAGCCCTTCCTCACGCAATTCCGGCCGTTCCAGAAGCGCATTGCCGAACTCGGCATGATCAATTCGCTTTCGCAATTGACGCTCAAGCTAGCTTCGCCCGGCGTTCCCGATGTTTATCAAGGCAGCGAGATGTGGGATCTCAACTTGGTCGATCCCGACAATCGCCACCAGGTTGATTTTGAAGTACGACGGCGGCTGCTCACCTGCATTTCCACTCGTCTGGCTGAGACTTGTGCCTGTGCCCGGGCCAAATTTGCAACTGAGTTGCTCTCTGATTGGAGAACCGGCGCGGTCAAGCTTTTTGTAACCTCCGAAGGACTAAATCTGCGAAAGCGCAACCCCGCTCTGTTTCTTGAAGGCGGTTATCATCCGCTCACCGTGCAGGGTTCCATGGCCACCAATGTTGTCGCGTTCGCCCGCCGCCTTGAAGATTCAGTCGCCGTAGCTGTAGCTCCGCGCCTGATCACCGGTGTCACTGGTTTCGAAAGCGGCCTTCCGCTCGGTGCGGTTTGGGGGGACACGGAACTCGACCTCGGAAGTTTCACAACAGACACAATGCGCAATCTCTTCACTGGCCAAGCCGTCAAAGCCCACTCTGGGAACCGTATCTGGATTTCGGAATTGTTCAGTTCTTTCCCTGTCGCTCTGCTTTCGAACGGTAATATCGCATGAAGATTCCCGGCAGCGCGTCCGACCCGCTTTGGTTCAAAGACGCAATCATCTACGAACTTCACGTGCGCGCCTTCTTCGATAGCAATAATGATGGCAAAGGCGATTTTCAGGGTCTCACGCAGCGGCTTGATTATCTGCAGGATTTAGGCGTCACTTGTCTTTGGTTGTTGCCGTTCTTTCCTTCGCCTTTAAAGGATGACGGCTACGACATCTCCGATTACCTGAACATTCACCCGGATTACGGCACGCTTGACGACTTCAAAGCCTTCCTTGATGCGGCCCATGATCGCGGCATGCAAGTGATGATCGAATTGGTCGTCAATCACACTTCCGATCAGCATCCCTGGTTTCAACGCGCGCGCCTCGCTCCGCCCGGCTCGCCTGAGCGCGATTTCTACGTTTGGAGCGATACCGAGCAAAAATACGCCGCTGCTCGCATCATCTTCACCGACACCGAAAAGTCCAATTGGACTTGGGATTCAGTGGCCAAGGCCTACTATTGGCACCGCTTTTTCTCGCATCAGCCGGATTTAAATTTCGATAACCCAGCGGTAATCGAAGAAGTGCAGAAAGCCATGTGTTACTGGCTCGACATGGGAGTCGATGGCCTAAGGCTGGACGCAATCCCGTACCTCGTCGAACGCGACTTCACCAATTGTGAAAACCTTCCGGAAACGCACGCAGTGATCAAACAAATCCGCCGCGAAATGGATTTGAAATACAGCAACCGCATGATTCTGGCCGAGGCCAATCAATGGCCTAGCGATGTCCGTGCCTATTTCGGCGATGGCGACGAGTGCCATATGGCATTCCATTTCCCGCTCATGCCGCGCATCTTCATGGCCTTGCGCCTTGAAGACCGGCTCCCTGTCACAGAAATCATCGCCCAGACTCCCGCCATACCGGAAAGCTGCCAGTGGGGTCTCTTTTTGCGGAACCACGACGAACTCACACTCGAAATGGTGAGCGATGAGGAACGTGATTACATGTATCTCGCCTACAGTTCCGATCCGCGTATGCGGGTCAACGTTGGCATTCGCCGCAGGCTTGCCCCGCTCATGGACAATAACCGCCGGCGCATTGAACTGTTGAACAGTTTCCTGTTCTCGTTTCCCGGTACGCCCATCATGTATTACGGCGATGAAATCGGCATGGGAGACAACATCTATTTAGGCGATCGTAATGGGGTGCGTACGCCCATGCAATGGAGCGGCGACCGCAACGGCGGCTTTTCGCGCGCAACGCCTGCTCGGCTCTTCAATCCCGTCATCATGGACTCGATCTACGGCTATGACGCAGTCAATGTCGAAGCACAGCAAAATGACCCATCCTCACTTCTGAGTTGGATGCGCAACATGATTGCCTTGCGCAAGATCTTTCAGGTTTTCGGAAGAGGATCGATCGAGTTCCTTCATCCCGTCAATCGCAAAGTGCTCGCCTATTTACGCCGCTTCGACGGTGAACAAATTCTTTGTGTCGCAAATCTTTCTCGTTTCCCGCAGCCCGTTGCGCTCGACTTGGCCCACTTCGAGGGGTACAAGCCGGTTGAAATGATGGGTTATGTTGAATTCCCCTCGATTGGGAAGCAAACTTATCCGCTAAGCTTAGGTGCTTACGAATTTCTGTGGTTTGAACTCCACAAACAAGTTGAAGCGGAAACGGAATCGGAGAACCTTGGAATCTTGATTGAGAACGGTTGGAAGAACACTTTGGAAGGGCCGGCGTTCGAGACACTCGCCGAACATAATCTGCGCGAGTTCTTAGGCAAACAGCGCTGGTTTGGCGGCAAATCCCGAAAGATCGGCAAGATTACCCTTCTTGACTGGGCAGAGTTGCCTCGCACCAATTCCGTACTGACCTTACTCGCAATCGCTTTCGAGGATGGAAGCCAAGATCACTATTTTTTGACCTTCGGCAAGAAATTCGGCACGGCTGCCGCATCGTTTCAAGTCGAATATCCAGCCTCCGTCATCGCCAAAATCGACGCTCCCGACGGCAGCGGCATTCTGTTCGACGCTGTTTTCGACGACGCGACCTGCGCCGAATTGCTTCAATGCATAGAACAGAATTTGCGCATTCCCACCCGCTATGGCCATTTGGACGGCAAACACAGCAACGCTTACTCTGCATCTCGCGGCCCGCTCCAAGACACGTTACACACAAGCCGCGGGAAGGCGGAACAAAGCAACTCGTCGATTATTTTTGGCGATCGCCTGATTTTGAAACTATTCCGCCGCCAGCAGCCCGGAGAGAATCCAGATTGCGAAATTGGCCGCTATCTGACCGAAAAAACAGATTTCCGCCGTATTCCGCCGTTCGCCGGAGAGATTGAATACGTTCGCGACGGGCAAGAGACAGCGACCATCGCGATGCTCCAAGGTCTGGTAGCCAATGAAGGCGATGGCTGGCGCTGGATGCTTGAAGAGCTGGATCGCTTTTATGAGAACTGTTCGGCTGCTCCAAAAGAACAGGCCCCCGTTCTCAACAAGTCGTTTCTGGACTTGGCAACCAATGAGGAAGACCCGGTCGCCCGCACTCACCTGGGCATTTGTCTCGATGCGGCAACTAAGTTAGGACGCCGCACGGCGGAAATGCACGTCGCTTTCTCGTTAGGCAAGGAGATGCCCGCTTTCGAGCCCGAGCCCTTCGACAATCAGTACCGAAACGCCTTGGCTGATTCCATGGAAGAGCATGCCAGCGAAGTCTTCGCTCGGTTAAAGGAAGCAATCCCCAGATTTCCCGACGACGCCATTGAATCTGCCGCTTGGCTTTTGAGTCGCCGCAGCCAATCGCTCTCGCATTTTCGTGGCTTGAAAAGCCTCGAAATCTCTGCGCTCCGTATCCGCATCCACGGCGATTATCATCTCGGCCAAGTTCTGTCTGTGAAGCAAGACTTCGTTATTTTGGACTTCGAAGGGGAACCAACCCGGCCGCTCGCGGAACGTCGAGCCAAGCAGTGCGCGTTGAAAGATGTTGCTGGAATGCTCCGATCGTTTAGTTATGCCGCTCACGTCAGTTTGGCAAACTACGCGGCGCGGCGGCCCGATAGTATTGAAAGCCTGACAGGATGGAGCAGATTCTGGGAACAATCTGTCGCCGCTGCTTTTTTGCGAGCCTACCAATCGGAAACCACAAACGCCGCCTTCATGCCCCAGGCGCCGGCAGCCTTTCGTTCGCTGCTGCGGGCCTTCTTGTTGGATAAAGCCTATTACGAATTGAATTATGAGATGGAAAATCGTCCCACCTGGGTACGAATTCCACTAGCCGGTATTCGGTCGCTCGAACTTTAAAGCGGGAATAGTCGATGCCAGACACCAAGAATCTGCCGCAGGAGGTCAAAGAGAATTCGGAAAGCCTCGCCGCCCCCGATATTGTAATCGGCGTTCCGTCTTTCCAACCAACAGACGGGTTCGAATGGGCAGAGCGAATGGAGCCTCTGGCGAACCGTGTTCTGATCGCCTATCCGGGCGGCGCCGGCCCCACCGGCGAAACATCCGCTTTCGCTCCGCGCCTGCTTCCTTATACCGTCTCAGCCGGAGATCGCTATCTGAATGCACCCACCATACTCGATGGCGGATTCCACGACATTCTTCAAGCCAGCCGCGAAGCAGGTGCGAAGTGCTGCTGCGTTTGGAATAACAGCTTACAAGATTTGTCTTCCGGCATCGTCCAGAAGTTTACTGCGCCTGTATTGGAACAAGGCTTCGATCTGGCGCTGCCTTGTTACGTCGAGACAAGACTCGGATCATTGATCAATCACAGCATTGTCCATCCCATCGTTCGCGCCCTGTACGGGAAGCGCATTCGTTATTCCATGGCGATTGACGCGGCCTTTTCGGCGCAAATGGTAGAACGTCTCTCACAGATCGACCCAAAAACGAAGCGGCTTCGGTCACAGCTCTGGATCACCGCCGATGCCATTTGTAGCGGCCTGAACATATGCCAGGTGAATATCCCCGTCGGTCCTCCGCACCCTCCGGAGGCTGCGGACGTAAGCACCATTTTGGCCCTTGTTTTGGGCCGCCTTTTCCAGGATTTGGAACGCAACACAGCGTTCTGGCAAAGACCTTCTGTTTCTCAAAGCGTGGCGACCTTCGGCGAACCAAGCGCCGAAAAGCCCGAAGACTCAGCTGTTGACGTGCAAAGACTGCTAGAGACTTTTCAGCTCGGCTACCGCAATCTGAAGGAAATTTGGAGCGTAGCTCTACCTCCGGCGGCCTTTCTTGAGCTCAAGAAGCTAACCACCCTCAATGCGGCCGCCTTTCACGTACCCGAAGACCTTTGGGCAAGGATCGTGTATGATTTCGCGCTCGCTTATCGGCAACGATCGATCAACCGCGAACATCTTCTGCGCGCCTTGACGCCGCTCTATTTGGCTTGGGTGGCATCTTTCGCGATCGAGGCAAAGGATGTGCCTACCGGCGCTGTTCTATCTATTCGCGAGCGGGTAGCGCTCGCGTACGAAAAGCAAAAGCCTTATCTGGTATCGCGCTGGCGATGGCCCGATCGTTTCAATCCGTAAATCCCATTCAAGGAGACTATGTTTATGTGGGAACAGGTATCGGAAGCTCTGCAACAATCCGTCACCCGGGTAGCGACCAGAATCGCTACGCTTTTGCCTGGCTTTCTCGCTTTGTTGGTGGCGCTATTCGTTGCCGCGATCGCCGCGTGGCTGATCGGCTTTGTGCTGCGGCGATCTTTGCGAAGCTTCGACTTTGACGCGAAAGCGGCGTCCTGGGACCTACCCGGAGTTACAACGGATTCGCGCCGCACCCCGACTGATCTTGTCGTGCGCATCGTCGGCTGGAGCCTTATCATTCTTGGCTTCCTCGTCGGCATTAACGCCTTTGAAGCGACTCTGACTACGCAACTTGTCGCGCAGTTGTTCGCCTATCTTCCCAACGTGGCGGCAGCCGTTTTGGTGCTGCTGGTGGGAGGCATCGCGGCGCGGTTCTTCTCGCGCAGTGTGCTGATTGGCGCCGTCAACCTGAACGTGCAGTACGCGCATCTGTTGAGTGTCGGACTCAAGTGGCTGATCCTGGTTCTTGCCGGCGCCATGGCTCTAAATCACTTGGAAATTGGCGGCAAAATTGTCGACGAAGCCTTCGCCATTCTATTCGGCGGCATTGTGCTGACGCTCGCTTTAGCCGTTGGTTTAGGCGCGCGCGATCTGGTCAGCCGCCAACTCGAGCGTCAGGCGACCAAGATGCCCGAGCCGAACGCGGAAACCTTGCATCATTTCTAGTTTTCGAGCATGGGAAAGATTTGCTTCAAACGAGCCGCATCCGGCTGCGTGCCATATTCGCAGACTTCGAAGGCTTCCGCATGCTGGGCCGCGTTGCCTTTTTCCTCGCCGTACCATTTCACTAACGAAGCCCGCACGTCCGGCGAAATCGGGCGCGCAGCCCATGCGCTTTTGAGCCATTCCTTGCGTGCCGCATGGTCTTTGGGCACATCGTCTAACTTGCCGTCTACCCAGGGTAGCCATTCATAGAACTGTGAAACATGCGAATCGAGTGCGTCCACTTTGTTCTGGAAGACGCTATCGATATCCACTGCAACGTCGGGCCGAAACGGATTCGGCCGTTGGAAATTGTCCTGATAGTAAAGGAACACCGGATTCTTGCGCAGCGCCGGAGTGTCGGGAGCAACGTTCGGTACCACCACCATGTACGCGGCATCTTGCATCAGCACGCCTGTATAGCGATGGTCAGGATGATAGTCGTTCGGCCGCGGGCCGATCACTACATCGGCTTTCCACCTACGAATTTCACGAATCACCTGCAGGCGCACTTCGAGGGTGGGCAGAAGTTCGCCGTCATGATTGTTGAGAACTTCGTATTCAATCCCCAAACGCCGGGCGGATTCTTTGGCTTCGGCAAAGCGCCGCTTGGCCAGTTCGGCGCCATGCATCGTCTGATGACCCGCATCGCCGTTGGTGACGGACACGAACTTCACGGCATATCCAAACTTGTGCCACAGAGCGGCAGTGCCCGAGGCACGCAAATCACAATCATCCGGATGAGCGCCAAAAGCGATGATGCGCAAGGGCGGATTCTGAGCACTCAAAAGCGCGGCGGCCGCCAAGAAACATAGACCAATTGGAGCGATGTTCATCTTGCAATCATAGCGGGAGAGTGTGCTATGTTGCCTTTAGTGGCGCGGTAGCCAAGCGGTAAGGCAGAGGTCTGCAAAACCTTTATTCGGCGGTTCGATTCCGCCCCGCGCCTCCAGGTTCTCCCGCATTTTCAGCCGCTGATCCGCACTTTTGAGATTTATTGAGATTCACCGTAATCCCCTGAATTCTACCCCGATGGTGGACTAAATGGTCGACCGAATTTAGACCACGGACAGCTTGTCATTTGGGCTCTCGAACGCTCGTGACAGACAAGCCCGGTGACCGCATCGGATTCTACCTTGGGCAATAAGCGCGGAAGAATTGAATGGGTCGTCGTTTTGTATTCGGTATTTCTAAGCGAGCGAGCTTTGCACGCATACTCCGGAACCGTTGAGACGGCCGGCCGCCGCATTCTGCGCCACGAATTCCATGTGCCTTTGAAAGAGAGTAATTACCGCGTCAGCAGTGGACAAACTGTCTGAGGCGGTGGGTTACAGCGGCACGTTTACTATCGACGCAGCCACACTCAACCTCGTAACCGTTGAACTCCACGCCGATGACCTGCCGGCGCAACTCGGCTTCTGCCAAGTAGCGGACAAACTGGATTTCGCGAACGTTCGCCTGAACCAAGTTGAGTTCTTGTTGCCGGCGCAGGCCGAAACAAAAGTGGTCAAGCAAGACGGGATCGAAGGGACCAACCGGACCGTGTTTAGCGGTTGCCGCGAATTTCGAGGCGAATCCAAACTGATATTCGATGCGAGCCAAGAAAGCCGCGCCGATTCTCCGCAAAGTCATCCCCAGCCAATTCAGCTGCCTCCCGGAACGGATTTCGTCATTGCCTTATCGGAAAACATAGATCCCGAAAACGCTCGCCGCCAGCGACCTCGTGACGGCGCTCTTCTAAAGCCTATCGATATGCCCGAACGGCATATGAAGCTTCCCGTGGGAACAGTTTTCCACGGGCGTGTCTGGCGGCTACTCTCAACATTCGACAACTCGCGCAAGACGGTCGAGCTAGCCCTCCGCTGGGAGAGCATGGACTTTGGTGAAATGGCGCAACCGCTAAGGTTGAAACTTACTGCGGTTGTTCCGAAAACCGCAAAAAGCGGGGACGCGATCGTGCGCTTTCCGCCACTAATCCTGGGCGAGACTGTCGATGACTCCATCGGATACTTGTCATTCGCTTTAGTGGAGCGAAATTACCGAATTCCTGCCGGATTCGCGACGCATTGGATTCCCCTGGAAGACCAATCGAGCCAAGCGCCTCGTTAATTGTTGAGATAATGCGGAGAGTTTGTTTCAATCGGGATCTTTTTGTTTGGTGGTACCGCTTAATAAACCGAATTGAGACAGGACTGAGTAAACACTTTAGGCGGTAGCCGAAAAAAAACACCGCTTTTGCTTTGTGGGCCGTTGTGCCGACTGTTAAAATGCTTTGCGACTTCAAGTTCGGATTTCGTCAATTCCTCCAGAAACCCGCCTTTTCGGCCCTAGTAGCGCTGTTGATTGCAATCGGTATCGGCGCAAATGTTTTGATTTTCGGCTTTATTGACACGCTACTTTTAAAGCCCCTTCCGGTGCGCGATCCAGAAAATCTGTGGATTCTTCAGAGCAGCCACAGAGAGCGTCCTAACCCGATCCTGGACTTCAGTTACGGCCAGTATGAAGAAGTAGGAAAGAACTATCCCAACTTATTCAGTGCCGTGATGGCAGAACAGACTTGGGGGAGATTTTCCGCTTATCCTTCGGGCGAAAACGGCCAAGAACGCCTAGTCATGACACAAATGGTATCGCCTAATTATTTCCGTGAACTCAATGTCAGGGCGTACTTGGGTCGGGTATTGGATGAGGATGATACCAACAGCACGCAGGACATTCCCGCGGTGCTCAGCTATCAGTTCTGGCGATCCCGCTTTGGCGGCCGCCGTGACATTCTCAGTCAGACCATCCGGATTTCGAATTTTCCATTCAAGATTGTTGGAATTTTGCCGCGCGACTTCCACAGCATTGACATCGAGAGGGCACCCGACGTGCGATTGCCCGTTTCAGCCGCACTATGGCTACACGGCAAACCGATAGATGACCCGCGCTTGGAAGAATACAAAGAGGGGTTTCACATCCTGGTACGCCTTAGGCCCGGCGTTGATCCGGGCATCATCGAGGATGCGATAGGGACGGACATGCGTAGGCTCTCGTCAAACGAATATCTGCTGAAAAATGCATCGCTGAAGAGCCCGATGCCCCCGAACTATGTGAATGCGATGGTCGCTTGGTTCAACGATAGCCGGCTTTCGCTTGGGCGGCTCAACTACGGATTTTCTAATCTGCGTATCCAATTTGCAACCGCTTTGAAGCTGCTGATGGGCGGGGTTGTTCTGCTGCTGATCACTGTTTGCGCGAATGTGATGGGTCTTTTACTCGCTCGCGGCGAGCAACGAAGAAAGGATCTGGCAGTGCGGCTCTCGATCGGCGCCGGCCGTTGGAGAATTCTGCGGCAGTTGTTCGTTGAGAATCTCGCCCTCGCGGTTCCAGGTGGCTTGGCCGGCCTTATACTCGCCTATGCTTTAGCGCCCGCGTTCCTCTCTATTCTGCCGCCGGCGCGCAGTTCCGAGCAGCTTACCAGTCCGCAAATTCTAACCGTCACTCCGGATGTGCGTGGAGTAGTTTTTTGTTGGATTGCAGTGTTGTTGAGTGTTTGCTTTTTTGGCTTGTTTCCGGCTTGGCGCGCGACCGGGCTCGATTTGAGCAACGAGCTAAAAGGCGCATCCGCTTTGCCAACCCGTTCGAGAGCAGCGCTGTTACCGGTGGCAATACAAATCGCGCTGAGTACACTCTTGCTTGTCTCCGGCGGCCTCATGCTGCGAACCTACTGGAATTTAGAACACGTCAACGCCGGTTTTGACCGCGATCACGTGGCCGGTTTCACCCTTTTTCTGAAAGATGCGCACTTTACTGCGGAGCAAGCACACGCTTACCGCGCTGAACTGGAAGACCGAGTTAGGGCGTTGAGCGGAGTCAGATCGGTTGCCTATAGCTCAACGGGCCTATTGCGCAACACCGGGTTCAAGATGACATTTACGACTCCTGGCACCAACCTGCCTGGGAGCGTGCTGCTCAACTGCAGCTTGATCCGCGTTACACCCGCGTTTTTCGATACCTTGGGTATCCCCATTCTGCGTGGGCGAACACTGACCAGCCAAGATGCAACTGCAGTGCCACAAGGCGCGGTGGTGAACCGTTCGTTCCAGCAACTGTTGTACCCTGGCCTTGATCCGCTCGGTCAAGGTATTGTCATCGGTCATCAAGGCGATCGGCCTCCGAGTTATCAGGTCGTCGGTTTAGTGGAATCGTCCAAGTTCCGGCGGATGGATGAACCACTGGAGCCGATTCTGTACGAGGGCTTAGCAGACAGCGTTGATTTCCTGATTCTTTATGTAAGAACAACCGGTCAGCCGCAGGGTCTATTGCAACCGATTCGAACGATCATTCGTAACTTAAGAGCCGGCGTTTCCGTGGTTGAAGCAGGCACGCTTGAGCAGGATGTGCAAGCGTCTCTCTGGCAGGAGCGATTGGTGGCCGCCCTGGCCATGGCCTTTAGCTTTGTGGCGTTGTTGTTAGCCGGAATCGGCATTTACGGCACCCTGGCTTATTCCGTGGCGCGACGCCAACGAGAGTTAGGTATTCGAATTGCTATCGGAGCGCAGGTCCGGCACTTAGTGGAAGCCGTTTGCGGGCGTACCGCTGTGGCCATCGGACTAGGAATCTTAGTTGGCTGGCTGGCTGGAGCGTTTTTTCTTCGTTTCGCACAAACAATGCTGTTTGAGGTTCAGTCGTTTGATCAACTCTCATTTGGGGCGGCGGCACTGGCGGTGATTCTCTGCGCCACGCTGGCGGCTGTGATCCCTATTTGGCGCACTCTCCGGACGAATACTTCGAAAGCTCTGCGCGAACAGTGAATCGGGGCTGAATTGGTTGCTCAGGTCAGGGGCCGATCGATGCTTAGCGCCACGCACGCCAAAGGGCGGAAAATCGTCCCCAACCGCTGAGAAATCGCTGGTGCTGGAGGTGGGGGTCGAACCCACATGACCAGTGAAGGTCGCGGGATTTTGAGTCCCGTGCGTCTGCCAGTTCCGCCACTCCAGCCCTTCGGTTCCGAGAACACCACGAGTATAACAAGCGGTACTTTTTGCGTCCTTAAAACTAGAGGTTCTATAGTTGGATATATTGGGTGGAGGCATGAACCGGATCACGACCCAGAGTCTATTTCACACTTCTGTTCATAAAGCCTCCTGGCAAAGCTACGCGGTCAGCACGGGTGTGCACGTTGGACTAGCTTTTTTGGCCTTCGCCATCGTAGTACCCGTCGCCGTTGAAGTCCATAGGTCGATGGAACACATTACCTACGTGGCACCTGTTCCTGAGTACAAACCTAAGCCCATTCCGCACATCATCGCGCCGAGAATCATCCCCCATCCTGTGATTCCGACGCCCGTCAAAACGTTTATCCCGCCGCCCGTCGTCGTTCCGGTGGTAAAACAGCGTCCCATTGAGCCTAAGGCACCTGAAATCAAGGTGGCGCAGCAGGTGCCGGATGTCAAAATTCAGCTCCCGCCGGCCCCCAAAGCGCCCATCCAAACCGGCGTGTTTCAGGCCCCCAAAGAATTAGCGAAGGGCGCTCCTCCGCCCCCGAATCAGAAGCTGGAAGTCGGCGGCTTTGGCGATCCTCATGGCGCTGCGCCTTCCGAAAGTTCGCGTAATTCCGGCTTGGTGCTTCCAAAGGTTGGCGCCTTCGATATGCCGGACGGCGCGGGCAGAAGCGGGCGCGGGGGTAGTTCGCAATCAGGTGGCACAGTTCGCACGACCGGCTTCGGCGTATCGGGTCCCGAAGGCCGCCCTCCCACTACTCAATCCGCTCAAGCAATTCAGAAAACAACTTTCGGCGATGCGGCCTTGGCTGGACCGGCCAAGAAGGCAGAAAATGTCGCGGACGCTCAAACACCGGTGCAAATTTTGTTTAAACCGAAACCCGTCTATACACCAGAAGCTCGCAGCTTACGTCTGGAGGGAGAGGTTTCGGTTCAAGTGGTGTTCCAAGCAGACGGAACAATTCGGGTACTTCGGGTAATTCGTGGTTTAGGTCATGGCCTGGACGAGGCAGCCGTGCAAGCGGCCACTCGTGTCCGCTTTAAGCCGGCCACTCGCGGCGGGGTGGCGGTCGACACCAACGCTACGATCACGATCAGTTTTGAACTTACGTAAAGAAATCGATAATAATAAAAAGGAAAGATCGCGCAATGACTCGGCAATTAGCAATTCAATTCATCATCCGTACGGCGACCGCAACCGCGCTTCTCGCCAGCGGGCTCGCCAGTGCGCAAACAACTAACACGGCAGTCCCCGATCCCAACAAGGAGATGGATCAAGTCATCAATCACCCGGCCGGCGAACATGCAAGATCGTTCGAAGAGGTGGTCGACCGCGCCGTCAACAGCGAACGTATGTTGATGCGCCGCCTGCGCGACAAAACCCCGGTCATTGAAACCTACATCCAGGAAATGAAAATCGATCCCGAACTCGGCCCTGTGCCGAAGGACGATTTTTACTTTCTGGGCCAGTTGAATATGCAAGACGGCTTGATGGACATGTCGTACCTGCCGCCGCGCCCCAAAATGAAGGCCGCCGAACACTTCATGGCGTCACTCTTCACCACGCAGTACAATTCCCGCGGCTTCGCCGACGAATTGTTTGTCGACGTTCCCGATTTTGATCGTGCTCACTACCTGTTCGAATACCGCCGCCGCGAGTTTCTGGGTGAAGTTCGCTGCTTCGTGGTCGACGTGGAACCGCGCCATGAAGCCGGCAAGCGCCGCTTCCGGGGGACCATCTGGATTGAAGACCGCGATTACAACATTGTCCGCGTCAAGGGCCAGTATCAGCCTTCGAACGAGCACGAATACATCCACTTCGATTGCTGGCGCGTGAACGCGGCAGGCATGTGGGTACCCGCTTATATTTATGGCGAAGAAGAGGGCTACCGTAACGCCGTGGTGAAGACTCTCCCCATGCGTTCGCAAACTCGTTTGTGGGGTTATGAGCGCGCCGCTGAAAAGAGCGATGAAGCCTTTACGAACCTCACCGTCGATATCCCGGTGAAAGACGATTCCGATGCAGCGGAAGACAATTCGCCGTTGCAGGCTTCGCGCCTCTGGCAGGAAGAGTCGGCGCAAAACGTCATCCAGCGTTTGGAACGCGGCGGCCTGATTTCACCGCCCGGCGAGGTTGACCAAGTGCTCGAAACCGTCGTTAATAACTTGATCGTCAGCGCGAATCTCAACCTCGATTTCAAAGTCAAGGCGCGAGTTCTCCTGACCACGCCGCTCGAATCCATTACACTCAACCATACAATCCTTTTGAGCCGCGGCTTGATCGACGTGCTGCCCGATGAGGCCAGTTTGGCCGCGGTGCTGGCGCATGAATTGGCTCACATAGCCTTGGGCCACCCGATGTCCACGAAATACGCCTTCGAAGATCGTCTTCTGTTCGACGATCCGTCCATCGCCAAGCACGTGCAAGTCAGCCGCGACCGCAACGAAGAGGCGGCAGCGGATGCCAAAGCTATCGAAATCTTGCGCAAATCGCCGTATAAAGACAGCCTGACGAAAGTTGGCCTGTTCCTGCGCATGCTTTCCGATCGAAGCGACGAAGTTCCTCACTTGATCAAGCCGCTCATTGGCAACCGCATGTCGGATAACAGGAAAGACCTGCGAATGTCTGGCTTGATGGAACAATCTCCAACGCTTGAACTACGCGATAAAGATCAAATCGCTGCTTTGCCGATCGGCTCGCATATTCGTATGGACCCCTGGAGCGACAGCATACGCCTGATCAAGACCACGGCGGACCAGCGCCTGACGGCCCGCGACAAATTGCCCTTCGAAATCACGCCTTTTGAAATTCACTTGGTGCGCGAAGACAAAAAAGATCGCGAAGCCGCCGCCGCTGCAACCGCGCAACCGGCAACGCCGCCGGCCGCCGGCGATCAAGCAGCCACTCCGGTGGCTCGCCCGCAAAACTAAGGCAGTTGAAACTCTTGGCCAATGGAGCGCAGAGCGATGCGCTCCGTGGCGGCACCCACCGCGGCTAAGGCGCGTTCCACGGGCTCTAGCTTTGGCTCGCGGCTGAGTTGAAACGTCTGATGATGCACGGGCAAAATGTACTCCGCGCCCGCATGATTCGCCATGGCGACCGCCTGCTCCGGATTGCAGTGAACATGAATCCAGGGGTTGTAGGCACCCACCGGCATGATCGCTAAATCGACCGGCTGCGAAGTTCTGACCGTCTTAAACGAATCCGTGTAAGCCGTATCGCCGCCAAACAGAAGCCGCCGGTTCCCGATTTCGATCACATAGCCGTTGTAACCCCGGTAGGTATCGCTACGCATCCGAGCCCCCCAATGTTGCACCTGGAACGCTGTCACTTTGGCGGGCCCAATGTGGACGGATTCTCTCCAGCGCAATTCGCGCACCTGCGCATAGCGCCTCGCCCGCAGCAGATCCGACGTGTTGGCTGCGGTCACCACATGCGTCTTCGCATCTTCGAGCGCCCGCAGACTGGGCAAATCGAAGTGGTCCATGTGGGCGTGCGATAACAAAATCAGATCAATCGGCGGCAACAATTCCACCGGCAGCGCTACATCCACCAACCGCTTAACGCCTACCGTGAGTGGGCCAATGCTCACGCCCACCCGCGCACTGAAAACCGGGTCGGTGAGAATCGTAAACCCATCCACTTTGAGAAGCACGGTGGTGTGGCCTAACCAGGCCGCATGCAGCCCAACATCGCTCCAAAGATTTGGTTGGGGCGTGAAATCCGCCGCCACAGACTCGCGCGCATACTCTTTCGAAATCTCCCGAAAGAAAGCGGGCGCCGCCTGCCGCAGAAAACGCGCCGTGGCCGGCATACGGTTCCGAAAACCGTTCGAGCGCGGATGGCGTCGAAACTGGGAATGATCCGCCAAGTGAAAGAGTTGCCTTACAGCGTTCACGTTCTCGCTGTAGCATGAAAACTGTCCTAGCTCTATCCTCTCAAATGAAAACGAATGCCGCTCGTTTGCTCGACGAATTGAAGATTAATTACGAGTTGCGCGAGTACGAAGTCGATTTGGATGACCTCAGCGCCGAAACGGTAGCAGCCAAAATCGGCCTTCCTTTTGAACAAGTCTTCAAGACGCTCGTTGTGCGAGGTGACCGTCAGGGCGTTTGTTTGGCGGTCGTTCCCGCGAATGCCGAGCTAAATTTGAAGTCTCTGGCAAAACTCACCGGCGATCGCAAGATGGAAATGGTTCCGCTTAAAGAAGTTCAGCCGCTTACCGGCTATATTCGCGGCGGCGTTACCGCGCTTGCCTGCAAGAAAGAGTTTCCGGTTTACGTGGATGAAACGGCGATTCTCTTTGACCGGATCTCTGTCTCCGCCGGAGTCCGCGGCACTCAACTTTTACTTCATCCCGACGACTATATCTGCGCCGTAAAGGCCACTATTGGGGATATTGCTCAGTTATAGCGCGCCTGGGCTCGAATAAAAATATTCGCGCAAACCATTGGTAGAAATCTCAGCCGTTTCCGCACGTGAGTGTATGAGGCTCACCGTGAAACGACTTGGATTCGCAATAATAACCGTTGCGGCCGCGCTCAGCGCCCAAACGCTCACTGTACCCGCCGGCAATCACATCCTTGTCACTCTGACTGCGCCGATTTGGACGGCCAATGCGCGGCCCGGAACCGGCGTTTATGGCGAGGTCAATTATCCGGTCGCCGCGAACCGTCAGATCATGATCCCGCCCGGCACGAAAGCTCGGGGCATTGTGGATATCGTAATCCTGCCCACGAACTTATCCGGCAAGGCTGAACTGCGCATGCGCCTCACGACTCTGGTGTTCTCCAACGGTTATGCCGTCGATTTGAACCAGGCCGATACAGCCGCCAGCTTTGCGACCGCCGATATTGCGGTCACTAAACGCAGCGATCTCCTGCTCGATCACGGCGACGATCTCGATTTCCAGCTCGGCGCAGATCTGACTCTCCTCGGTCCACTGCCGCCCGTTGTCCGCACGCCCGTCATGACTTGGGGCTCTTCTTCCACCCGCTGCGTCCCCATTCCACCGACTCCGGGAGAAGATCCGATCGTGATCCCGGGAACCTCTGGGACACCACCCACCGTCATCCCCGGCGGCCCAGGCCAACCCGACATCGTCATTCCAGGCACAGATCCAACGCCGCCCACTGTCATTGGAGGTTCACCGGGTACCCCGGGAGTTGCCTGCCCCGCACCACCCGTCGTTTTGAGCGAGCCATTGCCGCACCACGGCTCCCTGACTATGAAAACGGCTTTTCAGATCGGTGGGCGCACTCTACCCAAGGGCCGCTATCAGTTGAAATGGAATGGAATCGCGTCCACAGTAGACGCTCAATTGACCGGTCCACAATATGCCGGCGATGTGACAGTGCGCATCGTCGCAACCGATACCACCGCTGGTTCCTCGCGCCTGATTCAGCAGACCGCAGCAAACGGAATGACGAATCTCCAGGGTGTCCAATTCAAGGGCCAGCCCTTTACTGTTCTTTTCAACTAACCAACAACGGAGGTTTTTTATGAATTACATTCGATTCGCAGCAACCCTTTTACTCTTGCCGGCTTTATCGCTGTCCCAGGAGGCTCTCAACCTCTCCGGTCCTTTAGTGAGCGTTCCCGCTGGAACGCATATACAACTGGAACTCATTACGAAGCTCAGCACCCGTGGCTCCCGCCGCGGCGAAGTGGTTCGCGCCCAAACCGCCTTCCCAGTGGCCGTCAACGGCCGAGTCGTGATCCCTCCCGGCACCTTCGTCGAAGGGACTCTCGATCAAATCACACCCCGCTCCACGCAGGCCAAATTCCATATGAGTTTCAACCGCGTGCTCTTCGCTAACGGCTACACCGTGCAAGGCGGAGACGGCCAGGCATCGGCTCGCCTTGAACCACCTGCCGCACAACCATTGCCCGTGGGCGCGTTCGGCTTTCAGACAACAACAGTCCCCACGCCGACGCTCCCGGGGCCGCCTGCCTCTTTTCAGAATGCCCGAAACGCCATCATCGGCGCTGCCATCGGAAGCGCAGTGCTGGTCGCGGTGATCGCGATACTAAACTCACGTCACCCCAGAGATTTCGCGATCGATCCCGGCACCAAGTTCGAAATGATCCTTCAGAACGATCTCACTTTCGAAGCTACGCAAGCCGGCATCTGACGCCAGCGCGCGTCAGACCACTTAAATCGCCATGGCGGGCGCTCTCTATGACACAAGAACGCGCATTGGCTGAAAAACACATGTGACTCAGGCTATGAAATTCCAGCCTGATTTAGAAGTGCCCCAACGGCCGCTACCGCAGCATCGGAACCATTTGAATCCGTGAAGTACCGCTGGAACGATGTCCTGATCACGCGTCCTCTTTCGGTCTCCGGGATTGAACGGATTCCGTTGCGGGTTGTTCGGTCTTGGATCTGATCACGACTGACAGTCCTGAATTTTTCGTTTCGTTCCCGCAACTCTTCTTCGGTCACCTGAAACTGCGGATTGCAAAGTTTCTGACGCACGAGTGTCCCGGTTAGATACAAAGCCTCAGCGGGAGACAAAGATTGTTCCGCTGGAGCTTCGAGAGTTTCTTCGTTCAACTCTGCCGACCCGTTGCTGAAAATCTCAGGTAAGGCGTGCGCCACCGTTGCCCGTAACAGCCGAACCTCCAGCGCGCTCGTCTTGCCATAAGGCGGCAAACCCATCTCGTCGCCTAGGCGATTGAGAGCGCCGACCAGAGTGGCTTCGTCAATCCCGAGCCGCTTTCCTTGCCGGAATAAATATTCGGCATTTGAAACGGCCGAGGTGAGAAACTCGTTCAACGCGCCTCGCTGGAGAAACGAATCCACCACAGACTGAGTGTAAAGTCGGACGCTCTCCGCAGTGCCAACGCCGGCAGCGCTAACGGCTTCCCTGATCAGCGTGAAATGCTTAATTTGTTGGCTCATTGGGACCTCCTCGCTTCAAGAAGGCGACCTTTTGGTAATGCGTCGGAGCCACTTCCTTTCGGTCGCTACACTGATTGTCGTCCGAATCGGGTGGAAAAGAAAGTGCGTTGACGAATCAACTGGCCCTCCATCCGAAGCCTTCCAGATCCAATTCAACCGATCGATGGTGGTGACTGATTTGCCCTCTCTTTTTCCGCCAAACCCCTGAAAAATTAACCAGTTGCAGCACTTTTGCGTATACCCTGTTCAGCCGGATTAATCTCCATACAACCCGCAATCCGCGCTGTTCGGTTTCTTTTCGTTTTCAACACCTTGCAACCCACTTATACTTGTGAAATCCGGGCGCGGTATGCCTGGCGGAGCTCGAATAAACACTCAAGGTCGCAAACGACATGCATAAACCCATCAAGTACGTTGAAAAAGTGGTCACCGTCGGCGCAAACGCCGCTTGGCAGGTCTTTGACCGGGTCAATCAAGTCAATCAGAACGAGTCTTTCACGCCCAAGTGGTCGGACAAGCCTCTTCTGAAGAGCTACGAGAAAGCCAAGCCACCGCTCGGCTGGCCGCGCGAGACCGATTCGCTGTGCCCCCGCTGCATTCCGGAAATCCGCCAGAAGATCGTTGATGGCGAAGTGGATTACAAAATCCTCCTCAACGAGCCTGTCGGCGAAATCAAAGCCAAGATCATTGAGCGCGACGGCAAGATCTTGATGGTCAAAGAGTGCCCGAAGCACGGGGTGTTCGAGGATTTGATGTCGATCGATCCGGCCTTCTCGAAGCACCTGGAAGACGTTTTCCCCGGCCGCGACATCCGCGCTCATAACGACGAAAAGCTTCACAACCACGGCAGCAGCACCATCACCCACGGCCGCGGCTCCGTTCTTACCATCGATCTCACGAACCGTTGCAACATGATGTGCGACCCGTGCTTCATGGACGCCAATCAGGTTGGTTTCGTGCATGAATTGAGCTGGGAAGACATCAAGACCCTGCTCGATAACGCCGTCTCCATCAAGCCGCGCCGCCAAATGTCAGTGCAATTCTCCGGCGGCGAGCCTACTCTTTCGCCGTACTTCCTCGACGCCGTCAGCTATGCCCGCAAGGTTGGCTTTAACAGCGTCCAGGCAGCCACCAACGGTATTGAATTTGCCAAACGCCCCGAATTCTGCAAACAGGCGGCCGAAGCCGGACTTCGTTACGCTTACCTGCAATTCGATGGCATCGGCAACGAAGCTAACTCTCACCGTGCGGTCGGCAACTTATTCGACGTGAAGCTCCGCGCCATTGAAAATCTCTGGAGCAACGGCGTTGACATCGTCCCGGTGATCACCATCATCAACGGTGTCAACAACGAACAAGTCGGTCACGTTGTGCAATTCGCGCTCGACAATCCGAAGAAGATTCCATTCCTCTCGTTCCAGCCCGTTTCCTTCACGGGCCGTGACGAAGCCGTCACCGATGAGCGCCGGACCGCGCAGCGCTACACTCTCTCGCACTTGGCCCACGACGTCAAGAACCAAATCGGTATCGGCGAACCCGTTCGCGATTGGTTCCCCATCAGCTTCATGAGCACCTTTTCCGACTTTGCCGACCTGATTCACGGGCCGTCAGCCGATTGGGGTCAATTGAGCTGCGGTTGCCACCCGAATTGCGGTATCGGCATGGCCGTCATGTGCGACAAGGAAACCAAGGAATACGTTCCGGTGACCAAGTTCTTGCACGCCGATCAATTGGCGAAAGACATTGCGAAGGTGAACGACGCCGCCCGCGGCCGTTTCCTTTCGGTTCTCGGCGTCAGCCTTGCTCTGTTGCGCAACTACGATCCATTCACTTCACCCACCCACTTCAAGCTAAGCGACTTGATGGCGAAATTTGACAAGTGTTTCGGCATGAGCCGCAAAGCGCAAAAAGGTGCCTACGGCAAAGTCACGGGCGACCGTACTCGCGCTGATATCGATAAGCGGCGCGCCGATCGTTGGAACTTCCTGTTCGTCGCCGGCATGTGGTTCCAGGATCTGTTCAATTACGATTTCCGCCGCACTGAACAATGCATCATCCCTTACGCCACGCAAGAAGGCGAAATTTCCTTCTGCGCCTACAACACGGGCGTGGGCTGGCGCAACATCATCGAAAAAATGCACATGACCGCCACGCTTACCAAGTGGTACGAAGACAAGGGCCGTCACGAAATCTTTGCCGGTAACAAGCAAGTGCCTTTAGCCACGAAAGAACACAACCTTGTGTTGGTTGAAGCGCACGTTAACGCCGAACGGCAGCATGACCTCGATGAAAAAGGCATTGCCAAAACGGCTCGCGAAGAAAAGACTCGCAAGCGCGATCAGGCCCTCAAGGAAAAGATCGAAAACGATAAAATGGCTCGCCTCTATCGCGAACACGTTCTCGGCGAAAAGCGCATCGAAGGTTTCGTGCCGCTCGATGGCCTGCTGAATTCCGCCCCGGCTGCCGCCGCAAAACCTGCCACCGAAAGCAAACAGGAAGAAGTCGGCGCCATGGGCGACTAACCCACCTTCAAAGCTTTAACACAAAAGCCGCCGGGACGCAGCAACGTTCCGGCGGTTTTCTTTGGCGGGCGCGCTTTACGGGTGCGCAATCGAGGTTAGCTGCGCCACAACATCTTTTCGAAACGGAACTCGCGGATGGCCGGCCAACTCGCCCTTGGCGCCGCGCAGCCATTCTTCTGCCTTTTTGTTCGTACGCCTCGTCAGCCCGGCACGCCACGTAAACGCTGCCCATGCCGCCATCGCCCAAGGGCGCGAGAATTTTCCATGGGCCAATATTGCCCGAGCTGGCGGCCGCCCATTGAATTGCAGCCTGCACCACAGGTTGTTCCAACAACGGGCCGGTATTGCCCGAATAGGCAAACAGCGAATCAACTTCACGTCGCAGCGCCGAGTCATCGCCACAAGCTTTATCGAGGAAGGCAACCCGGTCACGCTCGTTCATGTCGGCAGCCTGGTAGAACAGACTTTCCAGCAGCCGCCAGCGCGCAGGGTCCGGAGCGGGAGCAGCAGTCATTTCATCAGTCAGGCAGGCGAACTAGAGAGCTCGCGTTGCAACCAAGCCTTGGCCATTCTCAATTCGCGATGCACGGTGGCCGCCGATATCGCCAGCACTTCCGCCGTCTCATCGTACGTCAACCCGCCGAAATAAATCAGTTCGACAATTTGGCTTTTGCGCTCGTCGTGAGCGGCAAGGCGCGTCATGGCTTCATCGAGTTCTGAAATGCCGAGGCCCGATTGAGGCCCAACGAGCGCCGCTTCTTCCAGCGACATATGCGCAGCGCCCGAGCCGCGTTTTTCGCGCTTCCCCGCCCTGGCATGGTCTACCAGAATGTGCCGCATCACCCCGCGCTGCTACAGCGTAAAAGTGCAGCCGGTCTTGCCACGCGCCGCCTGCGTCCGCCATCCGCATGTACGCTTCGTGCACTAACGCCGTGGCGCGCAAAGTATGCTCTGGACGCTCCGCCCGCAGGCAACGTGCGGCTAACTTGCGAAGCTGCTCGTAGACCAGCGGGATCGAAGCTGCGCCAAGAAAAGCAAAAACCGAAAGCTTGAGCGTTTGCTCTAGCCTTCGGTCTTTACTCTACTTTTATTCTTTCCTAGTGAACTACTTTTCGTGCGGCTTTGGCTTCGGTGGCGGCCTTCTTCTGCGCCTGCATTTCTTTCGCCTTGGCAGCCTTTTTCTGGAAGCGATCGACTCGGCCTTCCGTATCAACCAGCTTTTGCCGGCCGGTAAAGAAAGGGTGGCAGCTTGAACAAATTTCGACACGCAGATCGCCCTTGTGGGTCGATCGTGTGGCGAAGGAGCTCCCGCATGCGCAGATCACGTTCACGTTATCGTAGGCAGGGTGAATCCCGGCTTTCATTGACTTTCTTGGATTCCTTTCGGTGAGATCTCTTTAGTTTAACACGCAAAACCCCAACCGTGAGTTGCGATGCGACCTCGCAGTTGGGGCTTTACGATTACTCTAGATACGTTACGCGCGACGGCGACCGGTCCACAGGAACTGCGGCCTCGTCACTGAAACGAAACCTGAACGTACGAACGGCGACTTTAAGAGTCGGCCACCTCGCGCGTGGGATGTATGCTACAGTCACTACTACCAGAATTCATTTCGACTGGACCACCTCCTTTCTCAGTGATGTCTCGATTGTATAAACTGTTCACGATCGTGTCAAATGAATCTTGAAGAAGAAATCGATCCGAGTGCGACCTACTCGGAACGCTCGCCTTTGTGGCTCAGCGGCTTTCTGGTATTAGGAGTGTTGATCGGCCTCCTGGGGTCGTTGGTAGTGGCTTGGAACTACCATGTGGATGTCGAGCCGCAAATCATAGGGCTACATTTCCTTGCGCTAAGCATTGGCTACGTACTGGCCGCCACGGTCGGTCAAAGTTGGGTCCGCTGGATGCCGCTCCGCACGCTGGCGTTGTTGTCTTGCGGGCTTGCCACCTTAAGCCTTGGCGCGCTTGGAGTTCTGGGCCCGCCGGTATTGACCATTTACCGCATCATCGGCTGTGGCTTAGTCGGCGTCGCAGCGGGCGGCTTATCCACCGCCCTGCTCTACGCCTCTGAACCTTATTTTGCGGATTCTCCCGCCGCTGCCGCCAACGTGGCTGGCTCTCTCCTTGGCATCGGCTGTCTCGTTTCTACTGTTTCCACAGCAGTCACGTATTCGATCGGCGCGGTGGACATCTTCGGTTTGCAAGTCGCGCCCCTGCAATTGGAAATGGCGCTGCTCGCTGCCATTCCCGGGCTGTTTTTCCTTTTATTCTTCGCCAATCGCTTTTCCGTTGCCAGGAGGCCAGTCGGCGAGCGTGAGGAAGATTTGCATCGAGCCATGCTTGCCGATCTGCGCAGCATCGCTACCGTGCTTTTCAGTCTTCTCCTTTTTTTTCAATTCGGCAACGAATGGGTGATCGCCGGTTGGCTGCCGCTTTTTCTCATCCACCGCTTCGGCATCAATCCCGCTTACGCGATCGGCATTCTCGCGTTCTACTTCTTCGCGTTAATCTTCGGCCGATTGATTGCGCAAGCCTTACTCGAATGGTTCAACCACCGCAGGCTCTTGCTTGGAAGCATCGTCCTGGCTATGGTGGGCTATATTGTTTTGAGTTTTGCGCAAACTGCCTGGGGCGCGTTGATCGCCGTTGCCATCATTGGAGCGGGTTACGCACCCATTTACCCCTTGATCGCCGAACGTCTGGATGATCGCTTTTCTTATCATCCCGGCTTTTGGAATGGCACCGTATCCATTGCCATCACCGGCGCCATGTGCGCACCGTGGGTTCTTGGTTACGTTGATCAATTCTTTGGCGTCGAATATCTGATGGTTGTACCGGCTCTTGGCTCCCTGGCGGTTTGTATTCTTTCGATCCTGCTGATGTACGAAGCGCATCTGATGGGTGAGAAGAAGCGCGTCGCCGACGAAACCGACCCTCTGATTCAAGCCGACGACGTTTAGAACCTTTTTTCCCGGTGGACGTTCAATTCACCCAATCCGGCATTTATTTGCCCCAGATCGATCTCTGGCTCGATAACACCGAACCCTGCGCCTGCACTTGGATCTCGCACGGCCATAGCGATCATGCGAGCGGATGTCATGGAACAGTGATTGGCACGCCCAAAACGCTTGAGTTCTACCGCATGCGTCTGTGGATGGGCGAAAACGACACGGAGCCAGTGCGCGCGCCAATTGAATTTGGGCAGAGCCTCGATTGGAACGGCGCGCGTCTCACAGCGTTCCCGGCGAGTCACATCCTCGGAGCCGCGCAACTACTCATCGAATACAAGAGCGAGCGCCTGGTCTACACCGGCGATATCAAACTGCGTCAACCGCTGGCAGGCGAAACTACTATTCCGATTGAATGCGACCGTCTCATCATCGAATCCACCTTCGGCCTTCCTATTTACAAACTGCTCGACCGCGAAGTGGCTGTCTCCGCGATTGTCGGCTTCGCCAAAGAATGTCTCGCCGATGGTTTGAGCCCCGTTTTTATCGGCTATGCGCTGGGGCGCGGGCAGGAGATCGTTCATGTTCTGTGTGAGGCCGGTATTCCGACAGCCGTTCATGGCGCCATTGCTCGATTCATTCCCGCATACCAGGAAAGCGGCTATCGATTCAATGGCTGGGAACCTTACGATGCCAGGTCTACTCAAGGCAAAGCACTGGTGGTCGTTCCCTCGCACGGCTCGGCGCTTGAAACCAGTGGCAAGGATATTCGCATCGCTTATGTATCCGGTTGGGCGGCGCTCGCCAACGCGCGTACCCGCTCGGGAGCCGAAGAACTGATTCCCTACTCCGACCACGCCGATTTCGATGAACTCCTCAACCTGGTCACGCAATCGAAAGCTAAACATATTGACGTGGTGCATGGCTATACCCAACCCTTCGCTCATATTCTGCGCACGCGAGGATTCTCGGCTTCCGCGCCGCAGCGTTCCAGTGACGCGACCAGTATTGAGGCGGAAGGCTGAATGGATTCTCTCGCCGCCGTATGCGAAAGCATCCAACGCCACGCCAGCCGCAATCGGAAGGTGAAGATCCTGGCTGATTATTTCCAAACTCTCGGTGACGAGGATCTTTCGCTCGCGGTTCAGTTCCTCAGCACCGGCCCAGTGGCACGAGCCTCGCCGAACCGAACGCTGTTCGATACGGAAGAGAAAGTCGAACTCAAAATCGGCGGCAGCGTTTTGCGCGAAGCGCTAAGAGTGGCCAGCGGTTGGGACAAAGAGACGCTGAGCATTTGCTACGCGCAAGTGGGCGACACCGGTGAAACGATCGGCCTTCTGCTGCGCGGCATTGCTGTTGGTGAGCCGATGAGCCTTGGGCAAGCCGATGCCCTGTATCAATCTCTTTTTCAAGCCCCTAATACGGCTCGCAGAGTGGCTTTGCTGGTTGAGATTTTCCGCAAATATCAGCCGCTGACTCTCAAGTATTTCGTCAAAGTGATTACCCGCGGCTTGCGCATCGGCCTCTTGAGCCGGCAAGTCAAGGACGCACTCGAACTGGCAGGACGGCAGGCCGAACTCACCGCCATCGAAGCCCGTCTATTCCAACCGACCGATTTCATGCTCGCCAAGCCGCTCGATCAGGTAGCAGATCTGCCGGAGCCTTCCTCTTGGCTTGTGGAAGACAAGTACGATGGCATCCGCGCGCAACTGCACTTCGACCACGGAACAGTCAAAATCTACTCGCGGGGAATGGAAGAAGTGACCCAGAGCTTTCCTGACATCGCGGCGCTTGGCGCGAAATTGCCGGGTAGCGGAATTGTGGACGGCGAACTCCTCGCTTGGCGTGACGGGCGAGCCTTGAACTTCAACATTCTGCAACGCCGTTTGGCCAGAAAGGCCGTGCATCAATCTCTGATCGAAGAGATCCCTGTCGTCTTCATGGCCTACGATCTGCTTCTGCGAGACGGCAGATTGCTGTTGAACGAACCTCTCAGCATTCGCCGGGCAGTGTTGGCTGAACTTCCACTCACTCAGTCACTCCAATACCGGGCCGAATCACAGTCCCATTTAGAGCAGCTTTTCGTTGAAGCGCGCTCACGCGGCAACGAGGGGCTCTTGTTAAAGCGTCCCGATAGCCTCTATGAACCGGGAAAACGCAGCGGGGCTTGGCTGAAGCTCAAACGTCCTTATGGAACTCTCGATGTCGTGATTACCGCGGCCGAACAAGGCAATGGCCGCCGCGCGACCGTCTTTTCCGATTACACGTTTGGCGTTCGTTCTGCGAATGACTTCGTCAACATCGGCAAGGCTTATTCAGGCTTGACCGATGCCGAAATCAAAGACCTAACCCGGCAACTGCGTTCAAACTCGACGGAGAAGTTCGGCCGCATGATGCTGGTGAAACCGGAAATCGTTCTGGAAGTCGCTTTCGATGGCGTACAACGCAGTTCGCGCCACAAAGGAGGCTATGCGCTGCGCTTTCCCCGCATTCTTCGCTGGAGGAAAGATAAGCGTCCGGAAGACTGCGATTCCATTGAGCAAGTAGAAAAACTCTACCTAGCTTCCGTTGCCGATGCATAAGAAATTCCATCCTCAGCTTCAGGCTTGGTTCGACAGCCAATACCCTGGCTTGAGCGAGATCCAAAAGCGCGCGCTGCCTCATACTTTGAACGGCGAGAACACGCTGGTTTCGGCGCCCACCGGAAGCGGGAAGACGCTGGCGGCGTTTCTTTCCGTGCTTTCGCATCTGGCTACGCTCGCCAGTACAGATAAGTTGCCCAACGCAGTTGTTGTTCTCTATGTTTCGCCGCTCAAGGCGCTCGATAACGACATTCATCGCAATCTTCAACCCGCTTTAGACGCTCTCAACCAACATCTTGAGCCGAAGCAGCAGATTCGTATGGAAGTCCGGACTGGCGACACGGCGTTCAAAGATCGCAACCGCCAACGACGGCAGCGCCCGCATCTTCTACTGACCACACCGGAGACGCTGAGTTCCATCCTTTCTCAAACCGAGTGGCGCGAGCGAGGCTTCGACCCGGCGACCGTCGTGGTAGACGAAATCCATTCCTTTGCGGAGAACAAACGCGGTTCCCTACTGGCGCTTAGTTTAGAGCGCTTGGAACATCGCATAAAGCGGCCTTTGCAGCGCATCGGCGTCTCAGCCACTGCGTGGCCGGTTGAAGCGATGGCTCGTTTGCTTTGCGGCACGCGGCCTTGCGCTGTTGCGAGCGTCGATATCCGCAAGGCGCATCGTCTCGAAATCGAGCCGCCGGCTACCGGCGAATGGCTTCCGGCAGCGGGTTACAACCCGTTTCGAATCGCGCCGGCGGTGGCGCGCCTGGTGGAAAATGCCCGCTGCAGCCTGATCTTCTTGACAACCCGTTCCGGCGTTGAGCGTTTGGCTTTAGCGCTGGGTGTGCTTCTGCCCGATCTGGAAGACAAGATCGCGGTTCATCACGGTTCGGTCGGTCGCGAGCGCCGCTTGGAGATCGAGGACGGGTTAAAATCCGGAGCTTGGCGCGCCGTTGTCGCGTCAAGCAGTCTGGAAATGGGCGTGGACTTTTCGAGTGTCGATCAAGTTCTGCTCATAGGGACGCCGCGCGGTGTGAGTCGGGCTTTGCAGCGTCTGGGGCGCAGCGGGCACCGCGTCGACGGTGTGGCGCAAGGCGCGCTCGTCCCGCTGAGCCTACCCGATCTGGTCGAGTGCGTCGCTCTGCGTGCGGCGGCGCGAGCGGGACACCTCGATGCGTTGCGTATCCCATCGGCGCCGCTTGATGTACTGGCGCAAGTGCTGCTCGGCATGAGCATTGAGCGGGAGTGGACTTGTGATGAAGCTTTTGCGGTAGTCAAGCGCGCGGGCCCTTTTCTGGATCTGTCAAGAGAGGACTTCGATGAAGTCCTGCGCTATCTTTCCGGACAAGGGAAAGTGCTAGGGCCTTATGGCACCTACGGAAAGATTGTGCTTGAAAACGGCCGGTTTCGCGTCGCGAAAGGGAAAACGACGCGGACATATTACATGAACATCGGCGTCATCAGTTCCGATGTCGAAATGAAGGTAGTTTCTTCGCGCAACAGAAGATTGGGAGGCGTGGAAGAGTCTTTCATTGCCTCGCTGCAGCCGAATGAAGCCTTCATTATGGGCGGCAAAGCGGTGCGGGTAAGGCGGATTCACCAGAACACGGCTGTTGTCGAAGCGGCGCAAGGAGAAACCGTCAAGACGCCGCGTTGGATGGGCAACAAAATGGCCTTGACCACGCAGCTTGCCAATGAAGAACTGCGCCTACGCCGACTCCTACGCGACACCTGGAACGAAGGCGGAGCGGATGCTTGCATACGCGCACTCAAAGACGTTTACAATGTTGGCGCGAACGTCGCTGGGCGCATCGCCGTATTCCTGGCACATCACACCAAGGCGCTGCCCATTCCGACTGATTCTCCAGTACTCGCAGAGCGCGTCACAACGCGGCGCAGCATGTTGCTCCTGGTTCACGTCGTAGGCGGCCGTGCGGTCAATCGCTCGCTCGCCTGGGTGTGCGCGGCGCGCATTGCGCAGGGCAAGAGCGTGGTTGCGAATTTTGACGATCACAGCTTTCTACTTGCTTTGGACGCCCGCATGAAAGTGACTGCCGACACACTTCGTCAAACATTCAACCCCACGCATTGGCTCGAAGATCTGCGGCAGACATTAGCGACGACCGAAACTCTTGGCACCAGCTTTCGGCGAATTGCCGAGATCGGCCAACTGTTGCCGAGACGGACGCCACGCGGCGATGTTCCTGCTCGCACAGCAAGCTGGAACGCCAGCCTCCTCTATAAGACGTTGCTTGAGCACGAACCCGACCATCCGCTGGTGCGCGAGGCGGTGCGAGAAGTGCTCGAAGACCAATGCGATGCGCCGCGGGCCTTTGCGGAGACGCAACGCATCTACGAGCAGCCGCTTGAGATCTACGACCTTCCCCGCCCTTCCCCGTTCGCGTTGCCCTTGTTCACGGCCTTCAATCGCGAAGTGCTACTTGCCTCCGATCCTGATCGGGCGCTTGACGATTTAGTGGCGCAGATCTATGGCGAATGGAAGTAACGCCTCGATATACTCAAACATTCAATGACTGCTAAACGAAGTTACCTGGCTTTAGATCTAGGAGCGGAGAGCGGCCGGGCCATTCTGGCGAACTTGGCCGAACATCGCCTTGAACTAACAGAGCTCCATCGTTTTCCCAACATCCCTGTGCGGCTCAATGCCGGCCTGTACTGGGATACGCTGCGCCTGTTTCATGAGATGTGCGAAGGCATCCGGCTGGCGGCGAAGACCGTTGAGCAGTTGGATGGGATCGCCGTCGATACTTGGGGTGTCGATTTCGGGCTGCTCAGCGAAGAAGGCGCTTTGCTCGACAATCCACGCCACTATCGCGATGCCCGCAATAACGGAACCTTTCAACAGGTATTCGAAAAGGCGCCACGCAAAGAGATCTTTCAACAGACTGGCATTCAGTTCATGGAGATCAATTCGCTCTATCAACTCTTTGCCATCCAGCGCGACATGCCGCACACGCTGGCCCAGACGGCCAATCTGCTGTTCATGCCGGACTTGTTCAACTACTTCCTCACCGGCGCTCTACGTTCGGAAAGGACCATTGCCAGCACATCGCAGTTCTATGATCCGGTGAAAAAGCAATTTGCCACCGATATGTTGCGGAAGCTTGGCATCGAGGCGAGTTTCCTGGCGCCGCTAGTCGATCCCGGAACCGATCTCGGTCCGGTACTGCCATACATTTCAGAACTCTGTAATCTCAAACAGGAGACAGCGGTTTTCACCACCGGCTCGCATGATACAGCGTCTGCCGTCGCGGCAGTGCCGGCGCGCGCCGGCGAAAATTGGTGCTACATCAGCTCCGGAACCTGGTCACTGATGGGCGTCGAACTGAACGAGCCGGTGATCAATGACGCATCGCTCGAAGCTAATTTTACCAACGAGGTCGGCGTACAAAATCGCATTCGCTTCTTGAAGAACATTCCTGGATTATGGGTGCTGCAGGAATGCAAGCGCGCCTGGGAGCGCGAAGGGCAAAATTTCACTTACGCGGAACTGACTGAAGCGGCTGAGCAAGCCAAGCCTATAGATACAGTGCTTGATTTGGACGAATTTGTCTCACCTGGAAATCACCCGCGGCGCATTCAAGAGCACTGTAAGAAGAGCGGGCAGGAAGCACCTGCCGACATTCCTTCGACGACCCGGGTGATTTTGCACAGCCTGGCGGTACGTTACAAAAAGGTGATCGAAACATTGGAATCATTAACCGGCCGCAAGCTGGAAGTGATCCACATCATTGGTGGCGGGTCCCGAAACGCCTTGCTCAATCAACTGACGGCAGACGTTACCGGCCGCACCGTGATTGCCGGACCTGCGGAGGCAACGGCCGCAGGGAACGCCCTGACCCAAGCCTTGGGCACCGGGCATATCGGCTCGCTCGAAGAACTGCGGGCGATTGTCCGAAACTCGTTCGAGTTGGAGGACTTTCAACCTAAGCGCCTCTAGTATTCTATAGATGCCTTTATGAATCGACGCGACTTTATTGCCGGCTCCGTAGCCGGACTTGCGCTATTGCCTTCGCAATCCTCCGCCCAAAACGGCGCCGGAGGACGGCGTGTTTACCCGATGAACCGCGACTGGCTCTTCGGACGCCAAAGCACGGACGATGCCGGCCTAACCAAAGTGACGCTGCCGCACACGAACATGATGCTTCCTTGGCATAGCTTTGATGACCGCTCGTACGAATATGTCTCGGTATACAAAAGACATTTTCGTGTGCCTGCTTCGGCGAAAGGACAACGGGTGTTCGTTGACTTCGAAGGAGCGATGACAGCGTCGACGGTGACGATCAACGGGCACAAGTTCCCAGAATTTAAAGGTGGTTACACGCCTTTCTCGTTCGAACTGACGCCGCATCTCGACTGGAAGGGTGAGAACACGATCAGCGTTGAGCTCGATTCTTCTGAGCGGCCGGATATCCCACCGTTTGGCGGCAATATCGATTACTTGACCTTTGGTGGCATTTACCGCGAGGTTTCGCTGCGCGCGGTGCCGCAGGATCACATCGAAAACGTGTTTGCCCAACCGCAAAACGTAATGAGCATGGACCGAACTGTGAAAGTGCGCTGCTACGTAACTGGCAACGGCACGATCACGGCCGAACTGCGCGACGGCAGCAACGTGATTGCTACGGCAACCGGGCCAGGACCCGAGCTGACGCTCAGTAACCTAGGCGATATCAAGCTTTGGAGCTTAATCGAATCCAAAGCTATATCACGTTGTGGTGAAGTACGGAAGCGACGAATACTCAACGCGGATCGGCTTTCGCGAAGCCAAGTTTACGCCCAAAGGCTTCATGCTTAACGGCGAACATATCAAGCTGCGCGGCTTGAACCGGCATCAAACCTTCCCATACGTGGGCGGGGCGTTTGGCGAACGCCCGCAACGGCGCGACGCCTATATTCTGAAGCGCGAACTGAAGCTCAACCTGGTGCGGACATCGCACTATCCGCAATCGCGCTACTTCCTGGATGCCTGCGACGAGCTGGGGCTGCTGGTGCTCGAAGAGATTCCGGGCTGGCAGCATATTGGCGAAAACGAATGGCAAGATTTAGCGGTGCGGAATGTCGGCGATATGATCAAGCGCGACTGGAACCACCCATCGATCATTCTTTGGGGAGTGCGGATCAATGAGTCGCAGGACAACCACGATTTCTATACGCGCACCAACAAGACTGCGCATGAACTGGACCCATCGCGCCAGACGGGCGGGATCCGCTATCTGTACAACACCGAACTGCTCGAAGACGTAATGACGATGAATGACTTCGGCTTTCCGCTTCGGCCGCCGAATCATCCGCTGTATCTCAATACCGAGTTTGTCGGCCATACTTACTCGACCAAACGGTTCGACCAAATAGAGCGCATCGCCGAACACATGCACCGGCATGCGCGCGTGCATGACCAACTTGCTTCGAACGACCAATACGCCGGCGGCATTGGGTGGTGCGCGTTCGATTACAATACGCATGGCAACTTCGGTTCAGGCGACCGAATCTGCTATCACGGCGTTTCGGACATCTTCCGGATTCCGAAGCCGGCGGCCGGATTCTACAAATCACAATGCGAGCCGAGCGACGAAGTGGTGCTGGAGCCGGCGTTCAACTGGTCGAGCGGCGACCACTCTGAAGCCGGCGGCCCGGGGCTTATGCCGGTGTGCTCAAACTGTGAGCATTTGAAACTCTATATCGACGGGGCTCTACATACGGAAGCAGATCCGGACCGAAAGACTTATCCTCATCTCAAGTACGCGCCGTTTATGGTGGACCTGAGTAACCTGCCGCTAAATCCGTGGGGCGACTTACGAATTGAAGGCTATATCGGCGGCAAGCTGGTTATTACCAAAAACTATTCGGGCAAAGGAGTGGATGCGAAGCTTCTGGTTGAGCCAGACGATAACACGCTGCTGGGTAACGGCAGCGACTGCACACGCGTCTTGCTGCGCGTGACCGACGAATACGGCAATACCCAACAATTCGCCAGCGGCGCTGTGGCGCTGACGATTGACGGACCGGGCGAAATCATCGGCGAAAACCCATTCGG